>JAPKFB010000079.1 GCA_028821775.1 Roseibacillus sp.
CCGCGTTCCTCCAGTCCGCGTTCCTCCAGTCCGCGTAGTTCAAGCCCGAGAGGAAGCCGCAGCTCAGGCAACGCCCAGCCTTCCGGGAATTCCCGCCCGCCTTCCGGGAATTCCCGCCCAAATCCCACCGCACTCACTTCCACTCGAAGCCCGCGTCCGACCAGCAAGCCAAGTT
This sequence comes from Roseibacillus sp., assembly GCA_028821775.1. Lineage (GTDB taxonomy): Bacteria > Verrucomicrobiota > Verrucomicrobiia > Verrucomicrobiales > Akkermansiaceae > Roseibacillus_B. The sequence goes on from JAPKFB010000079.1 coordinate 176, forward strand.
CGCCGCCGCCGCAACCAAGCAAAGCCGCTCCTACACACAGCAATTCTCCGACCAAGAGCTACAACAGGAGCCGGGCGGGAGTCTCTCAACAGGCTAGGAAATCCCAACGTTAGGTCGATCCAAGGCTGCGCACCAGACTCCGCGCTCGAGAATTGCGCTCAATTTGCACTACGGTGTCCAACGCCTCGGTAAGGAAGAATTGCCTCCTTCCCGCGGACTGGCTCCTCCCTTGCCCCCAAATCACGCTGCGATGCCCTCGCGTCGTTTGCGGGCGCGACGGAGTTGTTCCAAGCTCACCGGCGAATGCAGGAGGCGGCGCGCATAAACCATTCCCACCAGTCCACCTCCGAAATGGCAAATGTGGCTGATGTCAAAGAGAGCTTCCAATCCCGCTTTCTCAGTGAGCCACAATCCCACCGCGCTGAGCACCGGAATGTTCAAGCCGGGAGTGAGGACAAAGAGGATTACGGTCGCAACCAACAGGCCACGTCCGAGATTTCTTCCCGAGATCATGAAAGGCCACATGCGGGAGTCCGGCGATAAGATGGTGAGCGCGAGGAGCAACGCGATCGCTCCGGCAGAGGCTCCTACCAGGGGCGCATCGGCAATCATGCTCCCATCTTCTCCCAAGGGGAATCTGGGTTGCAGGAGCACGTGCAGCAATCCACCCGCAAGGACGCCCCCAAAGAAGATTTTCGCGAAGGCCCGTCCGCCCAGGATGTGGAACACGCGCCCTCCCATCAGAAAGATCATGAGCCCATTGAGCAGCAAATGCATCCAGCTTCCGTGCAGGAAAGGATGGGTGAAGAGCTGCCAGACCCGCCCGGATGAAATGCCAGGCCTGCTGAGCCCAAATGTTTCGTAGAGCCCGCCTGAAATGTGGGCCATCACTCCACCGCTCACTTCGACCATGACTTGGATCACGATGAGCACCGCGCAGAGCAAGGTAAGCACATCGAAGCCAGGCCGGTGCAAGCTGACCCGCGGAATGATGCGAGGGTGATTCATGAATGTAAGGACCGCATCCGCGAGGAGAATTCAGCTCCGTAACAAACGCATGATCTCAGACAGTATCGTGCCAATTCTGCTCAATCAAAGCAAAAGGCCCCTGCTCAGCTTTCGCCCTTGGCTCGCGGCTCACCACTCACCCGGTCAGATCCGGGACCGGTCACGAAGGGTCCACCCACCAGCGGAGCCACGCCACTAAAAGCCACATCGGGCATCTCGCTGGGTTTGCCCGCCAGCGGAAATTCCTTGCGCAGCGGATAGTAAGGATACCCTTCCCACATCAAGATTCGCTTCAAGTTGGGATGATCCGTAAAGCGAATTCCCATCATGTCGTAAATCTCGCGTTCATGCCAGTTCGCGGTCTTCCAGAGGTCCACCACGGTGGGCACCTCTTCCTCTTCCGAGACCTTGGCTTTCACGCGCAGGTGCTTGCGATCATCGATGGTTGCGAGCTCGTAGACGATCTCGAAGCGCGGATCCTCGCCCATGTTATCGACGCTGCACACATCGAGGAGAAAGTCGTAACCCTTCTCTTGGCGGCAATACGCCAGGATCTCCTTCAGGGCTTCAAGTTTTACCACCACGGTGTGCTCGCCACGAAATTCGATCACCTGCTTCACCTTGGTCCGCCCAAACTCCTTGCGGAGTGCGGTCACATCTTTGGCTGCACTCATACCTGCGCTTTCTTGATGTCCTCAAGCTGTTCTTCGATCGGCCGCTCCTGATCGATGATGCCCTGCAGCTTCATCAGCCCTTCGAGCAAGGCCTCAGGACGGGGAGGGCACCCCGAAATATAGACGTCCACCGGAAGGATTCGATCGATCCCCTGCAGAACCGCATAGCTGCGATACATGCCACCACTCGACGCACAGGCACCCATCGCGATGCACCATTTGGGTTCCGGCATCTGCTCCCAGATGCGCCGCACCGCGAGAGCCATCTTGTAGGTCACCGTGCCCGCAACGATCATCACGTCAGCTTGGCGGGGTGAAAAGCGCATGACCTCCATGCCAAAGCGCGAGATGTCAAATCGGGCCGCACCGGTCGCCATGAGCTCAATCGCACAACAAGCCAAGCCCATTGGCATGGGCCAGAGGGAGTTCTTCCGCATCCAGTTGATCGCGGCATCGAGACGCGTAAAGATGATGTTGCCTTCGACCTTCGAGTCGTAGGCGGCATGCGAAAGCGAACTACCGACAATTTCTGCGCTCACCGGGCGGAGACTACCTCCCTTCCCGCTCTACTCAAGGCCCGCTTGTGAAATTTTTCACAAAGTGCCGGGGAGGCCCTGAATCCTCATTTTTTCCCGCAAAACCCTGAAGGAGATCAAATTCCCAAGGGAGGAGGGAAGTTCACAGCGCTCGCTCGCCCCGGTCCATGCCCGAACAGGGTCCGGCGCGGTTCCAAAAAAACCGCGCCGGACGCATGGGGGTTGGGGATGGAGGCGTGTCAGCGGTCGTTGCTGTAAAGTTGTTTCCGTAGCGATTTGCGGGAATTGGGGGGAGCTGGCACGTCCTCTACGGGTTGATGATTCGGGGGTTAGGCTTGAGGGGGTATAGGCAACTGGTGCTGGTCGATGCTCTCGGTGCGCATCCGGTGCTCTTGCCTACACCGCCCTGACGATCCGGGCGTTTCGCTATGCAAAAATTCTGCTCCGAAAGTCGCCGGGCTCGGAGAAGCTCTCGATTTTACCTCCTTCCGCGTTTACTAAACTCCCGTGCTCCTCTTCTCCCAAGGCTCTCCCACCACCGAACTGAGCGACGCCGATCTCGCCGCCGCCCTCACTTCCGCCCTCGAATCGCTCGGTGCGCGCCAAAAGGTCCTCGTGGTCCCGCCAGACTTCTCCCGCTTCTACAGCAAGTCGGGCGTCCTCACCTGTAGCGCCTCTGATTACTACGGAAAAAATCTCGCGGACGTCCTCCCGGCCTTGGGAACCCACTTCCCCATGACCGATGAGCAGCTCGAGCGCATGTATCCCACCGTGCCGCGGAGCCTGGTTCGGGATCACAATTGGCGCGAAGATGTGGTCACCGTGGGCGAGGTCCCCGCTGAGTTTGTTTCCGAAGTCACCGACGGAATCTGGACCCGCCCGTGGCCGGCACAGATCAACAAGCTCGTTTGGAAGGGAGGGCACGACCTCATCCTCTCCATCGGTCAGGCCGTGCCCCACGAGGTGATCGGGGTGGCCAATGGCAACAAGAATCTCTTCGTGGGGACCGGTGGGCAGGATGGCATCAATGAAAGCCACTACATCGGCGCCATCTACGGAATGGAACGCATGATGGGACGCTCCGACACTTGTCTCCGGCGCATTCTGAACTACGCCGAAGATCACTTCTGCCAGGACCTTCCCATCATCTACGCGCAGACCGTCATCGGCGCCAACGAGCAGGGCGAGCTAGTCACTCGCGGGCTCTTCGTCGGTGATCGCGAAGCATTCGAAAAAGCAGCCACCCTCGCAGTAGAGGTCAACTTCACCCAGTTGGACGAGGAGCTTTCCAAAGTAGTGGTGAGCATGGACCCCGATGAATTTCATAGCACCTGGATCGGGAACAAGGGCATCTACCGAACCCGCATGGCGATCGCAGACGCAGGAGAACTCATCATTCTCGCCCCCGGAGTGCGCACCTTCGGGGAGGATCCTGAAATCGATGTCCTGATCAGGAAATACGGCTACCGAACTCCTGAAGAAGTGATGCGTTTGGTCGAGGAGAACGAAGACCTTCGCAACAACCTCTCTGCTGCAGCCCACCTCATTCACGGCTCCTCGGACAACCGATTCAAGATCACCTACTGCCCCGGGCACCTCACCCGACAGCAAATCGAAGCGGTGGGCTTTTCCTACGCCGCCCTCGGGGAGATGCTTGCACGCTACGAGCCGGAAGGACGACGCAATGGTTGGAATACCACTGCGGATGGAGAACGCTTCTACTATATCAGCAATCCTGCGCTCGGACTCTGGGCGGCCAAAAGCCGGCTGCAATAAGCAGTCATCTCAGCCACGCCAGAAATTCGACATTGCCGTCCGTGCCCGTGATGGGCGACTCCAGGAGGCCGATCCATTCGCGCCTCAACTCCTCCGTCACGAACCGTCGAATTCCTTCCACCGCCTTGCTGCGCAACTCTGCTTCCCGCACGATTCCCCCCTTCCCCACTTCCTCCCTGGAGAGCTCGAACTGGGGCTTGATTAGACACACCAGCGAACCACTCTCGCGCAACACCCCGAAGGCCGCCGGGAGCACCTTGCACAACGAAATGAAGGAGAGATCCATCACCACGAAATCGACCCGCTCCCCAAGATCGCTCTCCACCAGATGGCGCCCGTTGAACTGTTCCTTCACCACCACACGCGGATCCTTCCGCAATTTCCAGGCCAGCTGATTGGTGCCCACATCCACCGCGTGCACTCGCTTGGCCCCATGTTGCAGAAGACAATCGGTGAACCCTCCAGTCGATGACCCGAGGTCGAGACACACCCAACCAGCCGGATCGATCGCAAATCCTTCCAACGCACCCTCCATTTTCAGACCGCCGCGCCCGACATACTTGGGCCGCTGCAAGACAGTAAAATCGGCATCCACCGGGAGCTTGGTGGATGGCTTGGCCACCCGCTCCGTTCCGCACATGACCTCCCCCGCCATGATGAGACGCTTGGCCTGCTCGCGCGAATCACAAAGCCCCCGCGTCACTAACAAGGTATCCGCTCGTTCTCCCGCCGCCATGAGACCTCCTTACTTCGCGACCGCAGTCTCGCTGACATTAACCGCATCAATCAATTGCCGCAGGCGCCCGAAGTCGCGCCGCCGGTGCCGAAAGACGATTCGGGACAACCGGTCAATCTCCGGCTCGTCATCCTCTTCCTCCAGGCAGGACTGCTGAACAATCGTTCCAGATTTCACGACCTCCGAAAACTCCTCGTTCAATGAGGCCACCGCCTCTTCACTCAGCGCCTCGTTGAGCCGAATGATGATCTGATCACCCACGTAGCGGTAGGAATGAAAAATCCGGTAGAAGTTCACCACTTCCGACACCGCCTCTTCCACGTCATCAGTCACCTTGAACAACGAAAAATCATTCTGGGAAATCAGGCCCAAGCGAGCGAGATGCTCGTCGATGAACTGCTTCCAGAATTTCCAGTAGGTCCCTCCCTCCGCATCGAGGAGAACGATGGGATAAATCGAGGCCTTGCCCGTCTGGATCAGAGTGAGCGCTTCGAACACTTCATCCATCGTGCCAAAACCGCCCGGTAATCCCACCGCGGCATCGGCCTCCTTCACGAAGGACAACTTGCGGGTGAAGAAATAATTGAAATTGATGAGCTTGGCATCGCCCGCGATGAAGCTGTTGGCGGTCGACTCAAAGGGCAAGGCGATGTTCAGCCCAAAGCTATCCTGCCGGCCGGCCCCTTCATTGCCGGCCGCCATGATGCCCGGGCCCGCTCCGGTGATGGTCATGAATCCCTCTTCCCTCATGCGACGCGAGAAGCGGACGGCGGTCTGATACTCGGGGTCGTCCGGCTCAGTCCGCGCCGACCCGAAGACGGCGACTTTCCGGTGATTGCGGTAGGGATAGAACACCTCGTTGGCTTCGCGCATCTCCTTGAGCGCCCGGTTCATGAGCTTGAAATCGCCCCCCGTCACTGCCCCGCGCGAGATCCGAACCGCGGTGATCATCATCTCGGACAAAAGACAATGGTCCGACACGTTGTGGGTCTCCTGCACCAACGCCATGATCCGCTCGTCCACCTCCTTCTCTCCGGTCGACCCCACATAGGCACAGGAAGGGTCCGGAACCATTCCGCCAGTGAAGTCCTTCTCCTGCGGCACCTTTGTCGGCTGCACATGCTGACTCATGGAGGCAGTATTCCAGCTCTTTGTTAGAATGGCAATCGCGGGCATGAAGAAGGGAAGCTCCACAATTTCCCGGCCTCGATCGTCCTCCCCGCCGGCGAATCTCCCAGGCCCATCCCCCGCTCGAAAAGCCCCTTGCATCGCCGCCCTCCCCCTCACACCCTCCCGCCGTGCCACGACCCGAAACTGACGACCTTCGCATCGCCGGGATTGATCCCCTCATCTCTCCCTCGGTTCTCTCCTACTATCTTCCCATGACGAACGTCGCCGCCGACCTCGTCGCGGGGGCGCGCAAGCAGGCCGAGGCTATCCTCAGAGGCCAGGACGACCGCCTCCTGGTCGTGGTCGGACCCTGCTCCATTCACGACCCGTCCGCGGCCATCGAGTACGGCACGCGCCTCAAGCCCCTCCTCGACCGCTACGCCGACGACCTCCAGATCGTGATGCGGGTCTACTTCGAGAAACCGCGCACCACCGTGGGCTGGAAAGGGCTCATCAACGATCCCCATCTCGACAACTCCTTTGACATCAACCGAGGGCTTCGCATCTCGCGTGAGCTCCTCCTCGAACTCGCCGCTCTCGGAGTGCCCGCCGGCACAGAGTTCCTCGATACGATTTCCCCCCAATACTTCGCCGATCTCATTTCCTGGGGGGCCATCGGAGCACGCACCACCGAGTCTCAGATCCACCGCGAACTCGCCTCCGGACTTTCCATGCCGGTCGGCTTCAAAAATGGCACCGGTGGATCAAACCAGATCGCCTTTGATGCGATCGGCGCCGCCTGCGAAGGTCACCACTTTCTCTCCGTCACCAAGCAGGGTGTCTCGGCCATCGTCACCACCACCGGAAACCAGGCCTGTCACCTCATCCTGCGCGGCGGCAGCAAGGGACCGAATTACGATGCCAATAGTATTTCCCAGGCCGAAGCTCAGCTCACCGAAGCCGGCCATGCCCCCCATCTCATGGTCGACTGCTCCCACGGCAACTCACGCAAGGACTACCGCAGGCAACCGGAGGTCGCCAGTGAGGTTGGCTCCCAGATTGCGAGCGGCACCAAGTCCATCGCCGCGGTCATGGTCGAGTCCAACCTGGTGGAAGGCAATCAGAAGCTCGGCAACGATCCCAGCGCACTCGTCTTCGGACAATCGATCACCGACGCCTGCATCTCGTGGCCGACCACCGAGGCGGTCCTGGAAGGGTTTGCGGAAGCGGTGAAAGCACGCAGAGCACAGTCCTGATCAGACCGGCAACCAGACTTGTTTCCGGCGGGATCTAGACCTGTTTGCTGCTCAAGGCTCCGATTCAATGAGGATCCCACCCGGCCTCCCGGGAGAGCAGGGTTCCTTCTTTCTAATCCAAGAAGACGATCTTTCCTTCCGCGCCACTATCCGACTCAACGGCGGCTGCCTTCGCGCGCGCCTGCGCTTCGTGTTGCTCGGGTGAGCAGGAGGAATCGATCGGGGCATCCGGCTCCACTTCGCTCGCAGACACCAAGGAGTTTTTCACCATCCAGGCTTCCACTTCCTCGCCGCTCACATCAGGAAACATCTCCCCGTTGATCTCGACACAAGGGGAGAGCGACTGTCCACTTTTCTGCTCCATCTCCCATCGAAAGGCTGGATTCTCAATGATATCCTTTTCCTCAAACTCCAAGTCATACTTCCGCATGATGGCGCGAACGCCTTCGCTCCAACCGCAGTAGGTCTTCAGGTAGCAGGTGATCTTTGGGGAATCGCTCATATCGTTCTGCTTGGAGTCTACCCCCTGCCCGTTCACTCTCAACCTGCATTTTCCCAAATTTTCACTCTGACATAAGATCTTACGCCGCCATGCTCCGTCCGCCCTCCATGCCGCGCCCTACCATCCTCATCAACTTTGCCATCACCGCAGATGGCAAGATCTCCACCGTCAACAAGGACCCCGCCCACTTCACCTCCAAGCGGGACCTGCAACGCCTGCTGGAAATTCGCAGGCGCGCTGATGCCCTCCTCGTCGGGCGCGGCACCCTGGAGGCCGACGCCATGTCCATGACGATCCCCAGCAAACTCAAGCCCTCGGGCCAGCCGCTGCGCTGTATTGTGTCCCGGGCGGGCAGATTCGCTCTCGGTCACAAGGTCTTTCACACCAAGGGCGGCGCCTTGCACCTCCTCGCTACTGAGGCCACCGAAGACTACGATTCCTTCTCTTACGAAGCCGCCGGAGCCACCGTGCATCGATCCTCCCTCGCCGCCTTCCTGACCACCATGGCGACCGACTATGGGGTCGAAACCATGCTTTGCGAAGGCGGCGGCACTCTTGTGAAGGCCCTCGCAGAGCTCGAGGCCATCGATGAAATCAATCTCACCTTCGCCGGTCATACCTTGTTCGGGGGAGCGGACGCCCCCACCATCACCGGACATCTGGGCGCTCACCTGCCCGCGTCACTCGAGTTCGAGCTCACCCACTTCGAGCCTCTCGACAACGGAGAGTGCTTCCTGACTTACCAGAGGAAAAAGGACCGCGCGACTTAGTCGTGCTTTTTCTCGGCCTCGTTGCCGACCTTTTCGGCCCCCTCTCCGTGGCCCTTCCCACCCTCCTCAGGGTGGCCTCCCTCAGGCTCACTTCCGTGATTATCTTTCTGGTAGAGCCGAGATGTGCCTTTCTCGTTCTGGTCGATCTTGCCGTCCTTGTTGGCGTCCTCATCATCCCAAGTGTGGCGCTCACAAGCACCCACAAAGAGAAAGGCAGCAGCGGCAAGGATCAGGCTCCAGAATTTCATGTCGCGCGCTAGGTAGCCTCTCTCCGCTCAAAAACCAATCAAAACTCACCCCGAAAGACACAGCGGGCGGTCGGAGTCTCAAAGATCACGATTTCACACAGCCCTGGCAGGTCTCCTTCCAGCTTTCGCCAGAACCAAGCCGCCATGCGCTCGATGGTTGGACTCTCCAGTCCCTCAATATCATTGAGATAGCCATGATCGAGCTCCTTCAGAAGAGGCGCCATGGCATCACTGATCCGCTTGTGATCATAAACCCAGCCGATTTCCTCCTCGACCTCGCCCTCCACCGAAATCTCCACTTTGAAGCTGTGTCCGTGCATCCGCCGGCACTTGTGCCCATCGGGCAAGCTCGGCAGCGTGTGGGCTGCTTCGAAGCGGAATTCCTTGATCAAGCGTGCGCGCATTCTGGGATGAATTCAATCACGCCGGGACGCGAATGACAAGCCAGCGCCCTCTTTCCCCGTGCCCCTCCTCGCCTCCCTCAGACATATCTTTTCCCATAGTTCGGCTCTTGTGCGCAGTGGTCCTGGCAGCCCTCGTCACCTGCGGGGCGTGCGCTACGGGCACCGCCCAACAGATCACCCTCCTCGCCAAAGGCCGGAAGGTCACTTACGCGATCGCCAAACTGGGGGCGGTGAACCGCCTCCTGTCTACCATCTGGAGAGACCTCGTGGGGCTCCCAGTCTCAATGACTGCCGGCGTGATCGAATACGAAATCGTCACCCCGCCTGAAAATCCTCTCCTCGACCCCTGATTGGATCACCTCCGCCCTGGCCGCTCTGGATTTGATTCTGTAATCCGGGCCCCACCCCCTCTTCCCCTATCTCAACCTTCCCTCCATCGTCGCCGGTAACCACGGCGCGCGGGAATACCTCGGATTCTGCCGTCACGCCCGGCTCCTCCAAATGGGAGCTCCCTCAGCATCCCCACCACAGCCGAAAAATCCCCGCCGAACGACTTATGGAAGGTCAGTCCTCGCTAGCCGATCGTGGCGGCCCGCGGGAAGCCTCGACCGTCCCCTCCCAACAAATCTCCAATTTTCAGAGCCTGCCCCCCGAGAGCCCGCACGAGATCGCTCTTCCCTCCTGCCTTTCTCTCTCCTATGCCTCGGGCCGCATGAGCAATCGCATCGACGTCACTTTCGAACAACTCCGGTCCGAGGGAAAGAAGGCCTTCGTGGCCTACCTCAGCGCGTGTGACCCCAATTTCGATCGCTCTCTCGAGATTCTTCGGGCCCTCGCCGATGCTGGTGTCGATGCCATCGAACTGGGTGTCCCCTTCTCCGATCCCTTGGCGGATGGCATCGTGAACCAGATGGCAGCCGGCCGCGCCCTGAAAGCCGGCTGCAATACTCGGATGGTCTTCGAACTGATCAAGCGATTCCGCGAGACACACCAGGTTCCCATCATCCTCTTCACCTATCTCAATCCGGTTTATACCTACGGCTTCCAAGCCTACCACCGGGACGCCGTGGAGGTAGGGGCGGACGGCATCCTCCTCCTCGATCTGCCCCCCGATGAAGCCATTCAGAATCCGGAACTCGCTTCCTCCGAAGGCTTGCATCACATCCGCCTGATCGCGCCCACCACCCCGGCCCCTCGCGTGAAACTTCTCGCCCAGAGTGCACAAGGCTTCATCTATGCGCTTTCCCGCACCGGGGTCACCGGCTCACATGGCGCCCCCTCGGACCAAATCGGCCAACTGATTGCGGCCATCAAACAACACTCCGACATTCCCGTCTGCGTCGGATTCGGCATCGCCACTCCCGAACAAGCAGCCCTCGTGGCCGCCGTTTCCGACGGCATCGTGGTCGGCTCCGCGATCGTGAAACAGGTCGAACTGAATGCCGACAGCCCAAAGATCGCCGCCAAGGTAGCCGCCTTCACCAAGCCCCTCATCGAGGCCGCCAAGGGCGCCTGATCCTGTGCACCCTGCCCGCCTAATTAGCTGCTCGGACTTGACCCGCAGCACAATGGAGGAATAGTGCCCTCGCCATGCGTCTGCCCTTCACAAAAATGAACGGAGCCGGGAATGACTTCGTCATGATCGATAACCGCGACCTTGCGATCGAACTCAGCAATAAGCAGGTCGCCATGGTTTGCGACCGTCATCGTGGAGTGGGCGCAGACGGCCTGCTCGCAGCCGAACCCGCTGAGAACGGCGCGGACTTCAAGTTTCGCTACTACAATGCGGACGGCGGCGAGGTCGAAATGTGCGGCAATGGGGCGCGCTGCTTTGGGCGATACACCGCCCGCCTGCTCAACGACGGTCGGGACGAGGTCACTTTTGAAACGATTGCGGGCACCCTGTCCGCCAAGATAATTGGACGTGAAGTGGAAGTCGCGATGTCCGACCCCTTCGACCTCGACCTGGATTCCGGAGTCACGGTGGAGGGTCTGGAAAGCCCAGCCTACATCCTCAATACCGGGGTCCCTCATGCCCTCGCCTTCGTCGCGGACCTCGAAAATTTCGACCTCCTCAATCTCGGCGCCGCTCTGCGTCATCATGCCCATTTTCCCAAGGGCACCAACGCCAACTTCGTGCAGGAAGTGGCCCCCGGTCACATCGCAATCCGCACCTACGAGCGCGGCGTGGAAGACGAAACTCTCGCCTGCGGAACCGGCATGGTGGCCTGTGCCATCATTTATCATCTTCTCGAGGGCGCCGCTTCTCCCGTCAATGTCGACGTGCAAGGTGGCGAAACTCTTCAAATCGGATTCGAGGGCGATTCCGACCAAGGCTTCCATCACGTCACCCTGACCGGCCCGGCCGACTTCGTCTTTGACGGCGAGATCGAGTTGTAAACTAGCCCACCCCATTTTTGCCCTTGCTTGCAGTGCCCGGCCCGCGCATCTAATCGCCCATGTTCGAAGGCACCTACACCGCCCTCGTCACTCCGTTTCGTGACGGCCAAGTCGATTACGACGCTTTTCAAGCACTCATCGATCGTCAAGCCGAAGCCGGAATTGATGGCATTGTTCCCGTCGGCACCACCGGCGAATCACCCACGATCACGCCCGATGAGCACATCGAGATCATCAAACGGGCGATCGAGTTTTCAGGCGGACGCCTCAAGGTCGTGGCCGGAACCGGCGCAAACTCCACCGCGGAGGCCATCCATCTCACCTGCGAGGCCGAGCGCGCAGGTGCTGACGGTTCCCTGCAAGTCTGCCCCTACTACAACAAGCCTTCCGCGGAAGGCCTCTATCAGCACTTCAAGGCCGTGGCCGATGCCAGTTCCTTGCCCCTCATGCTCTACTCGGTGCCGGGACGCAGCGTCATCGACATTCCCGTCGAGACCGTCGCCCGTCTCGCCAACGATTGCAAAACGGTGGTCTCCATCAAGGAAGCTGGCGGCTCCTCCGACCGCGTCAACCAACTTGTGCAAGCGGTCCCGGACGATTTCACAATCGTCTCAGGCGACGACCCGCTCACCATTCCCTTCATGTCCGTCGGGGCGGTGGGCCTTGTCTCGGTGGCAGCCAACCTCGTCCCCGAGGTCATGGCGCGCCTCGTGAACGCCTGCCGCAAGGGAGCCTTCGACGAAGCGCTCGAAATGCAGAAGCGCTATTACCCCCTCATGAGCGCGCTCATGACCCTCGACACCAATCCCGTCCCCATCAAGAGCGCCCTCGCCCTTTGTGGTCACTGCACCGACGAATTCCGCCTTCCGCTCGTGAACCTCAGCCCCGACAATACCAAGGCGCTCCGAAAAACGCTCATCGACTTCGAACTCCTCTAGCAGCCGAACTCCCGCTTGCCCCGGCGGCGCGCAGCGCACAAGGGGAACCCTCCGACCTTCCGACCCCTTACTCATCATGAACCTCGTCATCACTGGCCGCTCCGGCCGCATGGGTCTCGCGGTGGCTGAAGCCATCGAAGCAAATACCGAGGCGCACATTCACGGCTCTCACGACGCGGGCGAAGAGCTCGCCCCTCTTCTGAAAAGCGCAGACGCCGTGATCGACTTTACGATGCACGCCTTCACCGGGCAGCTCCTCACGGAAGCCCTCGCCAACCAGACGCCCCTTGTCATTGGCACCACCGGGCACGACGACGAGGAACGAGCCGCCATTCACGAAGCCGCCAAGACGCTCCCGATCGTGTTCGCTCCCAACTATTCAATCGGCGTCAACACCCTCTTCTGGCTCACCCGTCACGCCGCTCGCATCCTGGGCAATGACCGCTTCGACATCGAGGTGATCGAAATGCATCACCACCACAAGATCGACGCTCCCTCGGGAACCGCCCATGGCCTCCTCGAGATCCTGAATGAGGAAACCAAGACCTCCCGCCAGGACGATGTGGTCCACGGCAGGGTCGGAATCACCGGTGCCCGTCCCGGATCCCAGATCGGCATGCACTCCCTCCGGGGCGGCGATGTGGTGGGCGATCACACCGTCCTCTTTGCCGCCGACGGCGAACGGGTGGAACTGACCCACAAAGCTTCCAGCCGCATGACCTTCGCCTCCGGTGCGGTCCAAGCTGCCCTTTGGTTGCGAGATCAGCCCGCAGGCCTCTACGACATGCAGGACGTCCTCGGACTCAAGTAAGCCGCCATGAACAATCGCGCTACTTTTCCGATAAGGCCCCCATCCTGCCTCGTTAACTAATTCATGGCAACGCGGGTAGGACTAGCACTGGGATCCAATCTGGGCGACCGCATCGGCAATTTGCGTGCCGCTCGGAAACTCCTGCGTGGCCTCACACCGGTCGGCGTGCACTTCGAACAGGCTCCCATCTACCATAGCGAACCCGTCAATTGCCCGGAAAATGCTCCCGACTTCTACAACACGGTCATCGAACTCGACTACGTCGGTGCGCCGATCCAACTCCTCGAAGACACCCAGGCGATCGAATTCCATCTCGGCCGCGAAGCCTCCGCTACCCCCAACGCCCCCCGTGTCATCGACATCGACATCCTCTACTTTGACCAGCTCATGATCGACGCCGGCCTCGTGGTCATTCCGCATCCACGCATGATCCATCGCCGCTTCGTTCTCCAACCACTCGCCGAAATTCGGCCCCAGCTCACCCTCCCCGGTGATCGTGTGACCATCAGCGAACATCTTCGCCGCCTCGACTCCGGCGAACCGGAACTGACCCTCGTGCAGGCGCAGTGGTAGGGGACCTCGGGTGCGAGCCCATGACCAGCGCCGCGCTCCGCAAGACATTCCCTTTGCCTTCAGCCTGAGTTGCCTTTAACTCCCTTTGTGCCCGCACACCAAAAGGTCACCGCGTTCCGCGCTCGCAAGAAGTCCGGACCACCCATCGCCGCTCTCACCGCCTGGGATTATCCCACCGCCCGCTTGTTGGATGAGGCCGGGACCGACCTCATCCTGGTAGGTGATTCTCTCGGCATGGTCGTGCTTGGATTCCCGGACACCACTCATGTCACGATCGAACACATGATCCACCACACCGCAGCGGTGGCTCGCGGATCCAAAAACGCTCTTCTGGTCGCCGACTTCGCGATCAATACCTACAACTCCGCCGAACAAGCGGTCGCGAATGCCCGGACTCTCGTGGCGGCCGGAGCGGAAGCCGTGAAACTGGAAGGCGGGGTGCGCCAGGCCGGGAAGGTCAGGGCCATCGTGGACGAGGGAATCGAAGTCATGGGCCATCTCGGCATGCTTCCCCAACGCGTGAAGGAAGAGGGTGGCTACAAGAAGAAGGGAAAATCGGGCGAGGAAATTTCCGCGCTTCTGGAGGGCGCCCAAGCACTACAGGAAGCTGGCTGTTTCGGAATTGTGCTCGAGAGCGTGGTGCCGGAGGTCGCCATCCAACTGACCGCCAGTATCGACATTCCCACTATCGGAATCGGCTGCGGGGTCGGAACCTGTGACGGAGAAATTGCAGTCACCTCTGATGTGATCGGATCCTACCCTTGGTTCGTCCCGCCCTTTGCCACCCCCCGGGCCGACGTGGCAGGCGAGATCAGCAAGGCGGTGCAGGCCTATGTCGCAGCTCCGCGGAACCGATCCCTCCCAGCGGATTAACCTCATTGCCAGCAACCACTCCAGAGAGTGCGTGAGGATGGTGGAGATCCGTGCCGGGGAGGATCTTGTGCAAGAGACGAAATGAGGACCCTCCGCCACATGCAGATGGACCTCTGATCGGGAATAAGCGAACATCAGGCTGTGGTCAGCGCGCATAAAAAAGCCGCCCTGCAACTCCGCATGCAGAAGCTGGGGATCCTAGACGAGGATCTCGTCGAGCGCTTTATTCGCGGCTCGGGACACGGCGGGCAGAAAATCAACAAAACCAGCTCCTGCGTCTACCTGCGCCATGGCCCGACCAAAATCGAGATCAAGTGCCAGGAACACCGGTCTCGCTCGATGAACCGCTTCCTGGCCCGCCGCGAACTCTGCGACCAAGCCGAGGAAATCCAGCTCGGCGAAAAATCAGAACGCCGCCAACGCATAGAGAAAATCCGCCGTCAGAAACGCCGCCGCTCTCGCCGGCAAAGGCAGCGCGACGTCGGACTCAAACGGCAGCACGGGCAAAAAAAGACCCTCCGCCGACGCCCAGGCGCGGACGACTAGGGTGTGTTCGAAATCCCGGGTGAGGGGCGTCGATGGGCGAACCTACAAAGCCGGAAGAAAACTCAGCTAGACGGGAAATGGGCCACGATTCCCTTCCCCTGCGCTGCGCGCTGCGCCTGATCTTTTCTTCCAAAACGATTCCAACCCCGCCGCCAATCGGGATTTCGAACACACCCGAGGGCACTCGCCGCCCATCAGCCCAAGTTGTCCACAGAAATTCCCAAGCGAATTTTCGCGTCTTTCGCTCCCTTCGCGGTTACAAGGGATGCGTGCGGCAATACTTGGATCTGCTCCGCGATGTCCTTGAAAACGGCGAAGAGCGCGCCGACCGCACCGGCACCGGCACTCGTTCGGTTTTTGGCCGCCAAACACGCTACGATCTCCGCGAGGGCTTTCCCTGCCTGACCACCAAAAAACTCCACCTCCGCTCCATCATTCACGAGCTCCTCTGGTTCCTGATGGGCGACACCAACATCCGCTACCTCCAGGACCACAAGGTTCGCATCTGGGACCAGTGGGCCGATGAGAACGGCAACCTCGGCCCCGTTTACGGCCAGCAATGGCGGGCCTGGCAAACCGAGGACGGCCAGCCCATCGATCAGATCGCCCGCCTCCTCGACGACCTCAAGAACAAGCCTCACTCGCGCCGCCACATCGTCTCGGCCTGGAACGTGGGCAAAGTCGATCAAATGGCCCTCCCGCCCTGCCACCTCCTCTTTCAGTTCTATGTCCACAATCCCGGGAGCGAACGGCCCGGCCTCTCCTGCCAACTCTACCAACGCAGCGCAGATCTCTTTCTCGGCGTCCCCTTCAATATCGCGAGCTACGCAGTCTTCACCATGATGATTGCGCAGGTCCTCGGCTACGAACCACGCGACTTCGTGCACTCCTTCGGCGACCTGCACCTCTACTCGAATCACCTCGAGCAAGCCGAGCTCCAGCTCACCCGCGAGGTCCGTCCACTCCCCACCATGCGGGTCAATCCTGAGGTCCGCGACATTGACTCCTTCAAGATCGAGGACTTCACACTCGAAAACTACGATCCCCATCCGCACATCAAGGCAGAGGTCTCGGTATGAAACTCTCCGGCATCGTCGCCATGACCCCGGAGCGAATCATTGGACGCGAGGGCGAGCTCCCCTGGAAGCTTTCCGAGGATCTCAAGTTCTTCAAGCGCACCACCAGCGGCCATCCGATCGTGATGGGCAGAAGGACCTTCGACTCGATCGGCAGGCCTTTGCCCAAGCGTCAGAACATCGTCCTCACCCGTGATGATTCCTGGTCTGCCGAAGGGGTGGAGATGATTCACTCTCCCGACGAGCTCGCCTCCCTCGACCTTCAGGACGATCATGTCTTCGTAATCGGCGGCGCCCAGATCTACCGCGCCTTTCTCCCGATCCTCGACAATCTCCTCGTCTCCTGGGTTTATGCCTCGCACGAGGGCGACACTCGCTTCCCGGAGTTCGATTCGTTCTTCCCCGAGTATGAGGTCGTGGAACAGTTCGAATCGTTCGAGGTGCGGCGCTACTTTGCCCGCACAATCGCAACTCTTAATTCCGGAGGAGAGAGCTAAGCCCCCAGCGCTCTCCGCACCAGGTTCAACGCCGCCTGGCTCACCTGTCGCTTGAAGGCCTCGCGTCCCCAGGGGTGAAACTGTTTCAGCACCTTCGTCTCTTCGCCCTTCACCGCCACCCCCAGAAACACCGTCCCTACTGGCTTCGATTCGGTCCCGCCTGTGGGACCTGCAATCCCGGTGACAGCCACCGCCACTTCCGCTTCGCCCACCCGGAGCGCTCCTTCCGCCATCTGACGCGCCACCGGCTCGCTCACCGCGCCGTGCTCTAACAGATCTTCCCAATTCACCCCGAGCAAATCACGCTTGGCTTCGTTGGCATAGGTCACGAATCCATAACGAAAGACTTCCGACGCGCCCGAGACATCGGTGAGGCGGGCCGCGATCAATCCTCCGGTGCAACTTTCTGCCGTTGCCACCGACTTCCCCTGCTCCTTCAACAACCGCACCACCACTTCTTCCAGAATGGCCCCGTCGGAGCTCACGAGCTGCTGGGCAAACGTATCTTCTATAATTGTCTGCGCTTCCGTGACCGCCTCCGCACTCCCGATCAAGCGCAGGTCCACCTCGCCCAATCGCGCACAATAACCATGCTCAAGTCCTGCAATGGCCTTCAACTGAGCGTCAACCTCCTGGTGAAAATCACTTTCGCCAATTCCGACAAACTTCAACTCCAACATTTCAGGTGGCTTCTCAATCCCGGCCAAGGCCTCCAGGCGCGGAACCACCTCCGCATCGAACATGGGATACATTTCGCGCGGCGGCCCCGGTAGCAGGAAGACCGCACAGTGATGCTCACCGCTCATCCGAGGGGGAACATAGAGCCCGGGCGCGGTTCCATTCGGGTTCGGAAGGATATCCGCTCCCACCAACGCCATGGCCTGTTTACGGTTCACCTCCGCCATCCTCCGTCCCCGACTTGCAAAGAATTCCTCCATCGTCCGGAGCGCCCCTTCGTCTTCGATCATCTCGACTCCAAGAACTTCCGAGAGGGCCTCCCGCGTCAGATCATCGCTGGTCGGGCCCAGGCCCCCGGTCACAATCAAGACATCCCCGTCTTCGATCCCCAGTCGAATCGATTCAACCACTGGCGGCCCATCCGGCACCGTGATTTGCCGATCCACCCGCAGGCCCAGGGCGAACAAGCGTTGACCAATCCAGGCCCCATGAGTGTTCTGGGTCGTGCCGAGCATGAGCTCGGTCCCGGTCGTGAGGAGCTCGATTCGCATCGCCGCCTCTCTACACCGCGCAGACTTCGCGGTCCACGCCTACTTGCTCGGAGCGCGGTTTGGCTCCCACTCAACAATCTTGGCGTCCCCCCAAAGCTCTTCCAAGGCATAGAGCTCCCGCATTTCCTGATGCATGATATGCACCATGACATCGACATAATCGAGTACCACCCAGCGGCTGTCAGCCTTGCCTTCGGAGTAGAGCGGATCAGCACCGGACCATTCCCTCACCTTCACCTCGACCTCACGCAGAATGGCCTTCAGGTGCGGCATGGACGATCCCGAGCACACCAGCATATAGTCGGTCAAGGACGAGACCCCCCTTAAATCGAGCACATGAATGTCCTCCGCGAGAATCTCTTCCGCAGCTTTTGCGCAAGCGATGGCAAGTTCCTGTCCTTCAGCAGCCATGAGTTTTTCAGTGGTGGAGTGGTGGAATCTTGGGGCGCTGGTATCCAGGTGAAATCGCTTTTTTTCCAGACGGGGTTGCCAAGCCCGTCTCCGCCCCCCCAAGGGGACTTCGCCGGGGCAGCCTTCGATCGCCCCGGTCGGGCCGAACGAAGACTGGAGCATAACGGAATCGAACCGTTGACCTCTTCAATGCCATTGAAGCGCTCTACCAACTGAGCTAATGCCCCTTTCAGTCCTCGGGGCGGGAGGAATACGTGCGCTCCTTCCCGGCATCAAGGCATTTTTCAATCCTAGCGCGCCAATTCCCTCACTTTTTGCGCGAGAGCATCGGCCACCGGCTTGAGTTGCGCTCCGTTCCACCTGCCCGGCTCCGGCGCCACACCACTCTCGCCCGGAAGATCGGGCTCCAGGGTGGCTTGGTGAGACTCGTCCGGCTCCAGCACATCCCCGAGGTCCTTGCCTTCCTGCGCGAAATAGAGCCGCGCGGGGTGAAAGACGAAGCGCACCGTCTTGCTCAATTTCTCATCTCGCAAATCGTTGGCCACCGCCAGCACGACCGCTACGGCCGCATCGCTCACATCGTAGGAAGCGTCCACCAGCACGACCTCCTTGGGCTCCACAGTGCCTTTGAGATTCACCCAGACCGTGGGCCAGCGATCCCCCTCGTGAGCCAAGTGTTCGCCCCTCTTGATTGAGAACCCATAGTTTCGCGGGCTCAAGGTGCTCTCGATAAAGGTGATGGCACGCCGCATGTTCGTCCGGCCCTTGCTTGATTCCCAATCGCGCTTCCCAAGAAGTTGGGACAGCTTGTAGAGATGGTCTTCCATCTCTTCCACATCGGCAGCAGAGGAGGCCAGTGCCAGGCGGGGGTCCACGACCTCTACCTGCGACTTCTTCCACGATCCCCAAATCGCCCAGGCCGTGGAGAGCACCAGGAAGACCGGAACGCCCACCATCGCGATCTTCCAAGCCGGGTTGGGCTTGAGATCGTCCTCTTCCTTCACTCCCTCAGGGTCCTCGCCCGTCATGGCTCTCTTTGCGGTTCCTCTTCCAAGAGCTCTACAATCGCGTGCGCTGCGACCTGGGCCGCTCCGCCCCCACCAAGTTTGGCCCCAGTCTCCAACAGATTACTCTCCAGTTCCATTCTCCGCACCGGATCGGTCATGACGCTCTCCACAAAGGAGCTCACGTTTGGAACGTTGGCTTCGTATTGGATGAATTCGTGCACGATTTGCCGACCCGCCAGGATGTTGGCCATCCCGAGATGTTCGATATCGATGACCGCCCGACCAGCAAGATAGGTTGGCCAAGCCACCTTGTAGACCAGGCAATACGGCAGGCCATAGTAGGTCGCCTCCATGGTGGCCGTTCCGCTGGTCACCACCCCGCAGGAGGCGCTCTGCATGAGAGCGTGACTTTGCCCGCACACAATCTCAATCGGGAGATTTTGAGCCTCTTTCTCTTCCAGAATCGTTCGCATCCTCCGCTGCAAGGACTCAGAGGCGGCCGAGGCTTCGAAGGTCCATTCCGGATACTGCCCATGCAGCTTCGCAACCACCTCGATCATCATGGGAAAGAGACGCGCCACTTCCCGTTCCCGACTCCCAGGAAAGAGCCCGATCAAATTTGGCACACGAGAGACCGCGATGCGCTCCGCCTCCAATTGGTCGACCATGGGATGCCCCATGCACACCGTCTTCAGACCCGCATCTTCAAACAAGGCCTTCTCGAAGGGGAAAAGACAGAGCATCAAGTCGAGCGACTCCGCAATGCGCGGAATGCGTCCTTTATTCCAGGCCCAGACCTGTGGACTCACATAGTTGACCAGACGCGCGCTCCCTCCTCCCTGATACAGAGCCCACGCGGCCCTCAAGTTGAATCCTGGATAATCGACAAACACCACCGCATCAGGAGCGAGTTCCTCGATCTCACGGAGGGTCTCCTCCAGACGAGCCTTGAACCAGGAATAGCGCTTGAGGACCTCCCAAACACCGAGGACCGCCGCATCCTCAACCCAGTCGCGCACCCCTCCATCCGAAATTTCCCGCATTTTCGGCCCCCCCAGCCCACAAAAACGCCAATCGGGACGCATCGTTTGGAGGGCCGTCATAAGTTCGGCCCCACGGGTATCTCCGCTGTGTTCTCCAGCCAGCAAGTAGAGCATCCGGGCCATCTGCGGGGCGAACCTACCCACACGCGAGCTCTCGCCAACCCTGAAATCCGCCACAAGGGCTTGATTCAACGCTCCTCCCGCGCTACCCACACAGCTCCGCTGATCCATGGCCAAGAATAACAAGTCAGAAGCTCCTTCAAAATCAGACCCTCTTCAAAAAAATGAGGAGCCTGATTCCCCTACCCTGCTTGGCGAAATCGAACAGGGTCCGTCCAAATTCGAGGAATTCCTCGAGAACAACCAGAAGAAGCTGCTGCTCTTCTGCCTCTTGGTCGTGATCGGAGTATCAGGCTGGATCGTCATCAAGGGAATGCGCGATGCGAAGGAACGGAGTGCCGGAGAAGCACTGGTTGCCGCCAGGGACATGGGCGACTTTCGCAATGTGATCGAGCAGTTCGCCGGAACCCCGGCCGCCGGGACCGCCCAAGTCGAACTCGCCAAAAAGCAATGGGACGACGGCCTCAGAGAGGACGCAATCAAGACCCTCAAAGACTTTATCGAAAACAACGCAGATCACGCGGCTCATCCTTCCGCCCGCATGGCTCTGGCGTCCTTCTACTTCGATGACGGTGAGATCGAACAGGGCACCGCTATCCTCGAGGAACTCGCCGATGACAAGCAGGCAGGACATGTTGCCCCCTTGGCCCTCATTCGCCTCGGCGACGTTAAGAGTGCCGCTGGCAACGTGGAAGCTGCCCGCGAGGCTTACGCCCGCGTTTCCGATTCGCAATCCAAGAGCGCCCCGCAGGTTAAGCTTCTCGCCACCGGTCGTTTGAACACCTTGGGGGTTACCCTCCCGATCTCCATTCCGCGGCCTGATCCTAACAAACCAGCGCCCCGTCCCATCCGGGCCCCTCTTCTCCCGGAGGACGCGCCGGACAACACCGCTCTGGATGTGCCCGCGCCCATTCTTTCGCTTCCCAAGCCGACTCCTGGAATTCCCGGAATCCCGACCCCTATTCCTGGCATCCCGACTCCTGGAATCCCCGGAATCCCGACCCCTATTCCCGGCATCCCGACTCCCGGAATCCCAGGAGTTCCGACCCCGGTTCCTGATCTCCCACCCTCCGCGATCCCCGGCATTCCTGCACCGTCTCCCACCCCAGCTCCAATTCCAGGAATCCCCGAATCCGCTCCCGAGTCCACGCCCACGCCTGCTCCCGAGTCCACGCCCACGCCTGCTCCCGAGTCC
>JAPKFB010000148.1 GCA_028821775.1 Roseibacillus sp.
CACGCGATCTTCTTCATCCCATTGGAACTCACCTAGCGAGTGAAGATCAATCGAGGTCGGGCATTTGTCCCGCCAGTTTTCAAGTTCCGCCGGCCATCGGTTTTGGCGAGGTGTGGCCTTGGCGTATTGATCCGACAGGTAGAACCATCTGGTCCCCATCAGAGCTGAAAGTGGGAGGAGGAACTCATGCTTCAGCTTTCCGCCGCCAAATCCAGCGCCATCGCGTTTCCATACCAAGTGGGATACGGGGACGGAGTGGCGGAGGAAGAACTGGTCCAGGAGGTTGACGTTTTCGTAGCAGAAGTAGATCCCGTCGAAGTGGTAGGGTTCGAGTTTGTGACTCTCAACGAGCGCTCTGAAATAGAACGCCCTTCCAGTCAGAGCTGAGGATTGGTGCCCCGTGTAGTTGCGATTGTGTCGGTAGAGAAAGTGCTCTGGGTCGGCTGAGATTTCGCAGATGCTTTCGAAGCGCATCGTTGTGCGGTCGTCGCGGTGCAGGAAGTCGCGGTCGAAGAGGTCCGGTTGTCCACTGTGGAAGTAGTCGGAGAAGATCCAGAGATCCGGTTCGGAATAGCCCTCCGGAACTTCCGAGAGGACCAGCCGCATGCCTTCCTTCTTCCAGTAGAGAGCTGGATGAAAGTCCAGTCCAGCGGAGGGATAGTAGGCAATCTCTTGATCGGTGTCCGCGAAGCGGGCGAGAAACGCCATCCACTCGGGTGAGACACTCTGGAAGCAGGTGGAGAGAGACTCCGCGGCGGTGGATCCGGAACTCATGGGTTTCCCTCCTCGGGTTGAGTTGTCCTGGCCTGGTCGATGATGGCCCACTCGGAGAGTTCGGAGTTTCCAACGGCTCGTCCGGCGAAGTCTTCCGGGAGATGGGCTTCAATCAGGGTGACGACTCTGGCATAGTCTCGTTCGAGGAGGGTCAGCCTCCGACCCTGGCGTCGGCGGTGATCTCGAAAGGGTCGGGAGTTGTTGATGGTCGGCGGTGCCGCAGAGTCGTAGACGGGGCTTGGCTTGTATTTGATCCATGCGTCGGGTCGGAGAGAGCGGACATCTCCGGCGAGCCAGATCAGCACATTCGAGCCCTGAAGGGAACCAAGAGCGTTGATGCGCACGCGACCCGGATGGGGTCGTTGTTTGATGAGGTGCCAGATGGTGAGGGCCGTGTCGGGAAGTCCGCGGCCCGTGCCCATCATGGAGATATGGTATTCCTCGGAAGGTTGGGCAAGTAGGGCCTCAAGCTCCGCCACTGCAGTTTGACTGTCTTTGTCAGAGGGAGTGAGGGCGAGAAACATTTTTCGGATAACAGGTTGATGGGACCTTTGTTGTTCGAAGGGATCATTAGTCTCTCTGATCAGATCATCGTCGCCTGCGAGCTCATCTTTGGCCAGTTCGGATTTGTTCAGGGGCTTGGGGGCCGGCGGATTGTGGCTGATCCTTTTCGGCAGGAGGTGTTTGAGGAGTTTGATCATGGGTACCAGTATACAGAAGTTCACATGGGGAGATCTGACGGCTCCGAAAATGGGGTTAAAGGGCTCTGCCATAGTGCTTTACGGTTATTCGGGGCTGACCCATTGACACGGGTGGTAGCCTTCGGCCCATGTCTCAAGTAGCTATCCTCTCCGATGTCCACGGCAACCTTCCGGCCCTCAAGGCGGTGCTGTGGGAAGTGGCCACCTCTGGAGCTGAAATGATCGTGTTCGGCGGTGATCTCGTTGGCTACGGGGCGTCCCCCGGCGAGTGCGTGGAACTCGTTCGGAAACTCGGAGGAAATTGCGTGCTGGGCAATCATGATGCCCAATCCAAGTTGGTCTTTAAACTGGGAGAGGAGAAACTGCCGGAAGGGTGGGAAGCGAATGCAGTATGGTCCGGGGCGGTCCATGCGGTTCGTAAAATGGAGACCGAGGCGCTGGAGTGGCTCTGGGACCGCCCCTGGGTGTTGAGCGTGGAGGGCGGCATCGTCGCCCACGCCAGCCTGGCCGCGGCGAATGACTGGCCCTACATCGTCAACAAGGAGGTGGCGGCACCAAACCTCGACATCCTGCAGGAACAGGATTTTGGGGTCGGCTTCTTTGGGCACACTCATCAGCAGGACTTTTTCTTCGATGACGCCCGTGGAGCGATTCCGGAGCGGATCGGGGTGAACAAGATTCACGTGCCGGAGGATGCCGTCTGTCTGGCGACAGTTGGTTCGGTGGGCCAGCCGCGGGACCTTTCGGACCTGCGAGCCTCCTGGACCCTCTGGGATCCGGAGAAGAGGATCATCGAGTTTCGGCAGACGGAATACCCTGCCCTGGAAGCGGCGAAGGCGATTCTCGCCGCAAACCTTCCGCCGGACTCAGCGCAGCGGTTGCTCTCGCCGGAGGAGTGGGCGCTGCTGGCGTGAATGGGTGGGACTGTATTTGTCTTACCCTGTTCGTTAGGACTTGGTAGAACACTGCGGGAGGCTAACAATTATCATGTATCTATCAAAATCTGATTTCAAGGTGGCTCGGACCTGTCCGACCAAGCTATATTACAAGAAGCTGAGGTATCCCTCGCTTCTTGATCAGGACCCTTTCATGAAGTTCCTCGCCGACGGGGGATACATGGTGGAGAAGATGGCGAAACTGCTCTTTCCCGACGGGATTGAAATGGAGGGCTTTGCGGGACACGAGGACGCCTTCGAGGCGGTGCGGGAGCGACTCGAGGAGGACGAGGTGACCTTGTTCGAGCCGACCATCATGGCGGGAAATCTGCTGGCACGGGTCGACATCCTCGAGAAGAAGGGCTCCGTAGTTCGCCTCATTGAGGTGAAGTCCACCTCGGTAGACACTGTCGCGGGTGGCCCGAACCCGTTTCGCGGGAAGCAGGGCGGAATCATTGCTACGAAGCGGCCCTACCTCGAGGATGTGACCTTTCAGGCCCTCGTCTTCAAGCGCGCCTTTCCGGAGCTGGAAATTCAGCCGGTGCTGTGTGTGGTCGACAAGTCGAAGGCCGCCAGCGAGGACTGCACTTGCGACAGGTTCAGACTGACGAGGGAGGGGGGAGGCCGAATGTCCACCGACGTCGAGTTTCTCGGCGACGTCGATTCGCTCAGGGAAGCGCATCTACTCGCCCTGATCGATGTGGCCGGTGAGGTGGGCGAGCTGGCTGCGGAGGTGGAGGCGGCGGCTGACGAATTGGCCGCGAGCGTTGCAGGAGAGACCGCTGAGCGGCTGGAACCAGCGCTTGGGATGCTCTGCAAGAAGTGCGAATACCGGACGGATTTGGATGGGGAGCGCTGTGGGTTTGCAGAGTGCTGGGGGGAACTCGCACACGCCGAACCCCATCTGCTCGACTTTTGTCGTCTGGACGGGCTGCGGCCACCGGAGAAGGGCGCGGATCCTGTCTCCCTACTCACAGGGGAGGGGAAGGGCGGTCTGCTCGATGTGCCGGAGGGATGGCTGAAGGGGGCGTATGCCTCGCGTCAGAGAATCCAGCTCGATCACACCTCGCCTCCTCGCGAGTTTCTCGATGACGCCCTGCGGGACGAACTGCGGACGCATGCTTACCCGCTCCACTTCATTGATTTCGAGGCGAGCCGCGTGGCGCTGCCCTACCACGCCGGGATGCGACCCTACCAGCAGGCGTCTTTCCAGTGGAGCTGTCACACCATCTCGAAACCGGGTGCGGACGTGGAGCATTTTGAGTGGATCAATGTCGGGCCGGACTTTCCGAACCTGGAGTTCGCACGGACCCTACGGGAGGTCATCGGAGACGAGGGAACCGTTTACACTTGGTCGTCCTTCGAGCAGACCGCCCTGCGGGAAATCCGGACCTACATGGACAGGCTGGGCGTGGACGACCCCGGTCTTGCGGAGTGGCTGGACTCCCTCGGCTCCCCCGAGAGCGACCGGGTGGTGGATATGGAAAAACTGGTGAGGAAGTATCACTTCCACCCGAGGATGGGCGGCCGGACCTCCATCAAGTGCGTCCTGCCCGCGGTCTGGGAGAACGACGAGTCGTTGTGGACCCACCCCCTGTTTTCGAAGTATCACCGAAGGGACGATAAAGGGATGGTGATGGATCCCTACAAGACTCTGGAAGCGCTGCCGGTCGATGACTCCGCCGAGGACGCGGGAATTGTGCAGGAGGGGACTGCTGCCATCCGTGCTTACCAAGACCTCGTCTTCGGACGGGGAGCGGAGAACGAGAAAGCTAGGGAGCAGCTGAAGCAACTGCTGCTCCAATACTGTGAGCTCGACACCGCCGCCATGGTGATGATCTGGATGCACTGGCAGACGGTGGCCTGAAACGTCACAGGCTCAGCGTAATATCGTCAGTGTTGGCTTTCACACTCTGGAATCGTCTTGATTTTGGCGATCGATCACCAGGAGAATGCGATAGCCTCAAAATATCGCTCAACATATCCACCCCATGCTCGACCCTTCAGAGACAAAGATTTGGCAACTCGTCACCGATCAGTTCCGACTTGATCCCCATTCGGTCCACGGTGCCAGCCACTGGCTCACCGTGCGACGCAATGGTCTTTACCTAGCTCGTTTCCACGATGCGGACCCGGAGGTTGTCCGCCTCTTCGCCGTCTTTCACGACTCCTGTCGGGAAAGCGAATACCGTGACCCCGAGCACGGCCCCCGGGGTGCGCAGCTCGCCATCGAGTTTCGACAAGCGGGCCATTTCCAGCTCGACGATCTTCAAATGGAACTGCTCGTCACTGCCTGTAACATTCACAACGGCGGCGAGCCCCAGTCCGAACCCACGCTCAGTGTCTGTCTGGATGCCGACCGCCTCGACCTGGGCCGTGTCGGGATCGAGCCGGACCCTAGTCAGTTGTCTACCAGCACGGCACAGGGGATCGCCACCCGCCAAGCGTGGTCCGAGCTGGGATGAAAGGCGCTCGACCAGCTCAAGTTTTCAACAACTCTCTGGCTCCGTTTCCCGGGGCCACTTCATTT
>JAPKFB010000149.1 GCA_028821775.1 Roseibacillus sp.
TCTCCTCCCTCTCCCCCGACGAGCAAACTGCCATCAGCGCAGGCAACTGCCGCAAGGCTTACGGCATCCCTCAATAGCTCGGAACAACGGAAACCAAAACATTCAGAGAATAGCCTGTATTCTGCTCTAGAGAAATCTTGAGTCCGGACCCACCAGGCTCAGACTCCACGTCTCCTCGTTAGCTGCAATGAATCCCTACACCGGTCCTGCATTGATTAATCGCCCGGAAATCCTCTAAAATTACCGAGCATGATCACCCTTCTCCGAAACAGGATCGCCGAATTCAGGAGCGACCGAAAGCGCCTCATCGTGCCTAGCTTGGTCGGTCTCTGGGTCCTCTCCGGCTTGGTCCATTTCCTCGTCTCCTCTTGCTCCAGCTCGGGAAATACCGCCCTCGCCCCACCTCCTCATATTGAGGGAGCCACCTTTGTCGGCAGCCAGTCCTGCGCCACCTGCCATGTGGAGATCAGCAAGGTATTTCCCGGCAGCGTTCACTCCCGCATCTCCTTCGCCGGGAACGACGCAGCCACCGACAGGAGTTGCGAATCTTGCCACGGTCCCGGAAGCAAACATGTCGCCAGCGGCGGAGGCACCCAGTTCGAACGCCAGATCGTCAACCCCGGCAAGACCGCCGAGTCCTGCCTGAAGTGCCACGTCACCACGAGCGCGGAGTTCCAGCTTCCCCATCACCATCCGGTCCTCGAAAAGCAAATGAACTGTGTGGACTGCCACGATCCACATGGACACGACATCGGCCGCCCCCACGGACACCTCGCTGTTGGCCGGCAGGACGCTTCCTGCTCCAAGTGCCATCAGGAACAAACCCGGAATTTCGTCTTCGAACACGAAGCCATGCAGGAAGGCTGCACCACTTGCCACCAGCCACACGGCTCCGTGAACCGCAAGATGCTTGCCCAGCCGGATTCCAACCTCTGCCTGAAATGCCACGCACAGGTGCCCGGCGGTTCCGGAGGCATCACGATCGGCAAGACCGACCATTCCTCCTTCCTCAATCGGGGTAGCTGCTTCTCCTGCCACACCGCGGTTCATGGATCCAACATCCATCCGAAACTTCTCTACTGATCATGCATTGAGCTTATGTTTGCCCGAATGCGCCCATCCTTACTCTCCCGGAGCATCGCGATTCTTGCGGTAGCCACGCTGCCCGTGGTTGCGGAGGTGAACTACTCCACTCAGGTCAGGCCCATCTTCCAGAAAAAATGCCTCAAGTGCCATGGACCCAAAAAGTCCAAAAGCGACTACCGGCTCGACAGCCGCACCGCGGCACTCAAAGGGGATGGCATCATCCCCGGAAACCCGCAAGCGAGCTACCTGATTGAGCTTGTCGAAGATGGCGAAATGCCGCCGAAAGGTCCCCCCCTCTCCAAGACTGAAATCAGCTTGCTGAAAAGCTGGATCCAGGACGGCGCCAAGTGGAACGGCCCCGCAGCCAAGGCAAATCCTGCCAGAAGAGGAACCTCCAATTTCCCAATGACCGAACACCCGGGATCCGAGGCAATGCCTCCCGACGGGGCCCCCGCACCCCAACTGGCGCAACCCATCGACCTCAGCGCTCTCCCCTCACCCTTGGCGACAGATCGTCAGATCGATTTCGCCACCGAAGTCCGACCCCTTCTGAAGCGCAGCTGCATGAAATGCCACGGACCGGAGAAGCCAAAAGGCCGCTTCCGTCTCGATAACCGCCGATCCGCCCTCCGCGGCGGCTCCGGAGGTCTCGCCATTGTCCCGGGCAACAGCGCAAAGAGCCCCATGATCCACCTCATCGCCCATCTCGTGCCGGATTTGGAAATGCCTCCCCCCGGTGACGCGCCACCGATGAGCCCGAACGAGATTGCCCTGCTGCGCACTTGGATCGACCAAGGCGCCACTTGGGACGCTGATCAGGCCAGTGCCAGCGGATTAACTCTGATCACTTCGCCAATGATCGGCGGCTACAGCGTGAACGGCAACGAACAACTCTTTAGACAGCATCACTGGACCCGCGAGGGCCTGTCCGGAGGATTCGCCAAGCTCCAACTCGATCAATGGCTCGACGACGAAACGCGAGTGACTGTGGAAGGCCGCCTCGACGCTCCGCACAATCTCGACTTCACCCTGAACCTCGAGCGACAGGACATCGGCTTCGTCCGGGGCGGCTTCGAGCACTTCCGCAGCTACTCCAACAATGTCGGCGGCTACTACGCACCCTTCGCGACGGAGTTCGCCCCAAGCTTCGAACTCGATCGCAACCTCCATCTCGACCGCGGCAGAATTTGGACGGAGATCGGCATCGACCGGCCACGATTCCCATCGATCACTCTCGGCTACGAATACCGGTTCAAGGATGGCGAAAAATCGACACTCTACTGGGGAGCTTCCACCCAAGATGACCTCACCCGGAACATCCTCCCCTCCTATAAAATGATCGATGAAGATGTCCACCGCATCACCCTCGATCTCCGCCACGACTGGAAGGGCATTCTCTTCGAGAACAATCTCCTCGCCGAGTTCTACGACTCGACAACCACCCGGGTGGAGACCAGCCGGTCCAATGTTGCAGAGGGGTCCGACACCTTGACCACAATCACCGAGAGCTCCGACAGCACCCAGTTCGCCAACGCCTTCAGCATGCAAAAGCTGATCACGGACCACTGGCTGCTCTCGGGCGGCTACTACTATTCGAAACTCGATTCCGACGCAACCTTCAGCCAGGAAACCCTCGACAGCCTCGGAAATGGAGTCTTCGGCCAGTATTGGTCCGCCCAGCCGATCAACCTCGACTGGCACACCCACATCTTCAACGCCAGCACCCGTCTCGGACCCTGGAAAGGGTGGACCTTCACCACCGGCCTCCAGAACAACTGGGAACGTCAGGACGCAATGGGCACCGCCAACTACTTTTTCGGCCTTCCCACTCCCGACGTCCCCCCACCCTCCTTTTTCGTCTCCAATGTGCAGTCTGAGAGAAAGACCGTGTCCATGCGTGAACACGCCACCCTTCGCTACACAGGGATTCGTCGCGCCGTGTTCTACGCGGAAGGAGAATGGGAACAACAGGATGCCGAACTGTTCGAGCACGACCCCGGACTGATCAACGGCTTCCGCCGCGACACAGGCACCGACAGCCGTGATCAGGATTACACGCTCGGGATGACCCTCAATCCGCTGCCACGCCTCTCCCTCAATGCCCGCTACCGCTATTCCCTCGAAGACGACGACTACGACCACCGCATCGACGAGGCGAACGGTGGATTCCCCAATGAAGGCTATTCCGCCTTCATCGTCGGTCGCGAACTGGAAACAAATGAGTTCAAGACTCACATCAACTACCGGCCAAAGCCGTGGTTGAGGACCCTGCTCAGCTATCGGCATCAATCCACCGACTTCACCACCGAGACAGATTCAGTCACCATCGGCTTCTCCTCCGACACCCCGGGAGGCGAGATCCTTGCTGGGAAGTACGATGCCAACATCTACGGCCTCAACATCCACCTCACCCCCTGGGAGAAACTAGCGCTGAGCTGCAACTGCTCCTACTACGACACCCAAACCCGCACCGCGAACAACGACGACCCAGCCGTCACTTCCTATACCGGAGACGTCTATGCCGTGAATCTCGGAGGCACCTACCGCATCAGCGGCGACACTCAACTGGCCGCCTACTATACTTACTCCCGGGCGGACTACGCACACGACAACTCCGCCAGCGGCCTCCCCCTCGGCATCGACTACCGGATGCACGGCCTCCAGGCCGCCCTGTCCACCCGGATCACCGACAACGTCCATGCCCAGTTGCAATATCGCTACCACGATTATGACGAGCCCTCCAGCAAAGGCGTCAACGACTACACCGCACACGGCATCTTTCTTAATTGCACCGTGAACTGGAACTGATTAAGATCCAATTCTTAACGTCCTCTCCCCGCCCATGAATTCGCCCCGCCAATCACTGATTCTAACGATCATTTCCCTCGTCATCGCCATCTTTTCCGCACCGCAAAGCCAAGGCTACTCCAGCACGCCACCCCCCGCGACAACCGGTGCCCCCGGCCACGGAAACTGCGCATCCTGCCACACCAGCGTGGGCAGCGGTAGCGTCAGTCTTTCGTTCTCCGGCAATAACGAATACCAAGCCGGTCAGCCATATTCGCTCAACGTAACAATCGTCGATACCAAAAGTCGCTTCGGCTTCTCCATGGTCTCGCGGGAAACGGACGAAAACACGGTCAGCACAGGCACATGGAGTGCAGGTGGATCGGACACCAAGACCTACGGAAATAGCGAAACCCACGTGGGCCATAAAAATGCTCCTAACCCAGCGACCAGCCCTTACACCTACACTGTCAACTGGACCGCCCCTGCCGCCGGCACCGGGGACGTGACCTTCTACGTCGCCTCGGTCGCAGCGAATGGCTTTGGGAACTCCGGCTCAGGTGACAACGTCTACCTGACCAATCTGACCATCAGCGAGATGGGAGACCCGGAACCTCCCACCCTCACCGATCCCAAGATCCTTCCCAACGGCTCGATGCAATTCCTCCTCACCGGAATTCAAGCAACTAGCTACAAGGTAGAGTTCATGGACGCGACTCTCGCTTGGCAGCTTCTGGAGAACATTACCCTCTCCACAACGACCCAGCTCGTCTCCGACCCTGGCGCCCCAACTTCTCAGTCAAGAATCTACCGAGCCCTAGAAATAATCCCATAGCGGCCTATCCGCCGCCACCAAAAACGTGGCGTGAGCGTCCCGGTCACAGGCCCTTCCCCGGCCTCAGCCGCACTTCCCCCCGTAAGGTGACAGTCCCGGTCGCCTCTAAATCCCTACCGAGCCCAAAGCGAGGCAAGCTCCCCCGTGGCGTGAGCGTCCCGGTCACAGGCCCTCT
>JAPKFB010000021.1 GCA_028821775.1 Roseibacillus sp.
GTTCATGAGCTCCACGAACTCGAAATCGCTACGGGCATCAAACCCAAGGGCCTCCTCCGCGGGATCGGGTGCTTCGGGACGATAGCTGATCTCGGTGATCACCAGGGTCTGCTCCGAAGCGGGAGGGATGACGCTGGTGTTGTTGATCGTGATCGTATCGGTGCTGATGACTCCACCCGAAAAGTCGAGTGCTTCGAGGGTGTAGTCATGCACCCCGGGAATGAGGGGAAGTTCCACCCTCCAGGAGTCTCCGTCGGACCAGGTCAGAGGCAGGGAAGCCCCCCCACCTTGCTGCCGGATTTCCCGGACATTCACCCACCCGACGCCCGACACCGTTGCGCTACTGGTGCCCACCGTGAGCGGACTGCCGGTGGTGATGGAAAAGTTCACGGCCGCGATCTGGGCGTTGATTTGGGAGCGCACGTTGTTGGAACGCGAGTCCATGTAGTTCAGGTGGCTGCTCCACGGCTGCGACGCGTCGAGGATTTGAAGATGGCGGGTCCAGATCTGCATCGATCTGCGGTTGTAGGTCGTGGTGATGATGTCGAGCAGGTGCCCGAGGTAGATTCGCTTGCGGGTGGGGTCAGCGGTCAGCCTGGCACATTGCGAGTTGGCGAAAATCGAACGAGTGGTGCTGAAGGAGAAGTCCATATCGTGGGGCAGGAACATCACGCGCCCATCCGGGTGGGCGTAGTACATGCCGTTGTGCTGGCTGTTGGCGCCCGCATTGTCGCCCGCTCCCGAGAGGACGGCGTAGGCCATGCCGCGCAACCAACCATCGATGTCCACCACCTCCTCGAGCCCGTCCTCGAAGGCCGCTCCGCTCTGGCTGAATTTCTTGTTGTAGGCGATGATGGGTCCGAAATCGTCGGCCTCCCGATTGTTTTTCTTCAGGAAGAACCAGCGGTACTTTTCCTTGTCGTCGCCGAGGTTGCCCACCGTGGCGCCCGTCACCCCATCGGGATTCGGGCGCTTGTAGCCGTTCGCGTCCGCGTTGTTGGGCGTGTAGAGCAACTCGTACTCGTAGAGGTTGCCGTCCGAACCATTCTCGAACTGGGAGTCGAGCAGCACGTCATCGTAGCGCGCCATTTGCAAGACGGCGGAACGGGTATGCTGGTTCTTCGGGGCGAGCACCTTGATGAAATCATAGTAGCGGCTGATCACTCCGCCGGAGTTCGCGATCATGAAATCGAAGAGAATCTCGAGCTGCCCCTGGCCGACCCCTTCGGAGCGATCAATCGCCATCGACTTGTGAATTCCGCGGTAGAGTTGGTCGCTGCCGAAGCGCATATTGTAGCCGACCCGGTTGTCCTGGTTGCGCGCGCGCTGACTTCCCTTGAGGCGAAGTCGCACGTCGTAGTAGATGTCCTCTTCGCGGTCGATGATGGTCGCTCCAATGCGATCATTGCTCATGACCTCGATCGACTCGTGGATAAAGTCGCGCTCCGCATTGGTGACCACGATGCGAAAATTGTGCTGACCGTTGGTGGCCGCGAGTCCGTCATCGACCTTGTAGAGGGCGCGGGACTCCGGTCCGGCGGCAGGAAAGCGCGCGATCGCTCCAAGACCATCGGTAGCCTCGAGGTAAAACTGCACCAGGGCCGCGGCTCCCCGCCCGGGAATGGTTCCCTGGTAGACTCCATCCCCACCCATGCTCATGGAGGTGCTCTGGAATCCGCGTCCGTCCACCGAGTAGAACACCTTCATGCTCGAGACCTCGTCCGGATCGGTCGCCCGCGCCCTGATGGTCACCGCCTGCCCCACCGCGGGCACGGCCGGGGCATGAATCGCCTCCGTGATGGAGGGGCCAATGTTGCTCTCCGCACGCGAGTTGGGAGCGGAGGGGGTGCCCACGTGCTGCGGTCGATCGATGAGGGTGACCCGTGCGAGGCGGTTGAAGTAGAGCCGACTATGGAGCTGGTTCGAGCCGCTCACCCAGCGCGCGCGAAAGCGGAACGCGTAGTTCTGGCCGTTGCGGACCGGGCTGAGCAGGGTGGTCTCAATCTGGTTGTGCATGTGCCCGGTGCCGCTGGTGGCCACCAAGCGGAGCACCTTGTTCCCGGGCTCGTCCGGATCATCGATGATCTCACTGTGCCGGTGGGTTCCCCGGAAGCGCCAGCCGGTCGCGCCGCTGCTGAAGGTCGTGTTGCGGAGCTTGTCGAGGGTACGGTTTTCGACGACCCGCAGATCGTCGATCAGGATTTCCCCCGCATCGAGGAGACCCAGATTGAACTCACTCCACTTGCTATCGGGCCCGCGGCTCGCGGCGGCGGTGCCCTGGAAGGTGTAGCTCCGCCAAACGCCCTGCTCCGTCTCATCACTGGCGGCCCACGATTCGGCGACGCTGTTATCGGCGTCGAGATCGCGCAACTCGAGACTCGCACCCCCACCATCCGGGATCTCGGGCCAGCGCCCGCTGTCGAAGTATCTCACTTCGTCCACTGGATTCTTGTTTTGATCGCGCAAGTGGATGCGCTCTCCCGAGCGTGAGAGGCTGCCCCTGAATTCTCCCAAGATCCGGGCCCCGGGGTAGGCCTCCGCGAAGGCTAGGGCATCGCGCACAATGCAGGCGTGTTCGCCAACCGCCAAGCTCACCTCGGCCGGAAAAGTGAAGCTGACCCCGTCGTTGAACTCCCAGCCAGCGAGAGCAATCGGAGCCGCGCTTCGATTGGCAATTTCGATCCACTGGTTGTCCGAGTTCTCGACCATCGCAGTGGACCCAGCGGGGGTCGGCAGAGGGGGCGGATTATACATGATTTCGCTGATGACGACCTCGTCATGAAAGGAAAAACTGTTTGGCAGTCCCGGCGTTGCGAGGACCGGATAGAGGTAATCCCCGCCGCGCTCTTCCGCACGTCCGCGCAAACTACCCGTCAACTCGCGGGCATCGGCCACCACGGATTCCGAAGGCTCGTAGAGAAAGAGCTTCTCGCCCTCCAGCGGACGAAATCCCAGCTCGAGTTCCGTCAGGAGCAAGAGGTCACCGGAAGCAAGCACCTGGGTCGGAATGACATAGCGTCGGAGCGGATCAGCTCCAGCGGTCAAGACCATGCCGTCGAGTTCAACACCGGCGGCTCCGACATTCACCAGTTCAACCCAGAACGGATCTTCGCTCGCGGGCGGCATTTCATTGATCAGGACCGGCGAGGCACTGAGGGGCGCCGGAAAATTTTCCTCCCCCGGAGTTCCATTCACCTGCGCGGCCGCAGTCCAATTTTCGGGCGGCTTGTTGGCGGAGTAGGGATTGCGTTTGGCCAGGGTCACGCCGGACCCATCCGAGGCATCGGGCCAGCGACCGTCGTCGCCATAGCTGAGTTCATCCATCAAGCGCTCGCCCCGGTTGATGAGGCGCAGGCGTTCTCCCCCATTCTCAAGACTGCCTGTAAAGGGTCCGAGCTGACCAAGCTCCGGCGTCTTGGCCACCACCAGATAGCCACCCGGAGCGATGAACGACCTCGCCGGAAAGGTGTAGCCAATCCCCTCGATTCGCCAACCGGAGAGATCAGTCTGAATGCCCATCTGATTGAACAACTCGATCCACTCTCCGTCCTCCGACTGACCGACCGGATTGTAGTGGATCTCATTGAAGACAACCACGGAATCCGGGGACGCGAAGGCCACCCCCCACCCCGCCAGGACGGAAAGGAGGCCCGCACAGGAACAAATGAGTGCGTTTCTCATCAAGTGATCTTCAGGAATTTCTTGGTTCGCCTGGGAACCGGGGAGCGCGACCACTATGTCGTCGAGGTCTCCCTCGGCGCAAACAAATAGCTCCTCGCGTTCGCTCCCCAAAAGCAAACATCCGCAGCATCATGTGCGCATCGATTTCAGCGCTGGGAAACGCGGAACGCTTTGATCCCAGACAAAGAAACGGCGGCTCCCCATCGGGGTGCCGCCGTCTCTATTGGGTTGCCTGTGAAAGGGGTTTCCTAGGAACCGGGCGCCGTGATCATAACATCGTCGATGTGCCAGCCCGACTGGTCAAAGATTGAATCGCCGTCGCTCTCGAAGAGGAACTCCAGGGAGATGAGCTGCCCCAGGGCAGCCGCAGGCAACTCGGCCGAGAATTCCACCCACCCGGTGGGATCCAGGCCGGTGATGTTCGTCTCCACCACGGCCAGTTCGATCACCGTAGCGGGAAGATCGGAAGCGTCGAGGATCCGCAGGGTGCCACGGTCCAGGTTGTCGAAGTCATCCATGTCCACCCATTGCTGGAAGATCACGGTGGCACCGACTGCAGCAGTGAGATCGATGGCCGAGCTACGCAGCCAGGTGCTGGAACTGATTCCGTAGTTGGCCCCGAGATTGGTGCCGTAGCAATTGGCTCCGCTGTTGGCTGCCGGCGGCCCACTGATGGGACCACCGAAGGGATCTCCCAGTTGCCAGGTGGTATTCCTGGCGGTGTCCGCGGGATTGAAGTCGGTGGTCCAGCCCGGGTCAGCTCCATCGAAGTTCTCCTCGAAGAGAACCACCGGGGGAGCGGGAAACTCCTTGATCACGAAGAAGCGCTCGGCGTCGGCAGGAAGCGGAATGGTGAGGGTGTTGGTGTCAGGAGTGGCCATGATCTGCTCGTGGCCATCGTAGACCGGCCAGTCCTGGGGCATCGCAACCGAAGGATCAATTTCGCTGAGCAGGTCGTAGCGCATGCCAGCCTGGCTCGTCCAAGTGAAGACGAGGTCGGAACCGACCTGGGTCACGCTGAGGGGAACTTTTCGGGGGCCACTGCCAGACCCAACCGTGATCTCGAAGGCGTAGGACCTCCCGAGGTTGGCGTGACTGAAATCACCAACCAGTTCGCCCTCCATGGTGGGCGGGATAAAGGCGTTGTCGTGGTCCGTGGCATGGGTGCCGGTGCCCGAGTTGTTCTGGTCCAGGGCAATGATGCCGGATCCCAGTTCGGTGGTGAAAAATCCGGCATAGACGTCGGTATCCGCGTCCAGGGTGAAAGAGCCGGATTCGGGGACGGCCTGAATCCCATTGTCGGTCGGATCGTAGGGGGAGCCGATCCAGAGGGTGGTATAGGACGGTGGCGCTCCTGTCAGCAGCATGGGCGTCACGGAGCCAATACCGTGGGTGTGAACATTGAGCAGCCAGTCGCTCACGTCGTAGGACCCGGCCGCCAGGTTCGTGAATCTGAGGGAAATGTTCAGGCGTTCGCCATTCGCGATGTCCTGGATGGTTGCATTCGTGATGTTCACACCGGGGCCGATCCCATTGAAGGCTGGACTACTGGGGTCGTTGGGATCGCTTCCCAAGAGAATTTCCGCGCCATCATTGATGCCATCGCCATCACTGTCGGCTTCGGTGGGATCGGTCCCGAGGGTGGCCTCCTCGCCGTCGTTTAGACCATCGCCATCGGTGTCGGCATTGTTCGGATTTGTTCCGGCGGTCAGCTCGTCATTGTCGTTGATGGTGTCGCCGTCGCTGTCGGGATCCTGCGGGTCGGTGTTGTTGGCGAGTTCATCCTCATTGCTCAGTCCATCGTTGTCCGGATCGCCCAGGGGGCCGTTGGGGCCGTCCTTGAGACCGGCAGCGCTCTCGCCCACCGTGCCATCATCGGTATCATCCAGGCCGTTGGCGGTTTCCCAACTGGCGGGCAAGCCGTCGCCGTCGCCGTCTGTCGTCACGCCAGCCTCGACCTCGATCGAGAAGGCGTAGGTGCGAGGAAGGTTGGCGTGTCCGAAGCTATCGAGGGCATTGCCCACTCCGCCTGCCTCGTCAAAGTTGCCACTGTTGGCATGATCTGTTCTTCCGAAGGAAGTATCAGTCAGGATGCTGTTCTGGACCCCGATCTCACTGGGGTTCTGGATCCCCGCCGCGACGGTGGCTCCCCCAGCCGGGATGGTGAAGGTGTCATTATTGCCTCCGAAAGGAACATCATTCTGCGTTCCGGGCTCCGTATCAATGGTACCTCCAAAGGCGAGCACGGTGTGATTGGCGGGACCATTCACGATCGTCAGGAAGGGGAACACCGGTTGGGTCACCCCCGCGGTGGCAGAGTCGGCAGCAGCCTGATAGTCCCAAGTGGTCGCATGGTAGGTCCCCGCTTGGAGAAAGACCGTATCGGTGATGTTGATGTTCTGACGCATCTGGTTGTTGGCACCGTTGGACTGGGTATCCTGAACGCCGGTCAATACAGTTCCAAATCCGATCGTGATCGCGCTGGCGCGACCCACGAGGGAGATTCCGATCGAGGTAGAGAGGAGTGCTTTGGGAGACATGGTTGCTTGGTTGGTGAGCTTCGTCAGCGACGACGAGGCAGGTTTTTAATCTTGGTAAAGAAACAGGGCGGTCAGATGACCTGACCGCCCCGTTGAAATGAATCGTGGACCTGTTCCACACCGCGACATCCATCCGGGAGAACGAATTGCGCGGCTTGGCCCATTTATTTCCTAACGCCGGCGGCGCAGCAGGGCGAGGCCTGCAAGACCGAGGAGCGCGAAGGAGGACGGCTCGGGAATCAGGTCGACCTCAACCGAGAAGGCGTAGGTGCGAGCAAGGTTGGCGTGCCCGAAGCTATCGAGGGTGTTGCCCACTCCGCCTGCCTCGTCAAAGTTGCCACTGTTGGCATGATCTGTTCTTCCGAAGGAAGTATCAGTCAGGATGCTGTTCTGGACTCCGATGCCACTGGGGCTCTGGATGCCCGCCGCGATGAGGGCTCCCCCTCCCGGGATGGTGAATGTATGGTTAGAGCCGCCGAAGGGAACGCCATTCTGGGTTCCGGGATCGGTGTCGATGGTGGCCCCGAAGGCGAGCACGGTGTGATTGGCCGGGCCATTCACAATGGTCAGGAAGGGAAACACACCCTGAGTCACGCCTGCGGTGCCAGAGTCGGCAGCAGCTTGATAGTCCCAAGTAGTCGCTTGGTAAGTTCCCGCCGCCAGAAAGACCGTATCGGTGATGTTGATGTTCTGACGCATCTGGTTATTGGCGCCGTTGGATTGGGTATCCTGAACGCCGACAAGACCCGGACCGAAGCCGATTGTGGCTGCGCTCGCGCTCCCAATGAGGGCGATTCCGAGGCAGGTGGTGAGGAGAGTTTTTTTGGACATGGTGAGTGCGTAGTTTGTTGAGTGAGATCTGGGACAATTCGAATCCGTGCTCAGATGACTCGAGCCCAGCTACACCTAAACAAATACCTCCCCCCCCCCGCACCAAGAATAATCATGATCGAAACCTACCCGATCTATGGGTAGGATTTGCTTAGATGCCTGAAGTAACCTTTCTCTCCATCGCCGAGCAAGTCGCGAAACACCTGCGCGGGGAGCTCTTCCGGGGGCGTTGGAGCGAGACGATTCCAGGAATTCACCAGTTGTCTAAGGAACTAAAGGTCAACAGCAAAACCGTCGAGATGGCCCTGCGTCAGCTCGAAAATGAGGGATTGCTGGTGCCGCAGGGAGCAGGCCGCAAACGCCTCATCTCCCTGCCTCCCGGCCGGGAGGCCCTGCGCCAGCTGCAGATTGGGATCATCCTCTATGAAGGAGAATGCGACCAACAGCTGGGATACATGATCTCGCTCCGGTCTGCCCTGGAGGCGGCGGGACATCGTGTCTTCTACGCCTCGAAATCCCTGCTTGAACTTGGAATGAATTCCAAGCGCGTGGCCCGTTTCCTGAAAACGATGGAGGCGGATGCCTGGGTGATTTGCGCCGGCTCGCGCGAGGTCCTGAAGTGGTTCAGCGCTCAAGCGACACCCTCCTTTGCCTTGTTTGGACGCCGATCGGAAATAGCGATGGCCGCAACCGGTCCAGACAAGCCTACGGCCTATGCGGATGCCACCAGCCAACTGATCAAACTGGGCCATCGCCGCATCGTGGTCCTGGCCCGCGCAATTCGGCGGAGGCCGGTACCGGGACGGAGCGAGCAGGCCTTTCTCAACGAACTTGAGGCCCATGGCATTGCCACCGGCGATTTCAACTTGCCGGTCTGGGACGAGAGCAAGGAGGGATTTCAAGAACTTCTGGCCGCGCTCTTCCGGGTCACCCCGCCCACCGCCCTCATTCTCGACGAGGCCCCCTTCTTTGCGGCGACCCAGCAGTATCTTGCCAAGCGGGGCATCCGGGTGCCGGAGGACGTTTCCTTGGTCTGCAGCGATAGCGATCCCACCTTCGCCTGGTGCAAACCCTCCATCGCCCATATCACTTGGGATTCCCGCCCAGTGGTTCGTCGCATCGTGCGCTGGGTGGCAAATGTGAGCCGGGGCCGGGAGGATGTGAGGCAGAACTTCGAACCAGCTGAGTTCATCCCCGGGGGCACGATCGGTCCCGCGCCCAAGGAATAGTGCGAGCCAGGGCCGGGGCGTGGAGACGAGCTGCACCCGAGCGCAGCTTGCATTCTGAAGGCGTTTCCGCCGAGGCCTCACCGAGATCGTCGCTCTCCCCCGGGAGGGGGACCGGAATGCAGAAGCAATATTTGCAATTCCGCTCTGATCACGCAGGGTTTTCTTCTCCCCTGACCCCCCCAGCTAAACCAGTGCCTCCCCATCCCCTTGCCTCAGGCTCCCTTGCCGTTGGCACAGCCCTTGCCCTCACTCTGGCCTTCTCTTCCCCCGTCCACGGCGCTGCCGATTCAGTGGTGGTCTTCAATGAGATTCACTACCACCCGGCGGACGAGGCCAACGAGACGGAGTGGATCGAGTTCCACAGCCTGCACGGGGTGGACGTCGACATTTCAGGTTGGCAACTGCGTGGCGGCGTGGACTTCGATTTCGCCGAAGGCACGATCTTCCCTGGACACGGCTTCCTCATTGTGGCGGCCAATCCCAACCACGCCAGCCTCTCCGGACTCAACGCCCTCGGCCCCTTCACCGGCAAGCTCGCCAACAATGGCGAAGCCCTGCGACTGGAGAACCGGAACGATCGCGTGATGGATCGCGTCTCCTATGGCGACGATGCCGACTGGCCCGCCGGCCCGGATGGCTCGGGGGCCACCCTGGTCAAACTCAACCAGAACTCCTCCCTCTCCCGTCCCTCGAACTGGGCCTCCAGTCCGGAAGTGGGCGGCTCCCCGGGCACAACCAACTTCCCGGTCGCGGGCCAACTTCCCACCCAACACGATCTCATCGATCTCGGCGACACTTGGAAGTTCCGCGATGCCAACTCCGCCCCGCCCGCCAACTGGAAGGACCCCTCCTTCAATGATGCCGATTGGCAATCGGGACCGGGCGCCCTCTACGCGGGGTCCTTCAACAATCCCGCCCCGACCAACCCGCTCAGCATTCCCAGCGGCTTGGTTGGCTACTGGAACTTCAACAACAACGTGCGGGATCGCTCCGGAGAGGCCAACCACGGATCGCTCCAGGGGGCCAGCTACTCCAACGACAGCCCCCTCGTCGGAGGCCAGGCCCTCGATTTCAGCGGCAACTCTCAACATGTCCTCGTGGCAGCGGACTCCTCCCTCAATTCCAACCCCTTCACGATCTCCTTCTACATGAAGGATCGCGGACAAGGCGGCAACGTGAACCGCCTCATGAGCCGCCAGAATGATCGCTTCGAACTCGGGATCGACAAGGTCTTCGGTTCCAACGGACTCGCCTACAACAGTCCGGCCACCGGGTGGAACACCTCCTCCGCCGTGCCCGCGCTCAATACCTGGCAACATGTCGCCTACGTGGTCACCAGTTCGACGATGACGATCTATGTCGATGGCGTGGTGGCCCATGGCCCGGCGACCTTCAACGCGTCTCCCACTGGATTCATTCACATCGGCAACCGGCACAACAATGCGGAGGGCTTCAACGGGCTCATGGATGAGGTGGCGATGTGGAATCGCGCCTTGAGCGCCGCCGAAGTCGCCAGCCTGAGCGGCGGGTCTTCCCTGCCCCCCCTGACCACCGAGCTCGCCCTCGGATCTCCCACTCACTACTTCCGTCACCAGTTTCAATTCAACGGGGCGCCCTCGCGCACTTCGCTCTCCTTCCAGCCCATCTTTGATGACGGAGCGGTGGTCTATCTCAACGGGGTGGAGGTTTACCGGGAGAACATGCCGGGAGGCGCCATCGCGCACGGCACCTTCGCCACCTCCGAAGTAAGCGAGCCCACCTTCACCACTCCGCCCGTC
Organism: Roseibacillus sp.; assembly: GCA_028821775.1. Classification (GTDB taxonomy): domain Bacteria; phylum Verrucomicrobiota; class Verrucomicrobiia; order Verrucomicrobiales; family Akkermansiaceae; genus Roseibacillus_B. Next base: position 10,060 of record JAPKFB010000021.1, read on the forward strand.
AACCTGCCGGGGAGCAGCCTGCTCAATGGCACCAACGTACTCGCGATCGAGGTTCACCAGGATGACGGAGCGAGTCCCGACATGATTTTCGGCACCACCCTCGACGCCATCGAACAGGCCGCCCCTCCCTTCGAGTTCACCCCCACCCTGGCCTTCAATGAGATTTCCGCTTCGGGCACGAGCCCGTTTCAAATCGAGATCCGCAACGTCGGAGACAGCGCCCTCAATCTCACCGGATACAGCATTGGACTTTCGACCGGGGAATCCTTCGCCCTTCCCCCCCAGCCCCTCAACCCGGGGGAGGTGCTCGCCCTCGACGAAAGCGCGCTCGGTTTCATCCCCACCGACGGCAATCGACTCTTTCTCTACGGAGGCGGCGGGGCGGAAGTCGTCGATGCCCGCGAAGTGACCAACCGCTTGCGGGGCCTCTCGGAGAGTCAATGGCTCTACCCCAAGACGCCTACCTTCGGTTCCGCCAACTCGTTTTCGTTCGAGAACGACCTCGTGATCAACGAGATCATGTTCAATGCCCCCGGCCTTTCCGCAGTTCCGGGCACCTCGGCCACCTACCAAAACATCACTCTTTCCGCCTACAACAGCACCTGGCGATACAACGAGTCGGGAGATAACCTGGGATCCAATTGGGCCACCGTCTCCCATTCCATCGGCGGGAACTGGCAATCAGGAGCGGGCATCCTCGCCTTCGAACCGCACGGTACCGCCATCCCGATCGGCACCACGCTCACCAAACCCAGCGACAACAATCCCTACGTCATCACCTACTACTTCGAAACCGAGTTCACCCTCACCGCCCAGCAACTCGCAGACATCGACGAGGTCGTGATCAATCACCTCATTGATGACGGCGCGGTCTTCTATCTCAATGGTGTGGAATTCGATCGCTACGGCATCCCTCCGGGAGTGGTCAGTTCCTCCACCACCGCAAACCGCGGAGGAGAATCCTCCCTCGACGGTCCCCTCACTCTTCCTCCCAACCTTTTGCAGGTCGGAAGCAATCGTCTTTCCGTGGGCGTGCACCAGACTTCGACCGGAAGCAGCGACATTGTCATGGGAGTGGAAATCATCGCTCGTGAGATTCTCACCCCCGCGACTCCAGCAACACCCTTCCGCAATTCTCCCGAACAGTGGATCGAGATCTACAACAAGGGGAACGACGCCATCAACCTGAGCGGCTGGGAATTCTCCGAGGGCATCCGCTTTACCTTCCCGGATCAACTGATGATCGGTCCCGACGAGTATCTCGTGGTGGTGGGCGACCTCGCCACTTTCACGACCAAGTATCCCACCGTGGTGGTGGCAGGCGAGTTCAACGGCAATCTCTCCCGCAAAGGAGAGCGCATTCGCCTCCGCGACGCCTCCAAAAACATCGCCGACGAAGTTCGCTTCTTCGATGGCGGACGCTGGCCGGACTTTGCAGATGGGGGCGGCTCCAGTCTCGAACTGCGCGATGTGGAGGCCGACAACAACTCCGCCGATGCGTGGGCCGCGAGCAATGAGAGCAGTTCCGGATCCTGGCAAACCTTCACCTATCGCGGGCGAGGCTCCAACGAGGGCAATGACCCGACCCTCTATCACGAGTTCATCTTCGGTCTGCACGACCAGGGCACGGTCCTGATCGACGACGTCAGTGTGGTGGAGGCTCCCGATGGGGCCGCCCGCGAACTGATCCAGAATGGAGATTTCGAGAATGGAACCACCGACAAGTGGCGCCTGCTCGGAACCCATCGCCACTACGAAGTCATTCCCGATCCCGACAACGCCGGCAATCAAGTCCTCCGGGTCCGTGCCACCGGCTACACCGAACACCTGAGCAATCACGTCGAAACCACCTTCCGCAACAACGGAAGCTACGTGACCACCAGCAGCAGCCAGACCTACGAAATCTCCTTCCGCGCCCGCTGGATGGGCGGGTCCGATCAACTCAACACCCGCCTCTACTTCAACCGTCTGGCCCGCACCCACATTCTGCCCCACGCCGAAAGCTACGGCACTCCGGGCGCGCCCAACTCGGTCGCGCAGAACAACATCGCCCCCACCTACCAAGGCCTGACCCATCAGCCCGCGGTACCGGAAGCGGGACAACCCTGCGTGGTGACGGTCAACCCCTCCGATCCGGATGGCGTCACCGGACTCACCCTGCGCTATGCGGTCAATGGCGGGGCCTTCAACAGCTCCGCGATGGTTGCTCTCGCCGATGGCCGATGGAGCGGCGGCATCCCGGGACAATCAGGCAGTGCCAAAGTGCAATTCTATATCGAAGCCACCGACGGACTTGGCGCCACCTCCCACTTTCCGGCCGCCGGTCCCGACTCCCGGGCGCTCATCCCCTGGCAGGATGGCCAGGCCGACCTCGACTACGGCGATTGCCAGCCCAACAACGTCCGCATCGTGATGACCACCGCCGATAGCGACCTGCTCCACCTCAACACCGCCTACATGAGCAACGATCGCATCGGTTGCACCATCATCTACAATGAGAAGGAGATCACCTACGGTGCCGGCATCCGCCTCAAGGGCAGCGAACACGGACGGAACAAGAACGTCCGGGTGGGCTGGAACATCCGCTTTCCGAATGACCAACTGTTCCTGGGAGCACACCGCACGATCGCGATCGACCGCTCCGGGGCCGGCAACCAGTTCAGCCAGAAGGAAATCCTGGTCAAGCACGCCATCAACCACGCCGGCGGCATCCCGGGCATGGAGGACGACCTGATCCGGGTCATCGCCCCGCGCAGCCAACACACCAGCTCCGCGATGCTCCTCAAGTCGCGCTTCGACAACGAGTGGCTCGACAACATTTACCAGGACGGTGGCGACGGACGCATGTTCGAGTTCGAACTCATCTACCATATGTCGGGAACCACCGGCGGTCCGGAAGGGCTCAAGCTCACCCAGGACGGCGGCACCAGTGGGGTGAGCGTGCGCAGCCTGGGCAGCGAGCAGGAACTCTACCGCTGGCACTGGCTCAACAAGAACAACCGCGATGCCGACGACTACGAGGGACTGATGGCGGCGGTCACCGCGATCGGACAATCCTCGGGCGGACAGTTTCACGCCGACACCCAGGCCCTCCTCGATGTCGACCAGTGGCTGCGCAGCTTTGCGATTCAGAATCTCTTCGGGATCGGGGACAACTACAGCGCCGGCTCGGGACACAACGCCATCATCTACCAGCGCCCCGAAGACGGAAAGTTCCTCCTCTTTCCCTGGGACATGGACTTCACCTTCAGTGGGAACTCCCGGGCCACCGGCAATGGCGACCTGAACAAGATGTTGAGCGACCCCGGCAACAAGCATGCCTACTACGGTCACCTGCACGACATCATCAGCACCACCTTCAACACCGGATACATGACTTATTGGGCGCAGCATTACTCGTGCTTTCTCCCCACCGAAAGCCTCACCGGCTTCCTCAACAACATCAATAGCGGTGCCGCCAGCGTGACCAATTCGATCAACTCGGCGGTGAGCAATGTCCCCTACCGTATCAACACCAGCAACGGACAATCGACTTCCAATTCGTTCCTCGCCGTGCAGGGCGACGGCTGGGTCAACGTGCGCGAGATCCGCGCGGTCGGATCCAGTAGCCCACTCGACCTCGTTTGGATCGACGACAACACCTGGCAAGTCCAGCTCCCCGTTCTCCCCGGAGCAAATTTCGTCACCCTGGAGGCCTACGACCTGCAGGGCCAGTTGATCGGCACCGACACCGTGAGCTACACCGGGACCGGTACGATCGTCCCTGCCAGCGCGGACAACCTTGTGATCTCGGAAATCATGTACCACCCGTCCTCCCCCAGTCAGGCCGAGTTGACCGCCGGCTTCACGGACCAGGACGACTTCGAATTCCTCGAACTGCTCAACATCAGCACCGACCCCATCACCTTGACCGGTCTCGACTTCAGCAATGGAATCACCTTCGCCTTCGGGTCCAGTACCATCGCTCCCGGCGGGCGGGCGCTCCTGGTGGGAAACCAAGCGGGCTTCCAGGCGCGCTACGGAGGAGGCCGCCCGGTGATCGGGCATTACCAACTCGCGGACGCGAACAAGCTCAGCAATGGTGGCGAGCAACTCACCTTGCACGACTCCATCGGCGCCCTCATCAGGGACTTCACTTACGACGACAAGCTCCCCTGGCCGGTGAGCGCGGACGGGAGCGGCCACTCGCTGGTCCTGCGCTGTCCGGAAGCCAATCCCGATCACAGCCTCGCGATCAACTGGCTCCCAAGTGCCACGGTGGGAGGAACACCGGGCACGGAGGACGGAGTCCTCTTCGCCAACTGGCGTGCCGCCCACGGAGTGACCGGCCAGGCAACCAATGACGATGACCTCGATCAGCTGAGCAACCTCCTGGAATACGGTTTCGGCACCGATCCGCTCGATCCCTCGAGCGCCGGACCGACCGCTTCCCTGATCACCGACAGCGGCGGCGATTATCTCGCCCTCGCGGTCACTCGCAGTCTCACGGCCACCGACATTCTCTTCTACCCGGAGATCTCCGATGACCTTGTCACCTGGTCTTCTGATCCGCTTGAGATCACCCTCTTTTCTTCCCTCAACAATGGCGACGGGACCGTCACCGAGGTCTACCGCAGCACCACCCTCAGCGCCTCCCTCACCCGTCAGTTCATACGGATTGTGGTGGAAATGAAATAATCCGCACTCTCTCCCGAGTTCCCTGCTCCTGGCCGGGATCAGGTTGAGGGCATGTCGGAGGTTGCTGCGACCCCTCCGGGGTCGGGGACTTACGACCAACTCGCAGACCCGGGGTGTCACGTTGCTTCCGTCGTCACTTCGTTACGCCGTGACAGACCACTCCGCGCAACCTCGCGTCACAAACACTCGGGGGCTTTCATGTCGCTGGGGAGATGTTAGAGATCTACCGTGATCTCACCGAATCCTGTGATCCTCCGCTTCGCGCTCATGGCAGTCGTGGGCTCGCTCTTCGTCGGGTGTGGCGAGTCCAAGAAGGAGTCTGGTCCCGCAAAACCGAAAATGAACGCTCCCAACGAGTTGCTGCAGGTTTCCGCCACCGCTCTTGAGCGCGATGAACGCCCGACGACATCCGACCAGGCGCCGGCCGGCGGCGGGACCTCGGAGATCGGCATTGAGGCGACCGGGGCCCCCACCGCGGCTGATCATGAAGCCGCCAAGCTGAACCCCGATCATTCCGGGTGGGACTCGGAAGACCGCAACACCCTGGCAGCCGAACAACTTCAGCTCTTGGCCCAACCACTGCCCGCCATCGACTTCAGCGACCTCCTCACGGACAATTTCGAATCCTCCCCTCTCCTTCCCACCACCTCTGAGGAGACCACCCTGCCGGGCGGCATTGTGATCATCGAAGGGACTTCCTTCACCGCTCCCGGACAAAGTCTGGCCCAGGAACTGGCGCACTTGCGAAATCGAATCGGAAGCGATGGCGGGACCACGATACGCTTCAAGCCGGTGGCGGTTGAGATGGGGGGCGGAAAGGGCGGCCCCTTCACGACGGAGGTTCTGGTCGAAGTGGTGGCCCCAAACACCGGGGGCGCCACGGCCCAAATCGATGCGCGCTGGCACTGCACCTGGACTGGAGAAAGGTCACCGAAGCTGACACGAATTGCGGTGAAAAGTTACCGCGAAGTGCGTGCGCCCAGCGTCTTCTTTCAGGATGTGACCCGGAGCGTTTTCAGACATTCCCCTTCCTTCGCCCGGCAGATGATGCACGGCATCGGCTACTGGGCGAAGCGTTTGACCCGGGTGGACGACATGATGATCACGGGACATCACGGGATTGCGGTCGGGGATCTCAATGGGGACGGCTTGGACGACATCTATGCCTGTGACGGCGGCGGGCTTCCCAATCGACTCTACCTCCAGACTGCCGATGGATCCGTCGTTGATTACTCCGCGGCCTCGCAAGTGGACTTCCTGGAGGACTCCCGAAGTGCGCTCATCGTGGATCTGGACCAGGACGGGGACCAGGATCTGGTGGTGGCCACCGTCGCCCTGGTCCTCTTTGCGGAAAACGATGGCACCGGAACCTTCACCCTGCGGGGCGGACACCCAGGATCACCAAGCCCCTACTCCCTGGCGGCGGCCGACTATGACAACGATGGGGACCTGGACATCTATGTTACGAGCTACGGAAGGGGACGCGATGCCAGCTCCGGGGCCCAGGGATTCGAAGCCAGCTCCCCCATTCCCTACAACGATGCCAACAATGGGGGACGAAACATCCTCCTCGCCAACCACGGAAAGTTTCGCTTTTCCGATCTCACCCAGTCGGTGGGACTGGACACCAACAACTCGCGCTGGACCTTCGCGGCAGCGTGGGAAGATTTCGATCAGGACGGAGATGCCGACCTCTACGTGGTGAACGATTTTGGGAGAAACAACCTCTATCGCAATGAGGGAGGACGCTTCAGCGACATCGCCGCCACGGTTGGGGTGGAAGACATGGCAGGAGGAATGTCGGCCTCCTGGGGAGACAGCAACGGCGATGGCAAGATGGACCTCTATGTCGGAAACATGTTCTCGGCGGCCGGGAACCGGGTGACTTATCAGAGGAAATTCAACGCCTCGCGCAAGGCGGGCGATACCGCAGAAATGCAACGCATGGCCCGAGGCAACAGCCTCTTTCACCAGGGATCCGATGGCCTTTTTCGCGATGCGAGCGAGGAGGCGGGAGTCACGATGGGCCGCTGGGCCTGGAGCTCCAGCTTTGTTGATCTGAACAATGATGGCTGGGAAGACCTGGTCATTGCCAACGGCTACCTCTCCAATCCCAAGACCGACGACCTCTGAAGTTTCTTCTGGCGACAGGTCGTGTCGCCCTCACCCGTCACCGAGCAGGACAAGAAGGGGGTCGAACTCTACCGCGCGTCCTGGCAGGCTCTCATGCAACAGGTCCGCAGTGGATCCTCATGGAGTGGGTATGAGCGGAACTGCTCATTCCTGAACACCGGCGGACAATTTGCAAGTGCCTCCCATGTGAGTGGTCTTGATCATGCGGATGACGGACGTGGCCTCGCGGTGACCGACTGGGACCAGGACGGCGACCTCGACCTCTGGTTTCGAAATCGCACCGCCCCACGTCTGCGCCTCATGCTCAATCAAGCGGCCGACCAAGGCTCTCGCCGGTTCGTGGCCTTTCGACTGCGTGGCACCAAGGTCAATCGAGATGCCATCGGTGCGGTGGTGGAGTTGCAGCTGGAGGGATCCGACCAGCGCTTGGTTCGCTCCCTGCGCGCCGGCGAACTCTTCCTTTCCCAATCAAGCAAGTGGGTTCATTTCGGCTTGCCCGCGGATGCGACCGTGAAGAGCGTCAAGGTCCTCTGGCCTGGAGGCCTGCGAAGCACCTACGACCAGCTCGAAGCAGGAATGCGCTACCTTCTGAAAGAAGGCGAAGCCTCGGCCCAACCGATGCCCTCCACTCGCAGGGTGACTCTCGAAAGCGCCCCCCTGAAAACAGTGCATCGCTCGACCGGGCAGGCCTCGATCGTCCTTCCCGCCCCCGTGCCCCTCCCCAACACCTCCTACCTTGACGAGAGTGGAAAAGCCGTGACCCTCACGATCGCGAAGAAGGCGCGCCTCCTGATCCTTTGGTCTGCCGGTTGCCCCCATTGCAAACGGGAACTCGCAGGGCTCGCCCGGAATACCGCCGAACTCGAGATCGTGGCCCTCTGCGTTGATGGCCATACGATCGAGGCCCGCAGCTCCGCGAAAACGCTCCTCGCGGAGATCGGCTTCTCGGGCACCTGGGGGATGATCGGAGCGGAGGCCCTGGAACGGGTGCATGTTCTCCAGGAAGCCCTCTTTGACTTGACCCCGGAATTTGCGGTTCCCTTTTCCCTCCTCCTGAAACCGGGCAACGAGATTGTGGCCCTCTATCGGGGAGCTCTCTCCAGCGAGGTGTTGGCTCATGATCTCAGAGTGGTCGTGACCGCTACCGGTGATGCGCTCCGGAATCTGGCCCCTCCATTTTCAGGGCGCTGGTTCACCAAGCCGGCAGGCCCCGCCTTCCTCCCCAACCTGATCGCGCGCCGCATCCAGGCCCGCTACCCCGAAGAGGCCCTCCCCTATCTGCAGCATGCGGCGGAGAAATCCGGAGCGGTTGAAAAAGAACGCTTGATGGAAGAGCTCGGGCGCCGTCACTTCCAATTGGCGGACAAATATGCCAAGCAGCGACTGAGCGCAAAATCAGATTACCACTATTTGAAATCTCTCGAGGCCGCCCCCGACAACCCCTCGGTGCACAATGACTATGGCACCTCCCTCGCCCAGCGGGGACTGCTCCATGATGGAGCACGGCACTTCGCGGAAGCACTTCGACTGCGCCCCAATTTTCCCCTCGCCAAAAAGAATCTGGCGAGAGCACAGGAGCTCCTCAAGCAGTCAGGTCAATGATGCGACCACAGGGATCGACTCCCTCCGCAACATCCCTTTGCAGAGATCCCGCTGCCACCGGGATCTTTTCCACAATCTCATCGTTGTTCGTCTGTTACGGTGCCCGCGACGCTGGTGGTTGCTCTTCATTCATGGGCGGCTCCTCACTTGCAGGCGGAGGAACTCACGGAGGTGAGAACCGAAGGGGAAGGCCGAACGATAGCTGTAGGTAGCGGTTCCGTCACCATGGTTGACGATGGAAACCAATTCCACTTGGAGAGTCGTCCAAGCTTGGAGGTCGGTGGATTGCTCCACCGCGAAGAGGGCATCGTCCGCCGCCAGATTGCGGGTGTAGGAAACCTTGAGGTAGTCCTGTGGTCCCGATCCGTCATCAAAGCTTGTCATGCCAAGAGTGATCAGAGCGCCATCGGACGGGTCGGCATCACTGCGAGCCATGGCATGTTCGAAGAAGGCTGAGAGTCCGTCCTGATCGCCATCCGCATTGGGATCGCCGACAAAGGGCACGGCGTCGCTGTCACCCGGGGAACCGCCCAGTGCCACGCTGGCCCGCCAGTTCGCGGCCAGGGAGTGGTCGGGAGCGCTCTCTGGAGCCACGAGCACGAGGGCAAAGCCCAGGCCATCGGGGCTGGTCGGCCAGGGAACATTGTCGCTGTATGTAAAGCGCAGGATGTCGAGATCATCCTGGCCCTGCACCGCAATCTCCTCCCCGTTGTTGGAGAGGCTGCCGGAATACTGCCCTGGCGCGATCCTCACCCCGGCGATGGGATAGGTGGCCGCAAAGACGGTTTGATTTTTCACGATCACGACTCGCTCCAGGGGCCCGAGCACAAAGCCCGCCGGAAAGACATAGGTGATTCCGGCGTCGAAGTGCACGTCGGTGAGATTGATCGCCTCCGTGGCACTGATGTTCATGAACTCGATGTATTCGGAGTCTTCGCTGGCTCCGATGGGGTTGTAGATCAGCTCCGAGATCACCAAGTTGTCAGTCGCAGCGGGAGTCCCCACAATAAAGTGCACTTCGGTCAGCGCGGACCACTCGCCTGCGTTCAGAATGCGTGCTTTCAAGGTGGCGGATTGCGTCAGAATGACTGGCATGGGCGGACCTGCCGGCTTGGAGGCCGTGACCTGGACATCGATGCCCAAGTCCCCGCTTCCGGCGCTGGATTGGTGCACCTCCACCGCCAGCACGTTGGTGCCGTCCACCAAATCGCCCGCATTGAGTTGATAAGCAATCGGGTTGATCGCACTTTCATTGCCACCGCTCATGCCGTTGGTTGCGAAGTTGGAAGAGAGGACCGTGCCCCCCGCCATGTTGGTGCGGCCAAGTTCGCGGCCGTTGAGGTAGACGATGGCTCCATCGTCCCGTTTGACGCTGGCAGTGAGCGATGTGTAGCTCGCCGCATCGCCGACCGTGAAGGACTTGCGAAAGTAGACCGTCGGGTAGCGCGCACCAGCGGGACCGATGTCCACGATGGTGCTCAGAGTCTCGCCCGAGATATCGGAAACCGTATCGCCTCCCAGCATGCCCTGTCCGGTGCCCCAACCCGTCTCTGCAAAGCTCGGGTGCTTCCAATCAGAGGAATTGTAGGAGCCATGGCCCACCACGATGTTGCTGGCACTCTGTCCCACTCCGGTGTCGAGGTAGCGCCAGCCTGACGCTTCGAAGCTCACCAGGGAATCAGTCGTCACTCCGGTTCCGAGGGACCCCGCGGTCGGGTTGGGAGAGCCGCCTTCGAGCCTCGGATCTGATCCGTCGAGGGTGTAATAGATCGCGCCCGCCTGGCCGCTGAGATCGAGCTCGAATCCATGGGGCACCACCCCCCCGAACTGGTTGGGCTCGGGGGCATCCATGGAGGGATAGAGATTGTTGGAACGCAACTCGCGAATGATCGAACGAGAGTCTCTCAGATTGTGCAGGGTCGGAATGTAGTTGTTGACCACGTTGTCACGCTCCACCACCCAGTGTTGCTCCCGCGTGAAGTAGATCGGGTTGTTGATGGTGGGCGGGTAATAGTCCCCGTCGATATTGTTGGAGGAGCCCGGGGTGTTGCCGTAGGGGGTGCTCGCCTGGGTGTCTCCCCAGCGCGCGGACTCCGCCACGATCGCCTTGTCGATCTGATTGGCCAATCCCAGGTAGCGATCGATGGAGGCCTGCTCGCTCAGGGCGCCGCCATGGAAGAGGTGTTTCTGCACCCGGTCAGCGAAGAGGAGACGAAACTCCTCGTTCAGACGAAGGCGCTGGAAGGGGGCCCCTGCCCCGCTGCTGTTGCCGTAGCGGTTCCAGGAATACTTATCGAGGACGATCTCCTGGTCCCAGACCCAGAAGCGGAACCTCCCGTCGCCACTCACCGAATTCGCAGCGGCGTATCCGTTGTGGTGCGGCCAGTCCTCGGAGTCCGCATAGAAATGCAGGAGCATGTAGTCCGCGAAGTTCGCCACCTCGAGGTAGTTCTTGATCGAGTTGTAGGCGGCATTGTTCGAGATGTTGCCATTGGCGATGCTCATCATCCGATTCCAGCGAGAGCCCCCTCCGCTGAGGTCCTTGTTGATTTCCCAGTCTGCCTTCTCCCCCCCAAGATGCTCGGCAAAGAAGTCGTCCTCCAGGCGTTCGGCCAGGTTATGGAGACCGAAGTAGAGCCCGTTCACATAGAGATGGACAAAATTGCCGTGGCTCGACGGCTGGCCCATGTCCCGCATGCTGTCCTTCATCCAGACATCGCGGAAGTACTGCGAATCATTGGGCCGATAGCGCCGGCTGGACCAGGAAACCAGTCCCCAGGAATCCGTGAAGCAGGCCCGCAGGACGAGCTTGTTGAATTGATCCACCGGAGAATCCGGAAAGAGCGGATACTCCAGGCGTCCGGGCCCGCCAAACTCGGTCGTGAAGGTGACGCGCAAGGAATGTTTGTGCATCCGCGCGGGACGGCGGCTGGCATTGCCGTGGACTTCGATCTTGGCATCGTACTGAAAGCCCGGAACGCCATCCGGACGGATGTATTCGATCGAGCAGGGACGTTCGAATCGGCTGGCCGGGTTGGAGTAGATCCCGGTGGGTGGCTGGGCTTCCGAGTTGAGAAAATCGGCGGGCTCCATCGCGATGGAGATGCTCGGTATATCGAGCAAGGCTTCGGGCACGCTGTATCCGGGCAGGGTGTTGTTCACTACTCGCGGATCCATCTCGTAGTCGGCCGGATGAATCGAGCTGGGATCGCCCGAGTTTGACCAATCGGCAGGCCAGCCGGGCGGGTTGGAGGGCTGCACCGCGACCTTGTTCACGAAGATGTAGGTCTGGGTATCAACATTGGTGGAGAGCCAACCGGGCTTGGAGGCGATCGCCCGCAGGCTGGTGGTAGTTCTGATCGTGACTGGCCCGGTGTAGAGCCTGCCGGTGGTGGGTGAAGGCAGAGAACCGTCGGTGGTGTAGCGAATGGCAGCGTCCAGAGGGGTGCTCGTGATCGTCACGCTGAACGATTGATCAAAAAAGCCACGATCGACATCGAAATTGGTGTCCTTCACCACCCCGGGATAACCGATGCCATTGGGGCTCCCGGGGGTGGGCACATCGAAGAAGCGCAGCTGGCCGTCCGTCGATTGTGGGCCGTAGGAAATGTCGGAAAGCTGCTCCGGAAAGCTGGGCGTGAAGACGTCATCGATGGTGGTTCCGTTCGGCCGCACGATTGCGAGGTATTCCCCCATCGAATCGAGTTTGAAATTGGTGTGAGGGTTGCCGGCGGGATCGACCTGGTTGATCCCGGAGGCGAAGACCACCAGGTAGCCATTACCGGGAATGGTCACATTGGGAAAATTCCAGGTGATGAGCGCCTGCGGGTTGTCGGTGAGGAAGTAGTGGTCGAGGTTCACCGCGCCCGGGTTCGGATTGTAGATTTCGATCCAGTCTTCGCGGGTGTCATAGCCGTCTCGAAGCCCTATATTGTTGGCGGCCATGATCTCGTTGAGAACGAGCGGAATCAGGATGTTTGGAAAATCACCCGGGTTGTTGGGATTCGTCCCCTCTGTGATCTCCACGGGATCGCTGAAACTATCGCCGTCGGAGTCTGCCAAGTTGGGATTGGTGACGTGACCGTTGCTGAGTGAGACCTCCAGCGCGTCATTGAGTCCATCTCCATCCGTATCTGTGAGGACCGGACTCGAACCCGGATCGGAGGCTCCGTTGAAGATCCCGGTGCCATTTTCGAGATCGTCGTTCAAGCCATCTCCATCGGTGTCGGCCAGGAGCGGGCTACTGCCCAGCGATTGTTCTTCGAGATCAGTCAGGGAATCGGCGTCGTGATGGTCGCTCCCGGTCGCGGTGGTCAGGTCGCCGAAGAAGGCAAGTTCCCAGGTATCGATCAGGCCATCGAAGTCGGAGTCGTCGACCAGTTCGATGAGGAAGGATTTTTCGGTCCAATTGCTCCCCTGGTCCGTGCTCCGGATGCGCACCGAGAGAGGACCGGTCAGCGCGGAGAGATCCCGATCCGTTTCCAGACGGTCTCCCATGATGCTGAAATTTCCGTTGTCTCCGGAACCGACTCCTCCGACCAGGGAGTAGACGAAGAGATCCCCCGGAGTGGGATCGGTGGTGCTGAGAGTGCCCACCAGGGTTCCGATCGGCGCCGTCTTGGCCACCATCGTGTTGGAAGGGGAGATGTCGGTAGGGCCTCCCACCGAGATCACGTTCCCAATTTCCAGCCCGTTGAGAAACACGTTGTGCGATGAACTGGGACTGCTCGCAGCGACCACCCCGGAGAGCCTGAGAGAACCGCTGTTGTCGGTCAGGCAATCGAGAGTGATGCTGTAGTCACTCAAGGAGGAGGGATCGGGCGAATCGGGAAACGCGAGCGTGATGGGGCCGCTTCCCCCACCCGACCAGTCGGCCCGCCGATTCCCGTTGGAGGATTCGTCCCATCCCCAAAGCCGGATCGGATAGGTGCTATTCGGAGTGAGACCGGTGATGCTGACGCGCAACCCGCTCCCGGGATTGCGCGCGAAGCTGCCATTGGCAAAGAGGAAGTCGCGCCACATCGCGCTCTCGCTTCCGCCGCCATTGTTGTTACCACGGTCTCGTTGATCCAGACTGACCACGCCGAGGGCATCGACATCGATGCCAATCCCGCCTGGATAGGCCTTGGACCAGGAAGACCCCAGCGCATTATCAGAGGCGGCAAGGGACTCCCAACCCGCTTGGGTCGTGTTGCCAGAATCAAAGTCGACCTGCAGGGTGATGGCGGAGAGGGAGCAACAGGCAGGCGCTAGAAGGGCCGCGGTCAAGACCGCTCGAGAAAATGGAACCATGGGGATTGAGGGGATGGTAAAGGACGGAGCAATTCCGATCGGGGGGCGGGGAAGGCCCGGTCCACCTTCATTTTTTTAGTTTCTGCTTCAGATTGAGTCAACTGCGGCCTGCGCCCGGCGGGCGGACCGTTCTTCAAACCCTCAAGAAACAAGGAAGGACCGGCTGAAGGACGAACACCTCAGAAGGGTTGACGCCAGGGCGGTCCGGGGCTTGCTGACTGGATCGCGCGGTGGCCAAGACTGCCTTAGGGCCTCATACGCCCCATCGCTTCTGCGAAGCCCTTGCCGATCTGAGCCATGATCTTGGCCGATCCCAAGTAGTGGTAACCGGCGTTGGAAATGGCCCCTTCACGCAACTTCGTTTCCTCCGGGGTGTAGAGTTCCGCCTTGTACTTCTCCAAGACGGCAGCCTGTTCTTTACGGCTCAGCTTTCCCTCCTTGTTGAGTTTGCGGGACTTGGCTTTGACCTTCTCCCACCGTGAAGCCAGCTCTCCCAGTTCTTCGTCCCAATAGTTCTCCGTCAGAACCGCGGTCACATTGCCCTTGAATTCCGGCCGCAATGCTGGGGCCGCCATGGCTTCCCGAAACCCCTCCTTGCCGCCCTTGCCCCGCGCGGGATCGGAGTCCTTCTCCGGACCGCCCACTCCCAACACGCCGATGACAAAGGGCAGCTTTGGAGCCGAAAGATCCCTGCGCACATCACGGATGAAATCCGCCAGAAGCACACTGTATTGGGCATAGCCACCGGGCAGGTGACGCTCGGGGTAAGTATTGCGATCGACCATGTCGTTCCACCCCTGGAACCAGACGAAGCCCGCCAACTCGTAGCCCTGCTTCGGATCATAGTTTGGGTAGACTCGTTTGATGTCCTTCAAGACTCGTTGGACATGCCCCGTCATGAGACGGTAGTAGTGGCCGCTGGCCTGCACCTTGTCCGCCTTCACCTGCTTGAGATCCAAGCCGCGCTTCTTGTAGACCTCCACTTGGTGATCATTGAACTCATAGGCTCCCGCGCTGGGCGGGCGGAAGTCGGTGTGCAGCGACTTGCCGCCCCAGGCGGTCTTGATGAGGAGGATGGGCTCCTTCAACTGCTTCTGCATGTAGATCCCGAAGGTAAACTCGGGGCCGATCTTGCCCCCGTCTTCGGCGGAATTCTTCCTTGCTCCGTAGCCGGCGGTGAGCTGGCCATGACCTTCCCCGCTGCCAACCTCGCTTCCATTGAAATACGAGATCCACACCTCGTCACAGACTCGTGGAGTGCCGTCCGCGGCGCGCATCTCCTTGAGAATGGGAGCGGTCTTGGGGTCCATCCCCAGATGTTCGAAGGTCGAGACCTTGGCATGCCCCTCCATGTTGGATTGCCCGGCCAGGATGAAGATCTTGAGTGGGGTCTTGGCAGGAGCGGCGTGAATGGGAATGGCGGTGGGCGCCAAGGTGACCACGAGCAGGAGGAAGTAGATCGGTGAGAGAGGTGATTTTGTTTTCATGAAATTGGTGATGGACGCTTCCAAGCTGCCTTTGAGTCTCAAGCGCAGGAGCGAGATTACGTGCGTGGTGAAGGAGAGAACTCTCCCTGAAAAACTCCACGGTAGGAAGCCCAAGAAATTTGCGCCCTGACCCTCTCCCTTCATCCCCTTCCCTTGTCCTTATCTTGAGGCGTGAACGGGGACAGCTTCTTTCATTCCCGCACATCGTAGCGGTCGCGGGCTCCAGGCTCCTTCCTTCCAACTTGGCGTGCAGCAGGAGCGCCGAACCGACCCGGAATAACTATTCACCCGACACCTCGACGTCATCGAGATACCAGCCCGCAAAGTTCTGAGCGTCATTGTTGCTCACAAATCTGAACTCGATCCTGACCATCTCTCCGATCGCCTCGGGCGGGAGGTCGTAGCTCTCTGGAGCAAAGTCCGCTCCGATCCCTTCGATGTTGACCACGAGGTCTGCACCCAGTTGCACCCCGTCGCCAAACCGCAGCACCCTGATGGAGCCGACGTCCCCGATGAGATCCGTATCCACGTAGGATCGGATCTTCAGCTTCGCACCCGTGAGGCCACCGGTCAGATCGATCATGGGGGATCGCAGATAGATGTCGGCCTCATCAAAATAGTTCGCCGCGATGTTGGTGCCGAAGCAGTTCTGCCCGCTGAAGGGAAGGAACGGCCCCGCAATGCTGGGGGTCCCACGTTCCCACACCGTATTGCCATTGGCATCGTCCACACCCGTGACCCATCCTTGGTCGGTTTCGAAGTCGTCGAAGAACAGCGGCGGAGCAATCTTTTCGACCACCACGAAGAATCGCGTCTCTTCCCCCGGCCCACTGGGACGGGCAAAGGTTTCCACATTGCGCGGAGCGTTGGCGGGAAGGTCGCCCTGCCACACCGGCCACGTGGTGGGATCTCCGGTCAAATCGACACTGGTCAGAATGTCGTAAACCCTTCCCCCCTTGCTGTCCCAACTGAACACCAGGTCCTCCCCGCTATCCTCGATCTCGAGACTCAAGCCCGGCCCCCCGCTGGCATTCATGGCCGCGAGCACGCCCTCGGCAGTAAGAGCGAAGTCGTAGATTCGGAGGTCATCGATCTCGGCATCGACCGGGCCATTGGCGTCGTTGGCGCGGTTGGAACCAAGTCGATATTCGTCAAAGGTGGAACCCGGATTGACCGCGGACGGAGCACCGACCGGCAGCCCGTTATAGTAGAGGACCCGGCTACTCCCATCCCAGGTCAGGGCGAGGTGGACCCACTCCTCGACGATGGGGCCGATCGCCGTATTCACCGAAGAGGAATCCCGGATCCGCCAGTTGCCCGCGCCATCCGCATCGATCTGAAAGTGGTTGGTGGCCCCATTGCCGTTGGCGAAGAGAGTGCCGTACTGGGTCTGTAGCGGCTGGTCCGATTTGGCCCACAGCATGACCGTGAATCCGCCGGCAGGGAAGGGAGCGGTCGGTGGTGAGAGCAGGCGGATCACCCCTCCCGCGGTGTCGTCAAAACTCAACACTCCGGTGCGCCCGGCATCGTTCGCCAACCAGGTCGGCGAGGTCAGTCCAAAGGTGATGTCGATACCGTTGGTTCCGCCTCGCGACTCATCGATGAGAGTCGGGCTGGGTTCGGTCGAGAAGTTGTAGTGGGCGACAAGTCCCCCCTCGCGAATTTGTGCCGTGACCCCTGCAGTCGTCGTCCCGAATGCGTTGGTGGCACTCAAAGTATAGACGGTTTCGGCCACCGGGGTGACCGTCGTTTCGGTCATTCCGGTCACATCCCCCGGCATGGGGTCGATACTCAGCGAGGTTTCGCCGAAGGTGTTCCAGATCAGGTCGACGGACTCGCCAAGGAGCACCACGCCCGATCCGACCAAGGTAAACTCATTGATGATCGGGGCCTCCCCGACCAGAACGAAGATCTCCCTGCTCTGGCTTCCGCCGTTCAAGGTCCCCGTCAGGGTGTAGGTGGTGTTCTCGGTAGGCATCACTTCGATGTTGCCTTCTCCGTTTACCGTGTCCAGGGACACCGAGACGACCGTGGCTCCATCGGCAATCTCCAGGGTGTCGAACGCTCCGACTTCCCAGGAGAGCGTCAGCGTTGCACCGGGCGCGATCGATTCGACATCGGCGGCAAAGTTTTCAATGATCGGAACCCCAGTCGCCAGCTCCATAATCACCTCTGGGGTGAGCACTTCGTCGTAAATGCGGATTTCGTCCAGCCAGCCGTTCCACTCACGGTTCCCGTGATCGTCGGAGATCGCCAAGTCGATTCCGTTCACGGTGTCGGTATGGATCGGTTCGTCGAGCGAGGCGCTGATGATCTCCAACACGCCATCGACGTAAAGCAGGACATCGAGCACATTGGGCGTGCCGTCATCCTCCCAGGTCATCGCGACGTGGTGCCACTCGCCATCGATCACCACCGTGCTCCCAATGATGTAGCCCCCGTTGACCTCGACCCGGATATTGCCATCAATGGGGCCATTCTGGTTCTGGGTGCGGAAGTTGAACTTGTCGCCAGCTGCGTTCTCCCCGTACCCAAAGATGCCCAGATTGCTCGCTGAAGGAACCACGCCGGGTCCCGACTTGATCCACGCGGAAAGGGTGCGCGAATTGCTGCCTCCAACCTCAGGCGCCTTGTAACCATTCATGATCACGTGGGCGAGATCAGTACCATCGAATGAAATCGAAGCGGTTGAACCTGTGGGCACCGGAGCAAACTCAGTGGTGCTCCAAGTCGCGCCCGTCCCAAGCGTTCCGGTGTGACCCCCACCGCTGCGATCGACGGTCGTAAGACCGCTTCCTTCCTCGAAGTCCCACCACCCAACCAGATCCGCATGAACGATGGATGCCATTGGAAACATGGACGCAAGGATCAGGGTCGAGACCTGCTTTTTCATTCCAAGTGGTGAGCGTAACATTCTTGGATACTGCGATATCGAGTGCCGATCCGGCAAGCTCTTCCCTCGCTCGGAGAGCGTTGCTCTCCCCTCTTCACTCAAACACCCTCCTTGATCACAGCTGCCGGGCCCAGGGTTGGAGGTGAACCGTTGCCTCGTCTTGCCGATCTCGGCATGTTCTCAAACCACCGCCCATGCAAGAATCGCCCGCCCTTCTTTCCAGTCCCCGTCCATGATCGCAATGAAACCCAATCGCAGATTCCTGCTCGCTTGCGTGACGGCATGTGTCTCCTCCTCCGCCCCGATAACGGAGTGCCCCTGAAGATGTGGAGCCTCATTGACGAATACAGCCGGCAGGGCCTCAGGATCGAAGTGGACCGTAACCTCAAGGGCAAGGAGACCCCCGACGCCCTGGCGGGGGCCATGGCCGGGCGGGCGTAGCTCAACCAGAAAATCTTTCTGGGCATGACGGAAGCCTGCGTAGTGATCGAGGAGTGGAGATCCTTCTACAACCGTGTCCACCCCCACAGCGGAATGAACTTCCAAAGCCCAGACGGTTTTGCCACAAGAATGGCGAACCTAAAACCAGTCCCTGGAACCTAATGTCCAAACTGGCTCAGAAAGGGTGGCCCGATCACCCCGTTCGCAACGATTCCCCTATTTAAAGTCAGAAGACCATCTATCCAGACCGAGCATTTTATGAACGCCTGCCCCCCCTTCTCAAGACTACTGATCATTCTCGCCCTCATGGGAATCGCGATCTCCACAAGCGGAGCCGGGCAACGTCCCAACATCCTCTTCATCATTGCTGACGACCAGTCGCCATTCGACCTCAAGGTTTACGACCCAAGCTCGCAACTCAACACTCCCAATATCGATCGTCTCGCCGCCGAGGGAATGGTCTTCGATGGCGCCCACCAGATGGGCGCGTGGGCCGGCGGCGTGTGCACACCCTCCCGGCACATGATCATGTCTGGCCGCACCCTCTGGCACATCCCGGACAAGATGATTCCGGGCCGCAATCCCCTCTCCGCTGACCCGACAAAAGTCCCCCTCGATCTACCCGACTACACCATGGCTACCCTCTTCAACAAGGCAGGCTACGACACCATGCGCACATGCAAGAATGGCAACAGTTATGCCGCGGCCAACAAGCTCTTCAAGGTGGTGCATGATGCAACTCGGCGCGGCGGCACCGACGAGAAGGGAAGCGCCTGGCATGCCAAGCAGGTGCTCGCCTTCCTCAAGGAGCGAGAGGGGACCAGGGACCGCGCGCCCTTCCTCATCTACTTCGGTTTCTCTCACCCGCACGACACCCGCGACGGCAAGCCGAAACTCCTCGCCAAATACGGCGCTGTTAACCACCGGGACAGGAATTCCCTTCCACCCGCGCACCCCAGTCAACCCCGCTTGCCCGCCAACTACCTGCCGGCCCATCCCTTCGACAACACTCACATGACAGTGCGCGATGAGGTCAATGTCAGCGGGGTCTGGAACAAGCGCGACGAGCGCACGATCCGCAACGAACTCGGTCGGGAATTTGCCTGCAACGAGAATATCGACAACCAGATCGGCCACGTTCTTGCCAAGCTCAAAGCCATGGGCGAACTGGACAACACCTACATCTTCTACACCGCCGATCATGGCATGGCGATCGGCCGACACGGATTGCAGGGAAAACAAAACCTCTACGAGCACACTTTTCGCATTCCCTTCATCGCAAAGGGTCCCGGGATCAAAGCCGGGTCGCGCGTCCTGGGAAACACCTACCTTCTCGACGTCCTTCCCACCCTCTGTGACCTGGCCGGAATCGATCTCCCGAAGACAATCGAAGGCAGCAGCTTCCGCCCCGTCCTCGAGGGCAAGAAGGGCATTATCCGGGAAGTCCTCTACGGAGCCTATTGCGGGGGGGCAAAACCCGGCATCCGATGCGTCAAGAGTGGCGATTGGAAACTCATCCGCTACGAATCCAAGAACGCCGGCGCGAAGACAACCCAGCTCTTCAACTTGGCGAAAAATCCGGACGAACTGCTCAAGGAGCACCACGATCCCAAGGTGACCGCCCTGACGGGCCGGAAGCCTGCGCCGGACCAAGTCAACCTCGCCGGTCTCCCAAAACACGCCGCCAAGCAGGCAGCAATGGAAGGCCTCCTCCTCGCCGAGATGCGCCGCCACGACGATCCCTATCGGTTTTCCCACCAACCGGCCGACGGACTCAAGCCGCCGCAATCAAGCAGACAACCGACCCGGAAAAAGAAGCCGAGGAAGCAGAAGTCCAAATAGAAAATGGCCCCTCAATTCCGTCGTGTTTTCGCCGGGGAGGCCTGCAGTTTCAAGCAGAATAAGATTCCCGGGGTTGGTCATATCTATATGAAGTGCTCGCTTGATAAAGACGAGGGTCACCATCCCGTGCACCCTCACAAGAGCTGGTAGGCAAGCGCACTTTGCCTGACTGACAACCTGTCTCCCCTTTCACTGTGATGTCGGCAACCAGGCGGGGATTCCCTTCTGCCTCTTGAACTGGTCACGGGTTGGTTTCCGTTATCCAGCGGCGCATGCTCGTTGATCATCAAGGGGCGCACTTCCGTCCACCAAGCGTCGAAGGATTCGCGCCCTCCGTGCCCCCTTCGGAATGGGCACGGGCGACATCGATCTTCTCACCCGGATCCCGGTCGATGTTGTAAGGCACCGCCCTCCAAACAAGGAAACGGCGACCTCGCGAAGGGGGCCGCCGTCTCTTTTGGATAGCCTGTGAAAGGAGTCGCTCAGGAACCGGAAATCATGACCATTATGGCAGCCGAGGTTCAGCCCGACTGGTGATCTCGTCAAGGAAGGTTGGTTCAGGGTGGTCACGATCCGGAAATCGCGGGCCCTTCGGCCATTCGTGAGGAAGAAGGTGGTGGGATTGTTGCCGCCCACTCCCAGCGCGGTTTGCCCGTAGCTGAAGCCCTGCTGGTTTCCGTGACCACCCCAGGACCAGGTGGGGATGCGCTCAAAGTTGTTGTCGCTGGGGCCGGCTACCCAGAATCAGCAAGCGGGGTGAAATCTCCTCGCTGCTGAATGGCAGGAAGGAGCCGGGCAACCTTTTCCTTCATCTCCTTGCCGGGCTTGAACTTCACCACCGCACGGGGGGGGATCGGAACAGCTTTCCCCGGGTTTTTCGGATTACGTCCAACTTTGGCTTTGGTCTGACGAACTTCAAAAGTTCCAAAGTTTCGCATTACCGCCGTGTTCCCCTGCGCAAGTTCATGCGTCACCGCATCGAGGATTTTCTGCACCACCTCCTGGACTTGCAGTTGGGTTAATCCGGTTTCATTGCTGATCCGCACCACCAGATCGCGTTTAGTGATTGTCGCCATATAATTGTTTTACCTCGTTAGAATCAGCACTGGAGCGCGGGATGTTTGTTCGGTCCGGGGATATCGTTGAGCATCAAGTCGAGGAATTTGGGCTCCCTTTTCGGGGCTAGTTGCCCGGATCTCTCCCCTCTTCGAGCAGGCCAAGTGAGCGACAGAACCCATGAGTAAAAAAAAGCCCGCTTCCGTAACCGTGACCATCCTGTTGTTCCTCAGAAGCCATCCTCCTTTGTCTCAGCTCTCATACATACTCTCCACCCGCCCGCATCTTTCAGTGGATGACCTTGAGGTTGAATCAGTCGCGCGGAAGCACGCTCCCCGCGACACCACCAACCTATCTCCCTCGGTTTCCCCCGCGACAATACGGCATCAACTCGGTATCGATCATGAGAATTTGGCGCACCGGTTCAACGGTTTGGATATCAAGCTGACTGGAGTCGAGGGCGCAGACCTGATTGGCGACATGATCGTATAGGGCGGGGCGCCCATCGGAGCCCCAAGAATCGCGAAAACTCGTCTCCAATCCTTCCCAATCGTCTCAAGACCCTGCATCCTCTCATACCTACCCCGGCGAAGTCGCCTGACAAGGCCGGGGCCAATCCATTCCATGAACATTCTCGTTACCGGAGCGACCGGCAAAGTCGGCCGCTCCTTTATTGATCGCGTCCTCACCGGCCCTGCCCTCCCTGGCGCCAGGATCCGCGCTTTCTGCCACCATCGTGTCCTCCCGGAATCCGATCGCCTGTCGGTCGTGAAGGGCAGTATTGCCAATCGCGAAGACGTCGCGGCAGCCCTCGAAGGGGTCACCCACGTTCTCCACCTGGCCACCTGCAAGGAAACTCCCGACGATGTCATGGATGTGACCGTGAAAGGTCTCTTCTGGCTCCTCGAAGAATGCCGCACCAGTGAGTCCTTCGAGCAGTTCATCCTGATCGGAGGCGATGCCGGCATGGGACACTTCTTCTATCCCCATCACCTTCCCGTCACCGAAACCCAACCGCACAGCGCCTATCCCGGATGCTATGCCCTCTCCAAGGTTCTCGAGGAAGTCATGCTGGAGCAATACTACATTCAGTACGACTTCCCGGGATGCTGTCTGCGCGCACCGTGGATCATGGAGAAGGACGATTTCAAGCACACCCTCACCTTCGGCGAGAATGTCTTCGGGGGGCCGCGCTGGTGTGAGTTCGTCGCCCCCGAAAAAGCCGCCGAACACGCCGCCAGCGGAGCCGTTCCCGTCATGCTCGACCCCGGGGGCAACCCCGTGAAACGGAACTTCGTTCACCTCGAGGATCTCGTCTCCGCCGTGATCGCAGCCCTCAAGAACCCCGAGGCCGCCTGCCACGAGACCTTCAACATCTCCATGAACGAGCCCGTGGACTACCGAGAAGTGGGCACCTATCTCGCCCAATCACGCGGACTGCCCACCGTCGAGCTTGTCACCGATTTTCACAGCACCTGGCTCGACAACTCCAAGGCAAAGTTCCTCCTTGGCTGGAGACCGAAGGTCGACCTCAAGGAATTGATCGAACGGGCCTGGAACTACCAGCGCTCGGCAGATGACCCCCGAAAGATTTGGTATCCGGGGTAGGGACGGCCGAGGAGTCTGATCCCGCAGGGACACTCTCCTTACTCGCCGGCCGCTCTCTTCCACTTTGGAGACTCTTTGCGGAACCAAATCCAATCTCTTTCCGGGAGTTTGGCTACGACCACCCTGGAGGCCAATTTCCAGGCCTTGGCCCGATCACTGACAACCTGCGCGAGACATCGGGCAGGGTAGGCACGCGTCAGGCTCAGCATGGCCTCGTTACCATCAGCGAGGGAGGACTCCCTATCCTTGGGTCAGGCGATTGGGCACCCGCCTCTGGACATTGTTCTGGAATTCCAATTATCCGGTGCAAGCCGCTCATTTCTTTTTCGCAGTGCCCTTGAACGCATAGTGCGGCGAATCGGTGCGAGCCGTCTCCATCAGCGTCGCGAGCGCTCCCGCCCGACGTTCAATCACACCGCTTTCCAGCTTCCTTTGCGGACGGCTTCGAATGCGCGGTCTACGCATTTGTCGTCCCATCGGGCCATGGTTTGGAGCAGGCCTTCGGTGATTTCGGGATCCTGGCCTTGGTCGTCGGTCTCTTTCATCCCGTCTTCAAGGGTGATCTGATCCCCTTCACCTGGGCTGAGGTGGGTTCCGGTTCACCCCCCGAAGCGCTTACGGCACAATCGCGATGCGATAGTAGCGCCCGGTGATTTGCGGCGTCGCGCTGTTGTCAGAAAACGAGGTCGTGATTCCAGCCGAGGCCGGGACGGGCGCGCCGACATCCTGCCAACTGCCCTCCGTGAGATCGCTCGAGAACTGACATTGATAGGTTTTGCCGGGCACGCTGTGCCAACTCAGGAGCACCGCGCCGCTGACCGGATGGCGCGAAGCGGAGACCAGCGTGAAGGAGGATGCCGAATTCAGGGGATCCGTCCCGGCCGCGACTTCGGTGCCGTCATCAACGCCGTCTC
Source organism: Roseibacillus sp. (assembly GCA_028821775.1). GTDB lineage: Bacteria > Verrucomicrobiota > Verrucomicrobiia > Verrucomicrobiales > Akkermansiaceae > Roseibacillus_B. The sequence goes on from JAPKFB010000021.1 coordinate 34,005, forward strand.
CATCTGAATCCGCGTTCAGGGGATCCGTTCCGAGAGCCAGTTCCTGCACGTCCGTGAGTCCGTCTCCGTCCGTGTCGGTGTCGCCCTCAATGCTTCCAGGCGTTCCACCGGCCAGCAAACTAGCCCGCCAGTTTGCGGGATCATTGTAGTCTCCGTTCATGTCGATGACCTCCAGGGAGCTCCCGTTCCCATCCGCTCCGAGGGGCCAGGGAGTTTCGTCATCATAAGCGAAATCGTGGATGGGGTTCCCGTAGAGATCCCGCAACACAACGCGCTCGCCACCATTGGCCAGGCGGCCTCCCCCCCACTGCGCCAAAATCCTGGGGCCCGCGCCATACTCGGCCTGGAAGGCGGCCTGGTCACTCACGACCACCCCAACTTCGCCCGAACTCAAGGTCAGCGCGCCGAAAATCAATTCGTCAAATGGGCGCGTCCCTTCGAAACGGATCCCATCCAGGCTGAAGGCGCTACCACCGATGTTGACCAACTCGATGAATTCGAGCGCCTCCCCTCCCGGGTGATTGTACATCATCTCCGAAATGCGCAAGAAGTCGATCGCTTCCGAGAGGCGATCCGGATCAACCAGCAGGATATAATCAAAATCACTCCGCAAGGACTGCGCGACATCCGTGGCGGCGAAAATCCCTCCCTTGTTGACCGTCGGCGAGACGGCCAAGGCGCGACTGTACACGTTGATCCAAACTTCATCGACGCGATGTTCAAAGTGCAGCATCGCGCCTTCCCGCCGAATGCGAAGCTCCGCACTTCCTGACTCCCACGGAATGGAAGCGAGAGGAGTGACGGTGGCACCCTGAATTCGCTTCGCGCTGATGCTGCTGCCGTTCTCCAGTCCAAAGGTGTAGCGTCTGGTGACTCCGCTCTCCACGATCTCCACGATCAAGCCGGTGTGGAAATCTCCGAATTGCCGCGTGTCGAGCGAGAGATCGGTCTGCAGGGACCAATCAGAATTGTTCGGCATCGCGCGCCACATGTGAGGGAAGGTCGCCCCGGCGACCGCCAGCGGCTTCGCGGAATCCTCCAGGATCTGGAGCAGAAAATTGCCAGGATTGTCCTGGGTCGAATACCAGGTGCTCGGCGAGTAGTTGCTGCGCGGGGCCAGATTGCCCAGTTCCCAGTGGCCTTCCAGCACAGGGCTGGCAAAGGGGCTGAAATCCTGGGCATTGTAGACCGCCACTTCCCGCGTGACGCTGCGGGCCTGGTTCTGGTCGTCCCTCACCGTCAGCGTAAATTCGTAGCGACCGGGACGGGAAAAGGTCGCGCTCGCCAGCTCTCCGGCGGGCATCAGGTTCACCTCCGCAGCGGGCGAGGCCGTCCAGGCAAAGGTCAGGGGGCCCCCTTCCGGATCAACACTCGCGCTGGCATCCAGATTGAGAGTCTCCCCCACCCCAATGTTCAACGATCTCGGACTGCTCCCGAAATCGACCAAAGGCGGCGCGTCTCCGCTCTTGCTGATGACGAACCCAGAGGTCTCTACCACCTTCCCCTCGCGGTCCAGTCCCTGAACCTCAAACGAATTCAGTCCCCCTCTCAGAGAAATTCCTGAGAGCGTCCACTCCGTCGTGCTGAGCCAGGAAAACTCGGCCCCCGGTTGGCCGACAATCTGCACCTCAAACACATTGGAAGGGCTCGTTCCATTCAAGGTGATGATATTCGCCGAAGTTCCGCCGCTCGTGTTGGCGCCGTCCCGGGTGGGACTGGCAAAGAGAAACCAGTTGCCGCTTCCATCCGCCTGCCGTCCCAGGGAACGACCGTCAATCGGCACGATGGTGTCGATCGCATTGACCACCGACACCCCATCCGGAGCCGTCAGGTAGACCACCGTAGTGCCCCCCACCGGCAAGGAGGACTCGGTATAGCCAATTGAACCAAAGCCCATGGAGGGCACGCTGATACTCTCGGTGATTCGGAACTTGGTCAGGTTGCCCGGGGCATCTGAGAGATAGTAGTTGTTGAGGTCGATCGGCGATCCGGTGGGATTGAAAAACTCGACGAACCCTGCGCCCGGACCGGCCGGCAAGACCTCATTGATCAGGAGGCCCCCGCCTCCCGGCACGGAAATGCTGAAGCGGGCCCCAAAGACGCAATCGGAGCTTCCTTCGTTCGTCTGGTGCACTTCGGCCGCGAGGACATTGGTGCCATTGACGAGCGCGGATCCTTCCCGGCTGATCACCCCAAGTTCTTCATCGGCATTACCAATGGTACGGGAGGCATCCGTCTTCCAATCCACTCCCGCCGAAGTGCCCGCTCCGCCGATGGGCGTTCCATTGAGGTAATAGGTCGCGCCATCGTCGACGATCTGGTCGACCGTAATCGTCACTCCGGCCAGGCTCCCGGTGTATTCAAATTCCTTCCGAAAATAGTAGGTGATGTGGTTCGCCTGGTTACTGCTGTTCAGGAGAGGCGTCCGGATCCCCGGGGCCGGAAGCCCGGCAGTTTCGAACCCATAGAGCCCTCCGTTGTTTCCGGCGGCCCCTACCAGCGTCCAGCCGGCGTGCGAATAGCTGTAGTTACTCTCCTTCCAGGACGTCCCCAGGTTGAGATTCTGGTCGTTGAAGTCCCAGGCGTCTGCGTAGTTGATGAAGGGAATGCCGGCCGAAAGATTCACTTCCGGATCCGGATGGGTTGCCTCCGTGGTCACCGCAAAACTCGTCCCGTCAAGAGGCGCTCCGATGAAGCCTTCCACCTCTCCCACGCGGCTGTTGAACCAGTTCGCATACTTGGAAGACACGGAATAGGAACTCGAGGCACTCTCCTCGGCCTGAAGCCAGGCTGCGGTGTGCGCAGAGTTGCGCGTGTGCTTCTCCAGCAATTCCGTGAGATAATAATTCATCCTCCTCCGGACATACGGCGTATTGAAATAACTCCGGATGCCGGAAAGATTGCCGAGAATGTTCTCGCCTGAATTTTCGAACACGCGATCCCCATCCCAATGCACCAGCATCCAGAGCCCATCCGGCTTCCGGTAAAAGTAGCCGTTCTTTCCTCGGCGAAGGGTCAGGGTATCCCAGTCACCATCGTATCCGCGCACCGCCGCGTTGAGTGCCGCAAGATCGGAGTCGATCAAGCGGTCGATCTGCGCGCGATTGAAGCTGTTGGTCCCCACCTTGTTCACAAACTCGATGAAGCTTGTGTAGTCATAGTCTGTTTCACGTGATCGCATGAGCCACTCACTGTGATAGCGGGTGGCTTCATCGCTCCCCTTGTAGGACCAGTCCGCGTTCCGGCTTCCACGCCCGAAATCGTCCTCATACCACCACTCGTCATCGATTCGGAGCAGGGTTCCACGATTTCCTTCCTTGAAATTGCGATTCAGGAAGTCGTTGGCGATCGGCTCCATGTCATCACGGACCGAGGCACTGTCGCCATTGATGATCACGCGCACGAACTCGGCCTCCGAGACGGGATGTCCCATCTGGTAGAGAAAATAGCGGGCGATGCGATCATCGTGATCGACCGAGGGATCAATCACGCTCTTGCGCCGGCCACGGAAATGACGATCGGCGGGGAGCTTCCACTTCCCGTGATTCAGTCCATTGCCACTCGACCTCGTGAACGGACTGCCGCTCTTGCGAAGTTCCGCATTGTAATAGATGTCCGCCTCGTTCGAAATGAAGGTCGCATTGAAGTAGTGGTTCGACATGCGGGGGAAATCGTACTGGAATTTTGATGAATGCCCGAGGCTCGTGTTGATGGCGTCGCGGTCATAGGCAGAGATCACAAAGCGCTCCGTGCGCAGATCGGAGGAAATTGTGCTGTTGTCCACTACCCACATCGCGGGTCGGTCGGGACCGAGCTTGGGCAACATGGTGGATTCCCCGTTCGCCGCCCTGGCCCGGATGTAGAATTGCGCGATCCGGTTGTCCGCTCGGTACTGGGTCAGGGTCGCGGTGTAGATCCCGTCCCCCGCCACCTCGTCACCGCCCGAGGCACCGTTATCAAACATCGCGCTCGTGACCCAGGTGCCGTTGGAGTTGTTGTTGTCCTGACGGTGCACCACCGTGACGGTGGGAACCCCATTAGGCGACAGAACGCGCGCGGTGATCTTCACCGCATCGCTCGCCCCTGGAACGGCGGGACTGTGCAGCACGCTCGCCACCGTAGGCGCCGCCCCGTTGGCGAGGAGGATCGAATTTTGCGCCCCCGGCGTGCCGAGATTATTAGGAACAGGAATGAGCCAGGCCTTGCCGATACTGTGGTCCCAGGTTTGAGTGATCAGTCGGGGCCTGCCTGAAATCCAACGGGCATCAAACTGAATGGTATAGGTCGCGTTGTCCGAGATTCCGGTGCAGTCGATCTCAGCGCGGTTCGCCTTGTTGTCGCCATGGCCATCGGAAATCAGGTTAAGCTGTCCACTTCGGACATAGCTCGCCCAGTGGGTTCCCTGACAGAGCCATCCGCTGCTGCTGGAGCCATTGGTGGCGTGCGAAGTCACATTCTGCAATTGGTTGGAACCAGTCCCGTTTTGGCGCAGGCTGATGTTCTCCAACAGAAGGTGGGCATCTCCCACCAAATGCATGTGGAACTCCTTGTAGTCGCTCGTCGAGCCCCGGCTGTTGTTCTGCCGATAGGTGCCGCTGTGGGTAAAGGTCTGCATCCTGCTCTTCCGGCTTTCGTCGCTGTCCGCCCAACTGGCCGCAGCGTCGTTGTCCATCTCAGGATGTTTGAGCTCCATGCTGCTGCCGTCCCCGTCAGCAAGTTCCGGCCAGTCGCCGCTCGGAAGATAGTCGACCTGATCGACCAGGTTCCCCCACTCGTCTTCCAACCTCACAAGTTCCCCGGAGTCCCCCAGTTGACCGCTAAAGTCCCCAATCAATGGGATCGCGCCATAGACCGACTGCATCCAGGCTTGGTCCGCCGCCACCACGAGATAATCCCCGTCGTCTAGCATCGTACCCGCCGGAAACCTGAAATCGATCCCATCGACGAAGCGCCACCCCGAGAGACTCACCGGCTCAGTCCCGCGATTGTAGAGTTCGATATACTCGCCGTTGCGATGGTCCGAGGGCAGGTCATACATGATCTCATTGATCACGATGTCCTGGTTTCGGGAGGGATTGTTGACGGCATTCCGGGTCGAGGACGCAGAGGAAAACCAATCCCTCGCTCCTGCCGGAAAGGTCTCTACCGAGTTTCTTCCGACCGGCCTGCTCACCAAGGCGGAGGCCAGCACGTTCTCGGAGGCATCAATGAGAAACAACGATATCTCGTCCGAGCTCACCGGCACCACGAAGGGCACCGCCCAACTGTTGTAACCATTGGCACTCACCGAGCCACTCAGGGGCACTTTGTCGGAGAAGTCCGGCAGGGTCGCCAGAGACAAGGAGGAAACATTGGCCGTGCTCTGGCTCGCATTGTGAATCTCGATCCAATCAAGATCGTCCACTCCATTGCCAAAGAGCACCTCACTCAAGGACAGCGCCGATCCAAGTGCGGACGGTTCGCCATCCTCTTCGCCGGGTGATCCACCATTCTCCGCACTCAGTCTCCAATTGCGCCAATTGTCGACCAGACGGTCCTCGTTCTTCACCACGATGCTGTGCCCCGTGCCATCCGCCGCGTTGGGCCACTTGCCCTGATCACCATAATTCACCGAGCTCACCAGGACCCCGTTCTTGTCCTTGAGGGTAACGCGCTCCCCTCCATTGCTGAGGGCTCCACTCCAGGGACCAAAGACCTTCACTCCGGCCGGTATGCCGGGATAGGCCGCCCGCAACTCCGTCTCATTGACCGAAGCCACGAGAATGCGCTCGAAGCGATGCAAAAACATGCGCTGGGATGAGGCCGCAGAAAATTCCGGGAATTCGTATTCAACGCCATTCGAGAATCGCCACTTGGCGAAGTCAAGCGGGGTCGCGGTGAGGTTCTGCACTTCGATGTATTCCGGAAGCACCCCAGCTGGGTGATACATGATCTCGCTGAGGATGACCTGTCCCGCCTTCAGCGGCAGGATCGAGTTGAGAGCCAGCAATAGCGTGGCGGCAAATTTAAAGATATTCTTCATGGGGGGGTGTTTCGGATCCCGAGACTCCTATCACTCTGGTGACAAAAAGACCTCACGGCAAGGATCCCTTTCCTCCGGATCTGTACCCAGGAACGCTTTCGGAAACCGCGCGTAGATGACGTCACATAAATACACCCTCCCTGATCCAGAAAAAAACTCAGCGCGCGAGTCGGAAATGACCAACCGGTCACGACATCGCGATGCGAAGTAGGACCCGGAACTGCAAATCTTCGCGAGCTTCCTGATTCCGGATGAAGCGCAGCGTCCTTGCGACAGGGCGCGCGCCGAGCTTCAACCCGGAAGCGAAGGGCCGATAGAATCTTGCCAACCGCTCAGCCGATGCTAGATATTGAATCAGATCTTCTCACTCTGAGTGGGCCACAACCTGGAAGCAGGCCAGAACCACACGACTATCCACCAACGGCGAGCCAGACACGATGAACAATACACGGATCTCGGGGTCGCTCGCCCTGCTCTTGTTAACCAACACCACGCTGCGCGCCCAGGTGCCGCAGTTGCTCAACTATCAGGGGCGGATCGCGGTCGGAGTGCCGGCGGTGAACTTCGACGGCCCCGGCCAGTTCAAGTTCGCGCTGGTCAATGGCGACTCCAGCCTCGTCTACTGGAGCAATGCGCCCGACACGGATCCGGCGGACGGGGAGCCCGATGCCGCGGTCACGATCACGGTCACCAAAGGCCTCTACTCCATGCTGCTCGGCGACACGACGCTCGCCAACATGGCGGCGATTCCGAACTCCGTCTTCAGCAACCCGGATGTGCAGCTGCGGGTTTGGTTCGATGACGGCAGGGGGAATGGCTCGCAGCGCATCACGCCGGATCAGCGCATCGCGTCGGTGGGGTATGCGATGCGGGCAGGGAGCGTCCCTGGCATCACGCCCTTTAACAATGCAAAGATCGGCTACTTAGATTTTGCAAATATACCGGGGGACAAGATCCGTCTTTGGGATCATGGCGTTGAGCGCCATGGCATTGGGATCCAAGGCGGCCAGTTGCAAATCTACACCGCAACGATTGCTGCCGATGTTGTATTCGGTTACGGCTCCAGCGCATCGATGACCGAGACGATGCGTATCAAGGGAGATGGCAACGTTGGTATCGGCACCCGCACCCCGGGCACCGCGCTCGAAGTCGCGAACACCGTCACGGCTACGGCCTTTGTCGGCGATGGTTCCGGGCTGACGAATCTTTCCTCCGCCACGACCGAATCGCCTGTGACTGTCTTCCCGGCGCAGGGCATGGTGTGGATCAAACCGGGCAAGTTCCTAATGGGCAGCCGGACTGATGAACTGGGGCATCGCCCCGGTGAGACGCAGCACTGGGTGACGCTGACGAAAGGATTCTGGATGGGAGTGCACGAGGTGACCCAGGCGGAATACGTGGCGGTGACGGGAGACAACCCGAGCTTTTTCACCGGCGACATGAATCGGCCGGTGGAGAGGGTCTCGTGGACTTCAGCGGTGGCTTACTGCACGATCCTGACGACCACCGAACGGACGGCGGGGCGGATCCCGGCAGACTGGGGATATCGGCTGCCGACGGAGGCGGAATGGGAATACTGCAGCCGGGCGGGAGTGCGGAACACGCGCTATGGCTACGGGGACGACATCGGCGAAACCGCCTTGGGCGACTATGCGTGGTATAGTGCCAACAGTGGCGGAACGACGCATCCGGTGGAGCAGAAACGGGCGAATCCATGGGGACTGATGGATATGCACGGAAATGTGTGGGAGTGGTGTCAGGATCGGTATGCCCCCTACCCGGCCGGGAGCGCGACCGACCCACAAGGAACGGGCACTTTCCACGTGATTCGCGGCGGCAGTTTGAGCAGCAGCGCAGTCAATACGCGCGGCGCCAACCGCTTCGACTTCTTCCCAGGCCTCACCAACGGCCCTCTCGGTTTCCGGGTTGTCCTGGCCCCAGATCAGCCATGAGCGGACGGAGCAGTCGGTAGGGACGGCCCTGGTGCCGGAAGGTGAGGCGTTGGTGATCGATGCCAAGTTACTGCAGGAGGGTGGCGTGGAGGTCGTGAACAGTGACTTCGTCGCGCAGGACCGAGCAGATGAAGTCGTCGATCTCGCCGTGAATCAGGCCCGGCTTGAAGTCGCCACCGGCCACCAGGATGGTGAAGCAGTTGGCATGGTGATCGCATCCGTAGGATGCGCGCACCTTCCCGTCATGGCTGAAGGTGGTGTGGCCAAACTCGGCGCCCCAGATCACGATCGTATCTTCCAGCTGCACCCCCACCTACCCCGACTCCTGAAGCTCCATAACTTCAGGGCTGGAAAAGCGATTTTCTAGCAAGGATCACCGCCATGCATGTGAGAAAGCCAGCAGATTTCATCAGGGTCTCCGTTCCGGAGCGATTTTGCCATCTGGAACACGGCTCGATCAACCTCCTCTTTCCTCCCCGGGGCCGGGCAACTGATCGAATGCCTGTTTTTCCGGGAACCCGCTGATGCGACGCCCGGCAACTCGCTCACTTCACGGGTTTCTCAAGAGCCCAGTCCGGGGTTCCGAACCAATCGTGCATCTCCTTGGTAAACGGGGCCACAACTTCCTTCGGTTCTGGAAAGACACCACGATCTCCCGTTTCGGCCATCCAGGTGTCAAGGGCGGCACTCATGGCAACGAGTGCCGCACGGTGTGCGGGGTTTTTCGATCGCGCAAGATTCACAATCTCGTGGGGATCCTTCTGCGTGTCGTAGAGGAGCTCGTAAGGCATCGCCTGCATCAATTGCAGGGGCGCCCCCTTGAGCTTCCCCTCAGCCATGAGGCTTCTCATGACTGGCTTGATCCGAAAGCACTTCTCCTTGTATCGATTCAGCGCGGAAAAACCCTCCCCCTCACTGTAATTGCGGATGTAGTGATAGCGTTCACCTCTTACTGATCGCATCCTGAGAGCGGTTTCATCGATTCGGTCACGGGCACTGAAGGCAAAACGACGGGGTGGATCGATCTCCCGGCCCAGAAAGCGTCTCCCCTGCATTCCAAGTGGCTTTGCAATTCCGGCCATCTCAAGGGTTGTGGCCGTCAAATCAATAAGACTGATGACCTGCTCATCCACTCCGCCCACCTTGTAATGGTCGGGAGCGCTCAGATCTTTCGGGTAGTAGATTATCATAGGCACATGAATGCCCGAGTCCCACAACCAGTGAATCCCCCTCGGTTCCATCCTGCCATTGTCACCAAAGAAGATCACGATCGTGTTGTCAGCCACCCCGTCCTTTTCCAGTTGCTCCAGAATCCATCCCACCCGGATATCCATGCCGGAAACGGAATTCAGGTAGCGGGACCACTCTTCCTTTACGATAGGGTGATCGGGATAGTAGGGAGGAGGCGTCACATTCCCGGGTGTGGCGACCTGGGGATGTTGCTCCTCTCCGTCCCAGGTTACCCGGTCATGCCTGTAGGTCTGACGGTCATAAATGTCGTACTCGTTCTCCACCATGTTGATCATCGCAAAGAAAGGCTGATTCCCTTTCAGCTTGGCCCATTCCGTAGTGTGGTAGAGAGGCCCCTCATTGACAAAGTTGAGGTCCAACTTGCCGGTCCCCACCCGGCGCTCCCCGATCATCTTGATGTTTGCCGTGACATAGCCGACATCCGAAAGACGGTGAGTAATCGACCTGACCCCTTCCGGCAACCGGAAGTCATCGTCCCGGTGCGAGCGCATGTGGTGGGTGTCAGTGGTCGTTGCATACATACCCACCATGAAGGCCGAGCGACTCGGGGCGCAGACCGGCGAGGTGGAATAGACATTGGTGTAGCGCTGTCCCTTTCTCGCCAGGCCATCGAGATGCGGGGTCTCGACATTCTCCATCCCGTAAATCCCAAGATCGAGGCAGAGATTCTCCCCGACAATCCAGAGAAGGTTTGGCTTTTTCACAGCAGCAGAGCCCTGGTTTGCCACGGCACTGACCAGGATGCAGAGAAGCAGAACAGGGTGGTATCGTTTCATTGTCGGGAAATCGTTTCAGGAAATTGAGGAATCAGGGTGGAGGAGAGCTAGTTCAACCTGCCGCCCGTCCCACTCTGACCGGTGACCTTGAGGTTGCTGAACTGGATCGAGCGCATTTTCTCATCGGAGCCGTCCTAGGTAAAGAGAGTAAAGTGACTCTGCCCGGTAGCCGGCAATTTGCATTGGCTGGCAACCCGGATAGGACGAACCAGCGAGAGAGGGGAGAGCAAGATTGCAGGTGCAGAGAACGACGAGAATCTTCATCAGCCCAACCGTAACGCGAACCCGTCGACGAACAAGGTCCCATGCAGTGTTTCAGGGAGACCGGACAGGTTTCCCCGGCGGACGGTCCAGCACCTTTTCAAGCTCGGTCGAAAAGTCCTTCTGATCCGATTCGCGTTCCCTGTAGATGGCGAGTGCGATGAAAATCATATAGCCCAGGAAGCATCCTGCGATGAGAAACGCCTTGCGCCACGGCACATAGAAAAACCGGTGGAGAAGGGGCGCGAGGGGAAGAAAGAAGAGGAGGAGAATCAGGATCTGGCTGAAACCCCAGAACCAGTAAAACAAGAGACGGCAGAGGGCGAACTGCGGAAGGAAGACCAGGATCGCCTTGGGGTTGAGGTAGTCAAAGTAGATGCCGGAGCGTGCGGTAGTGGGTTCCCAGTCCGCCTCATGACGCGCAAAGGCGAACATCAGCACAAGAAGCACGATCAGATCGATAAAAATATTGCCCGTGTAAACGTCATCCATCTCCGGAACAAGGAGGGAGATCCCTCTCCTTCCGGAACGGTAACATCAGCGCACCGGCAGATGAACTGAAATCGGTCATGTAGGTGTCGACCAACTTCTCCCACTCTTCGGGCGAATACCCCGTCGCAAACCCAACCTCGGCATGCCAGTCCCACGGATACCGTCCGCGCCACTTGTCGCCGCTGTTCTCCACCAGTGGTTGTGGTGGCCACCGCCAATAAAACTGGTCCACGGGGAGTGAGGGGATTTGGATAACCAGATCCTTGAAGAATGAAACAAAAGAGACCTAAACCAGAAGAGATTATCCGACTGCAGCGCGCATAGCTACGTCTTATTGTGAATCATAACTTCATACACATACACTAATGCGGAGTCGGGATCCGAATGAGGAAAGGTTGTGGTGATACCCGTTGCGGTCTTTCTCCGGCAGCCCGCAACCGGTCCCCCGACTGGCTTCAATCATCGGCTGCTAGACCGCTTTCGACGAAAGAGGACATCATCCCCAATCACACCCCATTGAGTGCGACCTAAGACCGCCATCCATGTCGCATCAAATTGGAGAGCTTGCTCACTTTGATCCTGCGATGAGATCCAACAGCTTATCTGCGCAGGCTTTTGCGAATTCCGAGCTGTTGATCTCGGCGTCCAATTCCTCGACTGCGACCTTGGCGTGTTTCCTAATGCCAGCGAAGAGCGCTTCGTCGGCAACCGGATCGTGGAATGGCTGTCCTTCGGCACTGATCACGCTGATGGCCTTCTTTGGAATCATGATCGAGACTGGCGCCTCATTTGCGTTGGCCTTCTCCGCGATGATTTTTCCCAACTGCGCGCATTCCTCGGCATTGGTGCGCATCAAGGTCACCTGCGGATTGTGGATGTAGAAGTTGCGTCCTTCTAGCTCCGGAGGAACCGTGTCCCGCTCGCCGTAATTCGCCATGTCAAGACAGCCCGGGGCAACCACCGCGGGCACTTTCGCCTTTGACATCGCATCCATTCGCTCGGGACCTGCGGTGAGGGTCGCCCCCACCAATTCGTCCGCCCACTCGGTGGTCGTGACATCGAGCACCCCTGCAACCATCCCGCTCTCAATCAGAGCCTCCATCGTCCGGCCGCCCGTCCCGGTAGCGTGAAAGACGAGGACTTCGTAACCAGCATCCTCCAACAAATCCTTCGCCTTGTTCACCAAATCGGTGGTATTCCCGAACATGCTCGCCACGATGAGCGGTTTCGCACAACTGCCGTCCACCTCTGCTTCCACCATTCCGCAAATGGCACCCGCCGCCCGGGTGAAAATCATCCGCGAGATGCGATTCAGTCCAGCTACGTCGACGATACTAGGCATCATTACGATGTCCTTCGTTCCCACATAATGCGCCGTGTTCCCGCTCGCGAGGGTCGAGACCATCAGCTTCGGAAAACCCACCGGAAGGGCCCGCATCGCGGCAGTGCCCAATGCCGTCCCTCCACCACCGCCCAACGAGACGATTCCCTCAATCTTACCCTCAGCCACGAGCCGACTCACCAGTAGTGGTGCGGCCTTGGACATCGCCACTACACATTCGCCGCGATCCTGCTTATCGATGAGCGGGGGGAGGTCAATTTCCCCCGCTTCCGCAACCTCAAACCGCGTTACATCCGGAGTCACCTGCGGATCCGATCCGGTTCCGACGTCGATGAGAAGCACCTCATGTCCGCGCGCCTTGATCAGGTTTGCCACGAAGGCATGCTCTTCTCCCTTCGAATCAAGTGTTCCGATTACAGCGATGGTTGCCATGACGCTAAGATAGTTTCATTTCGGGTATCCATGCCCCAAACGCATCTTCAAACCACGGCGCCTACCCTTCTCTGAACTGGAATGGCTTTGAACTGACGCGTCAGTTCGATCAGCGACTCCTCCACCGCCATGCGCTCCAAGCTCGACGCGCCCACGAAGCCCACCGTGTCAGTGTGCTCGTTGATGTAGGCTGCGTCCTCCGGCGTGGATATCGGACCGCCATGGCTGAGATAAATCACGTCGTCCCGCACGCTCTTTCCAGCATCGATGATCTCCTGGGTCCTCTTCGCGGCGTCCTCGATGGTCATGGTCGCTTCCACCACCCCGATCGATCCGCCGACGGTGGTTCCCACGTGGGCAATGATGGCGTCCGCGCCCACTTCGGCCATGTCCTTTGCCTCCTGGGGGGAGCCAACGTAGACGATCGAGAACAGGTCCATGCGGCGACCCAAGCCCACCATATCGACTTCCTTCTGCACGCTCATCCCGGTCTCCTCCAAGATCTGACGAAATTTTCCGTCCACGATCGAGTGGGTCGGAAAATTGTTCACTCCGCTGAATCCCATGTCCTTCACCTGGCCCAGAAAGTGCCACATGCGCCGCCGTGGATCGCTGCCGTGTACCCCGCAGATCACCGGAATCTCCTCGACGATGGGGAGCACCTCGAACTCACCGATCTCCATGGCGACCGCATTGGCATCCCCGTAGGCCATCAAGCCAGCAGTCGAACCATGGCCCGCCATGCGAAAGCGACCGGAATTATAAATGATGATGAGATCCGCGCCGCCCTTCTCGATAAACTTGGCACTGATTCCCGTTCCTGCGCCCGCCGCAATAATCGGTTCTCCACGCCCAAGAGTATCATGGAGGCGCTGCAGTACTTCTTCCCGAGTGTACGGGTTTCCGATTCCAGTCCATTTATTCGGCATGCCCGTTAGTGTTCGAGTTTCTTTCGGTCTGAGGGTTCATAGTATCGTCGGTCCAAGTGCAACCAAGAACGAGGCCGTTCGCTAGCAAATCATTCGTTAAGGCTCACCATCAATCAAACGTCCCTATCCATTATCCACATTGTGATTCCGGATTCCACCGCTGGCCCTTGGCCCGATGCTCGGAGGGACGAACTCCAAGCCATTTCAGAAATCGATTCGAGAACGCGAAAGGATTCTGATATCCGACGGCATGGGCAATCGTCTCCACCTTATCATCGGTCGTGGTCAGTAGCTCCGCAGCGCGCCGCATGCGCAAAAAGGTCAGGTGCTGCATGGGACTCCGCCCCATTGCTTTGAGACAGAGACGCCGAAAATGTTCTCCACTGAGCGCTGAGGCACTTGCGATTGAGTCGAGGGTCCAGTCTGCTCCCAAGTCAGCTCCAACCAACTCCCACGCTCTCCAAACTCGCTCGTCGGCAGGCAAGGGGGTCGCGAAGCGAGCCACATAGCCATGTATCAATTCCACCCAGTGATGCTGTAATGCGGCCGACTCCACGCTGACGGCCAGCTCGGCGTGCAGTCCTCGCACCGCCATGTGCAGCGGATCGGGATCAAAGTCGCCACGAGCCGGCGAGTTTGTGGTGGCCACCGGAATCGAGCCGGGAGACTCGAGAAAACGCACCCATGCAAAGGACCACTCCTTGCTCTTCCCCACTTTCAGGGCATTGACGTTGTGCGGCGGCAGCAGGCAGGCTGTGCCGGCTGAAACCTCCTTCCAGCCACCATCCGAGAGGATGGAGCCAGAGCCTCCGAAACAAGCGAGGAAGAAGGTGCCCGACTGATCGGTCCGCACCACTTCAAAGGGAGGACGCGCCACCATGACTCCCACATGGAGAATGTTGAACTGCGCGAGCAACGGACTGGTCGGAGAACCACGCAGCCAGTCGCGGTCATCGGAATCAGCAGCACGCACCGCCAACACCTTGGTCTTATCGCCAAGAATGTGGATATCAGTAAGGCTCTGCTGGACGGATGACATTTTAGAAGGCTCGCAACGAGATAGAGTCTGAAAAATAAGCCGATTCGTCTACCTGAAAATACCACCTTGTGTGCATTCGGAATAGCTCGATGTGGATATCGAAGGTTTACCCTCTTTTCTGCTGTTGCTAAATCCCGATTGCCATCACATTCCCGAACCCCATCACCCCGAACCATGCCCGTTCCTTTCCCAGAGAGGCCCGCAACTTACATGGCTGCCGTCCTGTGGTTGGCAGGCCTTGCATCTCCCGAATCGGCGGGTGCGGAGATCGATTTGGGTCGGATCGAAACGGAAGAGAGTCGCGCCGCGACAGCCCGTCACGAGGAAAAGCTCGACCCAGCCAAGGACGGCTGGAACTCCGAGGCGTTTTCGGTCCTGGCGCAGGAGCAACTTGGAAACCTCAAGGCGCTCCTTTCCGATCCCGATCAATTGACGCGCGCCGCGTTGTCGGACATCGTCGATCTCGACCGCGTGTCGATTCAATCCCTGCGGCCGGAGACGCAACTGGCCGAAGTATATCGCAGCTCCAGCCTCCTGGTCCGCCGCCTTCGTCCCTCGGAAACTCTGGCGCTCAAAGAAGACGCCCTCCCGGAGTTCAAGAAACTCGCCGGCGCCTTCGAGAGTCCGCAGATAAAGTTCAAGCTCTTCCAGGTCGCTCTCCTTCCCGACGGAAAAGCCGAGACCCATCAGTTCTTCGCGATCAGCGATCACGCTCACGAAGAAAACTCGACGTGGAGAATCACGTGGAACCTCGCGGACGCGAAAATCGAAGAGGTCAGAATCGAAGCTTTCGAGGAGGTTACTCGCCTCGCGGGAGGGACTCTCTTCAATGACGCCACGGGCTCGATTCTGGGGGACGATCCGACCCTGCGCGACCACCTTGGCCACGGCATCAACTACTGGCAGGGTCGTATCGAGAAGATCCTCTCCATGCACTATTTCGGACACAACGGCATCGCGGTCGGAGACGTCAACGGTGACGGGCTCGACGACCTCTACGCCTGCCAGGCCGCCGCAGTTCCCAACAAGCTGCTCATTCAGCAATCAGACGGGACGGTGATCGACCACGCCGCAGCGAGTGGCGTCGACCTCCTCAATGCCTCACGCGGCGCGATCCTCGCCGATCTCGACAACGACGGCGATCAGGATCTTGCGATCACCACGCCCTACTCGACCCTCGTCTTCGCCAATGACGGCAGAGGCAAGTTTGCCCTTACACAGCAGATCGACTTGGCGGGCGGAGGCTACTCGCTTACGGCCGCTGACTATGACAACGATGCTGATCTCGATCTTTACGTTTGCGTCTACTACCAGAAGCCGGGCGATGCCCGCGCGCTAGCCTACCCGATTCCCTACCACGATGCGAACAATGGCGGACAGAACATCCTCTTGCGCAACGACGGCGCCCTGAGCTTCAGCGACGCCTCCGAGGAGACTGGAATGCTGTCTGAGAACCAACGCTTCAGCTTCGCGGCATCGTGGGAGGACGTCGACGGCGACGGCGATCAGGATCTTTACGTCGCCAACGACTACGGCCGGAACAATCTCTACCGCAATCTCCTCGCCCAATCTGGTACGGCCACCTTCGTGAGCGACGCGGCAACAGCCGGAATCGAGGACACTTCCTTTGGCATGTCGGTTTGTTGGGGCGACGCAGACGGAGACGGCAAGATAGACCTCTACACCGGAAACATGTTCTCGGGCGCCGGAAATCGCATCGCCTTCCAGGACCGCTTCCAGCAACACGCTCCAGGCGAGATCAAAGCCAAGCTCCAGCGTACTGCCCGTGGCAATTCGCTCTTCCTCAACAACGGAGACGCCACCTTTCGCGATGCGACCATGACCTCGGGGGCCCGCCAGGGTCGCTGGGCATGGGGGTCGATCTTCGCCGACGTCAACAACGACGGCTTCGAGGACTTGGTGGTTGGCAACGGATTCGTGACCGGGAAACGTGAGGATGACTTGTGAAGTTTTCTGTGGCGGCAGGTCATGTCGATCACACCGGACAAGGCCCCGGAGAGCCTTCTCGCCTCCGATCCGAACGCGCTCTTCCTGCAGCGCACCGATGAGATCAACGAATTGCTCGACAGTGGGGCATCCCTCAGCGGTCACGAACGGAATTGCTTCTTCCTGAACACCGGCGGCGGTCGCTTTGCAAGCGCCTCCGCAACCAGCGGATTTGACTTCTCCGACGACGCTCGAGCGGTGGCCCGCAGCGATTGGGATCACGATGGTGACCTCGACCTCTGGTTCGCAAATCGCACCGCACCGCGCCTTCGGTTTCTAAGAAACAACGGAAACCACGATGCTCACTTCGTCGCCCTCCGTCTGCGCGGCACGAGCTCGAACCGCGACGGAATCGGCGCGCGGGTGGTCATCAAATCAGGAAAGCGAACCCTCCTGCGCAGCCTACGTGCCGGCGAAGGCTTCCTCGGGCAGTCGAGCAAGTGGCTGCACTTCGGCCTCGGGACGGAACCCACGATCGATTCGATCGTGGTGCATTGGCCGGGTGGCAAATCGGAGTCGTTCTCAGGGGCTGTCGCCGACGGCTGGTTCGCTCTCAAACAAAGCGAAGGCCGGGCCAAACGTTGGCAGCGGCCGAAGCGCGAGATCCGCCTCACCAAGCGTCCCTTCGTACTTCCGGAGTCCAGCGAGCAGGCTGCGGTGCGGCTCTGCGCCCGCATGCCCATCCCCAGCCTCACCTGCTATGACTCCGCGGGCAAGGCCGAGACCATTGTTCCGGCCAAAGGACGCGGACTCTTCGTCAGCATCTGGGCGAGCTGGTGCCCTGCATGCCAATCGGAGTTCGCGGAGTTCGCTGCGAAAAAATCACAGCTTGAAAAGGCCGGTTTCGACATGCTCGCCCTCTGTGTGAATGGCCTTGGGGAAGGTGATGAGACCACCTTCGCGGAGGCGGAAGCGCGACTGGGCAAATACGGAATCAAGATCGCACACCGGCGGGCCGATACAAAACTCCTCGAGCAGCTTCGCATCATCGCGAACCGGATAATTGCCCAGAACGATCCCCTCCCCCTGCCCTCGGGCTTCCTTCTCGATCCCAATGGGGATGTGGCCGCATTCTACCGCGGGCCAGCTCCGGTGAAGCGCCTCCTCGAAGATGTGGCTACGCTAGCCCTTGCTGACCCGGCCGCCATCTTCCGTGCCGGCTTGCCATCCAAGGGGACCTGGATCGGCAACACCCGGCGCCATCCCCTCGACCGCTTGGTCAACGAATTCATCGACGCGGACTTTACCGATGTGGGACTCGCCTTCGCGCGCAAACACGAGAAGGCGTTCGCGTCTCCGACCAGTTACGCGGAGGTCTTCTCCCGCGTCGGAAACCGCTACGCCGCCGCAGACAAGCTCGACGCCGCCATCGGGAACTATCGCGATGCACTCGCGATCGATGACAAGTCGCCCACCACCCACTTCAACCTCGCACTCGCCTTCGAACGACAGCTCAAAGTCGACGAAGCGCTTGTTGAGTATCGACGCGCCATCGCACTTGATCCCTCCATCACGGTCGCCCACCTGAACCGCGGTGCCATCCTGGCTCGCGGAGATGCCGCCCAACTCAAGGCGGGCATCGCTTCCCTACAGGAAGCAGTCCGGCTCAATCCCAACCTCGGAGCAAGCCACTATCACCTCGGGATGGCGCTCGAGCGCGCCCAGCAGTTTCCGCAGGCCCTTCAACACTATCGGCGGGCCGCCCTCCTTGCTCCGGACCACCTTGGGAACGCCATGCAACTGGCCCATGTGCTCGAACGAGGTGGACAGTTCGGAGACGCCCTCGCGGAGTACGGGAAAATCCGTGAGATCTATCCCGACAGCGTGCAGGTATCTTTTCAGACCGGTCTCGTCCTCGAGAAACTGAAACGCCCCGCCGAAGCGGCCAGGTATTACCGTGCTTCGCTGACCCACCAGCCCAAGTTCGTCCCTGCCCTCAACAACCTCGCGTGGTTACTGGCTACATCGAAGGATCCAAAGGTCGCGGCGCTCCCCGAAGCGGTGGAACTAGCGATGCGCGCAGCCAAACTCACCAAATTCAAGCAAGCCCCGATTCTCGACACCTTGGCGACGGCGCACTTTGCCGCCGGACAGAGGCAATTGGCGCGCGAAACGTTAAATCAGGCCATTCCCCTCGCGCGGGCTGCGGGACATGCTGCCTTTGCGACAGAGCTTGAGGCGAAGCTCCAGAGCTATCAAGATTCGCAAAACTGAATTCGTCCTCCCCGCCAAGATTCGGTGTGGATTATGAGTAGGTGAATGTTGGGAAACGCCCTTCTCCGCTCACCGAAACCGTATAGAGTCTCAGATCGCACACCTCCGAAAACCTATGAATCCAATAAAATTCACGTTTATAGCCGGTGCCTGCACCGCGCTGTCTCTCGCCGGCCTGCAGGCCGCGACCGTCTCATCGGTAGGGTCATTGGTCGATCTGACCCCGGCCGGCTTTGGAACTGGCACAGACAACGCCGACTTGGATGCCCAGGGAAGAGGCACCGATGGCTTCGTTCTCTTCAATTCCGTTCCCGAAGGCACCAACGTCGCTGGCACCCCGTGGAACCAGTCCATCGTCTCCAACCTTCCCGCCTATGTCAGCAGCTTCGACGGCAGTGCCTCGGCCGGTTCGGGAGGCTGGGCCAACTATGACGACGTCACGATCGGTGGCAACCTTTACAACACCGGTGGGCTCGTCCAATCCCCAGGAAACGGTGTCGAGGTCCCCTTGCTCACCTTCCAATTGAGCGGACTAGTCCCGGCCGGCATCTCGCTCGGTGTCCTCGTCGATAACAGTGATAGCCCCAACTGGGACGTCACCAACGTCCGCATCGAAGGCCCCGGCTCCATCACCGCCAACCAGGATGTGACCCGCAACGGCGGATCCGACCTCGTGCAGTTCGATATCGCAGGCGGGCTCGATGGCGAAGTCTACACCATCTACGGAACCTCGCCGGCCTCCGGAGCCCTCATCGGCGGAGTAACCTTCGACTCTATCCCAGAGCCCGGCTCCCTCTCCCTTTTGGCTGCAGGTGGCCTGCTGCTCCTGCGAAGACGTCGCCGTACCGCAACCTAGCCTTAATTCCCAGCAATTCGACGGGCTTGGCTGCAAAGTCAAGCCCGTTCGTTTTTCAGCCCAGTGTGGATTCTCAATATTTGAAAGTTGATTCCAGCCATTCACAATCCTGCCCTCTTGTCATCCCCTCCAGAAAACGATGAAAACACTTCTCGCAGCTGCTGCTCTCACTCTTGCCCTCACGACAGGACTACAGGCTAGTACGATCACCTCGGCTGGCACCCTTGTCAACCTCACCCCGGCCGGCTTTGGAAGTGGCACAGACAACGCCGACTTGGATGCCCAGGGAGCAGGAACCGGTGGCTTCGTTCTCTTCAATTCCGTTCCCGAAGGCACCAACGTCGCTGGCACCCCGTGGAACCAGTCCATCGTCTCCAACCTTCCCGCCTATGTCAGCAGCTTCGACGGCAGTGCCTCGGCCGGTTCGGGAGGCTGGGCCAACTATGACGACGTCACGATCGGTGGCAACCTTTACAACACCGGTGGGCTCGTCCAATCCCCAGGAAACGGTGTCGAGGTCCCCTTGCTCACCTTCCAATTGAGCGGACTAGTCCCGGCCGGCATCTCGCTCGGTGTCCTCGTCGATAACAGTGATAGCCCCAACTGGGACGTCACCAACGTCCGCATCGAAGGCCCCGGCTCCATCACCGCCAACCAGGATGTGACCCGCAACGGCGGATCCGACCTCGTGCAGTTCGATATCGCAGGCGGGCTCGATGGCGAAGTCTACACCATCTACGGAACCTCGCCGGCCTCCGGAGCCCTCATCGGCGGAGTAACCTTTGATGCCGCAATCGATATCACCGATCCGACCGACGGCGACGGTGACTTGATGGGCGACAACTGGGAACGATTCCACTTCGGCGATCTCACTACCAGCGACGGAACCGGGGACTCGGACAGCGATGGTCTAACTGACCTTGAAGAGTGGCAGGAGGGCACTCTGCCCCTCGACACAGACACCGACAATGACGGTCTGAGCGACAGCGACGAAGTTAATACCCACATGACCGATCCCAAGAATCGCGACAGCGACGAGGATGGTTTGAACGACGGAGCGGAGATCAACGACCACATGACCGATCCCAATGAAGTCGATAGTGACATGGACGGTCACACCGACTCCGAGGAGATCAATCACCTCCCGCCGACCGACCCGACCGACCCGAATTCCTTCCCGGTAGCGGGGGGCGTCTCCCTGCTCGCCTATTTCCCCTTCGAAGGAAATTACAACGATGCCACGGGCAACGGCTACGACGCCGCACCCGTTCAGAATCCCGGCGAGGTCAGCATCGTGCCCGGCGGCCTCCGCGGCCAAGGAGCCGATATCAATGATCCCGACATGAATGGAGGTGGCAATACGGGAGGCACGATCAACATCCCGATCAACGCGAACCCTGACGAGACCCCTGCAGTCACCTTCGGGGGCTGGGTGAATCTCGAATCCAACAATGGCTTCCCGGGCTTCATGGCCATCGACAACGGAGGCTGGGATCGTGGCATGCACTTGAACAACGGCCAGTGGGGGATCGCCAGCGGTGAAAACACCCCGAATGTCGCTCCCGCCACCGTAGGAGAATGGCAGTTCGTGGTGGGCACCTTCGACAAACCCAACGACGAAGCCGTTTTGTACGTCGGGGATGACGACCCGCTCACCCAGACGACCATTACCACAACGCGGCCGGACGCCAGCGTCAACCCGGGTGAACTGGTGATCGAGATCGGACGTTACGACAACCAGGACCTTGATGCGGTGGTTGACGACGTGTTTGTCTTTGCCGGAGCCCTCAGCGCCCACGAAGTAAACGCGATTCGCAACCTGCGCTTGAGCAGTGCGGACTTGTCCCCGGCCGATGTGGCGGAGATGATCACGCTCTTCCGCGCCGGTTCCGGTGGACCGGCTGGATCGCTCACGTGGTCGCCCACGTCCGGGCTCGATGCCACCAATCCCGGGGCGGTCTTTGAAGGAGGTGGCGGCATCTTGGTGGTGCTCAACGATGCGGGGGACGGGATGAAGAGCGGTGCTCCCTTCCGGTTCGTGGTGACGCGGGAGCCCGGAGACATGCTCAAGCTGACTTGGGAGAGCCAGGCAGGAAAGCGCTACAAGGTCCGAAGCGAGACCGATGCGTCAGCGACCCTGCCGGTGAACTGGCCCATCTGGAATGGCAACACCGAGATCATGGCCACTCCGCCTGAGAACACGCTTCTCTTCCCTGTCCCGGCCGATCCTCTCCGCCTTTTCGTGATCGAGCAGTTTAATCCGCCACCGGTAACGGCCTTTTCGGATGACTTCGAAAACGGGCAGGGCGGCTGGACGACGGGGGCCGATCCTGATGACGCCGGTAATACCCTCTGGGGCCTCGGAGCTCCCGTGACTGCGGGACCGCTGGCGGCCAACAGCCTCACCAACTGTTTCGGAACCAACATTGACGACAACTACGAGATCGACGCCCGCATCTGGCTACGCTCTCCACCCATCGATCTAACCGCCGCGACCGGAGGGACCCTGCGGTTCTTCCATTTTGCGGACTTCGAGGGAGATCCTTTCGACTGGGGCACCGTCAACATTCTCGATGCTGCCGACGACTCGATCCTGGCGATCGTTCAGGATGTCGTCCCTTCACAGCAAGCTCCGGACTGGGAAGAGTTCAGAAGATCCCTTCCTCCCGAGGCACTCGGAAAAACCGTGAAACTGGAGTTCCGCTTTCACTCCGACGAGATTCAGAACCTGGCCGGCTGGTACATCGATGATGTGGAGGTGACCGTGCCCGCGCCGTAGTGATGCGGAGAAACCACATCGCCCGCCCCAGTCGATATCGACCAAGTCCCTATCGACTTCGCAACACGGGTGAGTCACGCTGTCTCCGAATCAACCGCGAGAACTAAAGCTCATGAATCTCGTCTGCCTTGCCCCCCGACGGCGGCTCCAAATCGTTGACCTCTTCCTGCCAGCAACTGTTGTCCTCACCGGCGCTTTTCTCGCCTCAACCCTCCCCGGGTCGGCAACTCCACGCGACAGCGTCGTCGTGTTCAACGAGATTCATTACCAGCCGGCTGGCGACGACAATTTGCTTGAATACGTCGAACTCTACAACCAGCTAGCGGTCAACGTTGATATCTCAAATTGGCGCATTGGCGGGATCGGCTACAACTTCCCCGAGAGGACCGTGCTCCCGGGAGGGAGTTACCTGGTCGTTGCCAAGGACCCCGCCGCCCTGCAAGCAGCAACGGGCTACGCCGGTGCGCTCGGCCCCTTCGAGGGCCTGCTGTCAAACTCGGGTGAAACGCTGCGGCTCTTTAGCCAGCGGCACGCCTTCCGCACCTCCCGGGACGCGGGCCCCCGTGGCGAAGTGACCGACTCGCTGGAAGGCCGTCGAATCATGGACGAGCTCGCCTTCGCCGACGTCTACCCCTGGCCCAGCGGCCCGGACGGATCCGGTTCTACGCTTGCCAAGATCGATCCCACCACAGGCACTTCGTCCCCCTCCAACTGGAGCGTGAGTCGGGAACCAAACGGCACCCCAGGCGCCGAGAACACATTCGCGGCCGTGCCCGCGGTCGCCTTCAATGAGACGTCGGCCACCACCGACCTCAATTTCCGCGTCGAACTTCATAACTACGGCACCATCCCGCGGCCCCTAGGGGGAATGGTCATCGCTTCCTCCGATCCCGCTAGTGAGGACTATCTCCTCCCGCCCGGCAGCCTCGCTGCCGGATCCCATCTCACCATCGACGCCGCCACCCTCGGCTTCACACCAGTCGACAACAACCGCCTCTTCCTGCATTCGACTGGTAAGGCCACCCTTATTGATGCGGTGCGGGTGGACAACCGCGCCCAGGCCCGAAATCCTGAGGGCACCGGACGCTGGCTGAGTCCGGACATCCCGACCTTCGGTGATACAAACAGCTTCGCGTTCACTGATGACATCGTCATCAACGAGATTTTCTACCACGCCTATCCGCACCGCGCGAAGCCTGGCACGGAGCACTCGCCCAACGACACCGTGGTAGTCGAGTTCGATTCGCCCTGGCGTTTTGAGGAGAATGCCGGATCCGCAGGCCTTCCCGCAGGATGGGACGACGTGGCTCATCCCGGTTGGCCGAGCGGCCCGGGCTTGCTCGCTCGGGAATCTTCTACCCTAGGGGAGTCCATCGCCACAGTTCTCGATCTGGCTCCGCCCACGGTGACCTACTATTTCGAGACCGAATTCACTCACGCCGGAGGCCCGATCGACGAACTCGTGGTCGAACATTACATCGACGATGGTGCGGTCTTTTATCTTAACGGTGTCGAGCTCCGTCGTTTTAATATGCTCGACGGCACGATTACGCCGACGACAACCGCTTCACCTGGCGTGTCGGACGCGGTGCTCGGTAGTTTCACGGAGGCCGATCCGATCCTGATGGCCGGAATCAATCGATTTTCGGTCGAAGTGCACCAGTCCAGCCCGGGAAGCACGGATGTCGTATTCGGAGCGCGCTTGATCTTTCGATCCATCGATGGCGCGGCCGATCCGCCAGTCCCGTATGCCGAGCGGGATGAGGAGTGGATCGAACTCTACAACCGTGGAGCGGCTCCGGTCGATCTCACCGGCTGGAAACTGGATGGCGGAATCGGCTACGACTTCCCCGACGAGACCTCCATCCCGTCGGGAGGCTACCTCGTCGTGGCCAAGGACGCGGTGGCTTTGACGGTAAAGCACCCAAGCGCAATCATCATCGGCGACTATTCCAATCGCCTTGGCAACAGAGGTGACCAAATCGTCCTCAAGGACCCCGTCGGGAATCCCGCAGACGAGGTTTGCTATCAAGATTCCGGCTACTGGCACAGTGCGGCCGATGGCAGAGGTTCGAGTCTTGAGCTGCGTGATCCCGATGGCGACAACGCGATCGCTGAATCGTGGGCGCCAAGCGATGAGACGTCGCGAAGCAGCTGGCAGACCTACACCTATGAAGGCGTCGCAGTTGATGACGGCATCGGCAACAACGTTTTCCACGAGTTCCTCCTCGGTTTCCTCGACTCGGGGGAGCTCCTTCTTGACGATGTCAGTGTGGTCGAGGACCCGGGCGGAGCGAACATCGAGTTTATCCAGAACCGCGATTTCGGGAGAGACGATCTCGGCACCGTGCCGGACAAATGGCGATGCCTCGGCACCCACGGAAGCCACGGGCGAACCGTTGTGGTCAACGACCCCGACAGTCCTGGAAACAAATGCTTGCACGTCGTCGCCACCGGCCCGACCGAGGACAAGCACAACAAGATCGAGACCACCTTCGCCAACGGCCAACGCGTTGTCGCGAGACGCACCTACCGAATTTCTTTTCGCGCCAAGTGGCTCAGCGGATCAAACCAAATCAACACCCGGCTCTACTTCAACTACCTCCAGAACACTCGTCTTCTGAAGGTCCCGCGGGTGTGGGGAACGCCCGGCGGACCAAATACTGCTCTTGTGACCAACGCCGGACCCACGATCACAGCCTTCCGGCACGAGCCCGTCGTTCCCGATGCCGCCCAAGGTGTCACCGTCTTTGCCAGGGCCAACGATCCGGACGGCATTGCGCGCATGACCTTGTTCTATTCGGTCGACGCCGGCGCGGTTCGGTCGACAACGATGTTGGACACAGGCAACGGTCTCTACATGGGCTCCATTCCGCCCCTGCCCGCGCGACGGATTGTCCGGCTCTATGTGAGGGGCGATGACAGCTCCAGCGGGGTGTCATACTATCCGCCCGCGGGTCCACAGGCGGGGGCCTTCTACAAGGTGCAGGATGGCTTTGCCGATTCCACCGGAGTCAGGCACAACTTCCGCATCGTGATGGCTGAGAGCGATCGCCAGTTCCTCTTCCAAAACACGAATCGATTGAGCAACGACCGCTTCCCGGTCACCGTGATCGAGGACGAGCGCACGGTTTACTACGACGTTGGCCTGCGTCTCAAGGGCAGCGCCTTCGGACGCTTCAACGCATCCCACTACGGATTCAACATCCGCTTCCAACCCGACCGGAGATTTCGTGGCGTCCACGGCAGCATCTCCATCGAGCGCAGTACACCGCTCAAGGAGGTGTTCGCCAAACACCTCCTCAATCGGGCCGGCGGCGCATATGCATCGTTCTACGATGATGTCGCGTTCATTATCAACCCGTCAACCGGTGACCGCTCGGTAGGTCTCCTCTCGATGGCACGCCACAGCGAAAACTATTTCGACAGCCACTTTCCCAATGCCTCCACAGCCGGCACATTGTTCAATCAAGAATTGCTCTACAATCCTAACGGAACGGATGGGGGCCCGGAGGGTCTGAAGCGAGGCAATCCCTACAATCATACCAATGGCCGCTATGACCTCGAAGACCGGGGTCTCGACAAGGAACCCTACCGCTGGGGGTTCCAAATCCGCAGCGCCCGGGGTCGGGATGACTATTCACAATTGGTCGCATTGAATCGCGCCATGGAACTCAGAGGAACGGCCCTCAAGAACGCCCTCGATCCACTCATCGATGTCAACCAGTGGATGCGCACCTTCGCCATGATGTCACTGAACGGCACCGACGACATCTACAGCCGTATCTGGGAACACAACTTCCGGTTCTATGTGCGCCCTACTGACAACAAGATCATCGTTCTTCAGTGGGACCTCGACCGCTCGTTCCAGCTTTCTGCCGGGGCCTCGATCCCTCCTACCAGTGGATCGGTGGTCAAGCTCTTCTCCATCCCCCAGTATCGCCGCCTCTTCGACGGACATCTCGACGACCTCATCGATACCACTTTCAACTCGAACTACACGACCCGCTGGGCAAGCCACTTCACCACTGCAACCGGATACTCACAGAATGGACTCGTGGGCTATGTAAACAATCGCGCAAATTACATCGGGGGCCAGCTGCCCGCCCAGATCCCCTTCCGCATCACGACCAACGGTGGAACCAACTTTTCGGAAGCCGACAGCCACCTCGATATCGTGGGAGATGGGTGGGTTGACGTGTTCTCAATTGTGGTTAACGGAGCACCTACGCCGGTCATATGGACCGACGCCAACAGTTGGAAGATCACCGTTCCAATCGCGATCGGGCCGAATCCGCTCACTATCGCAGGCCTGAACTACCGCGGCACGGAAGTGGGGAGCGATACCATCACCATTACCAACACCAGCCCTGTCGACCTCGCCAACGCGAGCAATACTCGAATCACTGAACTTCACTACCACCCACTCGGTCCGGACGCAGCCGAGGTCGCCGCCGGCTTCACCAACCAGGAAGCCTTCGAATTCGTGGAGGTCACCAATACCGGTGTTTCGAACATCGATCTGACGGGTGTCAGATTCACTGACGGCGTTCTGTTCAACTTCCCCACCACCACTGTGCTCGGCCCCGGTGCACGGATCATTGTCGTCTCGAATCAGGCTGCCTTTGAATCCCGCTATGGAGTCGGCAGCGCTACCCTCGCGGGCGAATTTACCGGCAACTTTCGCAACAGCGGCGAACACGTTCGCCTGGAGGCGGCAGACGCCTCTCCCATCGCAGACTTCACCTATGGCGATTCCCTCCCCTGGCCCGATGGCGCAGATGGGGCCGGCTACAGCCTCGTCTTGGCAGGTGGAGATCCCGCAGCCCCCCTTCACTGGCGCATGAGCACCGCCCTCGACGGCAATCCCGGCACCGACGACAGCGTTGAGTTCACTGGTTCCGCGGAGGACTTGATTCCCTACGTCCTCGCAGGCCCCCCGGGAAGCGAAGTGGGTGGAGAGGGGTTCCTTCTGACCTTCGAAAACCATCTGGCTTCTGACCATGCCCTCATCAACGTGGAATTCTCCACCGACTTGGTGACCTGGACGGCAGCGACTGAACAAGATTTGGTTGCCATCGACCACCAGGGCGCTGGCCGCGCAGCGCAGAAGTGGCTCAGTCCTTTTCCGGTGGCTAGCAATCCTCTCCAGTTCGCCCGCGTCAGGGTTGAACTCAGATAGGATCTCGAAATCCAGGTGAGCTAGAGAGCGGGTGGTTATGGGTTTCCATTCGCTTTCGGGCTCCCCTTCGAGGAATGTCATCGCGCAGGAAATCCGCTTCAGCTGCACCGCGAAATAATCTTGTCCAGCGTCAACTCATTCGGGTTGCGCAACCCCGTTGTGGAAATCCCATATTCCAATGTGCGGATATTGTATGGCCATCTCAGGCCCACTTGCGTCATGCTTTCAAGAGTATGAGCGAAGTGAAACACTCCGGGGGCGGCGGTTCGATCAACACCGGACGGTTTCTGGCCAACACCAAAGGCAATCAAGGCGACCTGCTCACCACCCTGCTCGCCTGTGCCGGCATTCCGCTCGACCGCCCCATTGGGATTGCGACCAAGCAGATCGAGGAGATGATCGCCAATTCCTGAGCCAGGCTGGCAACTTGATCGGGAGGACTGTTCCCCCTTCTGCGAATGCGGGTGATCCTACTTCTTGGGGTCCTTCACCGGCTTTCTGGCGGCCCAGTAGAGGGATCGAATGACCAGTTTCTGAAGCGCCGGGTTGTCCCACGCTTTTTGGTCGTGACCGAGGCCGGTGTTGAAGAGGCGACCTTTGCCGTATTCATGGATCCAGATCATGGAGTGTTTTTCATTTCCGCGATTGATCCGGCCCAGGTGGTGAAGTTTGTCGATGGTGGCAGGATGAAACTTGTCACGGTAAGACTCGTCTTCGATTTCAAAGCCTTTCATTCCCTTCGTGATGGGATGAGTGGTGTCGGTAAACTCGATCGGAAATTTTCCGCCGCCGTGGCCCACAAATTGGCCCCCGAACATCTTCCAGTAGCTGTCTGATTTCTTGAAGGCATCGGTGGCATGCACCCCGACCACTCCGCCACCTCCTCTGACGTAGTCGTCGAGTCCTTTCTCCTGCGCCGGGTCGGTGAAGTTGCCCCCGGATCCAAAAAACAAGACCACGTCGTATTTCTTGATGGTCTCTGCCTTCAGGTCATCGAGTTTGTTGCTCAGGACGAGTTCGAAGTCTCCCTGTTTCGCAAGCTGTCCTGAAATCGATTTGTAGTAGCCGTCCGAGTCGTGTCCCCGGCCTCCCATATAGAGAACCGTGATCTTCTTGTGGTGGTCGGCCAAGGCAGGTCCACTGAGCGCTGCCAGCAAGAAGGCTATCACCAGAGTGGGATGAGCGATGGTTTTCATGATTAGCAATACTTGGAAACGTCGCGCGTGATGTCAATGTCCCGGCAAAAGCTATTTCACGTCCGCAAATCGGTTGGGCTGAATCCTTTTCTGCGCGGTTTTCCCGGAGGCTCAGGAGTTGGGGAAAGGTGGGGTCGCGTCCACCGTGAGATCATCGACCGTGAATCCGAAGGCCCGAAATCCTTGTTGAAGGTGACGCGGTATTGGCACCTGGAGCGGTGCAGTTCGAGGTAGCGGCATGCTCGGCGCTCCGGGCAGACCCCTTCCTCCACCACCCGCTTCACCACCTGAAGCTTCGCGGAGGCGCTCACCACTTTTTTTTCAACGTCTCGTTCAGGACCCGGTTCTTCAGCATCTCATCCGCCAGCATCTTCTTGAGCTCGGAGTTCTCGTTCTCGAGTTCCTTGAAGCGCTTGGCATCCGCCATTTTCATCCGTCCTCCTCCACCGTCTGTCCTTCATCCGCCTTGCGCAGAATCCGGTTGATTTCCTCCGTCGGGGGTCTCTTTTTCTTCATTCTTGGTTACCCCCAGAACCTAACCTTCTCAATGGCCCAGTTGAAGGGGACCAGATCACCCGGAAGATTCACATCGAGGAGGATCGACAATCATGTTTGCCGAGAGAGTTTGGCCATCGTGGCGGGAGATGATCTCTAAACGGCGAGGCTGCCGGACCTGAAGGGGAATCAGGACCGGCCGCAGCTTGGTTGTTCCGGGGCGCTAGGGAAGATTCAATCTTCGCGTCTCAAGATTGCTATGATCTCCCTGGCGGTATCGAGGACTCCTCCCGGGGCATCGAATGGAACGGACCTCTAACGAGTTCTGAATGACTCCACCAAGATTCGGGGTAACGCGCAAAACTCCTCAGGGGAGGACCACTTCGATATCGTCGATATACCAACCGGCTTGAGCCTGGGGGTTGATGTCGTCGGAATTGAAACGGAACTCGAGCTTCACGTGTTTGCCGAGGCCCTCCGACGGAATGTTCTTGGAGACTTGGATCCAATCGTCCGCGTTGGCTGGGATCCCGTCAATATTGGTCTCAATGACGGCTAGTTCCGAGTCATCGATTGCATCGAGAATTCGCACTGTTCCAAGATCAAACAACTCCTCGATATCTACAAACTGGGAGTACCTCAGCGTGGCCGCCTCGGCGGAGGTGAGATCAAACGACGGAGATCGCAGCCAGATATCTGCGTTTACTTCGTAGCTTGCCGAAATGTTAGTTCCAAAACAATTGACGGGGCTCTTGGCGGCGGACGGCCCCACGCTGGAGGGCACTCCCAGTTCCCAAGCACTGAGGTTGTTCGCACCCTCCGAGCCGGTGGTCCAACCACCTTGCCCGCTCTCGAAATCTTCCATCAGGACCGGAGGCGGGATGAGTTTCCGGACCCGGAAGTAGACCTCCGGTCCGCTCTGGGGAAGACTCGCAACAGGTTCTTCGAAAGTGGTGGTGTCCGCCGTGGCCACAATTTCATTTGCTACCTCGGTGTCCCAGTTGACCAGATCCACGGAAGAGTCGATGGCATAGCTGCGGCCGGTTCGGGATTCCCAGGTTAGGCGAAGCGCCTCTCCCCCGGGCGAGTCCACTCTCGCTACCTCAAGAAGCCTCAACCCCGATCCCGACCCGGCGCTGACGTCGAGGCTGACAAGATCGACGTAGTTATCGTTTCCGTTCGAGCCCGCAGATGTTTGCAGGATGCGTACGGTGGCCTTCCGCGCCCCGGAAGGGATAAGGGAGCTCTCGGTAAACAGATCCCAGGTATCGATCAGGCCGTCGTCGCCTCCGGAGCTTCCATCCAGGGTGGCGGACACTCCGAGGGAGAAATCGGAGCCATCGAAGAATTCCAGTTCGAGGAGGCCGGTATCTGTTTGTGGTAGGTATCCGGCGATCTGGGCGCTGAAGGTGAATTGCGAACCACCCGCGTCGATGTTTCGGGAAGTCAGTCCGGTGGCGGCGGAAATGAGGTCCTGCGTCTGTTCCACGATCGCACCATCCGGAATGCTTCCGAGGCCGACGGTGTGGAAGTACCAATCTCCCCCGCCCATGGGGGCGGGTCCAGTGAACCAGATCTGCGTTGTGTAATTATAGACATCAAAGACTTCGTTGGGAAAGTTTGGGCTTGTCCAGCTGAAGCCACTATTGACCCCATCGAAACCGTTGTTGTTTTCGAAACTTCCGTTCTCGAGGATCTCGGTTGCGGGAAGTGATCCCGCGAAGGCGAGGCTGCCGGCCACGATGGCAAGAGCAGGGTGGCCCATGAAGGGTCGTCCCCAGGGAAACGGGGTTCTTTCTTTCATGACAATACGATGGGTTGTGCCTTTGGATTGGAGTCAGGCCCACGATGCGAACAAGGGGCCCGTTCAAGATCCGTCAGTCACCATTCATGCTGTAAGGATGACAGACAAACTAGCTTTTTCTTGCTGGATTCCTCGCCGCGATTGGAGGTCACGGCGGACTATCCCGGAATCGTGAGCCGTGGGACCAGAGGGAGAGGCCTCACTCTCCCGGGGCAGGCACACAAACGAATGACTCCTAGCGCCGGCGGCGGAAGAAGCCGAGGAGACCGAGGCTCCCGAGCACGAAGGTGGAGGGCTCGGGAATGGTCGTTATGTCGAGTGCCACGAGATCGACGTAGTTATCGTTGCCGTTGGAGGTCCCCGCGGTGGTCTGGAGAATTTGCACTCTCGCGGTTTGGGCATTGGCCGGGACGGTGCCGGCGGAAGAGAAGAGGTTCCAGGTGTTGGTGATGCCGTCGTCTCCCCCGGTTGTTCCATCCAGGGTCACGGTGCTCCCGACCTGGCTGGAGGCGGCGTCCAGGAAAACGAGTTCCAGGATGGCCGTGTCGCCACCAACCTGGTAGCCGGCAATCTGGGCCGAGAAATCATAAGCGGCGTTCCCGGCATCGATGTTCGCGCTACTCGCAAAGCCGCTGAGGGTGATCGATTGCTCTACAATGGCACCATTCGGAATACTCGCCAGGCCGACGGTGTGAAAATACCACTCGCCTGCACCGGCCGGAGCGGATCCATCATACCAGACCGCCGACGTATGGCTGTAGACATCAAAGACGTCGGCGAAGCCGTTGGCGCTGACCCAGCCAAAGCCGGCATTGGTGCCGTTAGGTCCGTTGGACTCCTCGAAGCTGCCATTGAGGATCACGTTTGCAGCCGGAAGGGAACCGGCGAATATGAGAGACCCGGTGAGGATCCCAAGCGTGGAAGAAAGGCGAGTGGAAGTTTTCACGATTCGATCGTTGGTTTGGGCATTGCGAGAAAGGACCGGCGGACCCATCGGTCGTTCTTTTTAGAGGGTCTGACCCGCCTGTAAATCGAAAATGCAACCTCCTCTGGAAAAAAACCGCCGATGGCGATGGGAAGGCGGAAATAGGCTCTGCCTTCAGGTCTCCAGGCCCTCCAGGACCTCGAGGGCGGGGCCCAGGTGCGATTCGTAGTTCTTCCACCGGCCCACCGCTGCGCCGTAAATGGGCTGGGTGACCTCGGCGTAGGTCGGAGAATTGACCGCTTTGTGCACGTTCTGGTCCCGGTAGTGGGTGAGATCCTCATGCCATGGGAGGCCCAGGAGATTCAGGATGGGGGTGAGGGCCCCGGCGAAATCGGAGACGAGGTCTTCATAGGCGACCTCCGCCCATTGATCGGTGAGGACTTCACGGTAGCGGTGCCAGGTTTCGATCTCGAAGCGCGTTCG
>JAPKFB010000150.1 GCA_028821775.1 Roseibacillus sp.
CAACCTGTAGATCGGGTGCGGCCGGTAGATGTAGGGTTCCAGGCCAACGTTCACTGTGTTAGCGTTCGGGCCATGATTCTCTTTTTCAAAACAGGACTGATAATTGTAGCTGTCTGCGGTGTCCTTGCTGCTGGTATGCTGGGTAAGTTGGTTGGCCTTTGGCTCGTTTCTGAAGGCTTTGACCTCATTTCCGTCGAACCAGTAGTAATAACAACTACAGGAGAGGTTCTCGGCTTAATTGGTGGTATCATAATCGTAACCAAGTTGATTAAACCAATATTCAAGCGGATCAAGCGCAATGCCAAGCGAGCGTCAGCGCCGATTAAGAGGTTCAAGAAGTAGATCAATCCGTCGTCACGATGGTCGGCTCCTCTACCTCTGTCTCCTCACTGGCTGTATCAGCCGGTCCTAATTCAAGCGCCTGAGCCAATACATTGGCCGCGTTCTGCACCTGTGCTTGTTGCGTGTTGGCCACTTGACCAGCACGACGAAACGGTCGCCGTTTTTTCCTGCATTAATCCGCGCGGGAAAACCCATCAGTGACGACTGCCAAAGATGACAGATGCACCCCCCTCCCCTCCCTTACTATTTGCGGACCATTACGGACCAGATTTTGTTCGCAATGGTTCGCATTGTTGCAATTTACACAAACAGGGTCACTTGCATCTAAGCGTTGGAAGGCATAGTGTTACGCACGAGCTCGAAAGTTTGGTTAAGTAATGAGATTGTTTCGACTCCCCCCGTCTCCACCATTAGAATATAGGAACAGAGGGATTTAGAAGCCGATGGTAGTAAAACAGGGGACTTTGGTTTCACTTTTCTAGCAGATTCCAAGCGTCCTCGTAGCGGTGGAACCTACTGTCCACTCCGTTGTAGATTTTGAGGGTGGTAACGGTAGCCGCCTCGAATGGCAGTATCCAGAATCGCTGGGTGTCCAGGGCGCAGCACACAACATGAAGAACCTCATCCTCTCCCTGATTTTTCTGGTTGCCCTACCTTGCTTAGCGCAACCGCTGAAGTTGCAAGCGGAGTCACGCCTCGTATTGCTAGGCGGCGGCCTCGGAGCGCGCATGATGCACTATGGTCATTTCGAAACCGCCCTCCATGAACGATTTCCCACCCATCAGTTGTTCATTCGCAACATGTGTGACGAAGGGAGCACGCCGGGATTTCGCCCCCACTCCGCCCGCAACAGTCCCTGGGCCTACCCGGGTGCGGAACAGTTTCGCGTCCTCAGAACGGCCAGAGACCGCTGGGGATCCGGTCACACTGGAAACGGGTTCTACAAATCGCCTGATAAGTGGCTCAAGACCCTGAAGCCCAATTTGATCATTGGCTTCTTTGGCTACAGCGAGTCCTTCGCTGGCCCCCAGGGTCTCGTTGCGTTCAAAGCAGAACTCGCGGGATGGATCAGGCACACCCAGGCCACGGCCTACAATGGAAAGGCGCCGCCGCAATTGGTCCTAGTCTCCCCTACGGCCTTTCAGGATTTGTCGCAACGTTATGACACCCCCGATGGCGTGCAGGAGAATGTCAACCTCGCGCTCTACACCAGCGCGATGAAGGAAACGGCAGCCTCGCACCGTGTTTCATTTGTGGATCTCTTCTCCTCCACCCAGCAGTGGTTCGAGGCGAGTCCGGAACCACTGACCCGGGACGGCGCATTGCTGACCGATGCCGGGTATGCCAAGCTGGTTCCCCTCCTCCTCGACGGAATCTTCGGCCCAACCAAACGAACCGCCGCTCCCAATCCCCAAGCGCTCCGCAGCGCAGTCGCGGAGAAGAACTGGCTCTGGCAAAATTTCTACAAGATCCCCAACGGAGTCCATGTTTTCGGCCGCAGGCATCGGCCCCATGGACCAAAGAATTATCCCGCCGAACTGAAGAAGCTCGCGCAAATGTTGCATGTGCGCGACCAGGCGATCTGGGCTACACTTTCGGGGAAAAGCCTGGATCTGCTCGCGGGCGATGCCAGGACCGAGACCTTGCCAGACATGGGCAAGCCGAGAGCCCGCTACCAACCCGCGCAAGATGCCACCAAGACAATAGCGGTGCCGGAAGGCTACCAGATCGAGCTCTTTGCCTCCGACGAACAGTTTCCCGATCTCGCCAATCCGGTCCAACTCTCCTTCGACAACAAGGGGCGGCTTTGGATTGCCACCATGCCCAGTTACCCGCACTACAAACCGGGCGACACCAAGCCGAATGACAAGTTGCTCATTCTCGAAGACACCGACCATGACGGAAAGGCCGACAAGCAGACCGTTTTCGCGGACGGCCTGCACCTGCCCATGGGCTTCGAATTTGGCCCGCACGGCGTGTATCTCTCGCAGGGCTATTCCCTCGTTCATCTTCGCGATACCGATGGCGACGATCGCGCCGATGAGAAGGAAATCGTCCTCAGTGGTTTCGACGACCACGATACCCATCATGCGATCTCCGCCTTTTGTGCCGACCCCTCCGGTGCCATATACCTGGGGGAAGGGACCTTCCTGCACAGCAACGTCGAAACCGCCTACGGGACGATCCGCAGTTCGAACGGCGGCTTCTTCCGCTACAATCCGGCGCGCCGTCATCTCGAGCGAAGCGTGCGGCTTTCCATTCCCAATCCCTGGGGCATCGCCTTCGACGAATGGGGCCAGAATTTCTTCGCCGACACCTCGGATCCCAACATGCGCTGGATGCTGCCCGGGTCGGTGCGGGTGGGTTACGGCAACTTCGCGCCCAATCCGCCGAATCTTTTGTCCGTCCGGGTGCGGCCCACCTCCGGTCTCGAGTTTGTCTCCAGCCGCCACTTCCCCGACGAAGTCCAGGGCGACATCCTGATCAACAATACGATAGGATTCCTAGGCACCAAGCAGCACACCATGGCGGACGAAGGCACCGGATTCAAAAGCACCTTTCGCCACGATCTCGTCAAGGGATCGGACCGCAACTTCCGTCCGGTCGACATGGAGTTTGCACCCGATGGCTCGCTCTACCTGGTGGACTGGCACAATGCCCTCATCGGCCACATGCAGCACAACGCCCGCGATCCCGATCGTGATCACAGTCACGGGCGGGTCTTTCGGATCACCTACCCCGCCCGACCACTGGTTAAACCGGCTCAAGTTGCCGGGGCCTCCATCCCCGCTCTCCTTGACAACCTGAAGTTGCCGGAATACCGCACCCGCTATCGCACTCGTCGCGAGCTGCGGGGACGCGATGGGAATGCGGTTATGGCCGCTCTCCATAAGTGGAGTTCCTCTCTCAATCAAAGCGATCCTGGATTTGAACATCACCTCGTGGAGGCCCTCTGGGTTAGCTGGGGGCTGAACCGCGTTCATGAAGTTCAGCCTCTCCTGAAGCAACTCCTCCGCGCCAGGGACTATCGCGCGCGCGCCGCCGCCGTGCGGGTCCTGCGCTACAGTGGTCACCAAATCCCGGACCACCCTTCCCTGCTCCGCGCCGCGGCCGCTGATGAATACGGCCGGGTGCGCATGGAAGCGATCGTGGCTGCATCCTGGCTGGGCAAAACAGAGGGCCTCTCCGTGCTTGAGGTCGCCTCCAAACCCCGAGTCCCCAAAGCGGTGGTGAGCAAGACGACGGAAGCGACCCTTGACGAAAAAGGCGTCCTGCATTTTGCCGGAGGATCCCTGGGCACCACCCCGGTGGACACCATCACGATCTCCCTTCCCGGGCCGAACCAGACTCTGAATCTCGCCGAGGTCGAGATCATCAGTGGGGGCAAGAACATCGCAGCCCAAGCCCGGGTTTCCCAATCTTCCCGCTATGACGACACCTTGCTGGTCCCCTTGTTGATCGACGGAAACCCCGATACCTTCGCCCACAGTAAGGAGGGGGACAACAATCCCCACTTTGCCTTCAAGTTCCCCCGTCCGGTGGTCATCGACAAAGTGAAGGTCTTCAATCGCAAGGGCTACGAAGGGCGCTTCAGGGACGGTCAAGTGACCTTCGCCACCGCGGCCAGGGATCTCTTGACGATCAAGGCCAATCTGAGCGCTCGCATTTCGGTGGCAGGGATGGATTCCTGGCTCGCGCCCGTCTACAAGACCGCCCTCGCCTACCTCCAGGGACAGATCATTGAGGCCGATGCGGCCCCCGTTTACACCACTCATCTGACCGGCGCCGAGAAGGCGATTTTTCTCCGAGGGGCCGAGGTGTTCAACCGCGAAGGACACTGCATCACCTGTCACCAGTCCGATGGCAAGGGCCTGCCTGCCGCGCAGTTTCCTCCCCTCGCCGGCAGCGAGTGGGTCACCGGCCCTGAAGAGCGCCTCATCAAATTGACCCTGCACGGATTGTCCGGGCCGATTGAAGTCAAGGGAGAGAAGTTTCCCGGCGTCGTTCCCATGACTCCCTTCAAAATGCTTTCCGACCAGGAGGTTGCCGAGGTGTTGTCCTTTGTGCGCAACACCTTTGGCAACAAGGCCCCAGTGGTGACCGCGGAAACGGTCAAGAGGGTGCGCACCTCAACTCAATCCCAGAAGAGGTTCTACACCCCGGCGGAACTTCGCAAAGCATACCCCCAGTGAATCAGGTAAGGACCAACCGGGACGAGCGCGTCCGGGATCAGTTATCCAGAGCGTAAGGCACAGACGGGTGAAGAATTAAAAGCTGAAAGGAAATGAAACACCTACTCGCTTTCTTGTTTTCGTTAATACTTTTGCCGCTGTCTTTTGGGCAGAATTTGGGCGAAGGGCTTGAATCACCTGACATGAAGCGTTTTCTTCAGTCACACACTCTCGATTTGAAAAAAGATTTTGGGGGTT
Source organism: Roseibacillus sp. (assembly GCA_028821775.1). Lineage (GTDB taxonomy): Bacteria > Verrucomicrobiota > Verrucomicrobiia > Verrucomicrobiales > Akkermansiaceae > Roseibacillus_B. Next base: position 4,773 of record JAPKFB010000150.1, read on the forward strand.
GGATAACCGAGAGTAATGAACGCAAGGTCAAATATGGAGATTGGTCCTGTGTCTACCGTAACCAAGTTCCATGGTGCACAGG
>JAPKFB010000080.1 GCA_028821775.1 Roseibacillus sp.
CTGGAGCCAAAGGTGCCGGACTCCTCCGGTTGAATCCTCCCTCCTCAGCCAGTGCGGGCAAACCGGTCACCATCACGATTGCCCACACCATCCCGGCCAATCTCAAGGAGCAGGGAATTCACGCGCCCAAACTTAATGTTGGGATACCCGGAAATGAGTTCCAGCTTGGGGGTTTTCAAATTCATCAATTCATTGCGCACGACCGCGGTTTGCGGCGGCGAACCACGGCTCCACCACTCGACCCAATCACTCTGCCAAGGCCCCGTCAGCAGACGAAGCCGAGCCCAAGCGGGTCTCCTGTGCGATTCCACGGTCAGCAATTCCGCTCGCGACGTGGTGCAAAACGAGCCCACTCCTGCCCTTGAGTGGGCCAGTCCAAAACCTCCGCAAGGACCCCATCTCCAAGCCGCAAGAGTGGATCGTGCGCGCCAATCTTCCGGAGAACGTTCTGCGGAATCGCCGCCGCGATGTTGATGAAGAGAACCAGCAGAAGGTCGTGATTTAAGCGAAACGAATCGGTTTTTCTTCCCGTAGGACCCTTCGCACCTGATCTTTCCACCACCCAATATGGCCATGCTTCGCCGATCGATCCTTCTTCTCGCCACTTGCTTCCCCCTGCTCGCACCAGCTGCCGAGCGCCCCAACATCGTCCTCATCATGGCCGATGACCTCGGCTTCTCCGACCTCGGATGCTATGGCGCGGAGATCAAGACGCCCAACCTCGATGCGCTCGCCAGGAAGGGCCTGCGATTCTCGCAGTTCTACAACACCGCCAAGTGCCACTCCTCCCGCGTCTCGTTGCTAACCGGTCTCTATTGTGACCAGGCCGGCGGGGCTTCCCTGTCGCGCGGAGCGACTATTGCGGAGGCTCTCGGCTCCGCCGGGTATTCGACTTCGATGGTGGGCAAATGGCACCTCAGCAAGCAACCGACCGACTTTGGGTTTGAGCGCTACTGGGGCCACCTCTCCGGCGCGACCAATTTTTTCGTGGGGGACAACTCTTTCCGCCTGAATGGCGAGCAATGGAAGGTCCCGAAAACCCTCAACGGGAAAGCCTTCTACACCACCCACGCGATCACGGACTTCGCCCTCGATTTCATCGATGAGATGACCGCCAAAAAGGATGATCCCTTCCTTCTCTACGTCGCTTACAACGCGCCTCACTATCCCCTGCAAGCTCCGGAGAAGGAGGTCGCGAAGTACAAAGGGGTCTACGCCGCGGGCTGGGATGCCATGCGCAATCAACGCCACGCCAAGCAACTCAAGAACGGGCTTCTCTCCGAGAAGTGGGAGCTTTGCCCACGACCAGTTCACGTCCCGGCCTGGGACTCGCTCTCCGCCGAAGACCAGAAGTGGGAGGCCCGGCGCATGGAGGTCTATGCCGCCATGGTGGACATCGTCGACCAGAACATCGGTCGCCTCGTTGCGCACCTGAAGAAGACGGACGCCTGGGACAACACCCTCTTCCTCTTCTGCGCCGACAACGGGGCCTGCCCCTTCGATCGCACACGCGGCAAGGACCTCGATCCTTGGGATCCGAAAAGCTACTGGTGCTACGATGTCGGCTGGGCTCACGTGGGGAACACGCCCTTCCGCCTCTACAAGCAGAACCAACACGAAGGCGGAATCTCCTCGCCCCTCATTGCGCACTGGCCAGAGGGTCTCAATCTTCGAATCGGCGGTTCGTCCGGGGATCCCGACCAGACCCTGCGCCCCACCCCGCTCGGAATGGTCACCGACCAGCCCGGCCACCTCATCGACTTGATGGCCACCTTCCTTGACGTCGGGAAGGCTAGCTACCCGAAAACGGTCGGGGACCGGCAGATCGATCCCCTCCAAGGCAAGTCGCTCGTCCCTGTTTTCAAGAGTAAGAAGCGCGAGGGCCACGACACCCTCTACCAGCATTTCGGAACTGACCGCGCTCTGCGACAGGGCGATTGGAAAGTGGTGGCGGCCAAAGGCGGACGCTGGGAACTCTACAACCTGCAGGAGGACCGCACCGAGTTGAACAACCTCAAGAAGGAACATCCGGAACGAGCCCAGAAGATGATTAAGGAGTGGTTCCGCATCGCGAAAGACGTCGACCGCCTCAAAGCAAGCCAGCTTAAACCTGGCAGTGGCACATTGAGCCCTCTCAAGTTTGGCAAGCGCAACGATCCGGGAGCGGAGAAAGAGAACGGCGGAAAGGGTAAAAAGAGAAAGAAGAGCCCCTGAGCCGAGGTGCCCCAAGAGTCCGGAGCGGGGCGATTCTTCTTTCGTAAGGTCCGCAGAGGGGCTGAGGTAGCTGCCTCACCATGAATCGCCTCCTCCTCACCATCCTCCTGGCCGCCTGCCTTGGGCATTCTGCTCACGCCGCGCGGCCGCCGAATGTCGTGCTCATTCTCGCCGACGACATGGGCTACGGCGATGTGCAGGCGCTCAATGCCGACTCCAGAATCCCTACTCCCAATTTGAACAAGCTTGCCAAGACCAGCGCAACCTTCCTCGACGCGCACAGCGGCTCGGCAGTATGCACGCCCACGCGTTACGGCCTGCTCACCGGCCGCTACTGCTGGCGCTCCCGCCTCAAGCGTGGCGTGCTCTTTCCGCCCAATGACAAGCCGCTCATCGAGGACGACCGCACCACCGTCGCGAGTTACCTGAAGTCCCAGGGTTACCAAACCGCGCTGGTTGGAAAATGGCACCTCGGGATCGGTTGGGCACGCGACAAAAAGGGCAAGGTCATCTTCGATGCTCCCTTCACCAATGGTCCGAACGAGAAAGGATTCGACCAGTGGTTCGGGGTGGCCGCTTCCCTCGACATGGTTCCCTACGTCTATCTGCGCAACCACCAGGCGGTCGCCAAGACCACGGCGACCCAACAGTCACAGGGCTTCCCAAAGTACATCCGCAAGGGCCCCAAGGATCCCAATTTCGATCCCGGTGATGTCCTTGACGATCTCGCCCGGGAAGCCAGCGGCTTCATCAAGAAAGCGAGCGCCGACAAGGAGAAGCCGTTCTTCCTCTACCTGCCGCTCACTGGCCCCCACAAACCCGTCTGGCCGCACGAGCGCTTCGTCGGCAAAACCAAGCTCGGTCCCTACGGCGACTTCGTGCACCAAGTTGACCATACCATCGGCGTCGTGCTCAAGGCGCTTGAAGATTCCGGTCAAGCCGCCAACACCCTCGTGATCTTCACAAGCGACAACGGTTCCTTCATGCACCGGCGCAAGGACCGTGAGAAACACCACCTTGCGGACAAGACCGACCAGGGATTCCGCCCCGCCGATCACTCTGCAAACTACCATTGGCGCGGCACCAAGGCCGACGTCTGGGAAGGCGGACACCACGTTCCCTTCTTCGTGCGCTGGCCCGAAGGCGGGATCAAGGCAGGCTCCACCCCCAAGCGGGTCACTTGCCTGACCGATGTCCTTGCCACCGTGGCAGAGGCCGTCGGAAAGCCGCTTCCCGCGGGTGCAGCCGAGGACAGCTTCAGCTTCCTGCAGGTCGCCAAGGGCCACCCCGCGCGCAAATCCCGCCCCGGCGTGATCAACCACTCCGCCTCAGGCTTTTTCGCGATCCGCAAAGGCCCGTGGAAACTCGTCCTCGCCAACGGCTCCGGTGGGCGACAACAACCAAAGGGCAAATCCTTCGGAAAGCCCTACCACCTCTACAACCTCCACGACGATCCCAGCGAAACGAATAATCTCATCGAAGAGAACGCCGACCTCGCTGCGAAGCTCGAGCGCGAATTCAAGACCCTCGCGGGAAAAAACTACAAGTAGCTGGCTGCAGAGCGCCTCCAAAGCATGCCCAACCATCATCGTGATCCCAGCGTGCCCCGCTCGCGCCTCAAATCTCGTTAATCCCTTTCCTGAAAATCTCCTCGCATCCCTCCCGTATCCGTCATCCCGCAAATCACCACCCATGAAACGCCTCGCCCAACTCTTCCTTCTTCTGGTCACCTTTGTCCTCCCCCCTGCTTCTGCCAAGTCACCAAACATCATTCTCGTCATGACCGACGACCAGGGCTACGGGCCGGTCGGGAAGAACGGCCACCCGTGGATCCGCACCCCCAACCTCGACAAGCTTTATGACACCAGCGTGCGCTTCACCCGCTTCCTCGTGAGTCCCACCTGCTCGCCCACCCGCTCGGCCATCATGACCGGGCGGCACCCGCTGAAGAATGGCGTGACCCACACCATCCTCGAGCGCGAGCGCATGACCCTCAACGCCACCATTCTTCCCCAAGTCCTCAAACCCGCGGGTTACACCTCGGGCATTTTCGGGAAGTGGCACCTCGGCGACGAGGATGCCCACCAACCCAACAAGCGCGGCTTCGACGAAGCCTTCATCCACGGCGCGGGTGGGATCGGCCAAGCCTATAACTGCTCCTGCGCCGACGCCCCCGGCAACAAATACTTCAACCCCGTCATCCGCCACAACGGCTCCTTCGTGAAGACCAAGGGCTACTGCACGAACCTCTTCTTCACCGCGGCGATGGGATGGGTCAAGGAGCGGAAGGACAAGGATGCGCCCTTCTTTGCCTACATCGTCACCAACGCCCCGCACGGACCGTTCATTGCTCCGCCCTCCAACACGAAGCACTTCACGGATCTCGGCTTTGCCAAAAGCACCGCTGGCTTCTATGGGATGATCGAAAACATCGACGAGAACATGGGTCGCCTCATGGCCAAGATGGAGGAATGGAAGCTCTTCGAGAACACCGTCCTGATCTTCATGTCCGACAACGGGATGACCGGTGGAGGCTCGGGCCGGGGGGGCAAACCGCTCGGGAAGCTCCCGGACGGAACGCCCATGATGATGTACAACGCCGGCATGAAGGGCCAGAAGGGAAGCTCCGACGAGGGCGGGGTGCGCGTGCCGTTCTTCGCGCGCTGGGACGGCAAGTTCCCGGCCGCACGGGACGTCAGCAATGTCTCGGCTCACATCGATATCCTTCCCACTCTCGCAGAGATCGCCGGAGCGAAGGTCCCGGAAGACCAGGTCGAAGGCCGCAGTCTCGTGCCCTTCCTCAAGAACCTGAAGGTCAAGCCCAGCGACCGCTACCTCTTCACCCACAAGGCTCGTTGGAAAACCGGCTCCGAGCCCAACGAGCACCAATGGAAGAGCTTTGCGGTGCGCAACGATCGCTTCCGCCTGGTGGGAGACCAACTCTTCGACATGGTGGCAGATCCCGGCCAGAAAAAAGACGTCGCAGCAGAGAATCCTCTCGCGGTGAAAAAAATGCGCGGCGCCTATGACAAGTTTTGGAAGGAAGCCCGCCCCCTTATGGTAAACGAGAAGGCGCCCATGTCAAAGACCCGGCCGTTCCACGTTTGGTACCATGAGCAAATGGCCAAGGGCGGAATCCCCGACTGGGTGCCGCCCAGTTTGTAGTTCCTCTTTCTACCAACAAACCGGTTCCCCAAGTGTCTTTACCCAGAGGCATGAAGACATGGCTCTCGATTGAGGACCCGTGGCTCTGGGGCGGAACCTTGGCAGCCTGCGTCGATGCTGCGTGGCTCGTTGCACTGTCCGAAGAGTCCTCCACAAAATTCCCGCCAGCCCACGCAGGGACCAATCAGCAGGTGCCCGGGGCGAGTCCCCCCAAACAGGAGCGTTTTGAAACCGTGCGCATCGATCCGCTGGGAGAACAATTGGCCAAGGAACTGGTCGCCATGAAGAACGATTTTATCGAGGTGCACGGACGCAGTGGAGGCCTTCTGGCCACCTCCCTGATCAGCCCCCAACTCGGCAACACCGGACAAGGCGGTGAATTCGTCTCCTTCCTCAGGTATGAAGGCGCCGACAACTACGCTTTCGAAGTTCGCGGGCTCAAGAAAAGTCGCCTGCGGGCGAGCCGAGACAGCGGAAGCGCCATCTCCGATGCTCCCGACGTTTCCCCGCTCGCGCGCTACCAGCATCCGTCAGAGCTCGTTGATCCGTAGGCGCCGCCGGCGCTCTAAGGTTTACGGTTCACTCCTCGCCCGCTACAGTCAGCCGAACATGGACTGTCCCACCTGCGGATTCCCCCTCGATCCATCCCTGCAAGAAGCCTGCCCCAAGTGTGAAAACAACATCGCCGGCTCGGCGAGCATGGGCGTGCTCGAAGTCGACGTCGTCCACTCGGGCGAGACTTGGCAAGAGGCTGCCGGCAAGATCGAGCGCGCCCTCGATCAGGGCCTTCAGTGGGGGCACAAGGGAGTGAAGATTATTCATGGACACGGAGCGAAAACCGGACGTTCGATCATCGCTCCCCGCGCGATCGCTCTCATGCGACACCTCGCCGAGCGAACGGGTGGTCGCTTCAGCAAGGATCGACAAAATCCCGGGGCTAGCATTGTGTGGCTGAACCGGTGAAGCCGGCATGGCGCAAGGGGTCTGCAAGGACGTATCGTCGACGCTGATGGTCGACGGAGCTCGTTTCCCAAGGCGCAGGCGCTTGCCTTCCCCCCCTTCGTTATTGCCCGCAATAACACATCCCCTCTATGGGTTATCATGCGCCCTTGCCGGCGACTGAAGGGGCGGGCCACCTTGAAACCCAGTGCGCAAATCATGGGCCCTCCTCCATTTTCTCGAAAGGTCCAGACCGTCCCAAACCTGTGGCCCGATCAATCCAAAGGCTGGCAGAAATTGCCAGTCCAGAGCCGCCATCTGCACGATCTTTCTCCTGCTTAACTCCCCCCATCGCTTTCCCGCACAATACATTGCAGCGTCAGTCCAATTCGCTAGAGTAGTCGACTCCCCCCACTACCAGCCCTCGCTGTCTATGATTCGCAATACCCTCAGCGCCTGCGCGCTCGCACTTTCCTCCCTCCTCTCCAGCTCCGCCGCTCCCGTCATCAGCGAGTTTATGGCGACCAACAACTCGGCCCTCTACGATGAAGACGGCGACTCCAGTGACTGGATCGAGATTCACAACCCCGATGCCAACGCCATCGACCTTGGTGGTTACTACCTCACCAACGATCCGGCCAACCGCACCCTCTGGCAGCTCCCTTCGCCCACCTTGTTGCCCGGCGGCGGAAGCTTGATTGTCTTCGCCTCCAACAAGGATCGCGCCGTGGGTGAGCTCCACAGCAACTTTCGCCTCAGCAAGAACGCAAACAGCTATCTGGCCCTCGTCGATTCCGACGGGCAATCCATCGTCCACGAATTCGCAAACTATCCCGAACAGTTCGAAGACTTCTCCTACGGCCTCGCGCAAACCGGGTCCACCACCACTCAATCCTTCGTCCGGGAAAATGACGCCTGCTCATGGCTCGTCCCGACGGCCGACATCGGATCGACTTGGAAGAATCTCGTCTTCGACGACGACACTTGGCGCGCGGCAACGACCGGAGTTGGATACGAGCGGTCCGGCGGTTACGAAACTCTCTTCGGATCAAATGCCGACGTGGAGGCCGAGACCTATGGCACGAACTCAACAGTCTACATTCGCATTCCCTTTTCGGCGCCCTCCCTTGATGGCCTCACCAAGCTCACCCTACGCATGAAGTACGACGATGGATTCATCGCCTACCTCAATGGATCCCAAGTAGCCTCGGGCAATCCGCCGAATGGAGCTCCGACTTGGAATTCCGATGCCGGTCAAGACCACAGCGACAGTCTCGCGGTCGTCTTTGAAGACACCGACCTTACCGCTCAGATCGGACTTCTTGGGCCCAACAACATCCTCGCCATTCATTCGCTCAATGGCGATCCCAACAGCTCCGATCTCCTTGCCCTGCCCCGACTCGAAGCCGAGTTCGTGAGTGACCCCGGCCTCGGCAACCCGGGCTATTTCCAGCACTCCTCCCCGGGTTCCGCCAACGGGACCGATCAGGGATTGCCGGCCGGCCCGGTGACCGCGAGCGTCCCGGGTCGTGGATTCACCGGCTCCCTTTCGGTCAGTCTGAGCACGCCCTCACCCGCTGCCCAGATCCGCTACACCACCAACGGCGATGTCCCCACCGCCTCTTCAAGTCTCTACACCTCGCCCCTCAATATCGGAAGTTCCATCCTCCTGCGCGCGCGTAGCTTTGAAGCCGGACTCGCAGCCGGGACGGTCACCGAGGAGGGCTTCATCAGACTCAGCAGCACCGCCCTGAGTTTCAGCTCCGACATCCCGGTCGTGATCATGGAACGCTTTTCCGGCGGCCCCACTGCCGCCAACGGAAAGGCCTTCACATTCTTCGCCTTTTTCGAACCCGATCCCATTTCCGGACGCACGACCCTCAACCGACCCTACGACCTTGGCACGCGCGGCGGTTGGAAGGTGCGTGGTTCCTCCTCGGCTGGATTTTCAAAGAAGGCCTTCAGTATCGAGGCCTGGAACGAGCTCAATGACAACAAGGGCATCAGCCCGCTGGGGATGGCCGAGGAATCCGATTGGATCCTCAATGCCCGCTCCGTCTTTGATCCCTCCCTCATGCGCAATACCTTTATCTACGAACTGAGCAACCAGATTGGTCGCTACGCAACGCGCACTCGCTTCGTGGAGCTCTTCAAGGACGACAACGGCGGCGACCTTTCCTTCAACAACGACTATGACGGAGTCTACACCTTCATGGAAAAAATCTCGCGCGACAAGGAGCGCGTGGATGTGGAGCGCCTCCCTCCCAGCGTGACCAGCGAACCCGGAATTGCCGGCGGCTACATGCTCAAAGTCGACCGCCTCGACCCCGGCGACTCCGGCCTCTCGGCTGGTGGCCGCACCCTGGGCTGGGTCTACCCCAAGGAGGACAAGGTGACCAACGCGCAAGCGACCTGGGCCCGCAACTACATCAACAACATGAACTCGGCGCTCAATGCGCCCAACTATGCGGATCCCGTCAACGGGTATGCCCAGTACGTCGATGTCGGCTCCTGGATCGATCACCACTTGCTCAATGTTCTCGCCCTCAATGCCGACGCCCTGCGCTTGAGCACCTATTTCTTCAAAAACCGCACCGGGAAACTCGAGTTCGGCCCCATCTGGGACTTCGACCGCTCCATGGAATCCACCGACAACCGCGACAACAATCCCTCCACCTGGTCCGGAGGCACCAACTACTTCACCTACCCTTGGTGGGCCCGCTTGTTCACTGACGAGAACTTCTGGCAGAAATACATCGATCGCTACTTTGAGCTCCGCGAGGGCCCCTTCTCAACCGCCAACGTGCACGCTATCATTGATGGCATGGCCGCGGACCTCAACGAGTCCCAGGTCCGCAACTTTCAACGCTGGTCGAATCAACCGCGCTTCGGAAGCTATCAGGGGGAAGTGAACCACTTGAAGGATTGGCTCGCGACCCGCTTGAGTTGGATGGATGCCCAGTTTGCTCCGCGCGTCACTTCGAATCGGGGAGCCGGAAGTTACACTCCGGGAACAAGGTTCGCCTTGAGCGCATCGCTCAGCGGAGGACAAAAGATCTTCTATACCCTCGATGGCAGCGACCCACGCCCGCAATCGGAGGGTGGCATTCTGGATGGGACGACCCTCTTTGATGAGACCCAGCCAATCCGCGTGATCGTTCCGCCCAATAATATTGGCACCACTTGGCGGGGTGGCAACGAACCGTTCAATGACAGCTCATGGACCGCGGGCACCAATGGCGTGGGCTACGAGCGAAGCAGCGGCTACCAAAGCTACATCAATGTGGACATGGACACTGCGATGACCAACCGGACCACTTGCTACGTGCGCATCCCATTCAACGTCGACGGCGCAGCGCTCGCGACTTGGAACTTCATGACCCTCCAGATGCGCTACGACGATGGGTTCGTTGCCTACCTCAATGGAACCCGCATCATGTCCTCCAATGATCCCGTCAATCTGAACTACCTCTCCTCCGCAGAACAAACGAACGACGATGGCTCCGCTATCAACTACGAGGACTTCAATGTCAGCGCATTTCTCAGCTCCCTTCAGGCAGGTCCGAACATTCTCGCCATTCATGCCTTGAACGAAAGCACCGGCAGCAGCGACTTCCTCATGCAGGCCCGCATCGTCGCAGGTTTCGACGAAGACGGAGGAAACGGCACCGGAGGGACCGAGTACATCGGACCGATCACCCTCACTCAAACGAGTCGTCTTGTTGCGCGCGTCTTCGACCCTTCGGGCGGTCACTCCACGAATTCCGGCCAGACCCCGGTGGGAACCGGATGGAGCGCCCCCCTCAAGATCGAGTATCTTGTCAACGAGGTCCCCGCGAGCGCCGCAAATCTCGTCATCAGTGAGATCATGCACGATCCTTACGACCTTGGCGATGCCCTCACTGACGATGGCGAATTCGAGTGGATCGAATTGCTCAATTCCTCGGGTGGACCAATCTCACTCAATGGGGTGCGCTTTGCGGAAGGAATCGACTTCACCTTTCCTGGTCGCACCCTTGCTGCAGGTAAACGCGTTCTCGTGGTGCGCAATCAAGCTGCCTTCGAGCAGGTCTATGGAACCGGCCGCAGCGCCCAAATCGCCGGCGAGTTTGCCCTCGCCCTCGACAATCTAGGTGAACTCCTCGCCCTCGTCGCCGCCAATGGATCGATGATCCAGAGCTTCACCTATTCCAATACGGGTGCTTGGCCCAAGAATGCCGACAAGGGGTCCTCCCTGCAGTTCGATTCCGGAAATCCCAGCAACGGAGCGAGCTGGGTGGCCAGTCGCAGCCTCCTGGGCTCGCCCGGAGGGGAAGATCCCAATACCGCGGTGCTGCCCGACATTTTTGTCAATGAAGTGCTCACTCATTCGGTCCTTCCGCAGGTTGACACCATCGAGCTCTTCAATCCAAATCCCGGCGATCTCAACGTGGGCGGATGGTTTCTCACCGACGACCTGGGTCAGCCAGAGAAGTTCCGCATTCCGAACGACACCACGATCATCGGAGGAGGGTATCTCAGCTTCAATGAATCCCACTTCAACCCCACCCCTGGAGTGGACCCGAACTTTGCGCTCGATTCCTTCGGCGAAGAAGTCTTCCTCGTCGCTGCCACCCAGGACGGTGCGCGCATGGACTACGTGAGCGGCTTTGACTTTGGCGACGCCTCGGCGGGCGTTCCCTTCGGCCGGCACCTCATCTCGACCGGCGAGGCTCAGGTCATCCCGCTGGTCTCCTTGACGATTGGAAGTCCCAATTCCATCCCGATCGCAGGCCCACTCGTGGTAACCGAGCTGATGTATCATCCCGCAGCCTTCGAATCGGAGTTCATCGAGATTCAGAACGTTTCCGGACAGCCCGTCTCACTCGCCAATGCCGAGGTGCGCGGGGTTGGATTCATCTTCGACCCCTCCGCCCCCTCCCTTGCACCGGGAGGGATTCTGGTCATCTCCGAAATCGACCCCTCCACCTTCCGCACTGCCTACAATGTGCCCGCAGAAGTTGACATCTACGGCCCTTATCCCGGCAGGCTCGACAATGGTGGCGAGCGGGTTCGGGTGCGTCTTCCGGAAGCGAGCTCCCTTCCGGGCGAGCCCGATCTCCTGGTTGCGGTGGACACCGTGATCTACTCCGACGAGCCCCCATGGCCCTCCTCACCAGATGGAAGCGGAAACTCGCTCGAGCGCATTGCCCCCGGCGGTTACGGCGGCGAGCCCCTCAACTGGAAAGCCTCGCAGAATTCCGGGGGCACACCCGGAGTGGTCGATTCCGACCCGGTCGACTGGAGATTGCAATTCTTCACGGAAGCCGAACTCAATGACGCCAACCTCTCAGGCATCTTCGCCGACGCAGATGGCGATCGCCTCGCTAACGCGCTGGAGTATCTCCTCGGCTCAGATCTCCGCGACGTCTTTTCCCGCTGCAGGATCGATGCCACCGTGACCCACCTCGGAAGGAGATCCTTCTTTGAGCTTTCCTTCACCCTGCGTAATGGCGTGACCGAGTTCGGCGCCAATATTCAACAGTCGCCAGACTTGCAGACTTGGAGCAGCGCCGCAGGTAGCCTCACCCAAATCAGCACCACTCCCAATGGCGACGGCACCCGCACGGTAACCTTCCAAGGGAACAGCCCGATCGACCCTGGGGTGGACCTCTTCTTCCGCGTGCAGGCTGTCGAAGTTCCTTAGGGCCGTTCAAGAAAACCGCACCGGTTCCTTGCGAGGAAGGGGCTCTCCTGAACTTGCCTCTCCCTGCAGATCAGGCTCCAAATTCGCCGGGAACCTCCTTATTGCGCGACCACTTCCAAAGCACCCAGGGCAGCATCGGCTGCGCTCGGATCCTCCCGGTGCCAACGCTCATCGATTCCTTACAGCGTCCTGGTGCGCCATCCCTCCGCCTGATTCGTCATGCTCAAGGCCAGATTCCACGCTTCGGTGGGATCGACACTCCCCGGTCGGCTAGCCTGTGAGGCTCTCGCCTGATTCCGCAGGACTCCACGGGGAAGGGAGGCCCCCTTCACGGTATCTGGCAGGATGGTGGGCCCGATAAGAAATGATCGTGTTTTTATGGCAGAACCAAGGCTCGCACCTTGGTGGAATTCTGCCCCTCACGCAATCACCATCAAATCCTACGTGCAATTTTGGACCAGGTAGTGACGTCTATAGACCTATTCCAATGACTCACAGAACCATCACCCGCCTGGCTGCCATTGTCCTGGTCGCATTTTCGTTCCCTTCCACCCTCCCCGCTCAAAAAGACGACGATCACAAGACCCTCCGGGTCTTCATCTTCGCCGGACAGTCCAACATGGTGGGCTCCGATTCCAAGGTCGACGACATCGGCCGCTTCCCTCCCTTCACTGGATTGGAAAATCCGCAGCCCGAGGTGAAATTCACCTACTGCTTGGGCCGCGAGAATAAGACCAAGTCCAACGGCTGGGTCGAATTGCAAGCGGTCAACAAGGTGGTCGGTCCAGAGCTCAGCTTTGCCCGGAAGGTGACCCGTAACATCAAGGCCCCCATTGCCATCATCAAGGTCGCCGCGGGAGGCACGCACCTTGGGGGCGATTGGAATCCCGATGAGCCAAGCGGCTTCAAGATGTACCCGCTCGCCCTCGAAGTGATCAAGTCCTCACTCACAGAGTTGGACAAAAAGAAAATCGCCTACCGCATCGAAGGCGTCATGTGGCACCAGGGCGAGAATGACATGTTCAACAAGGATTACATGCCGAACTACGGCGCGAACCTGAAGAACTTCCTCGCCAAGTGGCGACGTGATCTCAAGGAACCCAAGCTTAAGTTTTACATTGGCGAACTTTGCACCAAAACAATCTGGGGAATGGATCTCCGTCCTCGCATGTACGCCATCAGCAAGGGACAGCGCGCAGTCACCGAGGTCGATCCCCTCGCGGAGTACATTCCCACTTCCCACGTTGGGGTCGAAATCGGCGGCGGCGTGGGGTTGCACTATCACTATGGCACGCTGGGGCAACTCGAGCACGGCGTGAACTACGCAAATGCCTACCTGCGCACGATCGACCAAGAGCAGAAGCATCCGCGGCCGCTCAAAACCTGGCCCTACAAAAAAGGCAGTGCCATCAAACTCTTCGTGCTCGCAGGACACCGCAATATGGAGGGTGAGCGCGCCTTTATCCAAGAGCTCAAGACCTTGCCGGGCAAAAGCGCCCTCCTCGACGACAACGCAAGGATCGCCTACAAATACAGCTTGGGCGGCGGCTACAAGGAATCAGACGGATGGGAACCGCTCGGCCCAGCCGGACCCTATGACACCTTCGGCCCTGAACTCAGCTTCGGAACTGCCCTGCTTGAGAAAGGGCTCAGCAACATCGCGATCGCGAAGTTCACACACAGCGGATCGCAGGTCATCGACTGGACCCCCGAGGGAAGCGAAGCGAAGTCACGCAACCTTTACCCGAAGTTCATCGCCTTCATCCAAGAGTCGATCGCAGAACTTGAAGCGAAGGGACACCAGGTCGCTCTGCACGGTATCTTCTATCACCTCGGAGAGAACGACATGTCCTTCGGACCCCATCGCAAGAAGGCTCCTGTCTGGCTCCAAGCCACCATCCTCCAGAGCCGTCGCGATCTGAAGAAACCGGATCTGAAGTGGATCGTGAGTCAGCAGCCACCGACCGATGACAAGCGGGTGAATGAGATCGATGTCGTCGCCGCGATGGAGAGTGTTGCCTCCACCGACCCCAACACGATTCACCTCAAGACCTTTGACCTTCCTGAACAGGAAAAAAAGTTGGTGATCACCACGGAGGGAATCGTGCGCCTTGGCGAAGTGATTGCCGAAGCCGTGAAGGAGTAACCACCGCTTCCTCCGAGACAGGCCGGCCGAACGACTCTCTTTGAGCGCGTGTCCGCCAACGAATCCGGACTCGACTTTTTCCACCGCTGGGCGCCACGCAACGAGATGGAGCAGGACCACCTCAATTCGTCTTTCTCGGGAGGTGGCGTCGCCCTGGGCGATGTCGACAGCGACGCGGGTAACTTGAACGGCGACTTCATCGCCTCCGACATGGCGGCCACCACGCACTACAAGCAGAAGATGGACATGGACGAGGAAAGCTGGTTCCTCGAGACTCCCACTCCACGCCAGTCCAAGCGCAATGCGGTCTACCTCGACACCCGCACCCCGCGCTTCCTGGAGGTGGCTCAGATGGCCGGGCTGGCGAGCACGGACTGGACCTGGGCGGTCAGGATCGCAGACTTCGACAACGACGGGAGCCGCGCCGATCCCTTCACCACTCTCAATAGCAATCTCGATGACGTCGCTCTCTTCAGCGACGCTTTCGGGAAAGCCCAGATCCAGAGTATCATGGGTGGCGACTTCAGCGCCTTCGGAGTTGGCGATAGGGGAGACTCGCTCCGTTTGAGCGTCAGCAAAAATGGTGCGAACCTCGTGTTCGAGTGGAAGAGCCTTGACCTGGAGACGATTTTTGCAATTCCGAGTAAAGTTTTAACTCTGAATTCTGTATACTGATCATTCATTCGGCCATGAAGTTCCTCCCTCAGATTCTCTTCATCCTCGTGCTCACCCTGTCGGCCCGGGCTGAGGACAAGATCGACTTCAATCGCGACATCCGCCCCATCATTTCGGATCGCTGCTACAAGTGCCACGGGCCGGATGCCAAGAACCAGAAGTCAGACTTCCGGCTCGATACCCGCGAGAATGCCGTAAAAGACCTTGGTGGGTTTTCCGGGATCACGCCGGGAGATCTCGATCTCAGCGAAGTGCACCATCGCATCCGCTCCGAGGACAACAGTGAGGTGATGCCGCCCCCGAAGTCGAAGCTCAGTCTCAATGACAAGGAACGGAATCTCTTGGATCGTTGGATCGAAGAGGGCGCCAAATACGACGACCACTGGGCCTTCAAACTGATTCCCAAAAAAGTCCCCGTCCCGAAGACCACCAGCTGGTCGCGCACTCGCATCGACGCCTTCATTCTCGACACCATTCTCAGCACCACACTTAAGCCGAACCCGGAAGCCACCCGCGAGAAATGGTTGCGACGGGTATCCTTCGATGTCACCGGACTGCCACCCACACTCGAGGAACTCGACGCCTTTCTCGCCGACACCACGGAGGACGCTTACGAGAAAATCGTCGACCGTCTTCTGGACACCGACGCCTACGCGGAGCGCATGACCAGCGAGTGGCTGGACGTGGCGCGCTATTCCGACTCCTACGGCTACCAGGTCGACCGCGAGCGCTTCGTGTGGCCCTGGCGCGACTGGGTGATCCGTGCCTTTCGCGAGAACCTCTCCTACGACCAGTTCATCACCTGGCAACTGGCCGGCGATCTCCTGCCCAACGCCACCAAGGATCAGATTCAAGCCACCACCTTCAACCGCCTCCACCCGCAGAAAGTGGAAGGCGGAAGTGTGCCGGAGGAATTTCGCATCGAGTATGTCTCGGACCGCCTGCACACCTTTGGCACCGCCTTCCTCGGCCTCACCCTCGAGTGCTGCCGCTGCCACGATCACAAGTACGATCCGATCAAGACCAAGGAATACTACCAGCTCAGTTCCTTCTTCGCGAATGTCGACGAAGCGGGCCTCTACTCCTACTTCACGCCCGACTCCATCCCGACTCCCACCCTTCTGCTCACCAATGACGACCAGGACCGGCAGATCACGGAGAAAGCAAAAGCCGTCGCGGCGGCGGAAGAAGCCGTCAGGCTGGTGGCCGACTCTGCGGACGACGCCTTCGACCAATGGCTCGCCAAGCGCCCCGAAAACTTCGCCTGGCACGGATTACAAGCCCACGTATCCTTCGACGATCGCAAGAGCGGCACCCTCCCCGACCGGGTCCGCAAGGACAAGCCCTCCAAGTCGAGCGCCAACAACAAGTCGGTCGAGGGAGTGCATGGCCAGGGACTCCAGCTCACGGGCGATGACGCCGTGCACGTGCAGGGCGCCGGAGCCTTCCCACGAACGCAACCATTTTCAATCGGGCTCTGGTTGAACACCCCGGAGCAATTCGAGCGCGCTGTCATCTGGCGGCGCTCCAAGGCCTGGACCGACGCCGGAAGCCGCGGCTACGAGTTGCTCCTCGAAAACGGCAAGCTCAGCGCCGCGCTCATTCACTTCGATCCCGGCAACTCGATCCGGGTGCGCGCGGTGGCACCTCTTCCCCCCAACAGTTGGCATCACGTGACGGTGACCTACGATGGATCCAGTAGAGCGGGCGGACTGAAACTCTATCTCGACGGAGCGCGCCTGGAATCCGAGATCATTCGCGACAAGCTGACCAAGAACATCGAAGGCGGTGGCGATCCGGATCTTAGGCTCGGCGAGCGCTTTCGCGACGTCGGGTTCAAGTTGGGCCAAGTCGACGAACTTCACGTCTTCACCCGGGAACTCACTACCATCGAAGTGGCTCAGCTCAGCGACCACGAGTCGCTGAAGGCTCTCCTCTCGACTCCTGCCAAGTCCCTGAACCCGAAGGCCTTGGCCCAGCTCCGGGACTACTTTCTGGCCACCGTCCACCAGCCCCACACCGATGCGCTTGCAACGCTCAAGGCTGCCCGCGACGCCAAGCGCGGTCTGATCCAACCCATCCAGGAGATCATGGTGATGCGCGAAATGGAAAAGCCGCGCCAATGCTACGTGTTGACGCGCGGAATCTACAGCACGCGGGGCGAGGCCGTTCCCTTTGATACCCCCGCCGTTCTTCCACCCTTCCCCGAAGACCAGCCCCGCAACCGGCTCGGACTTTCCAGGTGGCTCACCTCCCCCGACCATCCGCTCACCGCGCGCGTCACGGTGAACCGCTACTGGCAGATGATCTTTGGCAACGGACTGGTCCGCACTCCGGAAGATTTCGGCAGTCAGGGGCGCCCACCCACTCATCCCGCGTTGCTGGACTGGCTGGCACGCGACTTCATCGACCACGGTTGGGACCTGCAGCACCTCGTGAAGACCATCGTGCTCTCCGCCACCTACCGGCAGAGCACCCTCACCGACCAAAAGAGCCGCAACCTCGATCCCGAAAACCTCTTCCTCGCGCGAGGAACCACCGATCGCCTCACCGCCGAGATGATCCGCGACAACGCCCTCGCCGTGAGTGGGCTGCTCGTCAACAAGGTCGGCGGTGCGCCAGTCAAACCTTACGAAGTGGCGGCCTCCTTCAAGCCCGCCAAGCCCTCCAAGGGCGAAGGACTCTACCGCCGCAGCCTCTACACTTGGTGGCGCCGCACCGCTCCGGCTCCGGTCATGATGACCCTCAATGCCTCCAAGCGCGACGTCTGCCGGGTGCGACGCGAGGTCACGGCCTCTCCCCTGCAGGCTTTCGTGCTCCTGAACGGACCGCAGTTCGTGGAAGCCTCCCGCGTGATGGGCGCTCATCTGCTGAGGAAGCACAACGATGCGCCCGATGCCCTCGTTGCTGAGGCCTATCGCGCCTTCACCAGCCGCAATCCAACCGCGAGGGAAGCCAAGGTCCTGCGCGCGATCTACGAAGAACAGCTCGCCCACTTTGAAGCAAACCCGGAGAAGGCCACCGCTCTTCTCAAGACCGGCGACGCACCCCAGGAAAAGGATCTCTTTCCTCCTCAAGGGGCCGCCGCCACGGTCCTCGTCAATGCCATCATGAACCTCGGCGAAGCCGTCACAAAAAGATGAACGACAACTCTCTCTGTCCAGGATTCGAGAACCCGATCGGACTCAGCCGCCGCAATTTCCTGAACACCTTCGGGATGGGTCTTGGCGGAATCGCGCTGGCCGACCTCATGCAGGCCGCAAGATCACCAATCGTGAAAGCGGGAGACCATCCGCCCGCCAAAGCCAAGCGCATCATCTACCTCTTCCAGGCCGGCGGCCCGTCCCAGATCGATCTCCACGATTGGAAGCCGCGCCTCGTAAAGGACCACGGGGTCGAGCTTCCCGAATCGATTCGCAAGGGCCAGCGCCTCACCGCCATGTCCGGCAACCAGGCCAGCCTTCCCCTCGTTGGTTCTCCCTTTAAATTCGAGCAACACGGCCAAAGCGGAGCGTGGTTAAGCGACCTCTTGCCACACACCTCCAAGATCGCGGACGATCTCTGCTTCATCAAGACGATGCACACCGAGGCCATCAACCACGGACCGGGCGTCACCTTCATGCAGACCGGTTCCCAGTTTCCGGGCCGCCCCAGCATGGGGGCGTGGCTCGACTACGGACTGGGCACCATGAACAACGACCTGCCGTCCTTCGTCGTGATGGTCACCAAGGGCAAGGGCGGACAACCGCTCGTCTCGCGCCTCTGGGGCAGCGGCTTTCTTCCCGGCAAGCACGACGGAGTCCGCTTCCGCGCCGACAAGGATGCCATCCTTTATCTCAACAGTCCCGAGGGCATCGACCGCGCCAACCGCCGCAAAGTCCTCGACCGCATCCGTGAACTGCACGAGATTCAGCTCGAAGCAACCGGCGACCCCTCCCTCGAAACCCGCATCGCGCAGTATGAGATGGCCTTCAACATGCAGAAGTCCATCCCGGACGTCACCGACCTCAGCGACGAGCCGGAAAGCACCTTCAAGCTCTACGGCGACGAGGCCAGGAAGCCCGGATCCTTCGCCGCCAACTGTCTCCTTGCCCGCCGTCTTGCGGAGCGCGACGTGCGCTTCATCCAACTCTACCATCAGGGCTGGGACCAGCACGGGGGCTTGCCCCGCGCCATCAAGCAGCAGTGCAAGGAAACCGACCAAGCCTCCGCCGCCCTGGTCACTGACCTCAAGAACCGCGGCATGCTGGACGACACTCTCGTGATTTCAGGCGGTGAATTTGGCCGCACCAGCTACTGCCAGGGCAAGCTCTCCGGCGGCAACTTCGGCCGCGATCACCACGGACGTTGCTTCACGACCTGGATGGCCGGTGGCGGCTCCAGGGCGGGAACGAGCTACGGCCAGACCGACGACTACAGCTACAACATCGCCAAGGACGGCGTTCACATCCACGATTTTCACGCCACCATTCTGCACCTCTTGGGCATCGATCACGAGCGCCTCACCTTCAAGTACCAGGGCCGCCACTTCCGACTCACCGATGTGCACGGCAAGATCGTCAAGGGTGTGCTCGCCTGACTCCCAACACCCCATTCCATCCTGACCCACCCGGACCATGCGCGCTCTCTTCTTCCTCCTCCTCGCCACTGGCTACCCCCTCCTCGCGACAGCCGCTCCGGTCCGCCCGAACGTGATCCTGATCTTCATCGACGACATGGGCTTCGGCGATGTGGAGTTCAACGGAGGCACCCAGGCCAAGACCCCGCACCTCAATCAGATGGCAAAGGAAGGAAGGCGCTTTCACGACTTCTATGTCGGCTGCGCTGTTTGTTCAGGATCGCGCACCGCGCTCATGACGGGTTGCCACTACCAGCGTCTCAGCATGAATGCAGTTCTCTTTCCCAACAGCGGAAACGGATTGCATCCTGAGGAAGTCACTCTCGCCGACATGTTGAAGGAGGCCGGTTACAAAACCGCCTGCGTGGGCAAATGGCACCTCGGCCACCTGCCGCCCTGCCTGCCCACCTACCAGGGATTCGAAAGCTATTATGGCATTCCCTACTCGAACGACATGTGGCTCGATCCCGCCAACGTGCTCGCCAAGGATCTCCTCGTCCGCGAGGGCCTCACCCGCGAAGATGTCGAGGCAGGCCACCGGAAACGCAATTGGGTGCCCCTCCTGCGCGGAGAAGAAGTGATCGAATATCCCGTCGACCAGCGCACCATCACCAAGCGCTACACGGAGGAATCTATTCGCTTCATCGAAGCCAACAAGGACCAGCCCTTCTTTCTCTACCTGCCCCACACCATGGTCCACCGTCCCTTGGCGGTCTCGGAGAAATTCAACGATCCCAAGAAGGAGCTCATTCACAATGCGATCGAAGAAGTCGACTGGTCCGTGGGACAAATCCTGGACACGGTGAGAAACGCGGGCATCGCGGAGAAGACTCTGGTCATTTTCACCAGCGACAACGGCGCAGCGGTGGGCTCCTCACTCCCCTTGCGCGCGAGGAAGGGCAGCGTCTACGATGGCGGGATTCGCGAACCGACCCTGATGTGGTGGCCCGGCCGCATCCCAGCCGGATCAGTCTCCACCGAAGTGGCCGCCTCCATCGATCTCATGCCAACCCTCGTCAAGCTCAGCGGCGGCAAGCTCCCGAAACGAAAGATCGACGGCCAAGACATATTCCCACTCCTCACCGGGGTGGAGGGCGCCAAGAGCCCGCATGAATCCTACGTCCTCATGCATGGACCCGGCACAGTGCGATCCGGCAAGTGGAAGTTCTATCCCTGGGCCGAGAAGAAAGGTGGCCGAGACGGCACGAAAGGTTCTCCCTCACGCGATCCAGTGCAGCTCTATGATACCGTGGCCGACATCGGTGAGACGGTGAACCTCGCTGCCAAATACCCCGAGGCCGTGAAACGATTGCATGCGGCCTACGATGCGCACGTGGCCGAGATCAAAGCCAACCAACGACCCACCGCTGCGATGATCCGTCCAAAAGGCTCTCCCCCTGCGGCCCTCGCCCGAAAAAAACGGAATCCCGCGGGCAGAGGATGGAAGACTCTCTTTGACGGAAAGAGCCTTCGGGGATGGAAGCCCTCCAGCGAGGCCAACTGGCGCGTGGAAGATGGCGCGATCGTGGCCGACAAGGGCGAACGCGGATTTCTCATCCACCAGGATACTTATCAGAACTACGAACTCGCCCTAGAGTTCAAAGCCGCAAAAGGAACGAACAGCGGAGTCTTTCTGAACACGCAGGTCAAGCCCGCCAGCGTGACGGAGGACTGCTACGAGCTCAACATCGCTCCTCCGGACAATCCCTTTCCCACCGGCAGCCTCGTCGGGCGCAAGAAGTTCGAAGGGGCCGGCGAGTCCGACAAGTGGCGAAGCTTCGGAGTGCGCGTAGTGAAGAAACACGTGATCGTAAAACTCGATGGCAAACAAATTCTCAACTACACCGCCGACAAGCCGGCCACCGGAAATCTCCTCGGGCTGCAACTAAACAGCGGCCGCGTTGCCTTCCGCAATATCCGGGTAAAGAAACTGCCCTGAGCGTGAGGCCGGGCCGA
>JAPKFB010000081.1 GCA_028821775.1 Roseibacillus sp.
CATTCTGGGGGACGACATGGGCATCGATGCGGTCCGCGCCTTCAACGACAAGCTCCTACCCGCGGTGGTTCGGAAGCGAATTCAGCAGGCCCGCCTTCGTCCTTGAACGAGCGCCGCGCTCAGCGCACTGACCACCATGATTCGAGTCCTCCTCACCTCCCTCCTGCTCGCCGCCAGCGCCTTCCCGGCTGCGGCCAATACTCGTGACTTCCTGAAGAAAACAGACGATTGGTTTCGGTCCGCCGCCTGCCGCGAACGACTTGCCAACTTGCTCTCGCACCAGGACCAGGCCGGTTGCTGGCCGAAGAATCTCGACCCCACCGAGAAGCCCTACCGCGGCGAGCAGAAGAACCTCAAGGGGACCTTCGACAATTCCGCAACCGTGAATGAACTGCGACTGCTGGCCCGCGCTTACCAAGTCACCAGCAACGACCAGTACAAGGAAGCATTCCAAGTCGGCATCACGTGCATTCTCGACGCCCAGTACAAGAACGGAGGATGGCCGCAGAGTCCCATCCCGTCCGGCTACTCGCAACACATCACCTTCAACGACGGCACGATGGTTGGGCTCATGACCTTCCTGCGGGAAGTCTCTGAGATGGATGACTCCCCTCTCCTTCCCCGGAAAACCCGCCGGCAAGCTCGGGACGCCTTTGATCGCGGCGTGCAGTGTATTCTCGCTTGCCAGATCAAGGTCGATGGACGGTTGACGGCATGGTGTGCCCAGCATGACCGCAAATCGCTGGCGCCGCGCGGTGCACGCGCCTACGAACATCCCTCCCTCAGCGGGAGCGAGAGTGCGGGCGTGGTCTGTCTCCTGATGAGCCTCGAGGATCCCTCCAAAGAGATTCGCCGCTCCATCCGTGCGGCGGCCAACTGGTTTGAGCAAGCCAGCATCACCGGGATTCGATTGGAAAAAAAGAATGCCGACTACAGGATCCTCCGCGACCCAAAGGCACCCCCGCTGTGGGCCCGCTTCTACGAAATCAACACCAACCGACCGATCTTCAGTGGACGCGACGGCGTCATCAAGTATGACGTGGCTGAAATCGAGGCCGAGCGCCGGAACGGATACGCCTGGTATGGCACCGCGGGAAAGCGCGTCGCAGCGAGTTGGGCGAAGTGGAACTGGAAGTAGTCCTCCCCGAGCGAACAATCGGCGAATCATGATCACGACCTCAGTCACGATGCCACCTCGAATTCTTTTCAGCTTCCTCCTGCTCACGGGTGCCGCGGCCCTCGACGCGGATGAGAGCAAGTCTGATCTTGCTCCCGTGATCAGCCGACCAGGCGAATTGGTCTTCGAAGACGACTTCGACAAGACAGAGATCCGCCCGGAGTGGAAGCCGCTGCACGGAACCCGCTGGACAATTGTTGGCGGAAAGTTGCAGGGCGAGCCCTCCACCAAAGAGTATCGGCAGGCACAGATTGCCAAAGGAAACAGGAGACACAGCGGGGGCACTCCCAGCAGCCGCTTGCTGGTCCCGGGGGATGACTGCATCGTGCTCCTTCGCTTCAAACTCACCAACGGATTGGGCGGAGCCCACTTCGGGTTCAACGACGGATCCTTCAAGTCCGGAACCGGGCATGTCTGTCGCTTCACGGCCACGACCAGGAAGGGCCTGACGCTGCAGAAAGACAAGAATGCCAAGCTGAGTGGCGATGCGGACGAGACGCTTGCCGCCAACGAGTTCAACCTCAAGCCCGACACTTGGTATTGGATGATGCTGGAAGTTCTCGGCGATCAGATCGCAGCCCAGGTTTCAGGGGGCCCGGTCTTGAAGGCGCGCCACCCTCGCATCGACCTCCCCAAGGATCAGATCAATCTTCCCACCCGGGGGGGAGGCGTCATTCTCTACGATCATGTTCGGGTCTGGAATGCCCTCCCCATGGCCGCTGCGAAACTCGCCCCGCCGATCAAACCGACCATCGAGAAGCTCTAGCAAGGTTAGGCGTTGCCTCCGTGTCGCCATGCGGAGCGTCTGGCCTACAATGGGCCAGGAATTGTAGGGCGGCCGATCCGACTGCCAGTGGTTCGGCCGATCGATGACCCCCCTTATCCTTGCGCCATTCCTGCTAGACCGAGACCGGTTACCGCGATCCCGTCTTCGCCGTGGTTGGTGATCCACTGCTCAGGCTCGACCTCTACGTGCCAATCAATTCCCGACCATCATGCACGATTGCAAAGGCGCGGTTCGCTTCTGGCGCGCCAATGCCGACAAGGTCGGGGCTGCGGGTTGTTCGGCGGGCGGTCACTTGGCTCTCGTGTTGGCGACCAGCGGCAGAGTGGCGGAACTCGAAGGCGAGGTCGGTGGTAATCTCGAGCAGTCGAGCCGCGTGCAATTCCGTTGTGACCCGGAGGGGCGCAAGAGACGGGCTCCCCCCGTAGCGCGGAACAAATGCTCCTTCGTCGTCACTCGATCCAGACCCGTAGGCGGAAGAATTTGGTGGGTTCTCCGCCGAGGTGGAGGTAGCTCGGAGAACTGTCATCCCCCAACTGGCTGCGATGCCCGGGTACCGCCTGCCAGGACCCCGCAGTGCCATCGATGCTGGACTCCAAGGTGTAGTAGCGCGCGGTGGGCGCAAGGACGGCATCCCTGATCGCGACCCTCTTGTAGTGGACCACCACTTCGCCACCTTCGTTGGCGACCCAAAGACTGAAGTTGCTCTCGGGGTCGATCGGGTCGGTCCCGGCAACAAATTCTTCGTAGTTGCTCATCCCATCGTGATCCCCATCCCCGCCCCCCGAGCGATTCGTCGTCCCAAAGGTCAGCACCTCCCAGTAATCGGGCATCTCATCACCATCCTCGTCGAACTCCCCCACCTCGGTGTCCAATGAGAGATCGAAGGAGATATCGGAACTGCTGCTGCTGATCTGATGAATCTCAACGGCCAACAGATTTGTCCCCTCCACCAGATCATCTGCGGAGATGGGATACGGAAAGAAGGTATCTTCTTCGTTCCCCCCAACCACTCTGTCCGCCATGGTCAGGTAGTCCACAATCCCCTCTCGCATATTGGAACGCGCCACCTCGATTCCATTCAGATAAATCACGGCCCCATCATCCCGCAGGACGTGGAAGGTGAGCCCACCAATCGCAGCCGCATTGGTGACCACAAACTCGCTGCGGAAATAGGTGGTGAGGTACTTGGCCCCATCATCGGGACCAAAGCTCACCACTTCATCCTCATCCCCATCCCCATACCCCAGCTGCGCCACTCCACGGCCCCAACTACTATCGTCGTAGTCGACCGCGCGCCAAGCAGTCCCGAGATCCACCCCGGTATCGAGAAAGCGCCAGGTCTGCCCTGCGGAAAACACGGTCACGGTCTCGGACACAAGCAAAACCACGGTATCGGAATCAGCCGCGGTTCCATCGGTGACGGTCAATCGGAACACATACGTCCCCTTCCTCCCCAACGCCACTGACGCGACCTCCTGATCTGGATTGGTGATCGCCGCCGCCGGACCGTGAATCTGCTCCCAGAAATAGCTCAAGGGAAGCGGTCCCCGATCCAGATCGATGGACCCCGCCCCATTTAAATCCACGCTCGAGTTGGCCCCGGCGGCGCCTCCGGTTCCCGCATCGGCCACCGGCTCGGTATAGAGGTAGGTGAAGTGGAACTGGGTATTGCCCAGAATCGGGTTGGGAATGATCGCTCGATCCTGAACGTTGTTCACGGTCAAGGTATAGGGTGCGTTGGGTGTCAGCCCCGAAGTCGTAAGCGTCACCACAGTCCCTTGACCACTCAAGGAAACGCCGGTGATCGCAACACCATTGCTGAGTTGATAATTGGCAGGATTTTCCGCACCTGCGGGCCCCGATCCGATTTCCAAGGGCCTGCTGAAGATGCAGGTAAGCTCAGTGAAACTGCCCAAGGGATCCACGCTCAGCAGGGTCGGTCGCACTCGATCGCGTTCGATCACCACCAGGTTCACGTCCAGAGTGCGGGGCGCATTCGCCGCATTGGCCGAGGTGATCACCACCGTGCCGGTGTGGGATCCAACCGGCAAGTTGGCGGTACTGAACTCAATAACCAGCGAGCGCTCCTTCCCTTCGGCAACCTGACCGGTAACCGGCCTGACGCTCAGCCAGCTGACATTGTCGGTCACCGTAAACTCGAGGGAACTCACTCCCACATTCCGCACTGAAAACTGCCGCTGAACCAAGTTGACGTTTTCCGGAGTGGTGAGTTCGAGCGTTTGCAGGGAGAGGGCAATCACCGGGCCCACGGGCACAAGAAAATCGGAATCCGGAGTCCCCCCCACCGCACTCAAGTTCCAGTTGAAGAAACTGTTCCCACAAAGCAGGGGACTGAGCCGCACGAGGGATCGACCCGACTCGTTCGCACCGGACGACCAGGGAGACTTGTTGAAGTAGATGACTTCATCGACGATCACCCAGGACGGTTTGGAATTGGAAATGTCCGGCGCTTGGGGACGCTCGAGGGCGATTCGTCCTCCTTCATCGTCCAGGGGCCTCTGGTAGGGCCCAATGATGGGGACTGACCCGACGGTGAGACCATAGGTCGCTTGGAAGGCCGCGAGGGCGGCGGGATCCGAGGCAGGATCGAAAGAAACAACCAGGAGAGACCCGCCGGCAGGAATGGCGGTGTTGGCTGGGAACTCGAAATCAGGACCATCGATTCGCCACTCTCCGGTGGAGTTCGACAACAAGACCGGAGCGGCCGACAGGTTGCAGATCTTGATGTATTCGTCGTTCGAATTGGCGACCGGAAACTGTGCGGTGGGAGGAGGATCATACATGATTTCGCCGATGATCAATTTGCGCTCGGACAATCTGTTAGACGCGCCGGCAGTCGGCATGAGAGCATCCCAACAGAGGTCCCCGTCGGGATAACGACCCAGGGAGCGCCCCATCTCCTGCCCCTTGTAGCGGACGGCATCCGCCACCCGATCCTGATCCGTTCCGGGCAAGTGGGAGACAAACACGCGCCCACCTTCCTTGTTCAGGCCGAACCCACTGGTGATCGGCTGATGAAAGCCGGTGATCTCATCAAAGTAGAGCCAGCCGATTCCGGCAAGCATGCTCGAGGCGGGGATCTGCCACTTTCTCAGATCGTTGGCATCATCGCTGAGATACCAATCCCTGAGGAGAAGGTCGACCCTGGTTTGATTGAAGAGTTCGATGCCGTCGTTCGAATCGTGGGGCGGAAGATCAACCCAAGTGTGCGCCACGATCTCATTCAGGACCACATTGGAAATCGGAAGGGCATCTAGCGCGCCCGGTGAGCCATCAATGAAGGTGCTGGCCCGCCAGTTTCCACCGTAGTTCAGGATCCCGGAGGGCTGCGCACTGAACTGTAGTGGCACCAGGGAGTGGCCGGCGCCATCCGCCGCCACCGGCCAACCGCGTGAGTCGTCGTAGCTGACGGACCAGACGGGGACTCCCGACAGACCGACCAGTGAGACATCGTCGCCACTGTTATCCAGGGTCCCCTCAAACTCTCCCGCAATCTTCATGCTCAACCAGTTCGGGTAGCGCACCTGGAAGGCCGCCAAGTTTCGCACCACCACAACCGACTCGCCCGCGTGCAAGATTCCCACCGCCCCTCCAGTGAAATCGAAGGAGAGCCCTCCCGCCAGGCGGAGTCCCGCCAGGCCCACCGTCTCGAGACCGGTATTTTCGATCTCGACGAATTCAAAGTCACTGCCCGCAAACCCTCCCTCGAGTTCCGCACCACGCGGCTGACGCGGATTGAACATCACTTCCGACACGCGCAGAAACGAATCACCCGAGACCATGAACACGGCCTCCGTGAGAGCACTCCAGTTGTTGGCCCCGTCGCAGGACCTCGCTTTGACATGCACATTGACGGCCACCGGAATTGGTTCCGAGTAGAGCGAACCCACCGCATTGCCGGTCCATGGCTCCCTCGGGTCACTGCCATCGAGGGTGTAGAAAATCGAGGCCCCGTTCGCGGCAGTCAGGGCGATGGGGAATCCGCCGCTGACCTCCCCACCGTGCTGGTTGAAGGAGGGGGCGTCAATTTGGGGATAGAGGCCCGCGCCCCGCAGATGCCCCAGCACGGTATCACGGCGCGTCCTCAGGTAGCTGTTCAGCTTCGAATCCCGCCGACTCCGCCAACTGCTCAGACTGATGTGCCCCCAGCGGGCCTGCTCAGTCACCACTCCAAACTCCATCTTGTCCGATAGCTCTGCAAAGCGACTCATCGCCTTGCTTGGCGTCAAGGCGCCGTCGTTGAACAGGTGACGGTGAACATGGTCTGCAAAGAGGAGATTGAACTCCGGATTCGCTCTCAACTCACTATAGGTATCGCCTGCCCCATTGCTGACGCCGGTGACATTGCTGCTTCCAAAGGCGCCTTCCCCGTCCCAGATGAAGAACTTGTAGCCGTCACTGCCTGCATCGCGTCTGCGCGCCGCGTACCAATTGTGACCCGGCCAGTCACCCATTCCGAGATAGATGTTGGCCAACATGTAGTCGATGTAGTGATCCAGATCGACGTAGTGGGGAAAATCGGGATTGTTCGTTCCCTCGGGATTCTTTCCCTGGATTTCCATGTAGTTGTCTCTCCTGGAGAGTCCCCGCCTGCCCAGGCTGACCATCGCATTCCAGGCGGTGTTGTCTCCGTCGATCACGTTGCCCGAGTTGTGAGCCAGCGCATCGTAGTCCTCCTTTTCTCCGCCGAAGTAGCTGGCGGCAAAGTCCCCAGCAGGGCGCTCCACCGCATTATACATCCCCCAATAGAGACCGTTCAGGTAGACGTGCACGTGAATGCCATGGGAGCCCGGCTGCTCCATCGCGATCTGGCAACGCCGGGCATACTCATCCCTAGTGTAGTCCTGCCGATCATTCGCTCCGGCCCGAAGGATGAGTTGATCAAAGGACTGGGTCGCGTTGGAATCCCAGGCAAAAAACGGGAATCTCAACTTTGAAGGGCCATAAATGCTTTTGAAGAGTAATCGCCACGACTTCTTCTCATAGCTTCGGCCGCCACCACCCAATCCCCCCTGGATCCGGATCCCGCAATTTTCCCCAAAGCCCGATCGCCCATCACCGTAGAGCCACTCCACCGACCCGGAACGCTCCCACGCCACTCCCCGGCTGGTGGGATGATCATAGATTCCAGTGGCATTATCGAAGAGATTTTCCATGCTGGATGAGATCATGATGCTCGGTAGCGAACGCAAATAGCTGACAAACTCGGCCTCGCTTTGGTCATCGATCACGGAGGGTCGCATCTCGTACTCTGCGGTCTTGTTCCCCCAAGTAGTGGGCCACCCCCGAGGCGAGGCCGGCTGGGTCAGGACATCGGACAGGTAGATGAAGGAGTGCGTTGCGAGGGGCGAGGGTTGGAATCCCGTCTTGAAGACCGCGGCCCGAATCACGGTTGAGCGGACGATCGCGATCGCCCGGGTATAGAGCGCGCTGCTCTCCGTAGGCTCGGAAAAATCGGTGGTGTAGCGAATTTCCGCGTTCGCCACCTCAGTGCTCAGAGTGATGCGAACCGGCACCTCGTAAAAACCCCGCCCCGGGCTGAAGTTCACCTTGTTCAAGAGCATGCCGGAACCGTTCCCTGTCCCGGGCGAGGGCACATTCAGATAAGTCCATATTCGGTTCACTCCTTCCAATTCCGGAACGAGCAGGAAATCAGGATCCCGATCGTGGGGCTGATGATTCAAGCCGTGGATCGCGAGGTAATTCGTGTCCCCCTGCAGGCCCGCGACACCGTTGGCAATCGGAAAAGTCTCTGCCATGATGGCGGCCGCGTCAGGATGAGCCGCAGTGGAGAGAGAGTTCCAGCTCGGCGAGTCCGGCGCATTGCTGGAGCCAATTTCATTTCCGTTCAAATAGGCCACGAAACCATCATCATACTGCATCTGGAGATGGATCGATTCCAGATCAAGCCCGCTGGGCACCGTGAAGGGAACGCGGAGATAGACGGACTCCGCTTTGTTGAACATGACCTCGTTGATATCCGTGAGAAAGATCGAGAAGTATCCTCCCACTCCGTGATCAAATCCGAGCGACGCTTGCCCGCTTTCCCACAAGCTGTCGTCAAAGGCCTGCCCGCCGGTCCAATCCTGAGCGAGAGAACCACTCGGCACGAGATAACGACCGCTGGCACCTTCCGGAACCAACTTCACGATCTCACGCACAACTCCGAAGGATTCGTCACCAGCCTGATCTGGGTAGGCTGGAGAAAATTCGCTGGCAATTGTGACGCCATCGGGTCTTACCAGAGCCAAATACTCTCCACCCCCATCAAGCCTGAAGTTGGTGTGCAACCTCGCGGTCGGATCGGTGCGGTCTTTGTTCGAAGCAAAAAGCACAAGGTAGGCACCGGCCCGGATGGTGACGTTGGGGAATGCCCATTTCGACAGATTTCCAGCCGTGTCGGTGAGGTACCACCCGGCGAGGTTCACCTCATTCTCTCCCGTATTTAGAAGTTCAATCCAGTCCGAATACTCGCCATCTTCATCCCGGAGGGTCGAATTATTGACCGCCATGAACTCATTGATGATCACCCCCCTATCAGCCCGTTCTCCTAACTCGAGGCTCGAGCCGAAGCTCTGGCCGTTGACGTCCACATCAAAGGTCGCACCGTTGCCGATCAAGGCGTAATCACCTTCGGTGCCGGTCGAGGCGGCATTGGAATAACCGAAGCCGATTCCACCAGCAGACAGGGCACCGCCGCCATCTTCGGTCAAAATAACTTCTGCGTGGAACCATCCACCGCTACCAAAGCTGTAGTCGGCATAGGTGCGGGTGTTCCAACTCGTGTCTTGGTGAGTCGGTCCGTTGGCGCCGGTCGAGGCCAGGTTGCTCGCGCTCACAATTGGCGTAATATTGACCTGGACGCGGTCGTCGAAGTTTTCGGTGAAGGAAAACTGTCCGTCGCCGTCGTAGAACTGGAAGGTGAAGGCGAGATCGAAATTGTCTCCATTGAGGGGGGTGCCATTGGCAAGCCCGAGGGCTTCGCTATCGACATTGATTTGAGTGATGATCGAGGAATTGGGATCGTCCAGTTCGCCGAGGGGCAACTCGGTGTCGGTGTTCTCCGGAAGAGCCCCGGTAAAATCGTCGCCGGCGACATTGAGGTCGTCGGTGCGCTTGAAGAGGATCGATCCGGGCGAGTGGGATTCCTCGGCCATGGCGAGTGGAACGATGAGGATGGTGCAAAGTGCGGTTATGAGCGAGGGGTGGGTCTTCATAGTTCGAGGGGGCTAATCGCGCATAGGGACAATTCGTCCTGAAAGTGAGATCGAGGGTCGGCAGCAAGAATCAGGAGATTCAAATTAAAAGTGCCTTCGAGGTAAAGGGGCAATCTTGCGCGGGAGCGGCCAATCCGGCGGGCCATCGCATGTTCAGTTTGCAGATTTCTGAGGAGCCCTCCGCTTGCTGACCCCCAGACCGACCGCGATGAGGACCAAGGCCAGCAAGCCGAGGACGATAATGAGGGTATTGGCACTGCTCCCTGCTACCGGGGGCACATCGTGCGAGCCCCTAAGCTCGGCCTCCCGCAGGTAGGCACGCAACTGCAAAAGGGCCGCGCGATCCAACTCTGGTGGAGGTGCACCGACAATCGGGGCGACCGCTGGAGCGAGCCCCCACTGGTTCCACTCCACCAGGTCCGTCACGATTCTGAGGGCCAACTGCGGATAGTTCGCGAGGACCATGCGATAGCCATCGACGATGCGGTCCCGGAGGCTGGAAGGGCTGTTCGCACCATGCACCGAAAGCGCGAGGACGACCGCCTGCAACTCTTCGATCGTTCGTCCAGGATTTCCAAGGAAGCGGGTCTCCAGAAAATCCAGCGCGCTTTCTTCCTCAATCTCGATCCAAGCCGTGGACCATGCGGCAAGCTGGAGGGGAGTCGCGGTCTTCTCGGCCGCGTGAACCTTCCCGACAATGAGATCACGATCCTGCTCCTCGCCGCTCTGCGCAAGGAGGAGAATGTAGAGCGCATGCCACTGGTACAAGCGGAAGTTCTTCAGGGAGGTGCGGAGTTCTTCGGCAGGCAGGACGCCTGCATATCTCTTGATCTCCTCGTAAGGGGCACGGGCGAATTCAAGGTGAGCGAGGGTCCGAGCTTGGGCATTGTTGTGTCCGAGGTAATTCGCAAAGAAATCCAGACGCTTCTTCGGGTTCGCTTGCCATTCCGGTGCCCGTTCCAGGATCTCGCGCACGAGAGGACCGAATACTCCGTCGGCGGTGCCAACTCGCATCCACCTGCCAACCGAAGCGTCGGAATGATACGTACAAATGATCTTTCGTTGTGAATTGAGTGCGAGAGTTCGCGGTGAGGGATTGTCGAGGAAGAGATCAATCTCGTGAACCGCGGGCTCGCCCTTGAGAACTTCGAGCGTCCGGAGCGAGGAGGGATTCTGAGGATCCTCCTGGGCCAGCACAACCAGTTCGGCATCAAAGAGACGCTCGACCGCAGAGGTTGTCGGAACAGGCAGACAAATCTGGCAGGCCAGCAGGAGTTGGGGAGGCCATGCCCCACAAAGGAAGAGGATCGCCGCCCCTAGCCGACCGGCGCGACTGAGATCCGCGCTCCCTCGAATTACTTCTTTCTTCATTCCTCCTTGCTCCTTGCAATTCCTAGCACGAACCGTCCAGAGCCTCACGAATTTACCCAAACTCGCCTCAGCGGACGACGATGCGATCTCCAGTCCGAATGTGCGTAGAGATTCCTTGCCCCTTGACCTCGCCCCTCAAACGAGGCCACCCTTCTCAATCTCACAACCACCTTGAGACCTATGCCTAAATCGAAGAAGAAAGAAACTCCCGGACTACCACCGCTCTTTCTCGCTGTCGCGGTGGGGATGGGGGTGATTATCATACTTTACCTCATCGTCCGGGGTTAATGCCGGCGCCTCCATTTCCCTCTTCCCGGATCGAGAGCTCCCGAGACACCCGGGTCGGGAAGAGATTTTCCGCCCGAACTGACTACCCTTGCTGGTCTATCTAGACAAACACTATCACCAGACTCAAACAACATGGCCCTGTCCCGGATCTTCACCATCATCCCATCAAGGAGCCAACTCGCCCCGCTGCTGGGCTTGGTCATCGCGCTCTCAGTCCCCTCTACGGCGGGCGCCTCAACCCCGCAAAAAGCCGGATCGTGGGAGCCGGAGAAAACCCACGCGCTCATCGTCAGCGTGCTGGAGTGGAAGCACGGCTTGAGCTCATTCTCCAAGCGCCACCGCAAGGACCAGGAGCTGCGGGATCTTCTCATCAAGCGCGGCACGCCGGCCGAAAACGTGACCCTGCTCCTGGGCAAGGACGCGACCCTGCCAATGATTCGCAAGGCGATCACTCATACGCTCAACAATACTTCGCAGGACGCGACCCTGATCATCTACTACCAGGGCCATGGCTGGAATCAGGGAGACGACTATTATTTCGCCAACTATGATGTCCAGTCTCACAGCAAGGACACTGCGTGGAGCATCAATGAACTGGCCGCCACCGTCACCGCGAAGTTCAAGGGGCAGCGTGCCTTCTTCTGGGCCGACTGCTGCTTCTCTGGCGGACTGGAAGTGGTCGTCAACAAACTGGCCAGCAAGAAGGTCGCCTGCTTCAGCCTGACCTCCGCCTCGGCCGAAAACGATTCCACTGCCAACTGGACCTTTACCCAGAGCCTCCTCGATGGCCTGTCTGGCGCACCGCTCATCGATACCAACGGAGACGGCTTGATCACGCTTGGCGAGTTGCGCACCGAGGTGCGCAATGCCATGAACCACATGGAAGGCCAGAAGCACGGATTCAATGTCCATGCCTTGGAAGACAACTTCGTCCTGGCCAAGACGAGTGGACGCTTGCCCAAGGTCCCACAGGCAAAATTTCACCTCGGCAGCTACGTGATGGCCAAGGGAAAGCACGGCCGCGTGGTGGGCGTCACTGGCGACCAGGCTGACGAGTATTCAGTGCAGTTCTATCGATACACCGACAAAGTTGTGAAGCTGTATGCAGAGAAGGACCTGGTGGCCTCGACTCGGAAACCGGGCACGCGAAGCAGAGGTCGTCCCCACGGGGCCAGAATGGAGCCGGACTGCACGGTGATGTGGGGCGGAACTTGGTACGATGCGAAAGTGCTCAAGAGGAAAGAGAACCGCTGGTTTATTCACTATGTCGATGACGACGATTCATGGGACGAATGGGTGGGCAAAGAACGCATCCGCTTTAAGCAAAGCGCCGCGGACAAAGAGTGACGCGCCCCGTGAGATGGCTTCACGGATCAATAGAAGGGCCTGTCGATGGGTGGACCCTCACGAGCGATCCTGAGCTTGTCTATGAAAACCGCTCTTCGCAGCTCCTATCTTGGCAGGGCGTAATTGATGTAGCCGATGAACATTTCCTCGTCGCTCTGTTCCCCGAATCTCACCGAGGCAGCGGGGTTGGGATTGAGCGGATTCTGGGCTGAATTGTCAAAGGCACCCCGCACCCGAATGATCGTTCCGGCGGG
Source organism: Roseibacillus sp. (assembly GCA_028821775.1). Lineage (GTDB taxonomy): Bacteria > Verrucomicrobiota > Verrucomicrobiia > Verrucomicrobiales > Akkermansiaceae > Roseibacillus_B. The sequence continues at coordinate 12,463 of JAPKFB010000081.1, forward strand.
CATCACCTTGGGCTCGGCGAATCGATAGACCAGTTGCCAGTCGAAGAGGTAATGGGGCACCGAGAGAAGTTTCTCCGTAGCGCCCCCGGGGTAGAGAGCCTCGTAGTCCATACGCGCACCGCGATAGTGCATGTGCGGGCTCAGTTCGTAGAGCACGGTCTCTTCCGTTGCGGAGAGTAATATCTGGGCTTCCCGAGTATACTCGGGATCGGCGGGGGGAATATTAATCGAGGTCGTGCTGGCGGCGACGGTCCGGTATTCTTTGGTCGGTGGAGTGGAGCGAAAATAGAGGCCCAACCTGGTCTCATCGGTCTGAGCGATGCCGATGGTTTGATAGTGCATCTGAAAGGTGAGGGTGGAATTCGGGCGCAGAAGTTTGCCGGTGTCCTCTGGGAAGGCGTAGGTCCGCGTGCCGGGAACGTATCCAGCGAAGAAGCCGTTCAGTCCGGCTCCCTGAATGAAAGTCTCGAAGATGGTGCCCAGGAAAACGAGGCCATGATGAACCACTTTCCGGTTGCCGGGGAGGAGAATGGCAGCACGCAACCAGGTGTTGGCCCGAAGGTTCGGTTTCACTTCAAGATAGCGATAATCCACCTCTCCGTTCGCCGGAATACTCTGATTCGGGATGGTGAGAATGAGATCGGGCTCGCCCAACTCGGAGGGCCAGTTTGCGGGATAGTCGGTCGGCGGTGGGGTGGTCGCGAAATGGTCGGCCAAGGGATCCGACCCTCCTCCCCGGGGCGCGCCTTGATCGAGCCAATCGATGAGGGCACGAGCCGAGGCCTCCGACAGCGACCAGTCGTTCTCAAACTCCCCCCATTCCGGATCGGCAAACCACGGAGGCATCTCGCCAGTGACCACCTGCCGTCGGATTTCGGGCGCATAGGCGGCGACCGTTTCATAGTCGCTCAGGGAAAACGGGGCGATGTTTCCGGGACTGTGACAACGCACACAATGCTGAATGAGCATGGGGGCGATCTCTTGCTCATAGGAGACCGGCACTTCCGGAGCGAGGGGAAGGACGCAATCGGTGGCCGGGGTGCGCGTGTAGATCGGCGCCTGCCCTCCGAGGAAGGCCGTGAGGGCATCCGGCAAATAGGATTGAACGGGCAACCCTCCAGCCGCGCCGCTGTCGATCGCCCCGCGATAAAAAACTCTCCAGGTGGCAGTGTCGATCGCCACAGCCTCCGTGCCGCGCTCCACATCGTAGGTTCGGGCCACAAGCTGGGCTGTGTCATGGAGGATCGGCATGTTGACTTGCCAATCAATGGCATTCGCCACGAGCTCCGATCGGTTTTCTGAGATGGGATCGATGATCCAAAACTTAACCGCCTGCGCCCCGAAGGTGTTCTCCAAATCGACGAGGGTGGCGCCCAGCGAGCTGTCGCAGTTTGGATCGACAAAGAGCAACACCACCACCTCCACATGACTATTGTAATGCAATTCCTGGGAACGGCCCTGATGGTCGACCAGACGAAAGTCATCAGCAATATCCCGGGGCGCATTACCGGGCCATTGCAACAACCGATAGAAACCGTGGGACCGTGAGGAGGCGAGCGGATCGGTCCACTCAAAGGGGCTGGATGGCAAACGAAGTGAGAGCAACGGTTCCCAAGTCTGGAGGTCTTGGGAAAACTCGAGTTGATGGTCCCGCATTGTTTCACCGCCGAGTTCGACTTGGATCGGCCCGGCGGCTGTCTTCCCGACATCAAGGGTGAGATCTTGCCCTTGCGCGGGCCGCGCCAAGGCGAGCAACAAAATGGCAAGGGCACTTCGGCAGAGGAAGGATCTGGGGACGAACATAGTCACTTGGGTTAGGCTATTTCAGAATAATTACTAGGAAATTGCTGAAGCAGGGCCGGAGCGCAGAGCCGCGGAGAGGCCGATTTTGAGGGAGGCGGAGGGGGGGCCGCTCCCGGAGAGCTGAATAGCCTTGGCACGCCGTCCTCTGCTGCCGTTCCGCCCCCGGTTGATCGTTGAAAATAATCCAGCGGAGACCCGCGTCACCCCAGATGGGCCCAGCCAGAATGTTGGGACGGCCAACCCTGCGACTGCTCGCGCTTCGCATCGTCTCCACGGCAGACCAGCCCCGCCTTCGGCTCACCCCGGCAGACAAAGCACTGCGGAGCGTTCACTCCCTGCTTCGTCGAGCATCTCCTGATGCGAGCCCTTGCGTGCTATTTCATGGCAAAGGCCGCGCAAATATCATTGGGCTCCATGGTGGCCGCAGTGCCCAGCACGCTGATCCCGGTGGTGATTCCGCCCCGTCCCCTGAAATATGTGATCTCGGCCTTTCAACCTGCTCTTCCTCCCTCACTCCCACCTCACCTGCTGCCCCAGTCCGCGAGCGCGCGCATTTGCCAGCGCGGCCTTGGCCGCTAAGGCGTCCTGCACTGCCAGCCCCACTGATTTGAAGAGAGTCACCCCCGGCCCCTGCGAAATTTCCGCGCGACCCAGGACAAGGTCCCCAAGCTCCGCTCCCACTCCTTGCCAAGTCATGGCGCCAGCCGCGACAGCCTGGATCAGTTCGCCGGCTTCTTCTCTGGCCGCTTCCAACGAGTCTACCACCACGAAGGCTCGCCCGCAGGTTTCCACCGGAATCTCGGCGAGATCCGGCCGATAGGACCCGACCGCGTTGAGGTGAACGTTCGCCTTCAAATCCCCATCCTTGAACACCGGCTGGGCCGAAGTCGTCGCGGTGCAGATCACGTCCGCATCTGCAATCGCCTCACTCGCACTCCCCACCACCCGAAGCGAGGCCGAACTCTCTCCCGCGAGCTCTTCCACCATTTCGTGCGCGCGCTCCAAGGTCCGCGAATACACCCGCACCTCGTTGATCGGACGCACCGCACACACCGCCGCAACCTGCGACCTCGCCTGTCCACCCGCCCCGACCACTGCCAGTACCCTCGCATCCTTGGGCGCAAGCAGCCGGGTCGCCAATCCCGAGGCCGCCCCGGTCCGAATCGCAGTCAGTGATCCCCCATCCATCATCGCCTCCGGCACGCCCGTCTCCGGATCGAGAACAAGCACCGCTCCGTTGATAGTGGCGATCTCACGCTCCAGATTTCGGGGAAAAACCGAAGCGACTTTCACCATCAAAGCCTCCCCCGCAGTGCCGCCTGGATCCGCCGCATAGCAGGACATGATGAGGCTGGTGCCGAGCTCTCCTGCAACCTGCAGCTGAGTCCGCTGCGGAAGCTCTACTGCACCGCGTGCCAGGACTGCGAAGGCGCGCTCCATCTCGGTGATCGCCTCCGCCATTGTGAGGGCCTTCCTAACATCGCTCGAGTTCAGAATCAGCACGAAGGAGCTCTTACCTGATCACCGTGCGCAATTAAAACCGAAAGTCGGCATCCGCCTTCAGGATCAACTCCGTGGCCGTCCGAACTCGTTCCGTGGCGTCGCAGTGGTGCCCAAGTGACCACCTCCCCTTCCCCGGACCGCGCAGAACGACCAATTGAGCGAGGACGGCACGGGTAGGTCAGAGCCCCACCTGCTCGCCTTGCTTGGCAACGTGGTGGCCTGCCTTCTCGATCGCCTTTGCAGCATCGCTCTCCGGATCGAGAGCGGGATTGGTGTGATTGAGATGCAGAAAGCGGACCTTGCTGCGTTCGGGGGCGCTCAATTTGGAAAAACGCTCGATGCTCTCGGCAATGAAGGGATGCGGAATCTTTGACATGTCACGACCAGGGAGCTCACCGTCCGCAAAAAACGTGCCGTCCAGATAGGCAACCTCGACCGTTTGCAAAACCTCTTCGATCTTCGACTTCCATCGCGTCCACTTGTCGATGTCCGGGAGGTAGAGGATGGATCGGTCGGGGCCCGTCACTCGAAAGCCCACCGTCTCGGAATACTCGTCGCGGTGGGGAACGAGAAAGGGCGTGAGGCTGAGCCGATCGTTCAACTTGACGGTCACCCCGGCGGCGAGATTCCGGATTGCGATGTTCTTGAGTTCGACAAGCTGCTCCCATGGCCCGTTCGTTTCCAAAAAGCTCCTCATGCGGGGCATGGCGTAGACGGGAACTTCCTGCGTTCCCATCACTTCGCGTCCCAGATGAAGCAGCCCGGTGTAATGCCCCATGTGAGCGTGGGTCGGAAAGATGCCGTCGATTCCCGGGAACTTGTCCGGAGGCGCGATCTGGTTCAGTTCGCGCAATTGTTCACGGAAGTCCGGCGAACAATCGAGAAACCAGCGCTGCTTGGTTTTGGGATCGACAATAGCGACCGTAACGGCGTGACGGCGCCTGTTAGGCTCGGACCAGGCCCTCGCACAACACTCCTTGCGGCATCCGGCCTGCGGATAGCCGGCGTCCTGCGCGATTCCCAGTACCACCAGGAAGGGGGCGTCCCCTCCGGAAACAAGTTCTTTTTCATTCACGGCCCCGGAACGAAACATCAAAACCAGGGCCACTGCCAAGCAGAGAATCGAAGCATAACAAGGGAGAGGCAATCGGGCATGGAACATGTCGTGAGTCTAGCCAGCAATCGCCGATCGGAAAGAGAGAAGACCCCCACGTGGTCACCCGGGAATCGCCCCCGGACATCTTCGTTGCGCAATCATGATTGCCGGCATTGTTCAGCCCTTCCTGAATGAGGCGAAAAATCGCAATCTGATCGTAGGCGGTTCAATTCTGGTCGAGGGAAATCAGCTTGTGTTCCACCGTGATCCGGGTGTCCTTGATGAAAAGCAGATGCTGACCGAGACCGTCGTGTAATTCTCTCACGATTCGCCTTCGTTCCTCCTCCTGCGAATTGATGAGTTGGCGGGAAACTCTCTCCTCCACGGCTTGCCTCCTGCAAAAGCTCACCACCCACCAGCCACGATTCTTCTGCCGCGTCGTGCAGAGTCAATCATCGCTCCTGCTCTTGGCGATGGGAGTTCCGCGCAGGAGGCGGAAGCAACCAGCAATTCCTGCCAACTAATACTGACGCTGCTGATCTACCGCTCCGCCAACGGCTCGTTGTCCTCGCGCAAGATCGAGCGTCCCAAAGGGTGGCTCTGATCTCACCCGCAAAATCCCCTCTCCAAAGGGCGAAAATCGAGTTCACCCGCGCTTGAACCGGTGGACCGGCCTGGCCGCTCCAAATCAATCGACTGGGGATCAAGAGCCCCAGTTGGCACAGAACGCAGAGTCTTCTAAAGTGCCCGTGCCCATCTGCCAGGATCCCAAAGATCCTTTGAACCGGTCAGCTCAAAGCGGCCCCACGGGAGATCTCCCGACGAGCTCGGGCTGGAGCTCGTTTACGACCCAGTCGTATCGCTTCACGGCTTTGAATTTTTCCAGGGGCTTGCCAGCCTTCCGCTTGTTCCGAACCTCAAAGGCGATGCGAGCGGCCTCTCCCAGCATGGGAGGAATCACCTTCCGCTTGACGCCATCACCGAAGCTCAATCCTGGCCCCTTCTGGACTTCCGAGAGCCATGGTTTCAGCTGATCGTCGATGATTATGTCAGCACCGAACACCGCAAAGCAATCACCCTGCTCGGGGTAGTGATCCGCCAGTTTGTCACGAGCGGCGTAGGAGACGGTTGCGAGAATCTCCCTGATGCGGGGGAGAAGTTGTTTCTCGAGGTAATCCGGACCAGCGATCCCGAGGTCCTCGTGCAGATATCTTCCCAGCCTGCGAAACGGCCATTTCAGGACGACCTCAGGGTCATAGTCGGGATGTTTCTTCTGCTGGTAGACATTGGTGACATGAACAAGCTGATTGTCGAAGTCATCGAGCTTGTAGGGGAGACTATTGAGTCGAACCGTGGCCTCTGGGTAAACTAGGACCTGGAGCGGATCCAGATTGACCACGAGCCAGTAGACGCGGATTTCGGACTTACGACCCTCCAAAAGGAGCGGATTTTTGATGTAGCGCTGAATGATACCCTGCTGGTCCTTGTCCTTAATGGGGGCCTTGCCCCACTTTTTGTACTCACGCCGGAAGGCGTCGAACTCCCACATGATCCTGATCCCCCGACCGCGCGAATCGTTCCCCGGCTTATAAATCCAGAGATTTTCCCGCTCGTCGACAGCAGGAAGCTGATCGAAAAACTCCGCCCGTTCGGAAGGAATGTAGAGTCGGTAGCTCTCGGGGTAGAACTCCGCCATCGGGAGGTATTCGCTCCCGGCTTGGGCATCGAATTCCTTCAGAGTCCCCGTGAGGAGACCCTTGCTGATGATGCTCGTCTCGCCGGGGAAGTGATTGATCAACTGAAACGGTTGCAGCTTACCGGTTTGTGGGCGGTAGCGCTTACGCATCCAGAGCATCTCCGCATCCTCAAGACTGGCCGAAATGCAATGCCCCTCGAGACCAAAGGCCTCGAGCGCGGAAGAGGAGACTGCGTCACAGTAGATCCGATCCGGAACCCGAAAGAATTGTGAAAACAAATTCATGGAACTGCCTTGAATTCAGAATTTTATGATCCTGCGCCGAAGGCCTCGGCTGCCTGATTCATTTTAGGTAGAGTAATCAGTTGAACCTGAGTTATAAACCTAGAATTTACCAAAAACCTAAATTCTTGGGTCCCTGTATTACTTACATGCTCCGAGAGAGTTTAGGATCGCCCCATTTATGGCAACATTCTGCGCGACCCTGAAACGGAGATTGTTTGTGCGATGAGGGAACTTGCTCGATCACCAAGCATCGATCCCGGGCCATGATCCGAGTCGGATTCAAACCCTGCCAGCAATGGTAGGGAGTTCGGCAGACGCCGTGGCATCGATCGACAACTCAAGTTTCCCTCCGCAGTTCCAGCACTCAAGGAATTCTGGTTCGATCTCGGCTTCGCAGTGCTGACAGTGATCAACGGAGTCCGGATCGACTTCCGCGGCGCCGGAAGCTCCTTCCTTCTTTCGCCGGAAAATTTTCGCGAGGCCAACTGCGATGAGCAAGACGACAAGGATGACTTTGAAACTGGACATTCCTTTTCTTGATTGATGCGAGACTGGCTGACGAAACGTTTGAGCGAACTTGAAGGAAGGGTGACTGTGAACCAGTCTCTGCGCCGTCGTCAAAGATCCACCTTGACCCGGGTCTTCCAGTAACGCTTCCCATCGCTGATGAGCAACTCCTCATCCTTCGTGATCGCCTTCCGGGCATGGTAGCAATTGACCCAGTTGGTTCCATTGTGAACGAGCACCGGACTCGTATTGCGATCGTCGCTGTGATTGATGAAGCGTATCTCGTTCCCATGAATGCCACCGTCCAGCGAAACCCGGTTCGGGAAGGAATCGATAACCGGCCCCTTGATCGGGTAGTTCCATGACCAGGTTCTGTTCTTGATGTGCGACTTCGGGGAACCCATCCCCGCATATTCGGCAATGAGAGTGCCGGCCGGAATATCCTCGCTCGCAAAGATACCGTAGCCCACGTCATCCGACGTCCACTTGATGCAATTCGGTGCCTTGTACCCGTTCGTGACCAGGTCGGAATACTCCTCGAATTTCTCGTCTGAGACCTTCGGGTTCTTCATGTAGTCGGCATAGTCGGTCAGCTTGGTCTCGCGAAAAACAGCACCCTCATCGGCAAAGATGGTCCTCTCGAGATCATGGACTCCGAGTTTGTGAAAAAGTTCCTTGATCGCTGACTCGCCTTCACCCGTGGCCCTGCCAAGCCACTTCGAGGATGACCCAAGGGGCTTCTTTGGCGATTCGATTTGGGGATCCATCCTGGCGTCGTGTTTACTGTCCTGTTGTTGGAGGCCAGCATCATACCAACATTTGATAAGATTATTAAGAATATACCGACTTTTTGATAAACCGACTCTCTGAACGATTCAGAGAACGTCCCTGTTCCCAGGGTGTGTTCGGCAGCAAGGTCGAAGGTCAGCAGACTGGCCTCACCGGCTACAGCATCAAGACGCTCCGCTATCGCTATTCGGAATGGGGCGAGGACGGCGGGGCAGGCGCCGAACTCTACGATCACCAGACTGATCCTCACGAACTCAAAAACCTCGCCGCGGATCCCCGGCAAAAGCAACGAGCACAACAACTCTCGCGCCAACTCCGCCAACGGATTGCGGCCGCCCGCAAGAAGCCCGCCGGAATCACCCAGATCCAATTCGAGAACCGCTGGCGCGTCCGCTAAGCCTCCGGTTCACCTTCCGCAAACAAGCCGAAGCGGTTGGAACAGCCACGAGGCCTTCCATCAAAATGCCCTCCCCCTCCCCGCCCGCCACCTGGGCCGCGAATCCTCTTCGCCGCGCTGATTACTGCCTGATTTCTCCTCCCCAATTCATTCCCGCTCCGCCCCCAGCCGGCTTTTCGAACACACCCTGGATGAGGTCCGGGACTTCGTCCTCCCATGATGTTGCATCCAACCTGCTCCGCCTCTTTGGCCTCCATTCCGCTCGGCCCGAAGAAGGGAATTCCCGGCAAATTTTTCTGACTTCTTGCCTCAGGGGCAATTCCCGCTAGGCAGGAGGGATGCACGGGTCCTTGCGCGTCTTGATCTTCCTGCTCGGGGTCGGAACTGGCTGGGCCCAAGTGCAACCGATCATCCGCATCGTAGAGATCGAGCATGCCGGCTCCCAACTCATGGTCACCGTGGAGAGCCTTGCAGGGGAAAACCTATCCTACACTTTGCAACGGTCACCGAACCTGTCGCTTGGGTCCTGGCTCGATCAGGGTCATGCCATCCTGTCTGTCCTGAATCCCTCCCGGGTCATCCTGACCTTGCCCCTTGATGACGAGAGCGCTGGTTATATTCGCGTGGTGGCCAGCTCTGCGTCATCGCCCGTGGCGGTGGTGATCAATGAGGTCATGAGCAACAACGAAACAACCGTGGCTGACGGTGATGGAGATTTCCCAGATTGGATTGAACTCTACAATGCAGGCGACACCGCTGCCGAATTGACCGGGTATCATCTCAGCGACAACGACGCCAACTTGAGTAAGT
>JAPKFB010000022.1 GCA_028821775.1 Roseibacillus sp.
CCCACTCTACCGAGAGAGCGGCGCTCTCCGAAGCTGCGGTAGCAAATTCGGGTCGTTTCATGTTTGGGTGATTCTGAACGAGGCATGCCTAGCTGTTCTTTCCGTGCCCGTCAAAGGCAGCTTTGTTGATTAAAAATCCGCCTTGATTAGAGGCTAAGGGATAACGGATCACATACCCTCCCATTCAGGTCCTTTCGCTAGCTTGGGAGCCTTCTGTTTGACGACTCTCCAAGCATCTACTAACTAAAACAGCATGAATCAATCCGCTCGCCCCCTCCTCGTGGCCTTCTTCTCCCTCACCGCCCTCTCCCTCACCGCCCATGCCGGTGAATTCAAGGTAGCCGGGACCACCTTCACAGCTCCCAAGGAGTTCACTTCCGTCAAGCCCAAATCCGCCATGCGGAAGGCTCAGTTTACGGTCGCCAAGCTAGCCGCGCAGGGAGAAATTGTCTTTTTCTACTTTGGACCGGGCGGAGCAGGCGGCGTCGATGCCAATGTGAAACGCTGGCTCGGTCAGTTCGATGAACCCAAGGATAAGATCAATGCCAAGACCGAGAAGGGCAAAGCGGGAGAGGTTCCGGTCACCTTCGTCTCAGCGCAGGGAACCTTCATGGGCGGCCCTCCCAACGACCCCATTCAGTTTCGTCACTGGGGCCTCCTGGGTGCCATCCTGGAGACCAAAGAGGGCGCTCTTTTCGCCAAGTTCACTGGTCCAGAGCACACCGTGAAGGAATTCACGACCGCCTTCAAAAAGATGATTACGGACGCGAAGTGAGCGCCTAACGCCACTCTTTCGGAGACCATCCCCCATCCATCCCGCCACTATCTTGAAGGCCGCCCTCTACACCGAGTTTCAAGGCCCGCTCACCATTCAGACGGTGCCTGACCCGACCCCGACCCCGACCGGCACCGTCATTCGCGTTGCCGCGACCGGGATCTGCCGCAGTGACTGGCATGGCTGGATGGGTCACGATGCCGACATCGTACTCCCCCACGTTCCCGGCCACGAATTTGCGGGTGTGATCGAAGCGGTGGGGAGCGAAGTCACCAAGTGGCAACGGGGTGATCGCGTGACCGCTCCCTTTGTGTGCGGATGCGGAATTTGCACGCTCTGCAAGGCTGGCGATCAACAGGTTTGCACCCGCCAATTTCAGCCCGGATTCACCGCCTGGGGATCATTCGCGGAATTTGTCATGCTCGAATACGCGGACGAAAACCTCGTCGCCCTCCCCGAGCATCTCGACTTCGTAACCGCCGCCAGTCTCGGCTGCCGCTTTGCAACCTCGTTTCGGGCGGTGGTCCACCAAGCTCGCGTGCAGGCAGGTGACTGGGTCGCCGTCCACGGCTGCGGCGGAGTTGGCCTTTCCGCCATCATGATCGCGAAAGCGCTTGGAGCCCGCACCATCGCAATTGACATCGACCCCGCAAAGCTCGAGCGCGCCCTTCAACTTGGGGCAATCGCGAGCATTGACGCCTCCCGCGAGGGAGACCTTCCGGAGGCCGTGCGCGAGCTCACCTCTGGCGGAGCCAGAGTCTCCCTCGATGCCTTGGGCGCCACCGTCACGGCCTCAAATTCGATCAACTGTCTCGCCCCTCGAGGTCGGCACGTCCAAATCGGACTCATGACGGGCGATGCCGCACTCTCATCCGTTCCATTCGATAAAATCGTCGCCAAGGAACTGGAAATCTATGGAAGTCACGGCATGCAGGCTCACCGCTATCCCGAACTCTTCGCCATGATATCCGATGGGCGCCTGGATCCGAGCAAACTGGTCGGTCACACCCTTACCCTCCAAGAGGCCCTGCCCGCCCTCACCTCCCAGGAGGCCTTTGCCGCACCGGGAATTACGGTCGTGGATCGAATTTAACCTCTCTCAACACCTCCCGCAAAGATCTCAGAAATCACGCGCCTTGGTGGGTCCGCCATCCAACTGAGCGATCTCCACATGTCCTGAATGCTCCTGTTGACCCCAAGATCTTCAGGGGCCGCAGGTCCCCGGGGTGCGGGGATAGGGAATGACGTCCCGAATATTCTGAACTCCGGTCACCATCATGAGCACTCGCTCAAAACCCGCGCCAAACCCGGCATGGGGCACCGTTCCATAGCGTCGCAAGTCGAGATACCAACAGTAGACCTCTTCACTGAGTCCATCCTTTTTCATGTTGTCGGTGAGAACATCCAAGCGCTCCTCGCGTTGGCTCCCACCGACGATTTCACCGATCCCCGGCACGAGCACATCCATCGCCGCGACCGTTTTCTCATCGTCGTTTCGCCGCATGTAAAACGGCTTGATGGCCTCCGGATAGTCATAAACCGTGACCGGGGACTTGCAGTGCTCCTCGGTGAGATAACGCTCGTGCTCCGATTGCAGATTTTCGCCCCAGCCCACCGGATAATCAAAATCCTTCCCCGATCTCTCCAGAATCTCGACCGCCTCGCTGTAGCTCAGGCGCGCGAAGGGACGCTCAACAATAAACTTGAGGCGCTCCGCCAGTCCCTTGTCAACGAACTTGGCGAACAACCCGAAGTCGTCCTCGGGCCCATCCAGAATCGCCTTGGTGAGACTTTTCACAAACTCCTCCGCCAAATCCATGTCGCCCTCCAGATTGCAGAAGGCCATCTCAGGTTCAATCATCCAAAATTCCGCCGCGTGCCGCGCGGTATGTGAATTCTCCGCCCGGAAAGTCGGCCCAAAAGTGTAGATATTGGAAAGCGCACAAGCAAAGGTTTCCCCTTCCAGTTGACCGCTCACCGTAAGATGGGTGGTCTTGCCAAAAAACTCATCCTCAGCTTTGCCGGTACTGGCTTGCGTCTTCACCTGGAACATTTCGCCTGCGCCCTCGCAATCATTGGCCGTGATGATCGGGGTATGGACGTAAACAAACTCCCGCTCCTCGAAGAAGCGATGCACTGCGTGCGCCAGGCGACTCCGCGTCCGGAAAATGGCCCCAAAGAGATTCGTACGCGGGCGCAGGTGGGCGATTTCGCGAAGAAATTCGGGACCATGCCGCTTTTTCTGCAAGGGATACTCTTCCGGCGCGGTCCCCACGAGTTCCAACGAGGAAGCCTGCATTTCCCACTTCTGTCCCTTCCCCGGTGATTCCACCAGGTTGCCCGTCGCCCGAATCGCGGCCCCGGTGGTCATCCCAAGCACTTGATCATACCCCTCGATGCCCACGTCCGCGATCACCTGGAGACTCCCGAGGCAAGACCCATCATTGATCTCCAGAAACGAAAACTCCTTGGAATCACGCCTCGTGCGCACCCATCCCTGCACAGTCACTCCCTCTGCTGCCTCTGACCCTCCCAGGACCTTCTTCACTGATCGCCGCATGACTACTCATGCCGAACTATCCCCCCCTCTGCAAACGAAGAATTGTCGCAAGGTGACAACTCCCTACCGCAGGCCACCTGGCTTGACCGCCTTGGGCTTGTCAAACTCCAGATAGGTCAGTCCCACAACCTTGTTCCCGATGGGGTCGACCGTATCTACCCGCATCCGGCGCAGGGTGTAGGCATTGCCAACCTTCATGATATCGAGCACCTGGAAGCGCTTGAGCGGAAGTCCTTCCGCGTTGTAACCCACCACCTTCATGAGTGCCTGGGACTTTTTGTGCACCCAGACCCGCACTTGGGCATAGCGCCCCTTCCCATTCGGATTGGCAAGTTGCACCACCCTGCATTGCTGGCCTTTGATCTTGTCCAGTTCGGGGTCTACCGTCCCATTCGGCCAGTAAAGAAAACGCATCGAAAGGTCTTCGTAGGAAAGATCCGACCCTTCGATGGATTGCCCCAATTTCGCATCCGGAAAACGCACCGATTCGCCACTTGCTCCAACTTCCAGGAGTCGATAGCTGTCTTGCTGCAGGTGCATGTGGAAACGCACCTCCTTGTCCGTCCCCGGCTGCTTGTAGGTGAGCTGAATATTCTCTCCTCGAAGAAAAAGGCCCACCGGAAACTTCCGCTCGTTCTTCCTGATAAAGCCCTTGAGATCCTGCTGCTGCAGAGTCGCCACAAATCGCGCCGTCTTCAGCAAGTCATCGGCGCTCGGTTCCGCTTGAGCAAGACTCGTCGACGGGGCCGCCACCACCAAGATGGCCCTGAGAAGGAAGGAGGGGACTTTCATGCTGGAAATCTAGCAGTTCGCAAGGTGAGACGTCAAGCGCAGGCTCAATATTCAACCTGTCACCTGTTGATAGTTGGGGAATACCCGCGGAAAACCGAAAAAGAATTGGGAGCACCCGCGGAATTTTTGTGAATAAGCCCCACCTTGTTCACGATTCACCGATTTTTTTTCGAATCGACTACATTGCGGCTTGCGAGTCACTCCCCGCAAAGACTTGGATACCAACCAACGCACTTCGTTCAATCGCTACCATGAGTCTTCGCAAACAGCTGGCTGATATCCTGCCCGACATCCTTCCGGCCAGCCCGAAGGAAGCAACCAAGGGAACGGAATTGATTCGTCTCGTTCGCTTGCGCTTGCAAGGGGATTACTCGGACGCCTCCTTGCGTTATCACTTCTCGATCATGTCCTGCGACCCGGCTTCGCCCATCGCGAAGGTGGAAAAGGGCCAGGGCTACTATCGACGTGCCGCTCCGGTCCCAGCACTGGCCGGGGCGCAGGACTTGCTTTCCATGACCCAGGGTCATCTTGACGACTTTGCCGGCGACCAGAGCGCGGTGAATCACGCCCTCCAGCGGGTGCGGAAGTTCCGTGCGGCGGCCACCCGCTACTGCGAAATCAATGGGCGCTTCCCCTATCTTTTCCAGGACGCGCTTGCCAAGGACTCTCCCTTCGGGAATTTGTGGAAATTTCCCGACATGGTCATGGTGGACTGGGAGAGCGGGGAACCTGCGGACCAAGGTCTCTCCCTGGACCACGAAATCTTGGCCATGAAACGCAGCCTCGGACTCCCGCCCTATCGGCTGCAATCGGTGACCCTCCGACTCGTGCCCAACCACCAACTCTACCGCGAAGAGTTCTTTCAGGCTCTCAGTGTTTCAGCGTGGTGTCAGGGCGGAGAATTGTTCTACGCCGGCCCCATCGAGGACGAGGCCCTCTCCGACGCCCTGCGCCATCTCAGCAACCAATTCGGCATCGGGGTGACCACCTTTGGAATGACGGCGGAAGTTCTCGATGATCTCCCTGGGCCCGAGCACATCCTTACCGCTCAACCGCGCGAGACCGAGGCTCTCATGGAGCGCTTCGACATTCGCCGCCTTTCCAGTCCTCGCTTGCGTGATCATATCGATTGGGCGGCTTTGGCTGCCGTCCGCGAGGACGGGGAAGTCCGTCGTCTCTTTGGCTGGGTCGGCGAATGTGTCGAAACCGAGCAGGCTCGCCCCTTCCAATCAAGGTAGGTCATTCTCACCAGCCACCCCCCTACTGGAACTCCAACCCTTGGCGAGCCCCCGCAGGGAGCGTCGCTTTGCTTTCGTGCGGACCCCACAACCCCTTCACTCTCCAGCAGACAGCGATATGCCCTACCCCATCACCAGAGAGGAAATTTCCAAAACGGAAGCGATGACGGGCTACATCTTTCCCCAGGGCGTCAAAGAGCGAATGGTGAGGGACAACGGCGGCGAAATTTCGGTCGCTGGCGACGGATGGCAACTGGTTCCCTTCCTCGACACCACCGACGAAGAACGGGTGGCTCACACAAGTAACGACATTGTCAGGGAAACATCTTCCAAACGGAGCTCGGGGGGCTTCCCGCATGCAGGGTTCGTCATCGCGCATAATAATGGAGGTGACTGCCTCCTCGTGGTTCCAGATCCCGAAGGATCGAAGACCTTGGGGGACACCATCTACTTCTGGGATCATGAGACGCGACGCTACGAACCCGTGGCCGATTCCCTCGACTCGATCTGACCAAGCGCCGACCGTCTCCGCAAGGAGCGGGATGAATGTGGAGGCCATCCTACATCGTCATTCCACCATCGATGGCAATCACCTGACCGGTGATATACCGCGCGTCCGGACTCGCAAGAAAAAGCGCCAGGTTGGCAATCTCATCGGCATTCCCCATCTCCTTGAGGGGAATGATCTTGAGAACCTCCTCCTGGCGCTTCTCACCCAACACTTCTGTCATGGTGGTGCGAATGAATCCCGGAGCGATTGCATTGCAGGTCACTTTGCGTCCTGCCAACTCGCGTGCAACCGATTTGGTAAACCCGATCAGTCCCGCCTTCGAGGCCGCGTAGTTTGCCTGTCCCGCATTGCCAATCATGCCGATCACGGAACTCATGTTGATGATGCGGGGATCATCCGCCTTCATGAGATTACGCTGAAAGGCCTTCACGGTATTAAAGGCCCCCTTGAGATTGGTATCGAGCACCGCATCCCAGTCCTCAGGCTTCATGCGAAGGAGCAGACCATCGCGGGTAATGCCAGCGTTGTTCACAAGGATATTCACACCTCCGAAATCCGCCACGATCTGCTTGCCCACTTCCTGCACCGCATCAAAGTCCGCCACGTCCACCGCATAGGCGCGCGCGGCGTCTGGATGCGCTTCGTTGATGGCGGCCGCAGACTTTCCACAACTTTGCTCATTCCTGCTCAGCACTGCGACCTTTGCCCCTTCTGAGGCGAAGGCTTCCGCCACCGCTTTTCCAATTCCCCGGCCAGCACCGGTCACCACCACGATCTTGTCCTTGAAGCGATCCATGCGCGTCATTTGCGACGAAATCCACAATTGAGAAAGGCTAAATCTTCCACGGACAGGAATTAGAATTTCGAGCCGGGAATTTCGAGCTATCTTGAGGCCGGGATCGAGGGCCCTTCCTCTCGCACCGCTCTCACCGAGACCACGCGCGGTTTGCCCCGAATGCAAACTGGAATTTCGCACCACCAAGCGAGTCCTAGGCCCCCCTTCGGGCTCAATCTCTTTGGAGCACCCTATCCCCCGAATGCCTTCAGGAAACTTACTTCGATCGCTAGTCCTTCCGGGACGTTGGTATTGAGCAAATCCCGCAACTCCTGGAGAGTATCGATCCGCTTGAGCAAGGCATTGAGGTCCTGGCTCTCCGCGAACTTGGCGGTTTCCTCCACGTGTTGCGCAAACCCTAACTCGGACACTCCGACTTTCTGACGAATCGCGTCACCCAGCCAAGAGATGAGCCAATCCACCAGCGCGGACCGCACCGCGAGATACTCCGAGGCTGACTTCGCCTCGTAAAACTTCTCGCGTTCATCCAGCCAATCACCCTCCGTGGCTTGCTTGTAGGTATCTCTCTCCGCCTTCTGCGCCACATCGTTTGCCGACTTGATGGCTGATTTTCTTGCTGCGAGTAGTGACTCGAAACTGGCCTTGAGAAGCAGGGCACGGTGGGCGGATGGTTTCTGCGTCCCCTGCGCTAGGATCCCCGCGAAAGCCTTGCGCTCGTCTTCCGCCAGCACTTCGTAGCGCTCGGTTGGCTGCAGTACGATATTCACACAGCGGGAGCGAATGGTGGGCAGAAGAATCTCCGCGTGCGCGGTGAGCAAGAGCAGGAGACACCTTGGGGGGGGCTCTTCCAGGGTTTTGAGAAAAGCGTTGGCCGGTTCGTCGAACATGCGGTCCGCATCCACGATGACCCCAACCTTCCAGATTTCTCGGGGAGCTGCGAGATAGATGCTGCGCTCCAGTTCGCGAATCTGATCAATCAAAATGCGGCGCGACTTTGATCGAGGCCGCACAATACGGACAAACTCTCCTTGCAGCGAGTCGAGATTGGGGGGAGCCGGTCCCTCTTCGGGCTCGCCAAACAAATCGCTTCCCCCGTCATCGGCGGGCGGATTGACCATCTTGATCACCTGGGCAGCCAATTCCCGCTTTCCGCTCCCGGCGGCTCCCGAAATCAAGAAGGCATGGGCCAAACGCTCCCGTTGGTGCGCTCCCTCCATCAGTTCAAGTGCCCGTGCTGCGGTAACTGCCATCGCTCTAATCCAACGAATCCGCCGCCGTGCTGCAATCAAAACCGCTCTGAAATTCTCTCCATTTCGAGCTTTTGGTTTCCCCTTCGGCCCGCCAGCCTCCCGCCCGTGAGCGACCAGGAATCCATCAGCTTTTCCACCCGGGAAGATCAATCGTCCATCGACGAAACTGCAGCCTTCTGCCCGAAATTCGACGCGGATGGGCTCATCCCCGCCCTCGCCCTCGATGCCGCCACCAAGGAACCCCTCATGCTCGCCTGGATGAATGAGGAATCCCTCAAACAGACACTCCGGATTGGCGAAGCCGTTTACTATTCCCGTAGTAGGCAAAAACTCTGGCGCAAGGGCGCCACTTCGGGACATACCCAGAAAGTGAAGGAGATTCGCACCGACTGCGATCAAGACGTTCTCCTCATGTATGTCGATCAACAGGGAGCGGGCGCCTGCCACACCGGCCGTCGTTCCTGCTTCTACCGCAAAATCGTTCCGGGGGACCCCAGCGCCCTCGACTTCGGGAAGGACGAGCGGACCTTTGACCCCAAGGAAGTTTACGGCGAACAGTAAAACCTGGCCCGCTGGCAGACTGGGAGCACTGCTAAACGGACTCCCAGGGCGCCCCCCCTGGCACCGGCAAGCCCGCGGAGGGCCCCAGCGCTCGCTCCCGCAAACTCCTCCCACTCGAATCCAGGACCTGCCTCCGACTCTTCCCCGGAACCCTTTTCGGTCCATTTCCGCGACAAGAAGGGCGGATCGCGCTAGAAGATTTTTGCGACCATCCCCAAGAAGAAAAACCTCACCTTCAAGAAGGCTCCAGTCTCCGATCCCCTCTCATCCTTTCGGTATGCACGGAGTCTCGATCTGAATGCCCGCGAAGAAATCGTGCTCGTCATCCATCTCTTCACCTCCCCTCACCTCGCCCACATACAAGTTCGCGAGCGCGTAGCCCACCGGGGCCTCAAGTGAGAACTCGCTTCAATCGATCCCGCGGGAACCACCAGGCCGGAGGATCGATCGCTATTCCCAACCGCGCAGGACATCTCCCGCGCGATTCTACCCTCCGGCTCTCCAGACCTTCAAATATAGCTGAAACTACTGCAAAACTAAGCGTCTAGTCTTCGCTGTCAGGATAGATTTTCGGTTAAGGCCTATGAACCCTATTACCATAACTGCTGCCCTCATCACCCTGCTCAGTCCCTTCGCCTTTGCAGACCGCTGCGAAACTCTCGCGGGATATCGCGACCTCCTCATCCTGAAGAAGCGGGAGGCTGCCCTTGCCCTCTTCGTGACGGACACTCCCATTGTGCAATACCAAAAAACTGGGAAGCGCCCGGTGCAACTCCAACTCGGCAAGACCCGCCGCACCGAGTCGTAGTGCAACTATGCCTACCACCCACGGGTGGAGAACCCCCTTCCTCCAATCAGCCTCTCGCGCTCGCCGGACCTGCCACCGTCAAACTCGTCACCGGTGGCGTGTGAGCTTTGCGAGTCGTGAAGACTAGGTAAGTCCCCTCTCATCTGAGAGTGAAGAATTATTCAGAGGTCTCGGTGCAACCGAAGCCCCTTTTTGGTAGAGCCCCGCTCTAACATCTTTAATGATAGGTGAAATTGAAGCCGCCCCGCAAATTCTACGCTTCAATTCTCCGCCCCCAGAGAGTGAACTCCCTCTGTGCACATCACGAGTTATGCGGGCGGACTTCTAGAAACCAACGGGTATCTTATTGAGAGCGAACAGGGAGCCGTCGCGATTGACGCACCCACGGGAATGTGGGCTTGGTGTCAGGAGAAAAAGGTGAAACCGACTGGTCTGTTGCTGACCCATCAGCACTTTGATCATGTCGACGACGCGGCAAAAATGCAGGCCGCGGGAATCCCGATCCATGCCGCCTCTCCTTTTCAGAGGGAGCTCCTCATTGAGGAGATGGTGCTCGAGTGGGGGCTCCCGCTCTCGGTGCAACCCTTCGAAGTCGATCATGTCTTCAGCACCAAAGAGAGCCCCCTTAAGCTCTCCGGCATCGAGTTTGAACTCCGTGCGGTGCCAGGGCACTCCCCCGATTCTTTTGTGTTCCACGTGGCACTTTTTCAAAAAGTTTTTGCTGGAGACACCCTCTTCGCTGGGGGAGGCATGGGCCGATGCGACCTCCCTCTTGGAGACGGCAAACTCCTCCTGCGTTCGATTCGCGAGCAACTTCTGACCCTTCCGGACGAGACCGACGTCTTTCCAGGCCACGGTCCACCTACTACAATCGGGCGGGAAATTGTAAACAACCCGTATTTGCGCTGATTTCCCAACAAGAAGAGCGCCCAATTTCCAACTGGATTGCCGACGCCTCCTCTGCGAGACTCCGCCAGTTAGGCGAAGCACGCTCCGCCGACCTGTAAGCCGATGCCCAAAGACGATTCTCCGACCGCGAAGCAGCAGCGTGCTCCGCTCCCCGAAAGCCTGAAGGGTCAGCTGAACACCTTCCGCGGCCAGCTATGGCGTGTGAAAGTGGCGGAGGCCATTCTAGCGGGCTGCTTTGGACTCCTCTTTTCTTATCTCCTCGTCTTTGGCTTGGATCGCCTCTGGGCCACGCCTCCCCTCGTGCGCCTCACCATCCTGATCGGGGGCACATCTTTCTTCGTCTTCTTCGCTCCCTATTGGATTCATCGTTGGGTCTTCGGCCACCGCCGCGAGGATCAACTCGCCCGCCTGATCGCCCGCAAGTTTCCCCGCCTCGGTGATCGCCTGCTCGGAGTGGTGGAGCTGCAGAACCAAGAGGAAAGTAAGGAATCACTTTCCCCGGCACTCCGAAACGCCGCCATGCGTTCGGTGGCCTCCCAAGCGAAGGGTCGAAAATTTGAGAAAGCCCTCCCGAACGCCCGCCACCGAAGCTGGTCGTTGGTCGTCCTCGCGACCTTTGCCATCGCAGGCGCAGCTCTCGTCCTTGTTCCCAAGGTAGGCATGAATGCACTGAAGCGTTGGCTCCTCCCGCTCTCGGACACCCCGCGCTACACCTTCACCAAGATCGACCCCTTCGCCGCAGAGATCATCGTGCCGCGCGGAGAACCGTTTGAGATCGAACTTACCTTGAGCTCGGATTCCGATAAGAGGCCCCCTCATGGAACCGCGCGTTTTGGCATCCAGGATCCGGTCAAGAGCCCACTCCGGGCCAATCGCAGTTACCTCTTCTCCTTCCCGGGACAAGCCGAAGATGGAACGGTCTCGATCCAGATCGGAGACGCCCGCCAAGCAGTCCGGGTGATCCCGACGACCAGACCGACCATCGGGTCTGTAAGCGCCAACGTTACTTATCCTGAATATCTGGAACTCAAAAATAAACGGTTGGACCTGCGCGCTGGCAGCATGTCGGTGGTGGTGGGAAGTCAGATTTCCTTGGAGGCCAATACGATTGAGAACCGAGCTCTTGATCTCGGCACCCTGACGGTGCGCATTCTCCCCAAGCTGAGTGCACGGGATGTCTTTGATGACTTGGAAGCCGATCCCACCTCTCCCGAGGAAGAGAGCGTGGAAGAGAGCCTCCCCACGGAACCGGAGACCTTTGCCCTTCGCATTGTCGGCACCGCGATGTCTTCCCCTCCAATCGTGATTGGCGATACTCCGACCGAACTTCAGCTCAATTGGCGCGATTCCTATGGACTGGACGATGACGGCGGTCACCGGGTCCGCGTGGAACCGCTCGAAGACCAAAACCCCACCGCCTACCTCCAAGGGGTGGAGCGTCAGCTCGTCATGCTGGCCACCGACACCGTGAGTTTCGAGATCCTCACCGAGGATGACTTTGGGGTGAGGGAAATTGGCTACGAATGGGCCGGTCAGTTCACCAAGCCTACGGACGAGACTCCTTCCCGGGGGGATCGCGTTCTCAAGAAGGGAGCCCCCGACCTACGCCGGGTCTCGGAAAGAGTGGAGTTCTCCCCCTTCGCGCTGGAGATTCAGCCACAGAAACTCGTCGTGCGTGCCTTTGTGAAAGATTACTTCCCGGGACGGGGACGCATCTACTCCGAGCCCATCACGGTCTTTATTCTGACCAAGGACGAGCAGGCCCAACTTCTCAAGCAGCAGTTCGATCGCATCATCGGCGAGCTGGAAGACGCCGCCCGCCGCGAGCAAAACAATTTCGACGAGAACCGCCGTCTCGAGCAAGAGGCTCCAGAGGAACTGCAGGGCGATTCCAGCCAGGAACGCCTCGAGCAACAGGAGGCCAAGGAAGCCGAGAACGTCGAAAAAATGGAGGAGCTTTCCGAGCGTATGGAGCAGCTTCTTTCCGACGCCCTGCGCAACGGAGAGGTCGACTCGGAGACGATGCAGAAGATGGCGGAGGCGATGCAGAACATGCAGGAGCTGAGCCAGCAGGATATGCCCCAGGTCGAGAAGGAACTTCGGGAATCCCAGGACGACCGCTCTACGCCCGAACAGGCCAAGAAGGATCTCCAGGAAGCCATTGAAGAGCAGGCCAAAGTGCTCGAGAAGATGCGCAAGACGATTGAGAGCGCCAACGAAGCCAACGAGAATTTTGAAGCAAGCACCTTCATCAATCGCCTGCGCCGTGCGGCCTCTGAGGAGAACGGAATCGCATCCACCCTCGTCAAGGCCATCGAAGCAGATCGAGGAGTAAGCACCATTGCCGGACTCACCATCGAGGAACTCGACCCCGCCGATCAACGCATCGTGGGAGAACTCTCCATGCAGCAGCGCCGGACCGCCTCCGACGTGCGATGGATCCAAGAAGACTTGGGCCATTTTTACGCCCGCACCCAGAAGGAGGAGCACAAGGAACTGATGGAGGCCATGCAAACATCCCAAATCGATAGCGGACTTGAAGAAACCCGTGAGAAAATCGCCGTAAATCGCACCTTTGAAGCCATTGGTCGCGCCAAAAAGTGGGCCGCCAAGCTGACCGAATGGGCGGATATCCTCGATCCCCCCAAGGATCCCAGCGCTGGGGGGGGCGAGGGAGAGGGAGGCAACAACCAAGGACTCGACGACAACGATTTTGAGTTTATGTTAAAGATCATGAAGATGATTCAGACCGAGCAGGATATCCGGGCGCGCACGAGAGCCTTGGAACAACTGCGACGAACTCTCCATCTTCAGGACGCTCCCAAGGACGACAACCTCAGATAAGGCGGGAAGCGACCCCTCTCCAGAAATCACCAACCGATCTAACCATGAAGACATCCCGCAGACTAATGATGGCGTCAGTTGCCCTTGTTCTGTTGACCCCCAGCTGGGCGCAGAACGAGACCGCTCCTCCGAAGACAGAGGGGCCGGAAATCGACCTCCCAAAAATCGAGTATCCGAAGCCCGTCACCGAGGAGCAGAAAAAGGCGGCGGTGAACCACACCAAGGGATCGCAAAGCCTGGCCGGGGAACAGGACGAACTTTCCGCTGACGTTCAGGAACTCATCGAGGAACAGACGAGCGAGAAAGTAATCAGCCTGCTCGAGTCCGTGGAAGAGATCATGGCTGAGGTGACCGGCTCCCTTGATGAAACCGATACCGGCGGGGGCACGATCGCAGCCGAAACCGAGATCATTGAAAAAATCTTTGAAGCCGCCGAGCAGCGAGCCCAACAAAACGGCGGCACATGACCAAACACCGGAATGAGCATGGGTGCCATGCTCGATATGATGCAGCGGATGATGGGGCAACAGCCAGGCCAGGGACAAAAGCCGGGGAACGCCGGCAATCAGGGAGGGGAAGGCAAAGGCGGCCCCTCTGACGCGCCCAACAAGGACCTCGCCAGTGCCGGTGAGGGCAATAAGGAAACGCGCCGCTTCGAGAAAAGCTCAGGCAAGGCAGGCGCAGGTCTCCCCCCCGAATTTCAGAAAGCCCTCGATGCCTACAACAGGAAGCGGTAGGCCATCATGAAGACTGTTCTCGTTGCCGCCGCGGTGATCACACTGCTGGCGCCCGCAGAGGCTTGGGGGCAATCCTTGCCACGGCGTCAGGACGACCCGATTCCGCCTCAAGTGGACCCGATGTACGTCAAGGGCCTCCGCTTTCTTGCCCAGACCCAAAGCAAGGAAGGCAATTGGCCCGATCGCAATGGAACTGAGCCCGCAGTGGTGGGTCTCTGTGTCATGGCCTTCCTCGCTCACGGCGAAGATCCGAATCACGGACCTTACGCGAAGAACATTCGCCTTGGAATCGAGTTCATCATGGACAGCCAATCCGAGTCGAACGGCTATATTGGTTCCAGCATGTACAATCATGGTTTCGCCACCCTGGCTCTCGCCGAGGCATACGGAGTGTTGCGCGACAAACGGATCGCGGAGGCGCTCAAAAATGCCGTCGATCTGATTCTTTCGGCCCAGGAGCGCAATGGCCGGGGAGCTTGGCGCTATACTCCACAAAGTCCCGATGCCGACACCACTGTGACTGGAGCACAGATGGTGGCCCTCTACGCCGCCCGCAATGCCGGATTGCCAGTGCCCGATGAAGCCTTCAAGAAAGGCCAGGCCTTTCTCAAGCGCTGCCGGGGTTCGGACGGCGGCTATGGCTACACTTCGGCGGGGAGCGGAAAACCCACCCTCACCGCAATCGGATCGCTCTGTCTCGCCCTCGGGAAGGACCGGGACAGCAAGGGCTATCGCGCCAGCGTGGAATACCTCCGCAAGCGCATGACCTATCGTGATCGCTTCTACCCCTACTACTTCGAGTACTACATGTCGCAGGCTCTCTTTCACGCCGACGAAACGATCTGGAGCGAGTGGAACCTCAAAAATATCCGCTACCTCTCGGCCTTGCAGAGCCGGGAAGGCTCCTGGCCCGGAAACAAGGGCCCCGCCTTCAGCACGGCCGGCGCCCTCCTTTCCCTCGCCCTGAATTATCGCTTTCTTCCGATCTATGAAAAGTAAGAATAGAGGGCTTTTCACCGCTACTAGAGCACTAGTATCACTCCTGGCGGGCGTTTTTCTGACCGTCGGCCCATCCTCCGGGGAGACGGAGAGGCCAAACAGCGATCTTCTCCGCTTTCAAAATGGAGACACTCTCCACGGACAGTTTCTCGGTCTGAAGGACACTGAAATTAGCTGGCGCCACTCCGAAGCCCGTGAAACGATCAAGCTCAAGACCAGTAAACTGCGCCGGATCGCGTTCAACGGTGGACGTTCCCGCAAAGTTCTTCGAAGCCTCTCTTTTGTT
The DNA here is from genome assembly GCA_028821775.1 of Roseibacillus sp. Classification (GTDB taxonomy): domain Bacteria; phylum Verrucomicrobiota; class Verrucomicrobiia; order Verrucomicrobiales; family Akkermansiaceae; genus Roseibacillus_B. The sequence goes on from JAPKFB010000022.1 coordinate 15,067, forward strand.
CACCTGGAGGGGGGTGATCGCATTCCGGGGACCATCATAAGTCTGGATGCCGAGAACCTCATCATGGAGACCGAGTTCGCTGGCACCGTCACCATCCCGCGCAAATTTGTCAGCCAACTCTCCCCCAATCCACATGGAGGCGCGCTTCACTACCTAGGCCCATTCTCAGCCGATGAGTGGACGGTGGCGGAGCCTCCTGCAAAGGAGGAAGACCCACCTCCTCTGCCCCAGGAGGAGAAGGAGAAGGAGGATCCCGCCGCGGCCCGGGAGGACCCCGAAAATATCGAGGAAGACCTTTGGGTCTTCAGCGCGGGGGCCTACTACAGCAATGGCCAACTTCCCATCGCGATTGACACCCGGGCCCCAGACAAGGCCCGGATCCGTTTCTCGCTCGCTTGGAGAAATCGTCTCAATGCCGCAATCGCCTTCCACGCCACCATGAGCCAACCGGAGCTCCCCGACGACAAGAAGAAGGACGACGTGGTGAAGATACCGAAAATCGCTCCCGGCAAGGCGGGAGGAACGGCGGGATTCGCTTACACCTACGGACACAGCTACGTACTCACGATTTATTCGAACTACGCTCAAATCTACCGCTGCGGATTCGACGAGGAGGGCAAAGCCGACATGGATCGCCTGTCAAATGCCAGTGCCAACTTGCGCTTGGAGGACGCTGGCCAGGCGGAATTCGAGCTCCGTTGCGATCGCGAAACGGGGATGATCATCCTTTTCGCCAATGGTCGCTTCGTCAGCCAATGGGAGGACCATCGGGGCTACGTCGCGACCGGTAGCCATCTTGCCTTTGCGGCCCAGGGTGTGAATTCACGCCTCCGGGTCTCCGATGTGGTGGTGACGTCCTGGAATGGTATGATGGACAGCGCGCAGAGCATGGAGGCCGAAGACCGGGACGTCATCCTGCTCACCAACGGGACCGACCGCTTTTCAGGCGAATTGAGCGGCTTGAAGGATGGGATGTTCAGGGTCAAGGGATCCTACGCCGAAATGACGGTGCCCCAGGAAGACGTCCAGGAAATTCGCCTCGCTCGCGAGAAGAGGACCCAGGAAAATGACGAAGAGAGCAGCCGGCAAAGGGTGCGCCTCCTTCTGCAGCCATACGGTCGCCTGACCTTGAGACCTCTGGAGGCTAACGCGGAGCGCATGAACGCGCATCACCTGGCCATGGGTGAACTCAAAATCCATTTGGGCTATGCCAGCCTCATGGAGTTTTCATTCAGCAATAGTGTGCTTGATTTATGGGACGACGACTACTGATGAACGCCAATTTTCGCCTCCTTCTTGCCTGCTCTCTTTCCTGCGCACCCGCCCTCTTCGCGGCCGATCTTATCAGCCTGAAAGACGGAAGCACTCTGCGCGGGACAGTCCGCTTAATCGACCAACATGGTACTGTCGTGTTAGATTCCACTCTCAGCGCCAAACCCATCCGGTTGAAAGGAGAAGCCCTGCGATCGATCAACTTCGACATCAAGGCTACCGCCCTCCAGAACCACAGCGAACTTCTCCATCTCACCAACGGAGACATTCTTCCAGGCACTCTCAAGTCCCTCGATCACGACAAGCTCACCTTTCATACTTGGTACGCGGGCGAGGTCACGCTCGAGCGAAAGTTCGCACAAGCCATCGACTTCGGTGTGTCGCCCCAGAAAATGGTTTATCAGGGCCCAAAGGGACTGTCTGAATGGAGCGCCAATGACGACTGGGAATTTGAAAATGGGAAACTGGTGTGTGATACCAGCGGCACGATTGCACTCGAGAGCATCCTACCCAAGCAGTTCATCCTGCGATTCAGGCTCGAGTGGGAGAACAGCCCGAACTTCCGCATCTATTTCTGCGACGACCACCTGAAGCGCACCGGAATTGCGGATCGCTATTACTTTGAATTCAACTCCGCTGGTTCACAACTCAAACGGCAAACTTCCGAGGGCGATCGCCAATGGTTCACCCTGGCCCAGTCCCACCAACGCCCCGAGGAGTTCAATGGCCGCGGAGTGGATGTGGAGTTGCGCGTGGATCGAATCCGCCGCCAGATTTCCCTCTATCTCAATGGTGAGAAACTGCAGCGCACCCCGGACCCGATCGATAGCTTCCCGACCGGGACTGGGATCATGCTGCAGAGTCAAGCGGGCGGCGATTTGAAGAACATCATCCCACAGATCGAGATTTATGAATGGGATGCCATTACCGAGCTCCGGCGCAACGAGGGCCACGATGACCTCAAGACCGATGGACTGGTCGATGTGGAAGGCCAGCACATCAGTGGCACCGCCTTGCGCTTGGAGAAGGCCGATGGGAAGGCGCGGGTGGTCTTCGAAAGCCCCTTCAACAAGAAGGCCCTTGAAATCCGCACTCATCGAATTTCTTCGCTCTACTTCAAGACCGAGGGAGATCCTCCCAAAGAGCACACTCCCATCCGATTCAACCTCCGCGGTGGTGGAGAGCTGCAACTCTCCACCCTCGTTCTCGGGGAACGTAATCTTTCAGCCCAACATCCTCTCCTTGGCGAACTCACCCTCAGTCGGGAAGCTCTCGAACAACTCTTCGTCCGGCCCCCGGAAGAAGAATCCGATCAGATCCAATGAAAAAATTGATCGTCCTCCTTGCCCTCCTTCCCTGCCTTGCACCAGCTCAGGAAGAGATCGAGCCCGAACTTGCCGGCACCTTGAAATTTGCCAATCGAGACCGCATCAGCGGCTATCCGAAAGGCCTTGATGCCGAAGGGCACCTCAAGTGGCAGGCCAGCTTCCTCAAGGAGCCCATCTCGATTCGCCCATCTACAATCCTTGAGATGCGCTTGGAGGGCGGGCAGCGGGTTGCCCCCGATGTTGCGCATCATGCTCTCCTCACCCTCACCAATGGCGACACCCTTCGCGGGCAGCTCGATGCCCTGGATGAAGAGCACGTCACCTTGAAGACCTGGTATGGCGGCAACCTGAAGATCAAGCGCACGATGGCTTCCAATCTTGAAATCCTGCGTAACGAGCGCGCGGTCTACTCCGGACCGGTCGATTTTGAATCTTGGAACATCAAGGGCGAACCTGATTCCTGGTCGATGAACACCGGCGTGCTGACATCTTCCAAGGGTGCGGGGATCGCTCGCGAGATCGACTTCCCAGACAAATGTCGGATTGGTTTCGACGTTTCCTGGCGGAGCGGCCTGCGTTTACGCGTTCTTCTCTTTTCAGACGATGGAGACGACACTCAGCCCGACAATTGCTACGACCTCGTCTGCCAACGACGCTTTGTCTATCTTCGCAAACGCTGGATGACGCGCGGGTCCGGGGGCTCCCGGATAGTGGGCCAGGCTAACATCGAAAGCCTTGCGACCAAGGAGAAGGCGCGCTTTGATTTCTATATCGACCGCACGGTGGGAACGATTGCCCTCTACATCGATGGCGCCCAGGCCCAAGTCTGGACCGATCAGGATCCCAAGGTGGGTAAGCTGGGCAATTGGCTCCATTTCATCTCCGAAGACTTTTTCCCAATCCAAGTTTCCCGCATCCGGGTGAGCCCTTGGAAGGGGGACCTCCCCGAGAATGTGAATACCGCCGCGCTGGAAGAGCAGGAGGACGACGACGGACAACTTATCCGCCTCCAGAATGGCGATCTCGTGATCGGCGAAGTGGGTCAAATCGCAAATGGAGTTCTCGATATCAAAACGAAGTTCTGCGACATGAAAATTCCTGTTGACCGCATGCGCACGATCGATCTCTCCACCGGAGAATACGAGGAACCGATCCGCAAGGAAGGCGACGTGCGGGCATGGTTGCAGGCGGGCGGGCGCGTGACCTTCCGTCTCAACACTTTCGATAGGGAGTCCCTCAGTGGCTACAGTCAGACCTTCGGCGACGCGACCTTCAAGCTGAGCGCATTCTCCCGCATCGAGTTCAATATTTACGATGATGAACTCGAATCGATGCGGGGCACCAACAACTGGTAAGCGGGGATAATCCCGCCGGCACCACCCACACCCGCTCTCCGTCCGCTCGGACTTGCTGCGATCGAAGTCGCACCGAGCGATCGAGTTGAGACCCCGCTTAAGCTTCTCTCTCATCATCGGGAATCAACGAGTCAGCCTGCAAGCACCTGGTTGGTCAACCCGCGAAGACCAGGCCCGTAAGATCAGGATGGTCTATCGCGAGAAGGGCAATGACTTGAAGTTTGGCTAATCGCAGATCTCATCGACCGCGCGCCGCGCCGTTGGCTTTGCGTTGGACCCATGCACAAATTTAAAACTTGATCGCAGCACCCCTTGCCCCCGTGGAGACGCTTCCCCCACAAGTGGATGCTCTTCGAGACGCTGTGAGCGCGCCCAAATGCGGGTTGCCATTCGAAGGCTCCCCCCGCTCCTGGTCTCATTGGCGGAAGGAAAAGAGCGCCGGGGATGAACCCGACGCTCTTCACACCTACGATCCCAATCGCAATGGATTGTGTTTTATGAATCCAACGCTTTACCAATCTAAATTGGTTTGGGCATTGGCTTCTCCTTTTTACGCAACGCATTTCGCATTTTATCAAGCGCAACGTTTTGAACTTGCCGAATTCTTTCTCGGGTGACTCCGAATTCTCGTCCGACTTCTTCAAGAGTCATTGGTGTATTTCCGTTCAATCCGAACCTGGCGTCGATGATTCTGTGCTCTCGATCATCCAGAACATCCAGAAGATCATCGAGTTGATGATGAAGGTTCTTGTCTGCAAGGGCGTCCAGTGGATTCAAAGCCCGCTCATCACCGATAATTTCACCGTAATTTGTCGATTCTCCCTCATTCACCGGGCCATCGAGCGAGGTAGGTCGCTTAGAAGCCCTCCTTAGAAAAGCCAATTTTTTGCGGGGAATGCCGATTTCTTCAGCAATCTCATCGTCTGTGGGCTCGCGCCCCATTTGCTCACCCATGAGCATCGTGATGCGCCTCATCTTCGCAATTTTGTCCACCATGTGAACCGGGAGGCGGATCGTCTTGCTCTGATTTGCGAGCGCCCGCTTGATGGACTGCTTGATCCACCAAGCCGCGTAGGTACTTAATTTCCCACCCTTTTCAGGATCAAATCGTTCCACGGCTTTCATCAGGCCGATATTCCCTTCGGAAATCAAATCTGCCAGAGGAAGGCCATAGTTGGAGTAATCTTGGGCAATTTTGACGACCAAGCGCAGGTTTGCCTTGATCATGTGTGCACGGGCCTTTTTATCGCCCTTCTTGATGCGTGCTGCGAGCTCCACCTCCTCTTTGGAGCTGAGCAGGTCGGTCTTCGAGATCTCCCGAAGATACACTCGGAGGCTGCTGTCTGAATCTAATCCTGCCATTTCTCTAAACCTTTCTCTCTCACTGGTTAAACGCCACCTGAGCCAATTTATTTGCCCCGATTTTGTCATCACATTGTAAAAACATTCTTGTCGATAGTTTCATGCAGTCCGTATGCCCAAGTCGAGATCGGAGTTGGAACAATTCTAATTCCGAAGATGATATTTGTGACTCCCTGGTTTTCAGTAGGTTGCAAACCAAACTTTACCTTCTTGACTTAATAATGGGCTCAAATGTCACTATGCAATCACCGCATTGGGGTTAACTCAAACGTGACATCGTGGCGCGCCACGTCTGTTTGACTCGGTCAGAGCGTCCCAAATTCCCTTTTTTCCCTTTTGATGATTCTTCGCATTTTTTTCTTTCTCATGGTTTCGGCGGCCCTCCTCCCTGGCTTGGAGCCCGATCCCCACCTTTTGGACAATGGATCGATTCGCTTGGGCGTAGACAAAGGCTCGGGAGCGAGTGTGTTTTTTCTAGGTGAGAGCAAGACCAAGCGGAATTTGCTCAATCATGCCGATCGCGGTCGCTTCGTACAGCAGTCCTTCTATGGCGCCACGGATGGCTCGAAGTGGTCGCAGAAGCCTTGGCGTTGGAATCCTGTGCAAGGCGGGAATTGGAAGGGAAAGCCCTCCTTCTTGGAATCCTTCAAATCGGACAAGACCTCGCTCTACTCCAAAACCATCCCGCATCACTGGGCGGGGGAACATCTCATCCGCAGCGTACGCATGGAACAGTGGATCAAACTCAAAGGGAAAATCGCCGAAATTAAATTTCGCTTCACCTACCATGGAGACACCGCTCATCCCAAGGCTCATCAGGAACTCCCCGCAGTCTTCATGGACTATGCTCTCCCGAACCTGGTCTTTTACAACGGCGACAAACCGTGGACCGGGGACACCCTCACGCGCGTTGTTCCCGGCTGGCCCAACGAACTTCAGAAATCGACCGAGCATTGGGCTGCCTATCTCGACGAGAACAACTGGGGCTGCGGAGTCTACTTTCCCGGGACCAGCTCGCTCACGACCTATCGAAACCAGGGCCCTCCCGGACCGGTGGGAAGCGGATGTTCCTATCTGGCTCCCATCCGCACCTTGGCGATCACCAAAGGTATGCGCCTGACCTACCAGGTTTACTTCACGATCGGGACCGTGGAAGAGATTCGGACTCGCTTTTCCCAGATCCGCAAGCCCCTGAAATAGAGAAGTAGCAGAGCCCCTTCAGGTGCAGGCGCAAGGCCTTCGTGGAGGGGACCAAAGGAGTGTGACAGAACCGTCACCATTTCAGAGTCTCTCGATGTCCCTTTGTGCCCTTAGAGGAAAGTCGGTGGCCGAAGCAATCATCCATTCCCTTGGCCTCCCTCTCCTCGGATCTCATTCCCTCACGACTCAGCTTTTGCCATGAAATCGATCAGCAGTCTCTTTGGCCAGTCACCCTTTGTCCATGTGATGGAGCACGGAGCGAAGGTTGAAGAATGCGTGGGCAGACTCAGAAGTCTCGTCTCCATGGTTTTTGAGAGCGGCGATCCTGAGCAAATCAACACCATGGCCCTCGAAGTGGCCGACTTGGAGACCGAGGCTGATGGCATCCAAAACAAGATTCACGAAACCCTCTCCGGGAAGCTTCTGCTCTCGGTGAGCCGCGGCGAACTCTTTGACATCATCGAGCAACAGGACTCAATGGCCGATTGCGCGGAGGAAATCGCGGTGAACTTTACCTTCCAATCGCTCCGCCTGGCCCCGGGAATTGCAGTCGAGATCAAACGATTCGTGGAAATCGTTTTTCAGAATTGTGCGATCGCCGCCGGGGTGACCTCCAAACTGAATTTCCTGATCGAATCCTCTTTTGCAAAACGGGACTCCCAGACCGTGCTCAAGCTCATCAACGAACTTCGCGAACGCGATGACCTTACCCGAGACGCCTACCTGGCCGCTACCCGTAAGATCTATTCTTCAGAAGAAACCTACTCCTCCGTCGAGATCATCCTCTGGGTGAGAATCATGGGGCTCTTTCAGGAACTGAGTGGATTCGCCGATTGCACCGCCAACGGACTCCGTATCGTGGTCGAGAATCAAAGAAACTAAGTCATGCTTCTCTCCTTTCTCGAAACCACCCTTCCCTATGGCCAGATTCTTTTGATCCTGGCGGTGATCTTTGGATTTTACATGGCATGGAACATCGGAGCGAACGATGTCGCCAATGCCATGGGAACCTCCGTTGGTTCTGGCGCCCTCACCGTCACCAAGGCCGTCATCATTGCCGCCATCATGGAGATGGCGGGCGCCGTTTTGGCCGGTAGCGATGTCACAAACACGGTCCGCAAAGGGATCTTCGATCCCACCGCCTTTGAACCCATGCCCTTGGTTCTGGGATTCCTCGCAGCTCTCCTGGCTTCCGCAGTCTGGTTGCAGATCGCCACTTGGAAGGGTTGGCCGGTTTCCACCACGCACTCCATTGTGGGCGCGGTGATCGGAATCGCCATCATGATTGGGGGGCCCTCCGTGGTGAGTTGGGGAGGCGTCCTCAAAATCGCGGCCTCCTGGGTCACCTCGCCCCTTTGTGGAGGAATTATTTCCTTCCTCCTCTTCCGCTTGATTCAAGGGAAAATAATCAACAACAAGCGACCGCTGCAACAAGCCTATCGCTACGCTCCTTACCTCGTTTTTTATATCGGTTTTGTACTCACCCTGGTCATGGTCTACAAGGGATTGAAAAACCTGAAACTGGACCTCAACCTGGGACAGGCCTTGATCGTGGCCACCATCGTGGGCGCGATCTGCTTTGTGCTCTCGCTCGCATGGGTTGGAAAGCTTCGACGGAAGCATGAAGCCGAACGAGCCGAGCTCGGGGTTGAACTTGAGGACGATCACCCGGAAGGCGTCCCCTTTGTGCGCAAGTCAGATCCCGACATGGATCCCATTCTCCGGCCGCCCCTCACCGAGGGATCGGATACCCCAAGCAAACGTTGGGAATACCGGCGCGAGTTTGAGTACTCTCGCCTCGAAAAAATATTCGGCCTCCTCCTGGTTTTGAGTGCCTGCTTTCTCGCCTTTGCCCATGGGGCGAACGACGTCGCGAATGCCATCGGTCCCCTCGCCGCCGTGGTCGACATCGTGCAGACCGGTGAGATCGCCGCCAAATCTGCGGTCCCCATGTGGGTCCTCATGTTGGGCGGAGTCGGGATCGTAATCGGCCTGGCCACTTGGGGATACAAGGTGATGGAGACCGTCGGCAAAAAGATCACCGAACTCACCCCCAGCCGTGGCTTCGCAGCAAACATTGGAGCCGCTACCACGATCGTGGTGGCCAGCCGCATGGGGATGCCGATTTCCACCACTCACACCCTGGTCGGCGCCGTGCTCGGGATCGGTCTCGCCCGGGGCATCGGTTACCTCAATCTCAAGATCGTGCGCGAAATCGCGATCTCCTGGGTCATCACGATCCCGGCAGGTGGCGGATTCGCCGCCCTCTTCTACCTAATTTTGAATGCGTTCTTTGGGGAGGGGGCGAAGTAGCCCCGGCCCAACGCAGCCATCAGCGGAGGGACCCGGTCCGCGTGCCCACCGAGGCGCCTCTCAGGATTAGCCCAAAAAAAGAGTCTGAGACATTTCGCGCTGGGCAAGCCTATTGAGCTGACCCACAAAACCCTCTCATGACTCGCCTGCGCCTCAGCCTCCTCTTCTGCCTCCTCGCCCCTTGCCTCGCGCTTCCCTCCCAAGCCGCCAAACAACCCAACATCCTCTGGATTTTCATCGAGGACATGTCGGCTTGGATCGACTGTTACGGCGACAAGGTCAACCAGGGCAAGACCCCTAACATCGATGCCCTCGCGAAACAGGGAGTGCGTTTTTCGCGTTGCTATGTTCCCTGCCCGGTTTGCTCTCCTTGCCGCTCGGCCATGATCACAGGCGCCTACCAAACCACGAACGGCATTCATAATCATCGTTCGTCGCGGAGCCCGGCTGGTGCCATCCGCCTCCCGAAACGAGTCACCACCTTGCCCCAGATCTTTCGCAAGCACGGCTACGCCACCTTCAATTCCGGCAAGGAGGACTATAATTTCGTTTTCAAGATGGACGAGCTCTACTCTGTCTCTGGCAAAAAAAGAAACCTCACGGCTTGGCGCTCGGTGCCCAAGGGCAAACCGTGGTTCGGGCAAATCCAGTTGGCTGGGGGCAAGAGCAACACCAAGAAATGGAAGGACAAAGTGGATCCTGCCAGCGTCACTCCACCGCCCTACTTCCCCAACAACAAACTTTTTCGCAAGTGGCACGCACACCACTTCGATACCGTTCGTCAGACTGACTCCGACACCAAGAACATCATGGACGGCCTCAAGGCCGATGGCTTGCTCGAGAACACCATCATTTTCTGGTTCACCGATCACGGCAACAATCACTCGGTGCGCGCCAAGCAATTCTGCACCGAGAGCGGAACCCACGTTCCCCTCATCGTCCTGGGCCCGGACGAGCGCCTCGAGGCAGGCGCCCTCCGCAAGGATCTCATTTCCACCCTGGACATCTCCGCCACCTCCCTCTCGATGGCCGGAATCGAGATCCCTGACTACTTCGACGGGGTGAATCTCTTCGCCAAGGACTTCAAGGCCCGCGACCATGTCATCTCCGCCCGGGATCGCTGCGACTACACCATCGATTACATTCGCACCGTGCGGACCGAGAATTATCGCTACATCCGCAACTTCCTGACCGATCGTCCGCTCCTGCAACCCCAGTACCGCGACAACCGGGACTACGTGCAGTTTCTCCGCAAAGGTCATGCCGACGGCACGCTGCCGAAACTCACGGACGAAATTTTCTTCGGTCCCCGCTCGCCCGAAGAACTGTATGACCTCACCGCAGATCCCCATGAGATCAAGAATCTCGCCAAGGACCCCAAGTTCATCAACGAGCTCAAACGCCATCGCATGATCCTCGCCGAGTGGCAGAAATCGACCGATGACAAGGGGCAATATCCCGAGTCGGATGCCGGTTTGCAGGAGGTTCTCGACCAATGGAAGTCCCGCTGCGTGAACCCGGAGTATGACCGGGTGCGGAAAAAGTAGGGCTCCAGAGCCGTGTGATCCCCCGCGGGTATCAGGGAGCCCCTACCTCCGTATCCGGAGGCCACACGTCTGCAGAAGCGCCCCAACTTCGAGGGTGAATTTCTCGCCAGATCCCATAGGCTTTTGGTCGCTTACTCATTTCTTCAGCATGCCACTCCGCTCCCTTCTCCTCCTTGGGCTCACTACCCTCTCTTGCAACGGCGCCGTTCTTGTCGCCCGGGCCGCTCAGTGGAACTACCTCAAAGGAACCGTTGAAGCATCCGCGCCCACTTCCGCCTGGCGCGGGGTTGACTTCAATGACGCCACTTGGACAGTCGGCAACGCGCCCTTCCGCTACGGTGATGGCAGCGGGGGGACCAACCTCACCGACATGCGGGGCAACTACACCACCCTGTTCCTCAGGCGCACGTTCAACGTCACTGAGGTCGCTCTCATTTCGAGTCTCGAGCTCATCATCGATTTTGACGACGGCTACGCCCTCTGGATCAACGGATCTCTCGTTCATTCGCAGAATCCGCCCCAAACCTATACCTACCTCGCCACCGCTGGGGGCAGTCACGAGTCGGGCACCTTCCAGAGCTTTCCGCTCCCAAACCCGCAGGATTTTCTCGTCGAAGGGGTGAACACCATCGCGATCCAGGTCTTCAACGTCAACTCTACCAGTAGCGACCTCATGATGAATCCCGAGCTCGTCTCGACCGCTCCCGATTCCGAGCCTCCGGTGGTGGTCAACCTCACCCCAGCTCCGGGCAACGTCATGGACTTGTCTCAAATCACGGTGACCTTCTCGGAACCGGTCAGCGGAATCGATGCGAGCGACATGACCATCAATGACGTGGAGGCCCAGTCGGTGTCAGGGGGAGGCGATCAGTATACCTTCAGCTTCGCGTCCGTCCCCTTCGGCCCTGCCACGGTGGAATGGAGCCAGGATCACGGAATTAGGGACACTGCTTCGCCCTCCAACCCATTCGACTCAATAGTCCCCGGCGAGGTGCGTTCCTATCTTGTGATCGATGACCTCCCACCCACCACCACCGGTCTCTTGCCTCCGCCCAATCTGATCCTGCGCGACCTGAAGGATGTCTCGGTGAGTTTCTCCGAACCCGTCACCAGAGTGCATGCCGGCGACCTCCTCGCCAACGGCACTCCTGCCACCGCCGTCAGCGGCGCCGGGGCCGGACCCTACGTCTTTTCCTTCAGCGCCCTCGGGGACGGCCCCCTTGCGATGAGCTGGGCCAGCAATCACGGAATCACCGACCTCGCGGCGGACCCCAACAGCTTTCTCGGAGCCAGCTGGTCCTACACCATCGATCCCAACGCAAACCCGGGGAGCATTTCGATCAATGAGCTTATTGCGTCCAATCGCTCCGGTCGCCTTGATGAAGATGGTGAAGCCACCGATTGGATCGAACTTCACAATTTCGGCACCACCCCGGTCAATGTCATGGGCTGGTCGCTCAGCGACGATCCCAATGAACCCAGCAAGTTCATCCTGCCGGATCGCAGTATCACCGCAGGCGGATACCTCCTCATTTCTGCCTCCGGAAAGAACCGCACCCATGTGGGGGCGGGTGAGATTCACACCGGCTTCAAACTGGCTGCCTCTGGCGAGTATCTCGGCCTCTTCACACCCGAACTCCCCCGCGCGGTCGCAGATGAACTGGCCCCTGCCTTCCCCGTGCAGCGCAATGATCATTCCTACGGCCGTGATAACCTCGGGACTTGGCGCTATTACTCCAGCCCAACCCCCGGCAGCCCCAATGGCAACAGCACGATTTTGGGACTCCTACCCCCGCCCCACGTGAATATCCCACGCGGATTCTACCGCTTGGCTTTCGACCTGCACTTCGCTTCCGAGGACCCGCTAGCCACCATTCGCTACACCACCAACGGAAGTGAACCAACCTCCACCAACGGCACCGTCTACACCAACTCAATCCGTGTCACGAGCACACGGGTGATTCGAGCCGCGGCCTTTCGCAGAGGATACCTGCCCTCCGAGATCATCACCCATAGCTACTTTTATAACGCATCCTCGGCGGTGCGCTCCCTCCCCGTGGTTTCCCTCACTACTGACAACAGTAATCTCTGGGGATCAACCGGGATCCAGGAAACCAATCCGCGCAACACCACCAAGCGGGGCATCGCCTGGGAACGTCCCGTCTCGGCGGAACTCATCAACCCGGACAACAGCGGATTCCAGAAAAATTGCGGGCTTCGTGTACAGGGCGGTGACTACGTTCGAGGACGCTACAACCCCAATGGCGGGTTGCCGTTTTCAAAGTACTCCTTTCGACTCTATTTCCGCGGTGATTACGGCCCCACCATGCTCGACTACCCGTTCTTCGAGGACTCCGAAGTGGAACTCTTTGATCGCATCACCCTGCGCGCCGGAATGAACGACCACTCCAATCCCTTCATCGTCGATGAGATGGTCCGACGCATGCAGTTCGAGACCAAGAATGTGGCGGCCCGGGGAAACTTCATCAACCTCTTCATCAACGGCCAATACAAAGGATACTACAATGCCACCGAACGCATCGATGATGACTTCATGCGCTCTTGGCATGGCGGCGACAACCGCTGGGACGTCATCGCACAGTTTGGCGAAGTGCGGGAAGGAGACTCCGCCGAATGGAACAGCATGCGCAGTATCGTGGGGCGAGACATGACCATCCCCACCAACTACCAGGCTGCCCTGCAGGTCCTCGACCTCGACAACTTCATCGACTACCTTCTCGTCAATGTCTACGGAGGCACCGGCGACTGGCCGCACAACAACTGGCGCGCAGCCCGGGAGCGGGTAAGCGGTGCCAAGTTCCGCTTCTACGTCTGGGACGCCGAATGGTCGTTCGGAAACCTCGGGCGCTCCGTCAGCGGGAACACCCTCACCGGTGAACTTGGCGGGGACTCCGAAATCGCTCTCCTCTATCAGTCACTCCTACAAAGTGCCGAGTTCCGTCTCCGTTGGGCCGACCGTGCGCACAAACATTTCTACAACGGAGGCTCCATGGAGGATGCGCGTAATCTCGAACGCTATGAAGAATTGCGCAGCAAGATGTCCTCCGTCCTGCCAGGCCTGAGCACCTCCATCCGCAACACCTGGATCCCTCAACGGCGCGCGGTCATCATTCAGGACATGAAGGGACAAGATCTTTTCCGCTCGGACGACGCTCCTTCCTTCAATCATTTGGGAGGCTCGGTGGCACCCGGATTCCAAGTGAGCATGAGCGCCCCCGGCGGAGACATCTACTACACCGTCGACGGGAGCGATCCCCGCTCGGCGCCGGACCCCAATGCCGGGGGGTTCTCCCGCGTCCTCCTTGCTGAAAACGCACCCAAACGCGTCCTGGTGCCAACCTCCAACGCTCTTGGCACCACCTGGACCGGCGGCAACGAACCCTTCAATGCTACCTCCTGGATCTCGGGCACCGCCGGGGTGGGGTACGACGAACAATCCACCTACAACTCGCTCATCAACATCGATATCGAGGCCGAGATGAACAACAACAACACCTCGTGCTACATCCGCATTCCGTTCACGGTGACCGCAGGGGATCTCCTCGACGTGAACTTCATGCAGTTGAAGGCGCGCTACGATGATGGCTTCGCGGCCTTTCTAAATGGCGTGCGCATCATCGGACCGAATGCCCCGGCCTCCCTCACCTACAACTCTCCCTCGCAGGGAAACAATTCGGACAGCTCCGCGGTAAATCTTCGCAGTTTCAACGTCACTGACTTTCTGGGTGAGCTCAATCTCGGTGACAACATCCTCGCCATGCACGGATTGAATGACGGCATTGGCAGCTCCGACTTTCTAAACTCCGTTGCGCTCGAAGTAGGCGAGAATCTCACGGGCGGCGTTTCACCATCCGCTCTCGAATACGCCCTCCCAATCATCATCAATGGCAACACCTTCGTCAGGGCACGCACCGTTCGCAACGGGGAGTGGAGCGCGATCCTGGAAGCGGAGTACTTCCACGAACCGGACACCCCCTCCCTTCGCATCACGGAGATCATGTACAATCCGGATGGCGGCAGCGCATATGAGTTCATCGAATTGCAAAACGTGGGGACCCGCCTCGTGGACCTGGCACGCCTCCAGTTCTCGGGCATCACCTTCACCTTCCGGGAAGGAGCCACGCTCGCCCCGGGAGCGCGCCTGGTCCTCAGCTCCAACAATGGTCCCGCCGCCTTTGCCTCCCGCTATCCCGGCGTGGCCGTCTGGGGCTCCTTCGCCGGCAACCTCTCGAATGGCGGCGAGCGCATCGCCCTCACCGATGGCTTTGGCAACACCCTCACTTCGGTTGACTACCGCGATTCCGACGGATGGGCCACCGCCGCCGATGGGGAGGGATTCTCTCTCGTCCTGCTCGACCCTTCGGGCGACCCCGATGACCCAGCCAACTGGACTGCCAGCTCCATGCTCGACGGCTCCCCCGGTCTCCCCGACCCCTCGCCCCCACCACCGCTCGTCACCTTCACCGAAGTCCTCGCAGACAACCAGGGAGCAGTCCCCCACGGTGACGGAGCTCCCGCCTTCATCGAGTTGCACAATCCCAGCCTCAGCCCGGTAATCCTCACCGGATGGAGCTTGAGCAATGACGGAAACCTCCTCGACAAATTCAGCTTTCCACTCGGGAGCCAGATCGGAGCCGGACAACACCTCGTCATTTGGTGCACCACTCCCCAGGGAGTTCCCGGTCTCTACAGCGGCTTTGCTCTCGCGCCCGATGGGGGCTCCCTCTTCCTGACCAACGCCGGCAATCGTCGAGTCGATGCACTTTCCTATGGCCTCCAAGTCCCCGATCTCTCCGTGAGCATGGTGGGCAACGACTGGACCCTCGCAATTCCCACTCCCGGATCTGCCAGCCTCAACGCGGTCGCCCTCGCCTCACAATCACAACTCTCCATCAACGAGTGGGTTTCCAATCGCGTGCCCGGGCAATCCGACTGGCTCGAACTCTACAACCGGGATGCGAGCGCTCCGGTGCCCCTGCACGATCTCCATCTCAAGAGCGGAGATACCACTTTCGG
Source organism: Roseibacillus sp. (assembly GCA_028821775.1). Taxonomy (GTDB): domain Bacteria; phylum Verrucomicrobiota; class Verrucomicrobiia; order Verrucomicrobiales; family Akkermansiaceae; genus Roseibacillus_B. The sequence goes on from JAPKFB010000022.1 coordinate 30,481, forward strand.
ATACCGCGCCCTCTCCTTCATAGCCCCGGGAGGTTTCCTTCGTCTCTGGGCTGACGAAAAGGTTGGCCCCGCCCACCTCGACTTTCGCCTCCAGGCGGAGGGCGGAACCCTCTCTCTGCTCGACTCCAACGGCGTGGAATTCGAGACTCTGAATTACTCGTCGCAGAGCGAAGATGTCTCGAGCGGCCGCCTGCCCGATGGCGCCGCCTCCATCGTCACCTTCACCAATTCCGCCAGCCCCGGCGCCGCCAATTATCAGTCGAGAAATTCAGGTCTCCTCTTCAACGAATTGCGGGCCGAATTCGCCGGCGCTGGCCCGGGGTGGATCGAACTGAAGAACACAAGTGGCAACCTCTTCTCACTGACCGGGCACTCCCTGACCCTCGGTCATCGGGACGGAACTCGCTGGCCCTTCCCGAGCGGGCAAAGCATCCCGAGCAACCGCCACCTCGTCGTCATCTGCGACGGACTCCGAGCGCCCGCCTCTCTCCCCGGTGATATGAACACCGGTATCGCGCTCTCACCGGTCGGACAAGAGATCTATCTCTTCGATGCTGCCGGACACGAAATCGATCGTCTGCACTACGGTTCACAGGTTTCCGGCAAAAGCATCGGACGCCCCTCCGATCTCGGAACCTGGACCCTGCTCTCCTCTCCCACCCGGGGCACAGGCAACTCAGGGGGCGCCCAGCTTGGCCTCGTGAACGCACTGCGCATCAATGAGTGGCTCGCCAATGCGGGCCTCAACGAGAGTGATTACGTCGAACTCTTCAACTCCTCCGCGCTACAATCGATCTCCCTCGCCGGTCTGCGCCTCACCGATGATCTCACTACCCATGGCATCAATCAGTTCACCATTCCCGCTTTGAGCTTCATCGGGCCCAGTTCGTTCGCGCTCTTCATCGCGGACGGTTCCCGGGAGGTGGGACACCTCCCCTTCAATCTCGACGCGAACGGCGAAACGCTCCGTCTATACAGCACAACCGGCTCCACCATCCTCAATGAAGTTACCTGGGGAATTGAAAGCGAAGGAGTATCCTCTGGGCGCCTCCCGGACGGTGCAGCCGCCCTCGGGACGCTCGCTTTCCAATCCCCCGGAATCTCGAATCAGAGCAATCCAAATCTGGACAGCGATGGCGACGAGATGATCGATTCCTGGGAACTCGCCCACGGACTCAATCCCAATGATCCTGCGGACGCCACCCTGGACGCCGATGAGGACGAGCGGTCAAACCTCTACGAATTCCGCAGCGGCACCAATCCGAACGACCCATCCAGCTTCCTCGCCATCTCCAGCACGAGCCGTGACGCTAACGAATTCAGGCTCGAATTTACGGCTCACGCCGGCATTCGCTACACCGTCGAGCACAGTGAAGATCTCGTCGCTTGGCAGCAACTGGAAGTCATCGAGAACCAGAGCGTGGATCGTCTCGAATCAGTGGTCGCCTCCGCGCCCGGAGCAAGACACTTCTATCGCTTGTCTGCGGAGCGGGCGCCGTAATCACGACGATGCGCAGCAAGCGCCCCTCCCCACCGGCCCAGAGGAGAGACTTTAGGCATGGCGCTTGAAATACCCCGCCTCGGCCCTCAGCTTCCTCCCATGGCGCGCGCATTTCTCGACGACAACTTCCTGCTGCACAGTAAAACAGCGGAGCATCTCTACCACGAAGTGGCAGCTGTGCAGCCCATTATTGACTATCACACCCACTTGCCGCCCCAGGAAGTGGCCGAGAATCAGCGCTGGGAAAACATCACCGCGCTTTGGTTGAGCGAAGATCACTACAAGTGGCGGGCGATGCGCGCAAACGGCATTCCCGAGACTCACATCACCGGCAATGCGTCTCCTCGCGACAAGTTCCAAGCCTGGTCCCAGACCATTCCCAACACCATCGGCAACCCCCTCTTTCACTGGACTCATCTTGAACTCCGGCGCTGCTTCGGAATCGACACTCTGCTCAATCCGGACACCGCAGAGGAAGTCTGGAACGCCGCCAACGAGCGAATCGCTGAAAAAGACTTTTGTGCCCACGGTCTCCTCGAACGCTTCAAGGTCGACACCGTCGGAACGACCGATGATCCGTCCGATTCTCTGGCCCATCATGAGGCCTGCGCAGCTCTCGATCTTGAAACCAAAATCTATCCCACCTTTCGGCCCGACAAGGCCTTCATGATCGACCGTCCCCACATTCTGAATCCCTTCTGCGATCGCTTGGGGGAAGCAGCCGACATCGAGATCAACTCCGTGGATGAACTCCTCAAAGCGCTGAAGAAGCGCCACGACGATTTTCATGCTGTGGGCTGCCGACTCTCCGATCACGGCATGAAGCATTGCCCCTCAGCCCCTTGCTCCGAGAAAGACGCAGCTGCCATCTTTCATAATGCGCGCTCCGACCTCGATGTTAACGTCTCGGATGTTGATCAGTTCACAGCCTACATCATGCAGCACCTCGCACGCTGGAATTCAGAGCGCGGCTGGACCATGCAACTACACCTCGCGCCGGTGCGGAACCCAAACTCTCGCTATTTCAGTCAGGTGGGCCCGGACTCCGGATTCGATACCATCGGGGACTGGCCCCAAGGCGAAGCTCTCTTGAGGTTTCTCGATCTCCTCGATGGCGTCAAAGCTCTCCCCAAGACGATTCTCTACAATCTCAATCCCCGTGACAACGCCCTCTTTGCAGCTGCCTGCGGTTCCTTCCAGGAGGGTCCCACCCCAGCCAAGATCCAATGGGGCTCCGCCTGGTGGTACAATGACACCCTGCGGGGCATGACCGATCAGATTCAAACCCTCGCCTCCATCGGACTCCTGCCGCGCTTCGTGGGCATGCTCACCGACTCACGCTCCTTCCTGTCCTATCCCCGCCACGAATACTTCCGGCGTCTCCTCTGTAATCTCATCGCCACCGATGTGGAGAACGGAGAGATTCCGGACGACAGGGATCTTCTTGATTCCCTCATTCGCGGCATTTGCTATGAAAATGCCAAAGCCTACTTCACCTTTCCTCACCATGACTGCTAACCGCCACCTTGGGCTCACGCTCCTCTTCCTCGTCCTTTGCCTCCCTCCTCTCGCTTCTGCGGCCCCGGCCCAGCAGCCCAACATCCTCTGGCTCTCTGCCGAGGACCACGGTCCGCATCTCGGTTGCTACGGCGACAAGTATGCCACCACCCCCAATGTGGACGCCTTCGCAAAACGGTCGCTGCTATATAGCAAGGCCGTTTCCACCGCTCCAGTCTGCGCCCCCGCGCGCACCACGATCATTTGCGGCATGTATGCCCCATCGGTCGGCGGCCACCACATGCGCTCCCAGGCACCCAAACCCAAGTGGCTCAAATTCTATCCTGAGTTTCTTCGTGAAGCGGGTTACTACTGCACCAACAGTTCGAAGACAGACTACAACATCGATCACAACATCAAGGAGATCTGGAACGAATCTTCGGGCAAGGCCCACTACCGTAACCGCAAGGAAGGACAGCCCTTCTTCGCAATCTTCAACCAGACCTGTACACACGAGAGCAAGATCCGCAGCGCGAACGCCAAAACGATCCATGACCCCGCCTTGGCAACCCTCCCGCCCTACCATCCTGACACTCCCGAAGTGCGCAGCAACTGGGCCCAGTACTACGATCGTCTCACCCAGATGGACGACTGGTTTGCCGGTCACCTGAAAGCGCTTGCAGAAGCCGGACTCGCCGAAGATACCATCGTGATCTTCTGGGCCGACCACGGTTCCGGCATGCCGCGCGGCAAGCGCTACGCCGGATGGAGTGGACTCCATGTCCCCATGATCGTGAATATTCCCGAGAAGTGGAAGCACCTGCGCCCTCCCGAATACAAGGCGGGCGGCAAGTCCGACCGATTGGTGGGCTTTGTCGATCTCGGCGCAACCACTCTTTCTCTCGCAGGGATCAAGCCCGCAGAGTTCCAGCAGGGCAATGCCTTCCTCGGCAAGTTCGTCACCGATCCGCCCAAGTATTCCTACGGCTTCCGCGGCCGTATGGACGAACGCCCCGATTGCTCCCGCACCGTGATGAATGGCCGATATGTCTATATCCGCAACTTCATGCCCCACCTCCCACACGGGCAGAGCCTGAACTATCAACTCCAGACCCAAGCCACTCGCGTGTGGCGTCGTCTCTACCGTGAAGGAAAACTCAATGCGGTGCAGTCTGCCTTCTGGAAGAAGAAAGCTCCTGAGGAACTCTACGACATCACCAAGGACTACCACGAGACTGTGAACCTGGCCCTCGATCCGACCCATCAGACCCAACTCGTGACCATGCGCGAAGCCCTCTATGCCAACATTAAGGCGACCCATGATGTCGCGCTCTTTCCTGAAGGAATGTTTCACGATGAAGCGAGGAAGCACGGGGTCACCCCGGCCGATCTCACCCGCAAGGAAGGGGCCTATCCCGTTGATGAGATTCGCAAGTCTGCCGACCTCTTACTCAACGCCGAACTCAAACCCGGAGGCCTCGCTCCCATGCTCAGCGCGAAGCTTCCAGCCCAACGGTTCTGGGCCGCCCTCGCCTGTCTCTACAAGGGCGAACACTTTAGTCATGCCCTCAGTAGCCAGCTCACCGCCTTGCTCCAGGATCCTTCCCGGAGCGTTCGGATTGCAGCCGGTGAAGTGCTTGCGACCTATCCCAGCGACAAGAAGCAACGGGATCTCGCCATGGCCGTCCTGCTCGAAAACAGCGACCCCACCAAATCCAGCGCCTTCCATGCAGTCTCCGCCCTCAACGCCTTGGAGCATCTCCCCCTTCTTCCCAAGCCTCTCAAGGAGCAGATTGCCAAGCTGCCCACCAACGATCCCAACGTCCCCGGCCGCCCCAACGGCTATGTTTCACGCATGAAAAGCCACATCGCTTCTCCCATCCCTGATCATTTTACGGCCACTCCTCAAACCAGGAAAGCCCGGAAGAAGAAATAGCCCCCCAGTTTGTCCTCCCGCCCTTTCCTGGAGAGCGCGGCATTCCAGGCTTCCCAAAAATTCATGTCGCAACTTGCGGCCTCTTTTCCCGGTCAGAAACATGGCCTGAGTGACATCCACTCTCTCGTTGCCAGAGCGGCGCGAGAAGCAGCCAAGAAAGCAGAATACCCGGGGCATAATCCCTGCTTCTCCCCCAAGCTGCCAAGGACAGGGTTGAAAAACACCAGCACGGTGTCATTAGTCCCCCCGTGAGTGACGCCCCCGCCCAGGAGAAGCGCAAACGTGTCAACGTGCGCCGTCCCGATGTCATGGAGAAGGTTCAGGCGGAGGTGGAGAAGCACTATCACTCTCCCATCGTGGAAAAATTCCGCAATCGTGGCGGCACCCTCACCATCGATAACACCACCCTTCGCCTGGCTCAGACATTTGGATTTTGTTACGGAGTGGAACGCGCGATCGATCTGGCCTACGCTTCTCGCCGGGTTTTTCCGGAGAATCGCATTTTCCTGATTGGTGAGATCATCCACAACCCCGAGGTCAACCGGCAATTGGTCGGTATGGGGATCGTCTCTCTTCCCTGGAAGGAGATGGACCAGCAATACGACGAGATCACTCCCGACGACGTCGTGATCGTGCCCGCCTTTGGCGCTCCCACCACTTTCATGGAGAAAATCGAGGCCTCCGGTTGCTATGTCGTCGATACAACCTGTGGCGACGTCATGAAAGTCTGGCGGCGAGTGCGCACCTACGCCAAGACTGGAGCAACCTCCATCATCCATGGAAAGAAAGGCCACGAGGAGACTCGAGCCACCGCTTCCCGCGCCCAGGGAATCGATGGCAAGGGACACTACCTCATCGCCCTCACCCTCGAGGAGACCGACTATATCTGCGACTACATCCGCAAGGGAGGCGACCGCGAAGAGTTCCTCGCCCGATTTGGAGAAGCAACTTCAGAGGGCTTCGATCCCGATCTTCACCTGGTCGAGGTGGGGGTGGCCAATCAGACCACCATGCTCAAAAGCGAAACCGAAGAGATGCAGCGGCGCATCAGCACCGCGATTGAGGATCGCTACGGATCGAGCGCCAACTACCAGGTGTTCGACACCATTTGCGGAGCAACTCAGGAACGGCAGGACGCCCTCTTCGACATGCTGCGTGATCCGATGGACATCCTGCTGGTGATCGGCGGCTACAACAGCTCGAACACATCCCACCTCGTCGAGATCGGTCAGGACCAACTTCCCACCTTCTTCATCCGCCAAGCGAGTTGTCTGGCCTCGATCGAGAAAATTGCCAACTACGACCTCAAGGCGAAGGAGGAGATTGAAAGCGACTACCCGGGCAAACTCCTGCGAGGCAAGCCCGCCGTGATCGGAATTACCGCAGGGGCATCCTGTCCTGCCAACCTCATCGAGGCAACGATCCTGCGAGCCTTCGAGTTACGGGGAATTTCGAGAGCGCGCGTGGAGGAAGCATAAGGCCTTCCCTTTACCTACGGCTTGCGCACGTCTTCGATCAACTTGCCAATCCCAACCGCGTCGGATTGGTGCCCCAACTGAAGGAGACATTGCTGATAGCCTTGCAACGCCACGAGGTCGTTCGGTCGACGTCGCAGGGCCTCCTGGTAGGACTCGACTGCCCGGGCGAGCACGCCGGTTTGAACAAAAAACTGCGCAAGGCGTATCTCCATCGGTAAGACCACTACCGGCGGCATCAGGAGGGAGGGACGTTGTTGCTTCTCAGCGGCCGACTTGAACCAACTTCGCGCAATCGCCCAATCAATCTTGCCCCCGGCCAGCGCAACGAAGCCTCGTGCCTCGGAGACATAAACCTGCAAGGCGGTGACTGCGCGGACGTACTCTGAAATCGAGGAACTCTTCATGGCGTTGGCTTGAAGCCCCTCCATCCGCTCGAGGGTCTCGCTCAGGGCGAGCCGATATTTGTGAGCGAGATCTCGGTCACCTGCTTCTAGGCCCTTGCGACACTCGAGATATTGGCGAAGCGCTTCGAGGTAGAAAATTGAGAGCGTTCGGTCCTTGAAGAGCTGGGGATGATTCTTCCCGGGTAAACTGGCGATCCCTTTGGCAAAATCCCCTTTCCATCCCCGCGCAAGATAGAGGCGCGCGGGAAGAGTGCGCACCTCCCACACCACCAGGTTGGCCCCTGCCGAACCGAGTCGCGTGCCTTCAATTTGCAACTTCGTGAGGCGCTCCGCAATCTTCATCGCTTCCTCAAATTTTCCCCGGCTGTGCATCGCGGTCGCGAGAAAGAGCTGACAGCGAATCCAGCCATCGCACTCGTGGAAGGTCAGCTTGTGCTTCTTCATGTGGGCAGCGTAAAGCGAGGTCGCGCGGGTGAGCGCTATCTCGGCAAGATGATGATTTCCACAACGCCACTCAAAGTGGCCGAGAAGATGCTGGTAGGGGGGGAATTCCGGCGCCCTGCGGGCAATCTTGCGCACCACCGGTAAAATCTCCTCGCGTAGCTTGGTGGCCGCCTCCGGAGCCTCCGCGTGCAGCATGGCCCAGAAACTGAGCACCCCTATGTTTTCGCGATTGTCGTCGACCACTTTCTCCATCTCCTCCACGGCGCGCTCCTGCCCCAAGTTAGCAGACCCAAATTCGTCGTATCCGTCGCGCTGAAGATAGATTGCAAGACACTTCGCCTGCAGATTGTTTGGAAACGTGTTGGAGAGAACCTTGAAGGCCTCCAGAGCCTGTCCCCCTTGCAGCGCAAAGAGGGTCGCCAGCGCAAGGGCGTACTTTTGCTCCATGGGAGAGGCGATGGGAACATCCTTGCCCCCGACCTGCACTGTGGCATCCATCAACTCGATCATGCGCTCGACCGCCACCATGCGCTCATGGGCAAACTCATTGTTGGGCGCCGACAGGGCGAGGCCAATGCCCCAATAGGCCATCATGCAATCTGGATCGAGTCGTACCGCGGCACAAAAATGTCGATAGGCTTCAAAGTCCCACGCTGCCTGAATATAGGCCAATCCCTGCAAGACATGCCGGGAGGCCAGTGGACTCCGCGAGGAAATCGCCATTGGAATGGAGACAATCGGATCGTAAAACTCCGGCTGAGGGAGGGCCGCCACCACCGGGTGGACCACCTGATCGATCGTAAAGGGCCTTCTCGGAGCCTCCACGGTCGGCTTTTTCTTTGCCTGAGCCCACGTCGAACCAAATCCCAGCCCGATGCTCAAGCCGAAGATCACCCCCAATGTCCGCCACTCAATGCACATGATCATACTCTTCATTCCTTCCCAAATTTCTCAAGAAAAAGCGTTCAGAATGAGAAAGATTCAAGATGCTTGAAACTTGAATCTGAACCGACGAAACTCCGCCCATGAAACTCGGTCTCATCGGTTGTGGAAAAATGGGGAAGGCTCTCGCGGCGGGAGCCATCAATGCGGGAGCGGTCGCGGCTTCGGAGGTGTTCGGCTACGATGTCCATCCTCCAGCCATGGAAGGGTTGGTCGCGGAACACGGCGTGACCGCTGCAGGCTCCATCGGCGAGCTCGCCACGACGGTTGACGTGCTCATTTTGGCCACCAAGCCCTATCATGCCTCGGCCGCCCTTCAGTCCATCGCCGCCTCAGGAAGCACGAAGGAGAGCCTCCTCGTCATCTCAGTGGCTGCAGGCCTGAAACTGGAGCGTCTTGAGGGTGAGGTCGGCGAGGGAGCCCGCATGATTCGCTCGATGCCCAATACCCCAGCTCTGATCGGAATGGGTGCAGCGGCCTTCACCCTGGGGTCTGCAGCCACCGAGGAGGATTCCGCCACCGCAAATCGACTTCTGGGTGCCGTTGGACTTGTAATTGAGATCAATGAATCCCTGATGGATGCCGTCACCGGGCTCTCTGGAAGTGGTCCGGCCTACGTCTACATGTTCATCGAGGCCCTTACTGACGGCGGAGTGCAGAATGGCCTCCCCTGCGAACAAGCCCGCGAATTGGCAGTCCAAACCGTGATCGGAGCTGCCGCCATGGTCCAAGCCACCGGAACCCATCCGGCGATCCTCAAGGAAATGGTCACTTCCCCCGGAGGCACGACCATTGCAGGCTTGGAGGCCCTTGAATCCCACGCCTTTCGGTCTGCCTGCATCGATGCGGTTAATTCCGCCACCCGAAGAGCAGAAGAATTGGGACGCCCCTAACTCAGTTCCGTTCAAATATTCCCTTCGGAATAGTGAATAAAATCGGTTGGCATTTGCACAACGCTGACTAGGATTTTCGCCATGACCGGTCTCCGCCGTGTTTTCCTCACCACTGGTTGTGGCGCCTGTCTCCTGACAGGATGCTCCAATAAACTTGAAGACGCCCTGCCCCTCGCGGAGCGCAACAATCACGCCGATCCCAAGACCGATAGCCTCTACGCGAAGGCTCTCGCCGCCGATCAGGCGGGAAAATCCGAAAAGGCCATCAAGCTCTACCGCACGATGGCCAACACTTACCCGGGATCCCCGAAGGCGTCCACGGCGCGTTTTCGCCAAGCCACCTTGCTCGAACACGAGGGCGAACTGCTCGATGCCTTTGATGCCTATCAACAGGTCATTCATCGCTATCAAAGCACGGCTCTCTATCCTGAGGCCCGCGACAAGCAGGCCATCGTGGCCCACAAAGCTTCCGAGGGCTTGATCAAGAACAGCTTTTTCGGACTTAAATCCCGACTCGAGAGCAAGACAATCGTCGAGATGCTCGAGAAGGTACGAGACAATGCCCCCCAATCGGCCTCCGCCCCCAAGGCGCAATTTACGATCGGCGAAGTACTTGAGAATCGCAAAAAACTGCTCCCCGCAATTGCGGCCTACCAAAAAGTGGTGGACGATTATCCCAAGTCTTCTCTGGCCCCCGACTCTTACTACCGCATTGGCCACATCCTCCTCACCTCTGCGGCGGGGGGGAATCAAAACCAAGCCAATCTCGATCGCGCCCTGCACACCTTTGAGGACCTGCGCCAGAGCTATCCAGGCACCAAGCGGGCCGCCGATGCTGCCCTGAAAATCACTGAAATCAAGTCCCGCGACATTCAGCGCAGTTTCGACATTGCGGAGTTCTATTTCAAGAAGAGACAAAATTCTTCGGCTGCATTTTATTACCAGGAGGTCCTGAGCAAGACCAAGGGGGGCGCACTCCACAACAAGGCGCAACAACGTCTTCAACTCCTCGGGAGCGGCAACTAGATCCATGGCCTTACGTGTCTTCGCTCTGCTAGCGCTCACACTCGCACTCCTTCTCAATGGCTGTGCTGGCTATCAACTGGGTGGGGCCAAACCGCAGCAACTAGGCGCTATCAACTCCCTACACGTTGCCATGGCGCGCAATGACACTCAGATCCCGCGGGCAGCGGCCCACACCACCAATTCGATTGTCAACGCCCTCACCCGTGACGGAACCTACCGCATTGCCACGATCGATACTGCCGACGCCCGCCTTCTCACCACCTTCCGCAAGATCAACTACCGCCAGGCCCGCTCCACTCGCATCGACATCCTGCGCTCGGAAGAACTCGAAATGGAGGTCCACCTCCACTGGATTCTCGTCGACGCGAGGAACCCCCTCAAGATCCTCGCTCAGGGAAAATCCCGCGGCACCACCCGCTTCTTCGTGGACCCCAATTTACAGACCGCCCGACAGACCGCCCTCATCGACGCCCTCAAGCGCGCATCCGAAGCCGTGGCGAGTCGTCTGGCGGATGGATTCTAGGGTGCGGTTACGAAGTTCCTGCGAAATTTGAAATCGATTGAGATTGGGGATTGCCTCCCTTAGCTCGTTCCTGATTCAGAAAGAGCGGCCCTCATTTCCACATTCGGCATTGTTCGTTCATCGGTGAGCCTTCGCCGCTCCCTCCTTGAACTCGCAAAAAAGATGCGCGTGCATCTTTTGCAGGAACTTCGGAGGCAGCCTAATTGAGCGAGCTCGTGAATCAATCGCGAGGACACGACCCTCTCCACAATTGCTCGCCTTGGCGGTGGCGAAACTCATGGCCTCGGGGCGCACAGACCCCTCGCAACCAAGCTGCCGCCTCGGCCCCTCGGCGACCGGAAGGGATTACGGCGCGATGAAGAGCCTCTCTCTCCCTCATCCGAGACTCACCACCGAAATCCTTGACTCGCCAGCACCGAAGAAACGCCAACTCAATTCCCGACCTTCAACCTTCCGGCCTCTCGTCCTTCAATCTATACCTCACCCATGTCTGATGAGTCAGTCAATGATCCGCCCGCAGTCTCGTTTGTGCCAACTCCAATCGGCAATCTTGGCGACATCACCCTGCGCGCCCTTGAAACCCTGCGCTCGGTTGATCTCATCGCCTGCGAAGACACCCGTCACTCCCGCAAACTTCTCAATCACTACAAGATCGAGAAACCAACCACCTCCCTCCACGATCACAACGAGAAACGGCGTTCCCTGGAGCTCGTTGCCAGGGCTCAGGGAGGTCAGCGAATCGCAGTCATCTCCGACGCTGGCACCCCATGTTTATCCGATCCTGGACACCGTTTCATGCGGGCGTGCATCAAGGCAGAACTGACCTACGAAGTCCTACCAGGAGCCTGCGCGATCACCACCGCTCTCGTCGCATCCGGACTTCCTCCACATCCCTTTACCTTCGGTGGGTTCTTGCCTTTTAAGAAAGGCAAACGAGAACGGGAGCTCCAAGCTGCCCTCGGAAGAGGCCATACTTCCGTATACTTCGAGTCTCCACACCGCCTTGTTTCAACACTCGAAATATTAAGTGAACTTAACCCTTTAGCTCGTATATGCATTACGAAAGAGTTAACTAAGAAATTTGAAAACATATATGGCGGACAAACCCTGAAATTGCTAGATGCCTTTACTGATCGGCCGCCACGCGGCGAGTTTGTGTTAGTGATCGATCCTACCACCCCCTAGTCCATGACATCTACCACGCCTATTCCCTCTACCCAGCCCCCGTCTCCTCGCAAGAGACTTCCGCTTGTTCTGATTACCAATATTTGCGTTGCAGTTGTTTTGCTCGCCGCCATTCCGGTGATCTACAGCGGTCAACAAGGTTTCGTGCCCCACGCCGTTGTGAATAAGGAATACGTCAACGCTGCCATCAGCAGCGGTGAAGCAGATTTCATGCACAACGCACTCAAAAGCACCGAGATCGCTCGCGCGATGGCACACGACAATCACCTGTCAACGATGACCATCATGCAAGTGGCCATTGGTGCTCTTGCGGTGATCTTCTTTCTGAATAGCTTCTTTCTCTTCCGGTTTCACCGCCAACCTGAACCAGCGCGCATTCCGCACAGTTCCTAGAACTGTTCAAGGAGTGCGTATCCCCGCATGCTCTCCTTTTCTACCTGTTGGAATAACTCTCGCCACACTGATGGCGAGGCCATGATCGAGGAGATCCTCGGACTGGGAGTCGATACCATCGAGCTCAGTCACGGGATGACCGTTACGAAATTGCCGGGCATCCGGAAGGCCTTCGAGGGCGGCGCCTTTCGTTGCTCCGGGGTACACAATTACTTCCCCTCTCCCACGGAAGTCATGATCGATGCCCCCGACGCCTATGAGTTCAGTTCCCACCGCCCCTTCGACCGGAAGCGGGCGATGGACATGACCATCAAGACCCTCGAGATCGCCGCCGAATTCAAGGCCGAATACATGGTCCTTCACATGGGCTCGGTTCCCCTCATGCCTCACAGCAAATGGACCGGCCAACTCACTCGGATGGCGAAGGAGGGCCGTCAACTCACCAAGGAGTATGCCGACTTCAAACTGAAGTGCGTCGCCAAGCGAGAGAAGACAGGCGCACTCTACTTCCGGCGCGCGATTGAGGCCCTCGAAAAGATCGCCGAGAAGGCCGCGGATTACAAGGTGAAGCTAGCGGTCGAATCACGCTCCAAGTACGAAGACGTGCCCACGGAACGCGAGATGATCGCCCTCCAGGAACATTTCGCCGATCACGAATGGGTCGGATACTGGCACGACTTTGGCCACGTGCAACTGAAGCACAACCTGCGACTTCTCGAGCACGATTTCTGGCTTAAACAGATGGAGCCCTACGTCATTGGCGCCCATGTCCACGATGTGGTGTGGCCTCACCGCGACCATCAGGTCCCCTTCACTGGCACCCTGGACTACGACCAGCTTCTCAAGCACTTCAAACCGGAGATGCCCTTTGTCTGGGAACTTTCGCCTGGCCGCAAGGAGGAGCAAATCCGCACCGCGCTCATCTGTTGGAAGGAGAAGCATGCGGAAACCCTGACTGTGGCCGATCCAAGCGCTGAGCCACAGCCGAAGATCCGCTGCTGGTAAACCTCATGAACGCTCGCGAGCTCTCCCCAGCTCTCCGGCATCTCGCCCAGCAGGGAATCTACCTCGGCACCTCGTCGTGGAAGTACCCCGGGTGGCTGGGACAACTCTACTCCCCCGCACGCTATGAGTATCGCGGCAAGGTCGCCAAAAGCCGCTTTGAGAAAAACTGCCTCGAGGAATACGCGGAAGTCTTTCCGAGCGTCTGCGTCGATGCGTCATTCTATCGTTTTCCCGGAGCGAAGTATCTTCAGGACCTCACCGACCAGGTTCCCCAGGATTTCCGCTTTTCGCACAAGGTGACGGACACGATCACAATCAAGCATTTCCCCAGGCACCGCAGACACGGCGAGTATGCCGGCAAGGACAACCCCTGCTTTCTCGACGCAAACCTATTTCTCCAGTCCTTCCTAAAGCCTCTGGAACCATATCGCGAACAAACCGGGATCATCATGTTTGAGTTTTCACGCTTCTATCAGCGAGACTTTGAACACGGCCGCGATTTCGTCTTGGCCCTCGATGCCTTCCTCGCAGAACTCCCCACCGAAGAGTGGGATTTCGGGGTCGAAATTCGGAACCCGGAGTTTCTGAAGAAACCCTATTTCGATACCCTCGCCCGTCACCGAGTCGGACACGTCTACAATCAGTGGCAGCGCATGCCCTCCCTCGCGGAGCAGATTACGCTCCAGGTTCCCGATCGGGAGGTCACTCCCATCGCTTCGCGTCTCCTCTTGAAGTGCGGCCGTAACTACAAATCGGCGGTGAAATCCTTCGAGCCCTACGACCGTATCCAGGAGCCCCAACTCGGGGTCCGCAGTGCTGCCTCCAGCCTCATCAGGAAGCTCGCCGAGAAACCCAAGGGACGCCGGAGTTTCCTCTACGTAAACAATCGCCTAGAAGGTAACGCCCTCTCCACCATTGCCGCCATCCTCGCCCTCCTCGCCCTCGATTAACCCTTCCCCCCAACCGTCCCTCCTTTAGTGGGATTTCTCAATTTTCACTGAGAGGTCATGGAGATTTTCTCCCGCTTGATGTTAAATCATCACTTTTTGAACCCCTTGATTGGAGTTTTTCGCCAACTTCACGGAATAATGCCAATTTTCATCTCGACTTTTCCGTAATAAATAGGACTTTCCCCGCCGAAAGGCAAACTTGATGGCTAACCAGAAACTCGACGGGGCGCAAGCCCTCCTCAAGACTCTCGATGATCTCGGAATCGAATACATCTTCGGTTACTCGGGCGGAGCGGCACTCCCGATCTTTGACGCGTTGGAGACCGTCGAGACGAAGATGAAATTCATCCTCGTTCGCCACGAGCAGGGAGCGGTGCACATGGCCGATGGTTATGCGAGAGCCACTGGAAAACCCGCCGCGGTTCTCGTGACCTCCGGACCAGGTGCCGGCAATGCAGTCACTGGTCTCATGACGGCTCAGATGGATTCCGTCCCCATGATCGTTCTGACCGGGCAACAAGTGACTTGGATGCTGGGCAAGGACGCCTTCCAGGAAGCCGACATTTTCGGGATCACGATGGCTGTCGTGAAACACAACTTTCTCGTCAAGAGGACCAATGATCTCCCCCGCATCGCGAGGGAAGCTCACCATATAGCCACCACCGGGCGTCCCGGCCCGGTCCTGATTGATATTCCTAAAAACGTCTCACAGGACCCCTTCGACGGCGACCTCGATCCTGAAATCAACCTCCCGGGTTATCATCCCGAGCGCGCATTCCAGATCGAGGAGAGCGCAATCGACGAAGCCGTCAAGCTCATCAGCCAGTCAACCAGACCTGTCATCCTCGCAGGCCAAGGCTGCATGATTGCACGGGCTGAAGACGAACTGTTCAAACTCTCTCAGATGCTGGGCTGCCCGGTCACCTCCACTCTGCTCGGCAAGGGTGTGTTTCCGGAGACCCACGAACATTCCCTCGGCATGCTCGGAATGCACGGCACTGCTTACGCAAACAAGGCCATTGTGGAAGCGGACCTCATTCTCAATGTCGGCTCACGCTTCGATGACCGCATCATCGGCCAAGCCGACAAGTTTGGAGCCAATGCCAAGATCATCCACATCGATATCGATCCCTCCGAGATGAACAAGATGATCGTCCCGGATGTGCAAATCATCGGCGACGCCAAGGCCGCGCTCATTGAGCTCAACAAGCGCGTCTCGAAACTCGATAGTGAGCCATGGTTGAATCATCTCGCGGGCTACAAGAGAAAGTATCCCCTCTGCTACAAGAAGCAGGGCGGCCTGCGCATGCAGCAGGTCATCGACGAACTGTTCATCCTCACCAAGGGCAGTGCCATTGTCGCCACCGATGTGGGCCAACACCAGATGTGGGCGGCCCAGTTCTACAAGAACGACGCTCCTCACAAGTGGCTCTCTTCCGGTGGAGCAGGCACCATGGGATTCGGTTTTCCAGCCGCCATCGGCGCACAGTTTGCCTGCCCCGACGCCCTGGTGGTTTCGATCTCCGGTGATGGCGGCTTCCAGATGACGCTCTTCGAACTCGCCACCGCCGCCCTGCACAAACTACCCATCAAGATCCTGGTTTTGAACAATCACTACCTCGGCATGGTGCGCCAGTGGCAGGAGCTCTTCTTCGACGACCGCAAGAGTGGAGTGGATCTCGAGGGGAATCCCGATTTCGTCAAACTGGCCGGCGCCTATGGCATCAAGGGCTTCAACATCAAGCGACCAGCGGACGTCGGTCGCGTCTTGCAAAAGGCGCTCGACTACAACGAGGGTCCATGCCTCATTCACGCTGAGTGCGTGAAGACCGACAACGTCTTCCCCATGATTCCGGCTGGGGCCGCTCTGGAAGACATGCTCATTGAGCCGCCAAAGCACAAGATGCCCAAACCGGTTGGCTCCACCTAGACGCCTCCGCAGATCTGAAACCTCAAATCTGATATCTGAAATGTCCAAGAAGATTGTCACTACCGACACGCCCGTTGCCACATCTTCCACCGAGGTGATCCACACCCTCTCAATCTTCGTCAACAATAAGGCCGGGGTCCTCATGCGGATTTGCCAGGTCTTTGCCCGACGCGGCTACAATATTGAGTCCCTTGTCGTTTCGCAGGGTCGCGACGCGAATTTCAGCCGCATGACGATCGGCCTCAAGGGGGCCCCCGAAGGTCTGGAGCAAATCATCAAGCAGGTGAACAAACTCATCGATGTCATTCACTGCTACGAGCATACCGCCGCCGACGCGGTGGTGAAGGAAATGCTTCTCATCAAGTTCCTCGTCGCAGACGGCCAGAAACGTACCGACGCACTCCAGATCATCGAGCACTTCAATGGGAAGACCGTCGACCTGACGCCCTTCTCCATGATCGCTCAGATCACCGGTGATTCACCCAAGATCGATGCCGCGGTGGGCATGCTGGGGCAGTTCGACATCATCGAGACCGTCCGCACCGGAAAGGTCGTTATGGCGCGGGGCGAAAAACCGACTTAGGGGAACTCCGCGCAGTGACAAATCCCTCACGCGGGTAGGGTCAATCGCCCAACTCTGCCAGGTGCTCCACCGGCCGGGGAGCAAGATTATTGCGCTCGATGAGCCGGGCACAGGTGTTCCAACGCAGGGTGGATTCGCCCCCGGTGGAATGACTCAGCGCCAAGGCCTCCTCGAAATGGCTCATCGCAGTGGTCAGGCACTCATAAGCCACGTAGCTCGACCCGGGAGACTGCCCGCGAATCTTGGCCAGGCCGCGGCGTTCCGCCACCAATCCGGTGTAGTAAGCGCGTTCGTAGTCGCTCGGTATCTGTGCGATGAGATCCTCCACGCGATGATCACTGATCTTGTAGCCTCCTCCAGAGTGATCGCTCATCGCGAGGATGAGGATCACCAGAGCTTCCCTGTTCTCGGAATCGACCCGCAGGATATCGAGACAAATGCTTTCCGCGGCAGCAGGCTCATTGAGGAGGCGGTAGTGCTTGGCCTTCTTGAGAGCGGCCGGAACGGCCTCGGTTGGAAGAGGTTTCAGTTCCATGTCAGTGAGCTCACTTCTTGCAAGCGGTTGGTCATTTCGTGTTTTCTCCGACCCCTTTATCCGGCTTCTTGCGACGAAAGCGCCGCAGAAACATGGCCAGGGGGTCGTAAAAGCGATCCACTACCCGCTCCTTCAGCGGGATGATGGCATTGTCGGTGATCGTGATGTCTTCCGGACAAACTTTGGTGCAGCACTTGGTGATGTTGCAGTAGCCAATCCCCTGTGCCTTCTTGAGATCCTCGAGGCGATCTTCGGTATCCAGAGGGTGCATTTCGAGCGCGGCGGAATAGACAAAGAGACGCGGCCCGATAAAGTCGTCGTGCAGGTCATGTTCCCGCAGAACGTGGCAGACGTTCTGGCAGAGGAAGCACTCGATGCACTTGCGAAACTCCTGCACCCGGTCGACATCGTCTTGGACCATGTTCCAGGTTCCGTCATCGTGATCGGGTGCCCGGGGCTTGAATTTCCTGATCTTCTTTTTAGCCACGTAGTTCCATGAAATATCGGTCGTGAGGTCCTTGATGATCGGGAATGCTTTGATGGGCTCCACTGTGATGGGCCTATCGAGAGGCAGATCACTCATGCGACACATGCACATCAGTCGCGGCATGCCATTCACTTCCGCCGAACAGGATCCGCACTTCCCCGCCTTGCAGTTCCATCGGCAGGCGAGGTCATTTGCTTTCTCGGCCTGAATCCGGCGCACTGCGTCGAGCACGACCATCCCTTCGCTCACCTCGGTGGAGAAATCGTGAAACTTTCCTCCCTCTACGTTTCCTCGCCAGATTCTGAATGTCGCGCTGGACATGACCTTGTGGTATCTTGTCGGAAATTCGCCATCATGGCGCTATTTTTCTGCTATCCCATCTCATCGACGATGGCCTGCAACTCCGCAGGCATGTCATGAATAGGCACTTTCTCGACTTCCATCGAGCCGTCGCGGGCTTTGCGAATGACATTGTTGGCTTTTCCCCACCCCGGATCCTTGCTCGGAAAATCCTTGCGGAATTGTGCCCCGCGACTCTCTTCGCGGGCCAGCGCGGAGCGCGCAATCGCTTCCGAAACCGTAAGAAGATTCTCGAGATCGAGAGCCGTATGCCATCCGGGATTGTACTCCCGGTGACCAACCACCCCCACCTCTTCGGCACGCTGGCGCAGCTTCGTGATCTCTTCCAGGGCCGTGCGCATCTCATCCCCGGTGCGCACGATGCCCACCAGCGCCTGCATCGCCACCTGCAGGTCATTCTGGACCGCGTAAGGGCCCTCCGCTTCCGAGCCCCCACGATCAAATGCCCTCAGAGCCGTCCGCTGAGCCGCCTCGACCCGCGCCTCGTCAATCCGACCAGCCTGAGTCTCCAGGGCATAGATGGCCGCGTGTTCACCTGCCCGTTTGCCCAGCACGATGAGATCCGATAGTGAGTTGCCGCCGAGGCGATTCGCACCGTTGATCCCGCCTCCGCACTCGCCACAAGCATACAACCCGGGCACGGTGGCGGCCTGAGTGTCGGCCTCGACCCGGATCCCTCCCATGATGTAGTGCGTGGTGGGCCCCACTTCCATGCGCTCGTTCGTGATGTCGATATCAGCCAACTGCTTGAACTGGTGATACATGCTCGGAAGCTTGCGTTTGATATGAGCTTCCGAGTCGCTCATCTTTTCCTTGATCCATGCGATGTCCAGGAAGACGCCGCCGTGAGGACTCCCCCGCCCCTCCCGAATCTCCCGAACGATGCAACGTGCAACGTGATCGCGAGTGAGCAACTCGGGAGGGCGACGCGCGATCTTGTCACCAAGCACGTAGCGCCAGCCTTCCTCCGGCGTATCGGCGGTCTGGTCCTTGTAGTTGTCCGGGATATCGTCGAACATGAAGCGCCGTCCTTCGCTGTTGGTGAGGATTCCCCCTTCCCCGCGCACCCCTTCGGTCACAAGGATTCCGCACACACTAGGTGGCCAGACCATCCCGGTGGGATGAAACTGGATGAACTCCATGTCGATGAGATCCGCCCCGGCGTGGTAGGCTAGGGCGTGCCCATCACCGGTCCCTTCCCAGCTGTTGCTGGTGATCTGGTAGGCCCGCCCCACTCCACCGGTGGCCAGCACAATGGCCTTGGCACGGAAGATTCTGAATCGCCCCCGCTCCCGATCGTAAGCCACCGCCCCGACCACCCGGTCGCCATCCTTCATCAACTCGACCACCGTCACTTCCATGTAGACTTCGATCCCCTGATGAATGCCGTGATCCTGCAGGGTGCGGATCATTTCGAGCCCGGTGCGATCTCCCACATGAGCGAGGCGAGGATACTTATGCCCTCCAAAGTTACGCTGAAGAATTCGTCCATCCTTGGTCCGATCAAAGACCGCACCCCAGGACTCCAGTTCGCGCACGCGATCGGGTGCTTCCTGGGCATGAATCTGTGCCATGCGCCAGTTGTTGATGTACTGCCCGCCGCGCATGGTGTCGGCAAAGTGCACCTTCCAATTGTCGCGGTCATCAACGTTGGCGAGGGCGGCGGCAATTCCGCCTTCTGCCATCACGGTGTGGGCTTTTCCGAGCATCGATTTGCAGACCAACCCGACCGAAACACCTGCCGCTGACGCTTCGATCGCTGCTCGTAATCCCGCGCCCCCGGCACCAATAACCAGCACGTCGTGTTCAAATTCGATACATTCCCCCATACGCTAGAAAATTCTGAAATCGGTCCAAATCCCCATTGAGCAAAGCCGGACATAGACATCCGTGAACCCGACCCAGAACAAACTCATCCAAGCAAACCTCATGTGACCGCGATTGAGACAACTCACACAATCAAAGACGCACTGGCGCGGACGCGAGCTCCTCGAAAGACGATCGCGAACCCCGCCCACCAAGTGCCGAAAGGAGTGGCAACCGAAGGTGTAGCCACCCAATAACACCACATTGATCACGAGCACCAAGGAGCCAATCCCGATCCCGAAAGACCCCTTGCCCGTCTCTTCATCGGCGAACCAGAACCCCTTGACGGCATCCATACCGAGCAGGACGATGAAGATCAGCGCGACGTAAAGGAAGTAGCGATGGATATTCTGCAAAATGAGCGGAAGAGAGTTTTCGCCGAGATACTTCTTGCGAGGTTCACTCACCGCGCAAGCCGGCGGATCAGCCCAGAAGGCCTTGTAGTAGGCGCCCCGATAGTAATAGCAGGTCATGCGGAATCCCGCCGGAGCCCAAAGAATAAGGAGGGCCGGGGAGAAGGGCAACCACGAGGGCCAGATCTCCGGCTTCGGCCCCATCAGTGCATGCGGGGAGCTCCCGAAAATCTCGGGGGAGTAAAACGGTGAGAGATAGGGACCGGAGGTATAGTGCACGCCCTGAAAGGCGGCCCAGGTCGAATAAACAATAAAGCTCGTGAGCCCGAGAAAAACCACCAAGGGCTGCCACCACCACGCATCGCGACGCATTGTGCGTCCAAAGCCGGTTTTTTGAATGGGAATCTCGGTGGTCGGCATATCCCTGCGCGCACAAACGTAAAGAGGGCGAAGGATAGAGACAGATTTGCCCATGGGTCGAGGGGAATTTATCAGCCCTCTCCCCAGGCCGGATTTGCAGGCTCTACGCGTCCCCCGAGGGATTCACCGCCAACAATTCGCGTGCATTCGGGGGCATTCGCGGTTTCCTCATCGTTGCCTCATGAAACAAGTCATCTCTCCTCTCATCCTTGCCCTCCTCTCGATCTTGCCAACCTCTGCTCGCGAAGCAAAAGAGTACGACAAGGACGTCAACTATGACGACCGGAAGACTCCACACTACGACCTCCCTCCCTTGCTCGTTACTTCGCAAGGGCAGACCATAACCACCGCCGACCAGTGGCACCACCACCGCCGTCCCGAGATCCTCTCCCTCTTCAGCAATCTGGTCTACGGTCGCGTGCCCGAACCATCCGACCCGATCAAGATGGAGTTCGAAGTCGTGAAAACCGATTCCAATTTCATGAAAGGCAAGGCCACCCGCAAGGACGTCAAGATCCACCTCAGCAACAAAAACGGGCGGATCTCGATGCACTTCCTCGTCTTCGTCCCCAACGAGGCTCAGAAGCCGGTCCCGGCATTCTTCAAACACAGCTTCAACAACACACAGGGCAAGGACTTCGACGCCTCAAGTTTTCGAGCGGGTAAACTCAAAAACGGTTGGCCCCTTGGTGAATTCCTTGATCGCGGCTACGGGTTCTGCGCCGTCTACCACCAGGACCTCGTGGGACACAATGAAACCGAGTTCCTCAAATCCGTCCACAAGCTCTTCTACCCAAAAGGCCAGAGCTTTCCAAAGGCTCACGAGTGGGGCGTGCTCTCGGTCTGCGCCTGGGGCGCCATGCGTGGGATGGATTATCTCGAAACCGATGATGATATCGATCATACCCGCATCGCAATCATGGGGCACTCCAAGATGGGCAAGGCCACCCTCTGGACTGCCGCCCAGGATGAACGCTTTGCCCTCGCAATCTCCGCTCAATCAGGTTGCGCCGGTGCCGCCCTCTGGCGCCGCAAGTCCGGGGAGACCCTAAAGAAAATGGTGACTCGCTTCCCCTACTGGCTCTGCCGCAATGCCTGGAAATTCGTGGAGCAGGAGGACGACCTGCCCGTTGACCAGCACATGCTTCTGGCCTGCATCGCCCCGCGTCCAGTGTATGTCCACAGCGGGGTGGAGGACACTTGGGCAGACGGGCGTGGTGAGTATCTCTCGGCCTACCACGCCAGCGATGTATATCGCCTTCTCGGCAAGAAGGGATTGGAGTCAGAAAAATCCCCTCCGGTTGGCAAAGCGATCATCGAGAGCCAGGTCGGCTACCACATCCGCGAAGGCGGCCACTCGATCGAAAAATACGATTGGGAGCGCTTCCTGGAGTTCGCGGACTACCACTTGAAGGGATCCTCGAAGTAACGGCGCGGAGTTCGTCGCCCTCTCACCCGGTCCCACCCGAACATCCATCCGAAGGGCAAGGACTCCATCGCGGTGACAGTCGCATGGGGAATGGGCCACCCTTCTCGGAGTCGGGGAGCGAATGAATCACCTGGGTCGCAGGGGGAGGGATCGTGACTCTTTAAAATACAGCGGGAAAAAGTTATTCACACGGCTAAGGCGGAAGCAATCAAGGGGCGGCGGCGACTCCTGAAATTTAAAGAGCCTCTTCCCACAAAGCTCTCGGGAAATCGAGTGAGGTCACCACACCAATTAATACTTGCCATTGGGCGACTTTCCCCGACGATCCGCGCCGCCGAATGGACGCTATTTTGGCTCTAGAAGACGGTCGCGTTTTTCGCGGCGAAGGATTTGGGCACACCGGTATCTCGACTGGTGAGGCCTGCTTTAATACCTCTATGACGGGGTACCAGGAAGTTCTCACCGATCCGAGCTATCGCGGTCAGATTGTGACCATGACCTATCCTCTGATTGGGAATTACGGGGTCAACGAGGAGGACGCCGAATCACGGGGTCCCCATGTGCGGGGATTTGTCGTGGGCGAACTCTGCCGCACGCCCTCCAACTTCCGTTCGCAGCAATCGCTGCAGGACTATTTCATCGAGCACCAGATCATCGGAATCGAGGGGGTCGACACGCGCGCCCTCACAAAGCATCTCCGGTCCTCTGGCGCGATGCGCGCCTGCCTCACCACGGAGTTGAATCAGGACGAGGCGATCCAACAAGCCAAGGACTCCGCACCCATGGAGGGTTCCGATTTTGTCCAGGAAGTCACCACCCCCGCCGGCTTCACCTGGGAGGCGGAGTCCCGCAACTGGGTCCTCCCCAATCCTTCACACGGACAGGAGGGGCACTATGCCGACCTTCCCGAGGTTCGCCACCGCATCGTGGCTTATGACTTCGGAATCAAGTACAACATCCTGCGACAACTGCGACAGAACGGATTTGAGGTGGAGGTCGTCAGTGCGCGCACCTCTGCCAAAGACGTGCTGGCCCACAATCCGGATGGCATCTTTCTCTCAAACGGACCCGGCGACCCGGCGGCCCTCGATTACATCCACGCCGAGATCGAGCAACTCATCGGCGCGAAACCCATTTTTGGAATTTGCCTCGGCCACCAGATCCTCACCCATGCCTTCGGCGGCAAGACCTTCAAACTGAAGTTCGGTCATCGGGGTGGAAACCAACCCGTGAAGGATCTCCGTAGCGGAGCAGTCTCCATCACGTCCCAGAACCACGGGTTTGCAACCGATCGCGAATCCCTTCCTTCACACGTCGAAGTCACTCATCTCAACCTCAACGACAACACGGTCGAAGGAATTCGTTCAACGAGCGATCCCGTCTTCTCCGTCCAGTATCACCCCGAAGCGGCCCCCGGTCCGCACGACGCATCCTACATTTTTAAGGAATTCGCCGACCTGATCGACGCGACGAAGTAAGGGGGCAACCGCGAATGCACGCGAAAATATCATTTCAAAAGAGAGATCGTGAAAGGCGCTCTTTTGGTCCTGGGAATTCTCGCACAGGGCCTTCATGGAAATCCTCACCCAAACGCCCTCCTAGGCAGAGGACCCCCCCCAAAGGAGCCAACCCGGGAGCGGGAGCTCCTCAGATTCTCGAACTAATGAGCACTCGCGCCTCTTGGTGCTGAGTGCCGATTATCCATCCAATGAATACGATTGTTAATGGCCTCCAGTGGGGCGATGAAGGAAAAGGCAAGATTGTCGACTTTCTCACCGAGAGTGCAGACCTCGTGGTCCGCGGACAGGGAGGAAACAATGCCGGGCACACTGTCATCGTCGGCGAGAACAAGTATATTCTTCATCTCGTTCCTTCCGGCATCCTGTGGGGGGACAAGATGAACGTGATCGGTAACGGGGTGGTCATGGACCCGGTCGGACTCGTCGCGGAATTTGAGAAATTGCGAGGCCTGGGTGTGACCATCACTCCGGACAATCTTCTCATCTCAGATCGTGCCCACGTGGTCCTTCCCTACCATCGCGATCTCGATGCGGCGCAGGAAGAAGCGCGCGGCAAATTCTCGATCGGGACAACGCGACGCGGTATCGGACCGGCCTACTCCGACAAAGCCACCCGTTGCGGACTGCGTCTTGCCGACCTGCTCGATGCGAAGCTGGCCCATGAGTTGATCTCGGTTCGTCTCAAGGACGCCAATCAATTCCTGGCCGCTCACGGACTTCCCCAGCATGATGCCGACGAGGCGCTCGGCCATGTTGAGGACGCGCTAAACCACCTGCGTCCTCACGTCACCAATACCATTCCCGTTCTTCACGAGGCGTGGAAGGCCGACAAGAACATCGTCTTCGAGGGCGCACAGGGAACCTTTCTCGACGTCGATTTTGGGACCTATCCCTTCGTCACCTCATCCAACACAACCTCGGGCGGAGCGTGCACCGGCAGTGGCCTGCCGCCCATCGCGGTCGATCGCGTGGTGGGAGTTTGTAAAGCCTACACCACGCGGGTGGGCCAAGGCGCACACGTTACGGAGAGTCAGGAATTTTCCGATTACCTGCATGGACTCGGTCGCGAATTCGGCGCCACCACCGGACGCAAGCGGCGCTGCGGATGGCTCGACATGGTCTTGTTGCGCTTTGCCTGTATGGTAAATGGCGTCACCGACTTGGCCGTGACCAATCTCGATGGCCTCGACGAACGTGACGAGATCATGGTGTGCACCGCCTACAACATCGACGGACTCGAGAACCCCTTCCCCCCTGCCCAACGCGATGCCTGGGACCGGGCGCAACCAATCTACGAGACCCACCCCGGATGGAAGATGGACACTTCGGGCTGTCGCACTTGGGATGACCTTCCGAAGAATGCGCAGAGCTATCTTATGCGACTCGGAAAGCTCGCAGGCGCACCGGTTAAGTATGTCGGCATTGGCCCCGATCGCGAGCAGACCATCCTCCTTTGAGTGCGGCAAGGCCTCCCCCCTCAGGCCTTAAACGACGGCCAAACTCACCCCAACCAAGCATGGACCTTGAATTGCGCCCTCCCGCCCGCACAATTGCCACCTCCCATTACTCCCATGCCTTCAGGCTCCAGCCACTCCGACATCCCCCGCCATGTCGCCATTATTATGGATGGCAACGGGCGCTGGGCTCGTGAGCGAGGACTCCCCAGACGAGAAGGTCATCGAGCAGGCGCGGAATCCGTGCGCGAGGCGGTGGAGACCTGCAAGGAAATCGGGATCAAATTTCTAACCCTCTATGCCTTCTCCTCCGAGAACTGGAGCCGCCCCAAGGCCGAAATCAAAGCGCTCATGGAATTGCTGGAGCGCTTCCTGAAAAAAAAGGCTCCCGAGATGCACAGGCAAGGGGTTCGTCTTCACGCCATCGGCCGCCTCGAGTCCTTGCCCAAGAGCTGCCGCAGGGAACTGGAGCGCGTCATCGAGCAAACCTCCTCCAACCAGGACCTCGACCTGGTGCTGGCCCTCTCCTACGGATCCCGCGAAGAGATTGTCGATGCGGCCCGTCAGCTCGCACGCGAGGCCGCCGAGGGGGGACTTGATCCTGAGTCCATTGACTGCGAATCCTTCGCTCAGCGACTCTACACCTCTGAGTTTCCTGATCCCGACCTCCTCGTGCGCACCTCGGGCGAGTGCCGCCTCTCCAACTTTCTTCTCTGGCAGATCAGCTACTCGGAAATTGTGATCACTCGCAAGTTCTGGCCCGAGTTCAAGAAGACCGACCTCCACCAAGCTGTCGAGGAATATGCTCGCCGCCACCGCCGCTTCGGTGCTATCTGACCGACGCCGAGCCTTCTGCGCCAGATTCTCATGGCCCCCCCGACCACCGAGCAGACGATCCTTCTCGTCGACGAAGACCACGACTTCCTCGATTGGGCAACCAAGCACTTGGAGGCTAAGGCTCTGCGCATTCTTCGTTGCGACAACGCAGAGAATGCCCTCAAGATTTCGGAGAAGACCAAGATCGATATCGTCATCGCGGACATTCAGCTCAAACCCCTCGACGGGCTCGAACTGCTTTCACGGCTGCGCTCGAACAACCAGAATGCGGTGGTGGTCCTCACCGCGGGGTTTCCCACCACCACTCAGATCATCGAAGCCAGCCGGCGAGGGGCTCGCGATGTCCTCCGGAAGGAGTCCCTCACATTTGAACTTCGCCAAGTGATTGAGGCCGCCCTGCAAGGCATTGAACAACGGCGCCTGGCCGGCGATAGCATCCCGAACCTCCCTGCGGTGGACGGACGGGTCAAGATGATCGGAGTCTCTCGTCCGCTTCAGGATGTATTCAAAATTGTCGGCCGGGTCGCCCAGACCGATGCTCCCGTCCTCGTGACCGGGGAAAGCGGCACAGGCAAGGAATTGGTGGCTCGCGCCGTGCACGAATACAGCCCGCGCCGAAAGAGCGAAATGGTCGCCATCAACTGCGGTGCCATTCCCGAAAGCCTGCTGGAGAGTGAGCTTTTTGGACACGAAAAGGGCTCCTTCACAGGGGCCGTTGCCAAACGAACCGGCCGCTTCGAACAATGCGACGGAGGGACTCTCTTCCTTGATGAAATCGGTGACATGCCAGCCTCGGTCCAAGTGAAACTCCTGCGCATCCTGCAGGAGGGAACCTTTTCCCGGGTGGGTGGCAACGAAACTCTGAGCAGTGATGTCCGCATCGTGGCGGCCACCAACAAGGACCTCGCGGACGAAGTGTCCAAGGGCAACTTCCGGGAGGATCTCTATTACCGGATGAATGTCGTCGAAATTAACCTTCCTCCCCTGCGAAAGCGCATCGAAGACATTCCGCTACTTGCGGAGTTTTTTCTACAGCGCCTTGCCCGTAAACAGGGCATGGCACGCATGCGTCTTGCCGGAGAAGCGGTCGAAGCACTCCAGAAACATCGCTGGCCCGGCAACGTCCGTGAACTCGAAAACACGATCGCCCGCGCCTGCGCTCTCTCGACTTCTGACCTTCTGCTTCCCGAGGACATCCCCTTTGGTAGGAGCCCCATCTCCGACGATCAGAAAATGAACACCGCGTTCGAGACCTTGCTCTCCATCACCCCCGATCCGAATCGTAACCTCCTCGAGTGGCTGCCGGGCGAACTCACCCGTCGGGTCGTGGACGACGCCCAGGGCGACTTCAAGGAGGCTGCCCACCGCCTGGGTTGCAGTCAGGCGGAGCTTCGCAAATTCCTCAAAATGTGAGATGACTGCGGCCATGACTGTTCTCGACCACCCCATCATTGCAGACCGCCTGGCCCGCCTGCGGGACAAGGATTGCAGTTCCCAGCACTTTCGTCTCCTGGTGGGCAATGTCGCTCGCCTCATGGTGCCCCAGGTGACCTCCGATCTGGCAGCGGAACCTTGCGAGGTGGAAACTCCACTCGAACTCATGAAAGGGGCTCGCCTCGCCCGCCAAATCGTCTTGGTCCCAATTTTACGGGCCGGTCTGAGCCTCTCGGATGGCTTTCTCGACCTCATTCCTGAGGCTGTCGTGGTCCACCTCGGATTGGCTCGAAACGAGAAGACCCTTGAGCCCGAAACCTACTATCAAAACGTAAAATTCGATTTCACCGAAGCACACGTTCTCGTCCTCGATCCCATGCTCGCGACAGGCGGGAGTGCGGCGGAAGCCTTGCGTCAGTTAAAGACCCAAGGGGCGACCCGGCTCAAGTTCGTCTGCCTGATCGCGTCTCCGGAAGGTGTGGAGTGTCTCGAGAAGGAGCATCCAGATGTCCCCATATATACCGCCGCGGTCGATCGAGGTCTGAACGAACTTGGCTATATTTACCCCGGACTCGGCGACGCGGGAGACCGCTCCTTTGGCACGATGTGATCGCCACTCTGGCAATTTCGACCAAAGGCGCTATCATCAGCCCATGCTCCGCGTCGCCTCTCTGCTTCTGATCGCGAATCTCTGTGCTCCACTAACCCCTGCACAAACAACACTCGCGGAGAGTCCCCCTTACCAGGCTGGCCTGCGCCGGATGGAAGGGCACCTCCCAGATCTCGCTCTTCCCAACTTCGCGAAGGCTCTGAAGGACTTCGAGAATGACGCGGAGGCCCAGGCCACCATCAAGCTGAAGATGGGAGAGGCTTCCGTGCGCGCTGCTCGCGAAGAGTCCGATCACTCCGCAATGAGAATCCATGCCCAAGCCGCCCTCGAGCATCTCTCGTTGCCAAGGCTCAAAGATGTGGAGAGCTCGATTTTCTGGTCCGCACAAGCCTCCCTCCTTCTGGTAGAATTCAAACAAGCGGCCGATCTTTTCAGACGCTTGGCCGAAGCGAAGGATCCTAATCTCCGCACCCGGGCGCTCCTTTCCCGGGCCCACCTCCTCGCCACCATGGGACAACCCGAGGAAGCAACGGCTCTCCTCTTGCGAGTGGCCGCAGTGAAAGATCCTCACCTCGCCGGGGAAGCGCGACTCCTCCATGCCACTCTCCTGCTCATGCAGGGGAGGTTCGATGAACTCGAGGCCCTCATTCCCGATGGTGTAACAAGCAACAACCCAACCCACCGTGGTTATGAGCGCTACATACGTGCCCGCATGGCCCAGGCGAAGGGGGACCCCCAAACGGCGGGGAAAGAGTTCCGTGCCCTTTCCGAGCAACCGGAACATCTCGGCGCCATGATCCATCACGGCGCCCGGGTGGGCCTCGCCGAATGTCTCCGCGCCGCTGGAGAACTAGAAGAGGCCACCGAAACCCTCATCAGCTTGATCGACAAGCACCCTCGCACTCCGCTCTTGGAAGCGTCCTTCCTGCGCCTCCTGAATTGGTCCACCACCGAGACCCTCAAGGGGCGCTTCGAACAGCAGTTGGCACTCTGGGCCAACGCGCTCGGCAACTCAATTCCCGAGGCCACTCCCAAGGATCCCGGGGGACCCCAAGTGGTGATTTCCACCGCCTCCGATCGGAGCGGTTTCGCACTCTACTATTACTCGGTCCATCTGGCCGAAAAAAACGATACCAAGTCCAACGCTCTGGCTGAGAATCTCCTCGCGAGATTGACCGAAAACCTCCCGGCCCATTCCCTCGTGCCGGCAGCCCTGCTCGCAACGGCCGCCTTGCAAATAGGAGACCGACGCAAGGTGGAGGCCCTCGCTACTCTGAGCCTGCTGGAAAAGTCCACAGGATCCTTCGCCATCAAGGCGGAAGCGGCCGATTTGATGGCCCGTCTGAAATTTAAGGCAGGGGACTTCAAGGGAGCGGCGGCGGCCTTCCAGCGGGTGCGAACACTCCTCGAACCCGCCGAGGCGAAAGACGTCGCGTTCAATACCGGGATCTGCCTTCTTCACGCGGGTGAGAGGCCTGCATTTGGCTCTTATCTAAAGACCCTCAACTTTGCCGAGACGCGCAACACCTTGCTCTTGGAGCAGGGCCTCCACCTTGCCTCCGTGGGAAGTGGCGATGCGCGAGCGATCCTCGAGCGCTTCCTGCGCGAAAATCAACATCACTCCCGTCTCCCCGAAGCCCGCCTCGCCTACGCAAAGGAATGGTTGCGCCTCGAACCCAGTTCCAAAGCCGCCCAGCAACAAGTCAAAGGTGAACTTGAGACCCTCGATCAACTGACCCTGCCCGCTCCCCTCGCGCTGAGTCACCTTCTCCTCCATCTACAGCTGGCCGGCTTGATCCAAGATTGGAAGCCCGCGATTGCAGCCGCAAACCGCTTTATGAAAAATCATAAACAGGCGGAGGTTGCACCCATTATCCGCCTGAGACTGGCCGAGGCCTATTTCAGCAACAACGATCTCAGTGTCGCCCAGCGGGAATTTCAGAGCGTCGCCTCCGCTGCAGATGACCCGGTGGTCAAAGAAGTGGCCCTTTTCTACGCCGCACAAGCGGCCTTGAAACTCCGCACCGCCAAGTCGCCCCAGGAAGCGATGGATCTCTTGCAACAAGTGATCAAGGGGAAGGGACCGCTCGCCAACGATGCTCGACTCTCCCTCGCTCGAAGCCTCATCGACACCAGCCCCACCGATGCGCTCATCGTGCTGCAACCCCTTCTCAGTAACCAAATTCAGGACCGGAAAATCGATGCCTTTGTCCTCGCGGCAGCCGCACATAAACGAATTGGAGCCGAAGAAAACCTGAAGGAAGCTCTCAAGATTTACGATCACATCCTCAGCAAGCCAAAGCTCTCCTACCCGCTCAGCAATCGTCTCCACTCCCTCAAGGGACAAGCCTACGAGCGCCTTGGAGAACCCGGCCTGGCCCTCGAGACCTACTACACCGTAATCGACTTTGAGAACTTGAACGAGGGCGAAAAGGAATCCGAGTGGTACTATTTCTACGAATGCGCCTTCAAGGCAATCCAGATTCTGGAGACCGGTCGACCACGCTGGCAGGCCACCCTGGATATCCTCCGCAAGGTGGAGGACAGCGGGAGCCCATGGAGCGCAGATGCCAGAAAGCAACGCGAGCATCTCAAGCTCAAACACCAACTCTTTGACGCCGAGTAGGAGCCCATCAACTCTATCTTAACTCCGACTCGGATCCGTTCAAAATCCCGGGTGAATGGCGGCGCGAGCCATTTTCCCTACTGACAAGGCGTCGACCGGCGGCAAGGGGCAGGCCCAGACAG
The DNA here is from genome assembly GCA_028821775.1 of Roseibacillus sp. Classification (GTDB taxonomy): domain Bacteria; phylum Verrucomicrobiota; class Verrucomicrobiia; order Verrucomicrobiales; family Akkermansiaceae; genus Roseibacillus_B. Next base: position 61,224 of record JAPKFB010000022.1, read on the forward strand.
CCGTGACGTGAAGACTGCCAGACGTAAAAGGGACCGCCATTCCTCTTCGCTGTGCTGCTCGGGTGGCCTGATTTTTTCTTCCGAAATGAATTCCTAGCCCGCTGCTCGTCAAGGAACTCGAGCACATCTTGGGTCCGCATCAGGCCCTCGCGCTTCTTTGCAAGGGCAATGCCAAATCGCACTCGACACCGAGCCATCGCGGAGCAAGCTTCGCCCGCAATGCCGAAACCAAAGCTCTTCATTCCCGGACCGGTCGATATTTCGCCGGCAACATTTGAAGCCATGTGCGCTTCCATGATCGGACATCGCGGCGCAGATTTTGAAGCGCTCTATGCCTCGATCCAGCCCGGCTTGCAACAGATTGCCGGCACACAGCGCCGCATTTTTCTTTCCACCTCGTCCGCATGGGGAGTGATGGAGGGCGCGATCCGAAATCTTGTGCAAAAGAAGGTTCTCAATCTCTGTTGTGGTGCCTTTTCCGACAAGTGGTTCGACGTTTCGCTTCGTTGCGGAAAAGAGGCTGAGAAAATTCAGGTCGAGTGGGGGGAAGCGATCGACCCCGCGACCGTCCGCGCCAAACTTGCGGAAGGTGGCTTCGACACCGTGACAATGGTTCACAACGAGACCTCCACCGGAGTGATGAACCCCCTTGCAGAGATCGCGGCCGTGGTGAAGGAGTTCGACGGGGTGCTCCTGGTAGTTGACTCGGTTTCCTCTTTCAGTGCAGTGCCCATTCCCTGCGATGAATTGGGCATCGACGTCCTTCTGGCCGGCGTCCAGAAGGCGATGGCCCTACCTCCCGGCCTATCCATTTTTGTGACCTCAGAAGCCGCCCTCACCCGTGCTGAGACCACTCCAGACCGCGGCTACTACTTCGACTTCCTCGAGTTTGCCAAGAACGACGCCAAGGACAACACCCCCTCGACCCCCGCCCTGGCTCTCCTCCACGCTCTAAAACAAATGGTGGATTCAATCATGACCGAGGGGCTCGAGGCTCGCTACGCCCGTCACGAGGAGAACAATGATCTGGTTCACGCTTGGGTAGAAGCGAACGGCTTCGCACATTTTGCTCCCGCGGGTTACCGCTCCAGGACTCTCACCACGATCGCGAACAATCGTGAACTCGAAGTCGCAGGCTTCGTCAAAGCGGTGCGCGAGAAGCATAACTTTCTCATCAATGGCGGCTACGGAAAGATCAAGGGAAAGACCTTCCGCATCAGCAACATGGGCAACGAAACCGCCGAAACTATGCACGAACTACTCGCCGCTCTCGACGACGTGCTGCCCGGATTCGTCTCCTAGGAGCGGCTCCTCGGCCCCTCAAAACCTCCCAAAAGCAAGCCAAGGCAAGCATCAGATCGCTATCCGGTTCACTCCCAGCCATGGGGTGCCCCTCTTAACCCCTCACTCCCGATAGCCGCGCGCCCTACCAATGGTGGCCAAAGAGACTTCGTGCTCGGGATCCTCGGAGGGACGAAGGCCCGAACATGATCACTCCCGAATGCATCGCTCACACAGGGCGCCTCCCATCACCATCAGGACCGCGCCGATGAAGACTCCAATCCCCTCGAAGAAGCTGACAAACCCTCCCCCCAGAAGGAGACCGCTTCCGTCCTGTCACTTGCCTGATACCATCCAGGCTAGGAATTCATGAGCTCCTCGATCTCGTCGACTTCGATCGGGATGTCCTTGAAGAGGTTTACGTTCTCTTCTTTGCCGATCACAATGTCGTCCTCGAGGCGCACCCCGAGGTTTTCTTCCCGGATATAGATTCCAGGTTCGACCGTGAACACCATACCCTCTTTCACGGGTTCGTGCAAATCACCCACATCGTGCACATCGAGACCGAGATGGTGCCCGATACCATGCATGTAGTATTTTTTGACCAGCTCCCGATCATTCGGATCTTGCTTCTTGGCCTCCTTGGCATCGATCAGACCGAGCCCAATCAATTCGACTTCCATGAGCTCGATGGTGTGATCACGCCACTCCTTTTGAGTCACTCCCGGGCGGAGAAAGTCGGCGGAACCTCGTTGCACCTTCAAGACCGCGTTGTAGACGTCGCGCTGACGCTTCGTGAAACGCCCATTCACCGGCACGGTGCGCGTCATGTCCGCATTCCAATTAGCCCATTCCGCACCGACATCCATCAAGAGCATCTCGCCATCCTGACACACGGAGCCATTCTCGACGTAGTGAAGCACGCAGGCGTTCTTCCCTGAGCCGATGATGGGCGGATACGCAAACTTGCGGGAGCGGTTCCGAATGAACTCGTGGAGGTATTCAGCTTCGACTTCCCACTCGCCCACCCCGGGTTTGAGAAACTTCAGCACCCGGCGAAACCCGGCTGCGGTTATATCGATCGCTTTTTGCAGTTCCGCGACTTCGACCTCGTCCTTGATGACCCGCAATTGGTCCATGACTTGCGCAAGTCGCTTGTAGTCGTGCAAGGGATAGCGTGCCTGACACTCCCTGATAAAGCGGGCATTGCGCGTTTCCACGATCACTTGAGCCCGAATATGCTCGTTGGTCGCCAGGTAAACCGATTCAGCCTGCGGCATGAGCCGATGAAAGTGCCCCTCGAAGTTTTGCGCCCACTGAACGTTCTTAATCCCGGAAACCGTCTGCCCCTGCGCCTTGCTCAGTTTCTCCCCTTCCCAGATCGCGAGCAGATCGCTGGTTTCACGCACAAAGAGAATTTCGCGATCCTTCTCCTCCTTGGCGTCGGGAAAAAGCACCACCGTGGTCTCCTCCTGATCGACACCGCTAAGGTAATATAGGTCCCGGTTCTGGTCAAAGGGCATGACCCCATCCGCATTGGTGGGCATGATGTCATTGGCATGCACGATCACCATCGCACCGGGGCCCAGGAGCTCGGCCAAGCGAGCGCGGTTACGGACAAAGAACTCCGTGTCAATCTGGTCGTATCTCATCGCGCCAATTCGTAGATTAACGAGGGTGGAGTGGAAAGCCTTAGCCGCCAGACCAGCCCAACTTATTCCGAAGAGTCGAATAGAAGGAGTGATCCGGCATACGGACAAGCTTCAGGGGAAGGTCTCCTTTTTCGATTTTGACCACACTCTGCTCCGCCAGGCGGATCACATCGCGCCCATCAACCGTAAAGAGGATCGCTTCAGAATTCCCACCGTCCGCGACCACTTCGATCACCGACTCATCACCGAGGACCAGCGAGCGATTACTCAGGCTGTGGGGGCAGATCGGCGTGATCACAAAGACACTCGCACGTGCCCCGATCAAGGGCCCCCCAGCGGCCAGGGAATAGGCGGTCGAACCGGTCGGAGTCGACACGATCAAGCCATCGGCACGATAGTGGTTCAGTAATTCGCCGTCCACCTCCACTTCCAGGGAGATCAAACGCCCGGTCTCACCACGCATGAGCACCACTTCGTTGATCGCCATAAACTCCCGCGCACGCTGATTTTCATCGATCATCCTCACCTTCAAGACCGGCCGCTCAACCACCACCTGATCACCCCGCACAAGCGCATCCGCAAATTCGTCCACCCCTTCGTCCGTACAGGCCGTCAGAAACCCAAGGGTCCCAATATTGACCCCCGCCACCGGCACGGCACAGGATCCCATGCTGTGAACGGTGTCAAGCAGGGTGCCATCTCCCCCCAGTGAGATCACAAGATCAGCCCCTTCCCAGAAGCGGTCGCACCCTACTTCGCCGATCAGAGCGGCGCTCTCCGTCTCCAGGACCGTCTCGAAACCCCGACGCTCCAGGGCATCATGGACGTGCCGCAAGGCCGTGGGGGCCGCGGCTTTGCGGGGATGGGCTACAATCGCAATCCTCACGGGTCTTTCTCTAGCGAGGTCAGCCGGGTGGGTCGACGGCAATCTTCCGCTCGACCTCTCCCCTATTGCTCCCTAGCCTTTCCGGCGATGACCCTTCGTATTTCCCTTCTCCTCACCATCGTCGGCCTCCTTTCAAACTGCTGCTGCTGGTAATTCGGCATTCTTAGTCGCGCACAGAGCAATATTTACGGACCCGGCTCCGGGCCGAACGAGACGCCCGAATTGGGCGGAAAGAGTGAGAATCTCTAAGAATTCTCTGGCCATCCTCCTCAATTCGCCGTAGTTCACCCGCACCGCGCCGAAGCAGGTCGCCGGGTTTTTCCGGGCGCTTTCATCCGGTGACTCCAAGAGTCGCCGTCCACAAGCGCCTTCCGGCATTCAGTTTGTCAGTGCGGAGCTCCTGAATATTAAGATGAAACTCTACGTGGGCAATTTGCCCTTCACAGCCAACGAGGACGAAATCCGTTCTCTTTTTGCGGACTTCGGTGCCGTTGTCGACCTCCACATCCCCATGGACCGCGAAACTGGTCGTCCCCGCGGATTTGCCTTTGTCACCCTTTCCACCCGAGAATTCGGCGAGGCGGCCATCAATAGCCTCGATGGTCAGGATATGGGAGGCCGCAGCCTTCGCATCAGCGAAGCGCAGGAGCGTCAACCCCGTGATGGCGGTGGCGG
>JAPKFB010000151.1 GCA_028821775.1 Roseibacillus sp.
GGCCCCGCCGGTCTCCCTGATGAGAAACTAGGTTTCCTCGGAATCGTCCATGATGACGACACAGCCCGCCTTGGGGTCCTTCATGAGAAAGGTGCCCTTGTCACAGGTCTCATTGACTCAAGGGCCCGTAATTCAGGTCTTTTCCGGGTTCGCGACCTGGCTTCCCACCGGCTGTTTGCTCCTCACCATCGAGCAGGAGGCGCAAAGGCAGAGGAGGAGGAAGGCTGCGAGGATCTTAATGAAAATCGAGGATACGCTCTGAGCGAGAATGCGAAAGAGCTAGAGGATTTGCGGCTCGAGAACATTCGTGTTCCCTTGGTCCCGTGCTTGGTGGAAGGATGCCCTCGAGTACGATTTGCCCCGAGCTGAATTTGCTGTCCAGAGCGTGGAACGAGGACGATGAACATTTACGAGACTGACAAACTTCGCGACGAGTACCTGCTCTTTCACTTCGGAGCGCCCTCCCAGATCCTACCCTGGCCTCGCGGTCCCCAGGAGGCACTGGAATTTCCGACCCGTATCGTGGAGCGATTTTCTTCCGGTGAAGTTGGGCGTGCGCTCGACCTGGGCTGTGCGGTGGGGCGGTCTGCCTTCGAGATGTCGCGCACTGCCGCCGAAGTGGTGGCCATCGACTATTCGCAGGTCTTCGTTGATGCGGGGAAGGCCATGCAGGGGGCCGGGTGTTGTGAGGTCTCCCGGTTGGAGGAAGGAAGGCGCCGGGAGACCATCGTGGTGGAGGCTCCCGCCGGGGCGCGGCCCGAGCGCATCGCGTTTGAACAGGGAGATGCCATGAATCTCCGAGCGGAACTCGGGAGTTTCGATCGTGTCCTCGCAGCCAATCTCCTCTGTCGCCTCCCAGAGCCCGCGCGTCTCCTCGGCCGGCTGCCGGAATTGGTGATTCCAGGTGGAGAACTCATCCTCACCACGCCCTGCACCTGGCTGGAGGAGTTCACCCCGCAAGATGGCTGGCCGCAGGGAGCGACCCTCCCCTGGTTGAAGGGCGAACTCGAGGCTCACTTCGAGCTCCTGGAAGAACATGACGAGCCGTTCCTGATTCGCGAAACGGCTCGCAAGTTTCAATGGACGGTGTCGCTCCTGACGAAGTGGCGCCGGAGATAAGGCGGTGGGCTAACTCCTGCGCCCGGCCCGCTTGGTTTGAGGATGCTGAACGGAGCTGAACAACATCCCCTAGGTTGGGATCCTTGCGCTACTTTTTTTCTTCAGTTGTGAACGCCTTCCAGTTGTCCTCAACCTTGGCTGAATCGACCGTGCCCTCGTGGAGGATGAGACGGTAGCGCTGAGTGAGGATTTTGCCCTTTTTGAGCTCGTAGTCGCCGCTCTCTTTGACGTCCTTGTCGTTAAAGGCGCGGATGCCAAAGGGATTGGCGGTGAGCAAGCCATAGTTGCGGGCGTGCCACCAAGTCGGGTGGCGCAAGTTTTTGGAATGATCAAGGATGGCGATCACGACGGGCGTGCCCTTTGAATCAGGACCGTGGTAGGCGACCCACTTGGCACGCTTGCCCCAGGCATCGTTGTCCTTCATCCCTTCGCTGGTGATGATGCCGCCCTTGGCGACGGCCCCCTTCAGGCGGATGGTCGGGGCAGTGCGGATGGAGAAACTCCCCTCCTTGGTGTCGCCGAATTTGAGGTTGTGCTGATTGGAACCGAGATGAGAAGTCACATCAATGGTGCGCGTTCTTCCCTCGACTGAAATGAGGTAGGTCCGGTGTTCGGCGACCACGGGCTTGCCATCAGCTTCCCAGGAGAGCTCGACCGTGAAGGTGACCTTGCTTCCTTTGCCGCCTGCCACGGTGTTGGTCACCATGGGTTTGCCGAGAAATCCCCGGGTCACGATCTTGCAGTTCTCTTTGTGCCAGAAATCGTGCCCGTTCACATTGCCGTGGGTAAACCAGAATCCGGTGTGGTGCGGGTGATCGGCCTGCTCCCCCTTGACCCCTTTTTCGAAGGGATGCTGGCGGGTGTAGTGAGTTCCCCGGGAACTCATCAGGGGAAAGAGGCAGGGGACGCGAGTATCGCTGCGGTACTCGGTGAAGAGCGTTCCATCGATCAGAACTTTGAGGTTGTTTCCCTCCTGTTCGATTTTGATTCCGGCCTGTAACGGCAGGGCTGCAAGAGCAAGGAGGGCAAAGGTAAATGTGCGCATGATTATGAGGCTACGATTCAAGCAGACGGCCCCTTACGGGGGAAGCAGGAATGCCGGTTGCGTTGAGAGTGATTTGAGGGCAAATTGGGCGGGTGCACCGGCCTTCTCAATCCCTTGCCTACAGGGAGAAGCGGGAAAGCCGGGTGCATTGGGAATAATGCCCGGGAGGGGGCCTCCCAATAGCAAGCAGAGCCCACCAGTCACCCATGACGGAATTCGAAGAACTTGTCGATGCGCACTACCAACCGCTCTATCGGTTTGCGTTCTCGCTCGCAAAAACCCCCGATCGCGCCGCGGATCTCGTCCAGCAAACCTTCGTCATTTGGGCCCAGAAAGGGCACCAGCTCAAGGACCGGAGCAAAGCCAAGACCTGGCTCTTCACCACTCTCTACCGCGAACACCTCAGTCACGCTCGCCGGGAGACCCGCTATCCAGAACGCGAGATCAGCGATGTGGAACATGAGCTGCCTTCCCACGATCCGGATGCCGATCGACAGATGGATGCCCAGCGGGCCGTGGAATTGTTAGGGGAGCTTGACGAGACCTTTCGCGCACCACTGACCCTCTTTTACCTCCAACAACACAGCTACAAGGAGATCGCCTCCATTCTCGATATCCCCATTGGAACCGTGATGTCACGCATTTCGCGAAGCAAGGATCAGCTCCGGCGCAAAATGCTCGATGAGCCGTCCGGCGTGCCGAAGAAGATAATTAATTTTCAACCCGAATCCCTCAAGCGATCCAATGGATAAGGAACAAGCCCGCTTCATTCTGCAAAGTTTTCGTCCCGACGGGGCGGACGCGGAGGATCCTGATTTTGCGGAGGCTCTAGCGCGGGCCGCGGAAGACCGTGAGCTTGGGGATTGGCTCGCTCTCGAGCGGGTGCAGGACGCCTCCTTTGCCGCTGCTTTCAACAACCTCGAGATTCCCGACGAGCTCCGCGAGAATATCCTCTCGATCCGCAATGAGGAGCTTGTTGAGAGTGATCTTTCCGAAATGGATGCCGCCATCATGGGTGCGCTTGCCTCCGTCCGTCCGCCCGAGGAACTGCGCGCTCAGATCGTCACCGCCATGAAGGTGGAGACGGCCAGTGAGCCCGTGGCGGGGGCCTTTACTCCAGAGGAAACCTCTGCTTTGAAAGTCGAAGAGAACGACGCGAGAACCGCGACGGGCAGGGCGCAGAGTTGGATGAGGAGCGCTGCGGTTGCGGCCGCCTTGGTGCTCGGAGCCTTCGTGGCCTTTGAGATGACCGATGATGAGAAGCCTGCACCTGACGGGATCACCTTGTCTGCCCTCGAGCACTCCTCGATTCAGCATGTGTCCAGCGAGAGCGCTCTTCAACATGAGGGGACGGACATCGACGATCTCAATACGTTTTTCGTCAGCAAGGAACTTCCGACCATTCGAGAGGAAGATCTTCCTCCCGGGTTGACGGCGGTGGATTCCAAGCCCGTTGGTTGTGCTCTTCTCAATCTTGGGACAAAGAATGCCTCCCTCGTTTGCTTCAATAAAGACGGCGAAGTGGTCCATCTTGTGGTGGTGCGTCGGGCCGATCTTGAGAAAACGAAGATCGCGGCTCTCGAGGAGCTGAAAGCCGGGAAAGGCAGCTGTTGGCAGTGCCCCGCGACCAATATTTCGGTTGCGACCTGGGCTGAGGGTGACCGTGCCTTTGTCCTCCTCAGCGAGAGCAAGCCCGAAGAGATGCGGAAGAAATTATTCTAATCTCAAGGGCCTGCTCCCTGGTAGTCAGGATCGATTCGATCACCCGTTGCGCTTCCTCGAGCTAGGCGGGAATGGGATTGAACGGGCCCAAAAAGGGGGTCCCGATCACTAGTTCCGGAATCCCGACACCCGATTACAAAGTGAGAGCCTGATTGCAGGACCCTGCACCGCGTGCACCGCACCCTGCTTCCTGCACCGTGCACCATGATGGGATCCCGTTTTAGGATGGATTAGAAACATTACTGAGCTTGTCTCGCAGTCGATTTGGGACAGTTCTCTCAACATGAAAGGAATTCGCGCGCCGGCCTATATGGCCGTGTCACTCTTATGTCCTGCGGCGGCATCCGCAGATGACTCGTATCGGTCGTTGGATACCCGAACACGTTTATCGAGCGTAACTTTCGGAACCACCGCGTGATCAACAGTGCGTTCAGCAACCTTCAATTCTCCGACCTGAAAACCGCAAAAAAATCCGTAACCGTTACAAATACGGAAAACAACAAAAAGGCCGATGCGAAACTCCACTCAATAAAGGTCAAGATTCCACTTCAGGATCGCTATGAGTTTGGCGAGCTGCGTTTCCTTGAAATGGCGGAGAACATATACTGGGTTCCAATCGGTTGGTAACCTCAAGATTACCGGAATCCACAACGCCGTCGCACGACCTCATCCTGCCTCCCGCACCGCTCTTGCTGCGCGTCCCAATCCGACCCGAACGAGAAGGATCACCCTAGAGGATGCCAGGAAAGCGATTGAGGACGCGAAGAGGGACATGACCTAGAGCTTTACCCTTTCCCATTTACCGGCTTCTGGTAGAGCAGGAGCGATATGAAAGCGCTTCACGTGATGTGTTCTGTCCTGCTGCTGGTGGGA
>JAPKFB010000082.1 GCA_028821775.1 Roseibacillus sp.
AGCTTCCACAACCGACTGCGTGACGAATGCCTCAATCAGGAGGTCTTTCTGAGCGTGACCGAAGCCCGTGTTGTCATCGAAGAATGGCGCAACTTCTACAACCACATCCCCCCACACAGCAAATTGGGCTTCCAAAGCCCTGATGACTTTGCCAACAAAGTGGCGAACCTAGAAACCATCCCCGGAACCTAACGTTCAAACTGGCCCAAAACTGGTGGTCCGATCATAGCCTTGGCGGAGACCAATTCCCAATCTACAACAGCCCCCGTGCGTCTCAAGCTCACCATCGCCTATGACGGCCAAGCCTTCGGAGGCTGGCAGATTCAACCCAATGCCGACACCCTGCAGGAGCGAATTGAGATCGCTCTCACGGAGATTGCCAAGGTGCCCATCCGCCTCCACGGATCAGGTCGCACCGATGCCGGAGTGCACGCGATCGGACAAGTGGCACACTTCGAGCCCCCAACTCAACTTACCATGAATCCCGTGAATTGGCTTGCCGCCCTCAACACCAAGCTGCCTCCCACCATTCGGATCATGGATTGCGACGAGTGCGCATCGGATTTTCACGCCCGGATTTCAGCTGTCTGTAAAACCTACCAATACGAACTCAGCACCGCGCCGATCCTTCCTCCCTTTCAAGCCGGGCGCGCCTGGCATCTTCCCCGACAGCTCGATCCGACCACCCTGAAGGACGCCCTTGCACTCTATCAAGGACGACACGATTTTCGGGCCTTCGCTGCCAACCGGGGAAACGAATCCGACGATACGGATTTCAAGCGCACGATTTCCGATTGTTCGGCTGCGACCCTCACTCGAGGTTACCTCCTCACCTTCACAGGAGAAGGCTTTCTCTACAAGATGGTCCGCCTTCTCACCGGAGCCGCCGTGAAGGCTGCCCAAGGATACCTTCGCTTGGACGACCTTGCCGACCTGTTAGACCAACCGGATGACTTACCCCGGGGAAAGTCTCCCCTTTGTGCGCCACCAGATGGGCTAACCCTGCGCGAGGTCATTTACGAATAGAGATGCAGCCCGATTCGGCGGCCTCCACTGCAAGATAAAAACGGCTCCTCCGAAGAGGAGCCGTTCGTTACAAGAAACGGATTCTAGCTGACTCCGTTAGATCCTAAAAGTAGCTCCGGAAGGCGAGCCACCAGGTGAGCGCGTCCGCGTCGCCGATCATGGTCTGGAGATTCTCATACTCAACGCCACCCATGATCTTGGCATTGTGCCCACAGAGGAAGTAGTTGAGGCCCGCGTAGACGCTGTGATTTTCGTCCCCGCGTCCACTGCTCACATTGCCCCCGTGATCGCGACGGAGGTAGCGGGAATTCGACCGAATGCCCTCCTTCTCATCGGCTCCTTGGCAGGCGTAACGAGCAACCGCCTCAAGCTTGTCCGCGATCACATCGTAAGACGCCATCCCGACAAAGCCCCAGAAATTGCCCCCGCGATAGGTGGCCTGGCTGCCCCCGTTGTCGCCAAGGCTGGCTTGGGCCAGGAACTCCCAGGGCCCGCGCTCCGCGGCGTAACCGAGCGCAGCGGCCCACTCGTAAAGATTCATGCCCGTATGGTCGCTGATCTGATTATCCGCACTGCCGTTGGCATCATTGTAGAGAAAGTCCAAGGTGAGGGCGTCACCATTTCCAAGCTCAAGGGAACCACTGGCATAAAAGGCCGCCCCGGCGCTCCAGTCGGCGATCTCGTTGGAAAAATCAGTGCTGAACACACCGACGGTCCCCGAAAGGTTTCCCTTGGTTGCCCTGACGGTGGCTCCAGTCATCCGGTTGGGATAGATCTTGTTGGCCGGAGCCGAACGCTCAACCGTTTTGACCCTCTTGGAAGACGTCTTAACTTCCTGGCCGAGGGCCACCTTTTGACGCCCATAACTGAGCGTCAGAGTGTCCACGAATCCACTCCCGAGAAGAGCTCCGGCATTCAAGGAGACCACGCCCATGTCGAGACTGTGATATCCCATGTCCCGATCACCACCGGCCGGAGTGAGGTCGTGCGCAAAGTTGGCATTGGCATGAAGCTTGAAATACTTCAGGGCCTGCAGGTCTACGCCAAGACGGAGACGGCGAATCTCTTCGAAGGTGTTCGAGAATTCGTCGCCGTTGACATCTTCGCCATCAATGACTGCGAACTGAAATTGAGCTCGCCCGAAGAGTCTCACCGCCTGAATCAACATCGCGTCTTTGTTCTGATAAAGGGGTTGGCCCAATTTGTCGGTGAGGCACTGACACCAGTCACATTCACCGGATGGGGGGGGCAATTCCTGAGCTACGGTTTCTTCACCGGCCAACGCTGCCCCTCCGGCAGCCGCTAATCCCAGTAGAGTTCTCGCTAATCGCTTGTGTTGCTTCATGGTGAATCTCAATCGCTAAGGCGAAGGAAAGATAGACAGATGTTCCGAGATAATTAAGCACAAAGCGCTGGGTCCCCAAACTTGTCATCTCCCCTCTTTCCTCACGATTTCCTCCATCCAGACTTGCTCCCAATTTCACCGTAAGGCTTTTAGAGGGCCGCTCTTTAGATTCCACTCAACGAAAGAACGAGGTAAAGCAGGCAGGTCCCGAAGTTCCTCAATTCAATTTGAGAACCGAGAGAGGAGTCCCGAGGACCCAACTCCCCCTGGGCTATTGGGGAGGCCCTGATTTTAACCAAGTTCAGAAGACCATCCCCGCCATTCGAGCGGAGCGCCCCAAAATCTGATGGAGCCGAAGCAGGATTGCCAAATTGGTAAAGGGATACGAATCCCGTGATCAGCCTGTTGCCCGCGTTGTCCACCAAGGGCAGTTCCGTTCCATCCAAGGCGAGATTGAAGTTGTCAAAATGCAGGGTCGGCGGATGCGCTGAAGCGATACTCACCAAGAACAGGAGAAGGATCCTGGTAAAAATTGTTAGTGTGCGAGGTCCCGATCGATTCATCAAAATGAATGCAGTTGGAGGGATCAAGATGAAGCGTGTTCCGCGATCTCCTGCAAAAGAGATCGTGTCGTTCTCCAACCTGAATATTGAACTATCAGGCTATGCCTGAAGAAAGCCGGGGAACTCGTGGCGAGAGAGCTGCCCGCTTGGCCGTGGGGTCCAAATACTCAGTTGGTCGGCGTTGTGCCTTCCGGCTTTCAGTTGGCTTTCAGCCCGGGGGCGAGGAAGAAGCAGATTGAAGGAACACGCCCGATCCATGACTAGGGTCGGGACTTCTTTCGCACCTTCCAAATCGGATGGTCCTAGTGCAACTTGAGGGTCATTGCTGGTCGGAGAAGAACAAAAGGTTTCCGGGAAGATCCTTCGCCGCCAAACCCAGCCCACTACCCCGGCAGGGTCTTCAATGGCGTATCCATGAGAGCCTTCGCACTGAGGTCGGAGCATGGAAAGTCCCCCGCAATGCCGTCACCGTGTGCATCAAGTGGCGTTCCACCACCCGGATGCCCGGATCAAACTTAAGAAACGCTACCCACCCATGGAAACCGGGAGAGCTCAAGTTCCAGGCCTCTCGAAATCTTCCGGGATTAGGTTGAGTGCATGTCTGAGGATGCTGCGACCCCTCCGGCATCGAGGACCCTCCTTATCCTGACGCCATTCCTCCCATGAGCCTGCCTGAATCATTCGAAGGGTCCCCTTAAACGCGGCAAATTGTCTGGGACCGTCGTTTCACAGTGCGATGAACTGCGGGCTGGTGCAAAAAATAAACCTGCCGGTCTTGCGACCGGCAGGTGAAAAAAAACGACCTGTGTTGGGAGTTTTAAGAATCTATCGCTTGCGCCGAATGAAGAAGGCAAGACCGGCAAGCCCGATCATCAGGCTGCTGGAAGGCTCCGGAATTGCGGCGGCTGCAACACCACCTGCTCCAAGATTTCCAATCACAACATCACCTGCAGCAGGACTCAGGTTGTTACCGGTGGAAACCCATCCTGGAGGCGGGCTGTCCGAGACGGTCGGCGATACGTTCAAGTTGACCAAACCGATCTGCGTGGAGCTGGAAGCGTCTCCGCCGTCTCCAAACATGAGATAGAGATTCTGGCCGTTGATCGATCCATCGTTAGCGAAGCCCAAGGTGGCGAAGAAGCTACCAGCTGTTCCACCATTCAGGTTTGCATCGAGAGCCGTATTGTTCAGGAGGCCATTGTTTCCATTGGCAACAGCTGCAGCAACATCAGATGGAGGTGCTCCATCTCCTGCGCCGAATGCGTAGAGTCCGAGGAAGCCACCATTTGCAAGTGGGTTTCCTGCGTTGTCGCGCAGCTCGGTCAATCCGAAGTTCTGAAGTTGGAGACTCGCAGCGTTGGCTACTGGGAGCGCCAATATCGCAGCAAGAGTGAGTACGTATGTGGTTAGTTTCATTAACTTTGGTGTGTGTCGAGAGTGAGTTGGAATGCAGAGGACTAGAGGCTAGCCCTCTGCTTTGAAGCCTTTTTACAGATTGGCGTAGAAGTCGGGCACATCAAGTCCACCAGCAGTGTCACCATTACCAGCTGCACGCTGGATGAAGATCCCGCTCGTAAGGGCTGTGGTGTCAGCGTCCGCGCCGAAGGCCGCAGCTGCGTCTTTCCATGCACCGCCACTGTTGAGGAAGTACTGGCTGAATCCGCCGGGAGCTGCAGTGTTAACCAACCAGACTTGGTCGGTCGTAGCATCCGGGAAAGGACCAGCAGAAGCGCTAAGAGTGCCGGCAAGGTTGGAGTTGCCGAGCTCAGCGCCAACCGGCGGAGTAACTCCGACCAAGTTGAAGCCTTCGTTGGCAGCAACTACCGTAGAAGTGTTCTTCACCATTCCGGTGACAACAAGGTCCTTGGCAGTGTCCGCGACCTGAACGAAGAGACCTTCTGGGTAGAAGAGTCCGAGATCGTTCTGGGAAGCACCGAATGCGGCAGCAGCATCTTTCCAGTCGCCCGTGCTATTGCGGAAGTACTGGCTGAAACCACCGGCAGCGGCCGGATTGACGACCCAGACCTGATCGGTAGCGGCATCCGGGAACGGGCCGCCTGCATCAGCGAGGGTGCTTCCGAAAACGCTTGCGAGCGTAGAGGCAGGGCGAATTTGATAGGCTGCTGTTCCAGCACCCAATCCACCAGCAACGTCAAAGGAGGTTGCGGTTAGATTTGAAATTTCGGCAACGGCACCAGCTTGGGCTCCGTCAAGGATTTCGACAAGGTAAGTGGCAGTCGCGTCCGTGAGGATCGCGGTGAGGTCTTCCGGACTCGCTACCGTGATGGTATCACCTGCTTCGGAATCAATTGCACCCGAGGTAGCTACCGGGTTGTGCAAACTGATACCAATCAGATTGAACCCAATGGCAAGGTTGTGAGTAGTGTAACCACCTGCGCCCGATACTGCCGTCTGTGAGAAGGCTGAACCGGCCAGGAAGCTAAGGGAGCCGGCAACGAGTGCCGCTTTCTTTAGTGTTGTTGCTTTCATGGCTATTGGAGTGACTCTTATAAGGTCGTTTGTTTTTTTGTTCGTAGTTCCACAGGCAATCCACCTGCAATGTATCTACCGGAGACCTGCCTGGTCAATTTTTTTTTGTGTTCTGAGGAAAAAAACAAGTTTGAGGTTCCGAACTAATTATTAGGGCGGTAACACACTCTCCCTGAATAGGTTACCGCTGGGGTTTTTTCACAATTTTTTGGGCCGAACGGGATAGAAGGCCCTTTGTCGAATAAATCACCTCGGTTTGGGTTATGCCTTGGCCGTTTGGACCGTTTCCCGAATAAATTGGGGCTCAATTTAGCCCGTCCCGCTGTTCTTACCAACAGCTCATTTCCCGGAAGATTTCGAGGCGACCCAGCAGGTCTTCTTCGGGGAGCACTTGAATGCGCCGGGTTGAGAAGGCTTCACAGGTGAAGGAAGCCATGACCGTGCCCCGAACAATCGCATCGCGAATCTGGATGAAGGAGTAATCGGTGGTCCCCAGGGATGCCAGGTAGCCAGCCATCGCACCGAGAAAGGTATCGCCTGCTCCGGTGGGATCGACGACTTCGCGCAAGGGGAAGGCCCCACAACGAAAGAGCCCGTGATTGATCTCGGGTGGACCGAAGAGGATGGCGCCGAATTCACCCAGCTTTATCACGACAAACTTCGGGCCCTTCGCCCGCAGAATGGCCCCCGCTTCCACCAGATTGGTCGAACCGGTATACTCGCGCGCCTCGGTCTCGTTGATCACCAAGAGATCGATCTCCTTCATCACTTGTTCCAGCGAATCACGGGCGATCCCGATCCAGAGGTCCATCGTGTCCGCGAGCACAAAGCGATTGGGAGCGCTGCATTGCGCGAGGAACTCGAGTTGGTTCCCGGGGGCCATGTTAGCGAGCACAACGAGGGGCACCTCGGCCAGTTCCGGAGACAGACTCACCTTCCAGTCTTCGAGCACATTGACCGCGACATGATGAGTGGTACGGTCATTCATATTTTGAAAATACTCACCACTCCAGGTGAAGGAAGCGCCCTCCGAACGATCCACGCCCTCGAGCTTCACCCCGTGGCTCTCCAACATGACGAGGTGCTCAGGGGGATAATCGTTCCCAATAATGCCCACCAGGTGAACAGGATCGGTGAAGTAGGTGGCCGCGAGGGCGGCATAGGAGGCGGATCCCCCCAGCAGATTGCTCGCTTCAGCAGTGGGAGTTTTGACGTTGTCGATCGCGATCGAGCCGCCAACCAATACAGGCAATGGGTCGGGCATGACGGACCATGTGGTGAGGATGGATGGGGGGCAAGGGCTCTCCGCAAGAATCGGTGAGCAGGCGACACCGCCTCCACGGGCAGGTCCCGTCATCGCGAAGGATTTCTCGGCGCGCGCGAGACTGGGGGAAGGCCCTTTTCCCGCGCTGCGGGCGCTCAGCCCGCCGGATTGGCTTCCAGGAGATCTTTCACCTCGCGACAACGCTCCTCGGTGTCCTTTGCTTGCAGGAGTTCCGAGACCATGACGACTCGGCGCGCGCCAGCTTCGATGACTTGTCCAAGATTGCCGGAGTTGATCCCCCCAATGCAAAAGACCGGAAGTTTCGAGCCGACCCCCGCTTCCACCTGAGAGATGTTCTCCAATCCAATGGCCGGACGGCCCGGTTTGGTCGGAGTGGGAAAGAGCGGGCCAAATCCAATATAATCCGCGCCCTCGATCACGGCGGCGGCGGCTTGGGCAGGGCTGTGAGTGGAGCGTCCGATGATAAACCCGGGAGGCAGAGCGTCTCGGGCGGCAGCGAGGGGCCCATCATCCTGGCCAAGATGCACCCCGTCTGCTCCTGCCTCCCGCGCGAGGTCGGCATAGTCATTCACGATGAAGAGAACTCCGACATCACGACAGAGGGGCCCAAGCATCCGGGCCCACTTCAGAATTTCAGGGAGCAAGCGCCCCTTGGCACGGAGTTGGAGCACATCGACTCCCCCATCTAGAAGAGACTCCGTGGCCTCCTCGAGGTCCTCTTCCGCAAGATAGTTCAGATCCACGATGCCGTAGAGCCGGGCCGCACTCAACTTATCAGATGGCGATCTCAAGGGCTGCCCTCAGCCTCCATACTGCGTTCCTTGAGGTAGCGACCTACCCAAGCGATATCGTAGTGCCCCGCGATGAAGTCCGGGTGATTGATGACAGTCTGCTGGAATGGAATGGTGGTCTCGATTCCACGAATGATGAATTCCGAGAGGGCCCGGCGCATGCGGGCGATGGCCACATCGCGACGCGCGGCGGTGACGATGAGCTTTGCAATCATCGAGTCGTAGTAGGGGGGCACGGTGTAGCCGGAGTAGACATGGGTATCCACTCGCACACCCTTCCCACCCGGCGCGTACCACATGTCGATCGTCCCCGGGCTCGGCGCAAAATCGTTGTAGGGATCCTCGGCATTGATGCGGCACTCGATGCTGTGCCCGCGGGGACGCACATCGCGGACGTGGGAGGAGAGTGCTTCACCGGCAGCAACGCGGATCTGCTCCTTGATGAGCTCGCAGCCCATCACCTCTTCCGTGATCGGGTGCTCCACTTGAATCCGCGTGTTCATTTCCATGAAGTAGAAATTCTCCGCCCCCTCATCGACGAGGTACTCGATCGTTCCTGCATTTTGATAGCCGATCTTGCGGGCAAGTTCAACCGAGACGTCCCCCATCGACTTCCGGAGCTCGGGAGTGAGCAGGGGGCTCGGGCACTCCTCGATGATCTTCTGATTGCGCCGCTGCATGGAGCAATCGCGCTCGCCCAGATGCACGACATTCCCGTGGGAGTCCGCCACAACCTGAAATTCAATGTGGTGGGGGTTGCTCACAAGTTTCTCGAGGTAACAGTCTCCATTCTCGAAAATGGCCTGCGCTTCCATGGTAGCGGCACGAAACTGCGCGATGAACTCACTCTCTTCCATGGCAGGGCGCATGCCCTTCCCTCCCCCGCCAGCGGTGGCCTTGATCATGACGGGAAACCCAATCTTGCGGGCAGCGACCAGGGCCTCCTCCTCATTGGCCATCACTCCATCAGTTCCCGGGGTGACCGGCACCCCATGCTTCAGGGCGGTGGCGCGCGCGGTGTTCTTGTCGCCCATCATGCGGATCAGTTCCGCCGATGGGCCGATAAACTTGATTTTGCAGCTTTCGCAAATCTCGGCGAAGCGCGCATTCTCCGAGAGGAATCCGTAGCCCGGATGGATCGCCTCGGCCTCGGTGACTTCTGCCGCTGCGATGATGCGGTCCGGCTTGAGATAGCTATCGCGGCTCGGGCTTGGACCAATGCACACCGCTTCATCTGCGAGCTGCACGTGCAGGGAGTCGACATCGGCTTCGGAGTAAACCGCCACCGACTCGACATCGAGTTCACGGCACGCGCGGATGATGCGCAGAGCAATCTCGCCACGATTGGCTACAAGGACTTTCGAAAACATCGAGAAGGGTAGTGGGTGATTCGATTCGCGTTCTGCGAGATGGGTCCCATGATCTGCTGGGGCCGATCGATCAGATCACTTCAGTCGGAAGAGGACATCGCCATACTGCACCGGCGTGGAGTCCTCGACACAGAGCTCGGTAATCGTTCCGCTGGTTTCGGCCTTGATTTCGTTCATCACCTTCATCGCCTCGATGATGCAGAGGATGTCGCCTTCACTCACCTTGTCTCCCACCGCCACGAAATCATCAGCATCAGGAGCGGGTTTTCGGTAGTAGGTTCCGACCATGGGAGATAAAATGCTGCGACCCACGTCGATCGGTTCTTCAGCCGCGGGCGCCGAATCCTGCGCAGGGGCAGGAAGAGGGGCAGGTCCGGCCGGAGCGGCAACAAGACTTCCCAGTGCCTCGCGAATATCTTCCGCATCGGGCCCCTTTTTCAATTTCAAATTAAAGTCCTCCTTTTCCAGGTGGAATAACGTGAGCCCATGTTCATTCATGAGTTCGACAATTTTTTTGATTTCCTTAAGTTCCACTGTGCGCGCCCGGGGTAAGTTGCAGGTAGAGTCGGGGGCGGCGGAAAGCGGGTCAAGCGCCAAGGCTTCCCGGGCGGGGAGAGACTTTCGCCTGAGGGGGGCATCTTTCCGCTTTGGGTCGCGCTCGATCACGCCTAGCTTCCGCTCGTGAGCCAGACTCCGCGTGCGGCAGAACCCGGGGAATTACTGCCTAAAGACTACTTTCGACGACTGATCACGAGCGAGTTGTTCACAAGTCGTTCTCCGCTCGAGGTCGATCTCGGCTGCGGAGACGGAAGTTTTGCCTTGGAAATGGCCCGTCAGTATCCCGCTCGCAATTTCCTCGCGGTGGAGCGGCTCCTCGGACGAGTTCGCAAAGTCTGCCGCCGAGCCACCAAGGCGAAGCTAGAAAATCTCCGCGTTCTGCGCCTGGAAGCCCGATACACAGTGGAGTGGCTTCTTCCCCACGCCTCAGTGAGCCGCCTCCACCTCCTTTTCCCGGATCCCTGGCCCAAAGCCAAGCATCACCGGCGACGCCTCGTGCAACAGGAATTTCTGAGCGCCCTGGACACGATCCTCGTCCCCGGAGGGGAGTTTCTCTTCAAGACTGATCACGAGGAATACTTTGAGTGGGCTAAGGTGGAACTGGCGATGTTTGGGCGCTTCCTGCCCCTCGACTGGCCAGAGGACGCCTTTTTCTATCCTCAGACCGATT
Source organism: Roseibacillus sp. (assembly GCA_028821775.1). Classification (GTDB taxonomy): domain Bacteria; phylum Verrucomicrobiota; class Verrucomicrobiia; order Verrucomicrobiales; family Akkermansiaceae; genus Roseibacillus_B. Next base: position 10,099 of record JAPKFB010000082.1, read on the forward strand.
TTGAACGGCAATGGCGGGCGGAAGGGCGGACGGTGTTCCACTTGCGGGTGCAAAAACCGACGAGCGCCTAGGAGCTCCTAAGGTGGCGTCTCTTCAAATTCAACGCGCCAAGCGTCGTCGTGGACCGCGGGGGAGGAAGCTGCGCAACTCGAGCTTGTCTTCAGAAAACTCCATCATGACCGCCCCCGTTTCCGATTGTCGCCATAGATCGACCCCTTCCTTCGCAATCGCGGCGGCCCACCAGTCCGGTATGCGCTCCTCCTGAGGATAGCTCTCCTCTCCGGCCACGATGATCTTTGGGGAAACCGCCTGCACAAATTCGATCGTGCCCGTGTAGTCAGATCGATGGCGGCCCATGATCCAGACGTCACTCTGGAGATCGAGCCCGCTCTCCAGGAGTTCCTTCTCGGTTTGAAACCCTGCATCACCCGTGATGAGGATTCGCCAGCCATGCCAGTGGAGGCGCATCACCATGCATCGGTCATCGGCCCGGCCGCCCACCTCCGCGACCCTCAAGACCTCGAGAGTGACCTCCTCACTGAGCGGATAACGCTTCTGCGCGATTCCCTTCCCCACCCAACATTCCCGTTCCGCGGCCAGTTTGAGCAATTTCCGAAAAGAGGGGCTGCCGGCTTCCTCCACCGGAAGGAGAATTTGACGCACCTCATAGCGCTCAAGCGCCGGCCCCAATCCCCCCACATGCCCACCGTCGGGATGGGTCAGCACCAGGGAACGCGGCTTCAGATCCTCGCTCCGGAGCGCCGACGCGATCACGCGTCGGAATTGATCCTCTGCGCCCGCATCGATGAGCACCCCTCCCCCCGCGCCACAATAGATCGCGCCGTCGCCGTCCCAGAGATCAAAAACAAGGAGGCCTTCAGACCACCCGTCTCGCCCGCGGAGTTCGTAGTGACTGCCCGGCACGGCGGCAAAGCCTTTGGCGATCCCGTAGGCCCTTTCTGCGAGGAAGCCGTTGATTCGGTTCGCACCCACTTCCAGGGGAGTCGCCACCAGTCCCACCATCACCCCGAGAAGGGCGAGCGAAAGAATGCCGAAGACGATCGGAATGAGCACCATGCTGGCGAGCACGGCTGCGGGGGTCACGATCCCAAAGTGAAATGCGATCAACGGCACCGAACCCAGCCATGCTGCCAGCGAAACAACAAGGAGACCGATCACCTTTTGCCGACCCGTCTGCATCCACTGCTGCCGACGGGTGAACAGCTGGCGGGGGAGAAAGGGATCCCCCTCGACGAGAAACTCCACTCGCCGATAGAGGCCGGGCGCAACGAGGATGATCATCGCCACCACCACATACGACAATTGGAAGCCGGCTTGCTGCAGCTGGAAGGAATCCAAAAGAAGGACAACGGGAATACTGGCCAACAAGCTGTTCGCGAGCGAGGGCTGCCGCTTCACTGCAAAACCAATCAGAAAAATGGAGGCCATGAAACAGGCGCGCAGCGCCGGCGGACGCAGTCCCGTCACGAAGGCGTAGCTCCACATGATGACCAGGACCGCCCACAGACCCCAGGTGCGCGGAACCCGGAAGACCCGCATGAGCATCCAGGCGAGGACTCCCACCAAGCCGACGTGAAGTCCGCTCACCGCAAAGACGTGCATAGTTCCGCTCTTGCGAAAGGCCCCGTACAATTCCAGGTCGCCGGAGGACCGATCCCCAAGGACCAATCCCCGAATGAGCGCCGCACTGGCGCTCCCCTCGTCCAGTCCCGCCACAATACGCTCCCGTAATTCGGACCGTAAATCCCAGCCGAAGCGATGGAGGGCCAACGAGACTTGGGGAAGGGCGATAATCTCGTGATCCGAGATCCGCATCTCGGCAGCAATGCCACGGGTGCGCATCCAGTCGAGACGATCGAACTCCCCAGGATTGCGCGCGGCGAGGGGAAGGGAGGCGGTTCCCCGCAGGAGCAGGGAATCCCCGGGTTTCACCTCCTCCGGAAGATTGCGCACTCCGATCACGGCCCCACCCAGGTCACGGGGGTTGCGAGCATTCCGGTCGATTCGAAAGAGCGCCCGGGGAAGAAACCCTTCGCGGTCACGCAGGCTCAAGATCGTCCCCTCCACCATCACTTCTGCCTGCCCGTGGTGAGCTACCCACTGCTCCGCTGCTTCCTGCCGATCAACCCGAGGACCATGAACCACCCAGAGTGAAATCCAAGCGACTCCTCCCGCTACGAGCTTCCATCGTCGGAAGCGCACCAAGCCCAGGGTGGCGACCGCTGGCACCACCACCCACGGGAGCAAGGAACCCGCCTGGGCACATAGAATGCCTCCAAAACAACCGCCTGCGAGGGCTGCCAGGGGCACTCGTGCCAACCATCGCGCCGCGTTCCCCATGACAGCCTTCCGGCGACCTTCTGTTAGAGAGCGCCTAGTTCCCGCAACCGATGAGTCGCGTTGGCGGCGTGCCGGGTGTCCGGAAAGGTATCGACCACCTGCTGAAGAATGCCGGTTGCAGTCACCATGTCTTGCTTATCCTCCTCGTAGAGTTCGGCGAGACGGAACATGAAGAAGGCCGCGTCGTTCATCCGCCACTCGTAACTCTCCAGCGCCTCCCGCAGCGTTTTGATGGAGGCCTCAGGATTTTCCAGGTTGTCGTGGTGAATCTTGGCCATCTCCACCCAGGGAAACCGGTTCTCCGGCTGCTCCGCGGCCACCCCGCGGTAGGCCGCGATCGCACCTTCAAAATCCCCTTGGGCAAAGAGAGCGCGCGCATCGTGCATGGGATCGGTTTCGATCTCCTCGCTTGACCCGTAAAACATGTGCGTGAAGCGATGCACCACGGAGGGCAGCAGGTAAGTAACGAAGACAATCCCTCCATAACTAGCGACCACGACCAGAAGGACAATTCCCACCATCATTTTCCCTGCCTGAGTCGGACCTTCCGCCTTCCAATTCTCGATCTTGCGTTCCCCTGAAATGGGATCTTCGACGATGCGATCCTCTTTGGTGGCGAGTTCCCACTCAGCCTCTGTAGGCTCCGGCTTGGGCTCACCCATCCCGTTCCAAATGAGGGCCGCCACACAAAGCATGGCTACAAAGATGCATAGATGGATGATGAGCTTCCGGTGCATAGAAATCGTGGCAGGTCAGACGACGGTAGGAGAACCCAACCTTCTTCGAAAGGCAATTCCGCGTGCGATCTGATCGTCATCTTAGCGAAGGAGCAGGTAATAAGTCGTGCTCACCAAGCTCGCGATCAGGAGGAACCCGAGGACCAATCCAATCACGCGGCGCCTCCGGACCCGCTCCATCTTCACCTGATGTTCGTGCCAATGGAGCGCCGCCTTGCTCGAATCTCTCCCCTCTGCATGGCGATGGTAGTAACGGGCTCCACCAGTGAACTTTCGGCCTCTTCCCCGCTTGATTCGCATCGCCTCTCCCAATTTCCAACTCATCCAGCTGCTCAGCCAGCTCAGGAAGGGACAATAAAAAAGCCCCGGTTAACCCGTGGCTTTTGCCAATTAGGACGCGCTTGGGACGCGGTCTAAGATCCAACGGCAGAGGGCTTCCCCTTACGGCAGAGGGCTTCCCCTTACTTGACGTAGTGAACCGTGGGCAGTTCCTTGAATTGGGGCAGTGGACGCAGGGGTGGAGCTTTCGCCTCACCAGTGCAGCAACCGCAGGAAGTCAGGCCGATCGCAGCTGCTGCTACGCCGGCAAGGGCCATCAATTTAATCAGCTTCTTCATCGTAAGTGTGTGTCAATGCGTGAGCCGGGATCTCAGGCGAGGCCTCCCCTCATCACAAGTAAAAAGTAAGTCCGAGGTCACAAATTGCGACCTCGGACTCAAATAAAGCATACTTTACTTGCCTGGCACCACCATCTGCGGCGCAGGCATCGAATCTGGCGCACCTCGATCTGAGGCGCAGGACGTGAGAGCAAGCCCTGCTAGGGCGGCGCCGACGGCAATAATTTTGGCTATTTTCATTTTAGTTGTGATTTCGGGTTAGTCTTAGTGGACCGGGTGATTCTGCCCAATAATCAGGAAACCTAAAAGATTATTTTAACGGAGCCACGTAGGGCGGCGGAGTAGGCGCTGCAGCTCCAGAGCCGGAGCATGAAGTGGATACCAGCATACCGGCGGCGGCGGCTACGATCGCGATTGCTTTGATTGCTTTCATTATCTCGCTGTATTCAGGTTCTATACATGTTCGGGCGCTTTGGCCCCAATGATGCGATCATATCGTGTGTCAATTTTCACTTCAAGCGTGAATGAGGGCATCCTCCGAGCCCCTCTCGAGCAGTAAAAGCCACTCCCTTCCGCCCCAAGCAGCGAACGCCCTGACCGCCCGGAAAGACGTTTCATGCTAGACTCTGCGCAACTTTCGCCTAACACCCAGCGCGCCATGTCCACACTCCACGTAGCAATCGCGGGCGCCACCGGCGCCGTCGGGGCAGAAATGTTGAACTGTCTCGAGCAGCGTGAATTCCCGGTTGGGAAGCTCACTCTCCTCGCCTCCGCACGCTCGGTCGGACGAAAACTGCGCTTCCGCGGCGAGGAAATTGCGGTGCAGGAGCTCGGCCACGACTCCTTTGAGGGCGTCGAGATCGCCCTCTTCAGCGCTGGAGGCAGCCTTTCGGAGAATTTCGGACCCTCCGCCGCCGCGTCCGGTTCGGTCGTGATCGACAATTCCTCGGCCTTCCGGATGGATCCGGAAGTTCCCCTCGTGGTTCCAGAGGTCAATCCGGAGGCGGTCAGTAATCGGCCCAAGGGGATCATCGCAAATCCCAACTGCACCACCATCGTGACCCTGATGGGGCTCAATCCCCTGCATAAGAAGTTCGGGCTCAAGTCCATCATCGCCTCCAGCTACCAAGCGGTCTCGGGGAGTGGGCAACAGGGAATCACCGAACTTGAAAACCAGGTCCGCGCACTCTCCGAAGGACGCAGCGACTTCGAAACGAACGTCTATCCACAGCAGATCGCGTTCAATGTGATTCCCCACGTGGATCAATTCCTCGAGGGGGGATACACCAAGGAAGAGCTCAAAATGCTCCATGAAGGACGCAAGATTCTCGCTCTGCCCGATCTCAAGGTCACCTGCACCTGCGTGCGGGTCCCCGTCTATCGCTCTCACTCGATCTCAGTGACAGCCCAGTTTGAGAATCCAGTGACGGTCGAAGAAGCCCGCGCCGCTTTCGATGGAGTTCCCGGCGTCCGCCTGGTGGATGATCCTGGCACCGCCACCTATCCCACCCCCCTCGATGCCACCGAAAAGGATGACTGCCTCGTCGGTCGCATCCGGGAGGACCAGGTCCTCGAGAACGCTCTCGCGCTGTGGGTGGTCGGCGACCAAGTGCGAAAAGGTGCGGCCCTGAACGCCGTGCAGATTGCAGAATTGCTCTAACCTTTGCCAAATCCCGTGTCTGAGCTCAAACGCTATCTCAAGGCCCAGCAGCGGGCAGTTGATGCTGCCCTGCGACGCTTCCTGCCGCGCGAATCCGCTCGTCCCGCCACCCTGCACAAGGCGATGCGCCATCCCATCTTTGCGGGAGGAAAACGTCTGCGTCCCATCCTCTGCCTCGCCGCCGCGGAAGCATTCGGAGGGAGCGCCGAGAACGCCATGCCTGCGGCCTGCGCCGTCGAGATCATTCACACCTACTCCTTGGTTCACGACGATCTTCCGTGCATGGACAACGATGACCTGCGTCGCGGAAAGCCAACCACCCATGTTGCCTATGGCGAAAACGTCGCAGTCCTCGCGGGAGATGGACTTCTCACCGAAGCATTCGCAATCGTCGCGCAAACTCCAGAGTGCCGAAACTACAAAACCCGCCACTACGTCGTCGGACTTGCCCAGTCTGCTGATTCTCGACGCTTGATCGGCGGTCAGGTCCTCGACCTGGAAGGAGAAGGAAAATCGCTCACCAAAGCGCAACTCGTCCGCATTCACGAAGCCAAGACCGCAGCCCTCCTCGCCGGATCTCTTCGTCTCGGCGGCATGAGCGCCAATGTGAGCCCCCGCAAGTTGGAAGCCCTCACGATCTTCGGTCGTAACCTCGGTCTCGCCTTCCAAGTGATCGACGACATCCTCGACGTTACCCAGTCAACCGAGCAGCTCGGAAAAACCGCAGGGAAGGACGCCGCGGTCGATAAAGCCACCTTTCCCGCCATCGTCGGTCTCGAAGCCAGCAAGAAGGAAGCTCAGCGCCTCACCGACAAGGCCCTGGCCGCTCTCAAACCCTTCGCTCGCCAAGCTCGGCGCCTCGACGAGATTGCGCACTACCTCCTCGATCGCGACTACTAGGGTCTCCTCCCTTCAAAATCGAAAGGTGGCATCCGCCTTCAGGGTGAGATCCGAGGCCTCCAAGAGAGGCCCGCCATCCTGCGCCAAGAGGGCCTGATTGAGCACGAAATAGATCGTGGACCCGGGCTTGTACTCCCAACGAATGCGTGAATTGAATCCGACTGCATTGGAGATGCTGTCGTACTGCGCCAGAGCCGACCACCCAAGGTCGGGAGTCACATTCCAGTTCATCCCGAGGCTGCCCACATGCGCATCGAAGTGACCCCCGCTGAGATCCACCTGGTTGTATTGGTAGTGCAGATTGAACCTGAAGTGCTTGCTTGGATTCCACTCCACCTCCGATTCGAGCACATTGCGCCAGCCATCGTAGAATTCTCCCGTCTGCAGGGCGGCCTCAACCCAGACCGGGCGCGTGCTGGTGGTCTCAACCGCCAGCCGTGCCTTCGTCCAAGAGTATTGCCCGGCCGGCACCATCACGTCCGCGAGCTCGAAGCCCTTCCGGGGCCAATCGAGGTCATGGGTGATCCTGAGGGTGATTTCATCGGTGCTTTCCAACTCCAGATCGATGGGCGTGAAGGCAATGCGGGCGGAGTCGAGCTCCCCGCTGGTCCGGGTGATCATCTCCACGGCACCACCCGTTTCCCATGTTCGAAACCACGACCTTTTCTGAGACCTCCATGTCCGACCCAGCTCATACTCCAGCGAGCGGATGCCACGCCTTGGCACAAATCCAAGCGCAGGATTGAAGTTGGTCCCGATCTCCAAATAGTGCAGCTCGGAGTCCCAGATTTCGTTCGGGTAGTAGAGATTGACACCGTAGGCGTAGTCGCCCTGCTCCCCTCCGCCTGCCCCTTCACTGAAGCTCCCCAGCACATTCACGTCGGCCGCAAAAATCTTGTCCCCTGCGAATTGATTGGTGCGAAACTTGAAGTCCACTCCACCCACATAGTTTGCGAGCTCTGCAGAAGGATTTCCCGCGGTCGCAATCACCCCCACACTCGATTGCTCAAAGACCCGTCTCGAAACCCGCGCCGCAATCACGTTCTGCTGATCAAGTTCCCCCTGCTCCGCCAGCAGGGCATGGGTGAACCCGACATCATAGTCCCCGAGTCGTCCTGCCAACTTGGTCGCGAGTTGGATCGGAGCGATCATCCCGTCGGACAACCCAATGCGCCGCGAAAAGTAGGGCAACAACGACGAAGCCCCTGATCCAAAATTGTAGATCCCGCTGTCCTCGAGGAAGAAGTCACGCTTCTCAGGAAAGAAGAGGGGAAAGCGCGAAAAACTGACCAGCCGCTGGTCCACTTCCGTCTCGGCAAAATCCGTGTTATAACTCACTGTGGCGGAAAAACTTGGCGTGATCCGATAGCGCAAATCCGCCCCGCCCTCCCCGGTAAACCCGTCCCCCGAATTTGTGTCCCGATAACGACCGGTGGTGTAGGGCGAAAACTCGACCCCCCTCCCCTGGCGCATTCCGTGCAGTCCCGTCACATCGCCTGCTTCCACTGCATTGTGGGTGCGCACTTCATCGCGCCACGCGGTCCAACGCACCGCTTCCCCCTTGCGCCTGATCCGACGTGATATGTTGAATCCCCACACCGTGCCACCGGGGTCAAAGCTCAGGGTCTTGAATGGGATCGCGATCTCCACAAACCATCCCTCCTCCGTGATCTGCGTCTTGGAGGTCCAGATCCCGTCCCACGAAAAATTTCGCTCCACGTTGTTGGTGATGAGCGCGTCCGACTGCGCGCCTGTTGGGTTCACCGCAAAGACATACCCGTTGCGCTGATCGTGAAAGGTATCAAGAAAGATGTACAGAAAATCGGACCCCGTGAAGACGCGATCCCGATTCATGGAACGAGCCATGACGCCGCCCGGATCGGATTCATAACACCAGATCCCGAGGTAGAAATGGTCCTGGTTGTACACGATTGCAAACTCCGTTCGCTCCGTGGCGGGGGTCCCCCGCCCAGGATCGTACTGGCGAAACCCACCCCCTTTTGCGGCCTTCTGCCAGGCCTCTTCGTCCAGGCGCCCATCGATCACAAGCGGCTCATCGATGCGCAGAGCCGCGATCGAAGGCTTCGTTTCCGCCCACAGGGATTCCGCCGCGAGCAACACCGCACCAATACCAGCCAGTCTATTCCAAGGAGTTCGCGTCATTTCATCGCGCGAGGACTCTCATCCCTGCGTGGTGCGGAAGCTCACTCCGGGCCGGGCCGGCCGTCAAGAGCTGGTCACTCCCGACGACAATCAATCGGCGCTCGGAGGACTGCTCGGCATGGGAAGCGTGCCCACCGTCGATCCAGATCTTCGTGGGGCGACCACTGTTCGCGATCAACTCACCAAACATCGCGACTCTCCAGCCTGTTTCGAGTGCCACCATCAAGGACGGTGGCAAGAAACTGATTCTCTCCAAGGATGGTGAAGACATCGTCCTCAACAAGATCACGGACAAGAACTTTGAAAAGCGGAAGGTCGCAGCCCAGCAGCCGCCCGCCATTCCCGGCCTCGAGTGAGACCAGAAGTCTCCTTTCTCTCCTCTTCGAGGAACGGTTGGTTGATTTCTCCTAGCGGCGCTCCCGGCGGATGACCCCGCCGTGCGCCCAGCTCTTGGATGGATCGTAGCCCAGCGATTGCTTGGGCGCCAGAGAGGGCCCCGCCTTCGGGCGCTTGGCCGTTGGCACCAGGGTGCCCGTCCGATTGAGCACCGTGCGGGAGCGGTGGGAATACCTCCGGGAAGGTGCGAAGCTCAGACTACGGCGCAGCGTCAGCCCGGGCACTGCCTGGGGTAGCGGGGGGCTTGGAATCACCTCCTTGCTGATCACCCGTGGCGGCGCAGAGGGAGTAGGGCGGCTCCAGTGCGGCACGACCGGAGTAGGCCTGCGCGCCACTCGAGAGATCGGGGTCCGGTATTGCGTGTAGTAGGATGGGCTGAAGCCACACTTGCAGGGGGCGAACGAACAGCTCACACAGCGATTCCCTTGGGCTTCCTCTTTGGGTCGCTTGATCTGGGCAGGGCCCGCGGCGCTCGCAAGTAGCGCACTCCAAATGAGAACGAGGGCAGGCAGGGCAAATTTCATGGTCTGTTAGACTGGGAAACTAAGAACAAGATTCACCCTGAGTCAAAAAATTGGCCCGCCCGCAAGAATTGATCTTGTTAGTCAGTTTTGCGGGATCTCCCTAAATTTCGAAGCAAGCGGGCAGGAGAGCTCGAAGCACTGGAAAATTTCGGCCCCATGACATCCCCGCCACAAAGGGCCAAGCCCTCACCCTCATGGTGCTCTCAGAACCTATTTGCTGCGCGCGCCCAGACAGAGGAGTTTCTCTTTGCGCACGTCGTCCACAAATTCCGCGACCCGCGCATAGAATCTTCCTCCGCAAACAACCGGCGTAGCAAACACTTGCTCCCCAATTTGCGCTCGATGAACGCGCTCAAATTTTGCGGGGTCCGCCTTGAACTCCGAGTACTCCCCATTCTCGCTGATCACGTGAATGCGATCACCCAGCAAGACGGGCGAGCTGTAATAGGTTCCCCCGAGGAGACCCTTCCATTGGCGCTCTCCCGTTTTGCAGTTCCAACACATCGCCGCTCCGCCATCCATCACAGCGTAGAGATATCCCTCGTGAACCAGCATGGAAGGAACATAGACCCGGCTGATGTTGCGCCAGGCCACCTTGCCAGAGCCATCCGCTTCCACGGCGTGAACATGATTCTTGGGCCAACCGCCACTGACAAAGATGCGCGTACCATCCGTTACGATCGAGCTGACCGTTTCCTGAGTCGATCCCTTGGTTTCCCAGAGGGTTTTTCCCGTCATGGGATTCAGGCTCATGACTTTCTCGCACCCGGAGAGCACGAGTTGATCGCGGCCGTCCAGATGATGAACAATTGGAGAGACGTAATTGGCGATCTTCGGGCGCTCGACTTTCCAGACGATGTCCCCGCTCGCGCGGTCCAAGCCACAAACCGCACCTGCCTTTTTGTTGTCAGCTGACACAAGAAGGAGCGACTTGTAAACTTGGGGGGAGGCCCCATAGCCCTGATGAACCACGTAGTCCGTGATCTTGGTGGTCCAGAGCTTGTCGCCCTGCTGGCTTACCGCCGTTGTCTGCGCGGCCCCACCATTGACGAAAGTCACGTAAAGGCGTTCCCCGTCAAAGGCCGGCGAGTTGGACGCGTGGGTCGCCTTCTTGTTGATCTTGGGTGGAAACCCTCCCCGATGAATCTCGGTCTTCCACACCGATTGGCCCGTCCTGCGGTCATAGGCGAGCAGGGATTGAGTCTCTGCTTTCTCGTCTGCAGTCACGAGATAAACCCGCTCCCCCGCGATGATCGGCGAGCCATGACCGCGGCCCGGCACTTCGGCTTCCCAAAGGAGATCTCTTTGGCAGTCCAACTTGGCAGGCAACTTCTGATCCGGATGGGCGTGCCCATTCCGTTGCGGGCCACGCCACCAAGGCCAATCGTCGTCCTTGCTCGGCCCCGCGTCCGCGAGCAACGCGGTGAGCAGTAGGTAAAGGGCTGCTGAAAATCGATTGTGCGAATCCATGAGGCCGAAACCTGCCGTGAATAAGTTCTCGAAGCCAGCAAAACGATTGAGCGCCGCAAGCGCCGGCGAATCTCATTCCCGAAGGAAATCAGCT
>JAPKFB010000152.1 GCA_028821775.1 Roseibacillus sp.
TTTCGAGCCCCTACACCCGGGTTGACCTTTCCAAGAATGATTCAACGACTCGCAGCAAGTAACCTTTACCCAGCGAACGGAGGGTTATCTGGATCTGGTGCGGGCCCACGACGGTGCCAAGACAACCCGGATAGCACGTGAATCGTGGGCTGGAAAAATCAGCATAATCGGGTAGTCGGGAGGTTCTAACTCCCGCCCCCCACACCACCGGCCGTACGGATCCGTAGCACGGCGGTTCCAATTCGCCACCTGTTACCCTTTTGATCCTTTCGGACCGTCGGGGTAACGAATGGAACACCACTGTTTTTCAAGGCTGGGCAGCCCTTGTTCTTCGAGCCAATCATTGTTCATGGCCCAACGGACCAAGCTCATTTGGCTCATCCGCCAGTGGCCTTTTCTTGCGCGATTGCTAGGAAATTGCTTTTCCAGCTCTGATTTCCTGGAGCTTCACGGGCCGGGGTAGGTGGGGGTGCAGATCCGGACGAGAGACTCAAGCGAGAATCGTGTCGATCACCTCGCCCGCCACGTCGGTGAGCCGGAAGTCCCGGCCGTTGAAGCGGTAGGTCAATTGCTCGTGATCGATGCCGAAGAGGTGCAGGATGGTGGCGTGCAGGTCGTTGACGCCGACCCGGTTCTCGACCGCCTTGTATCCGAACTCATCGCTGGCGCCGTGATGCACGCCGCCTTTGATGCCGCCGCCGGCCATCCACATCGTGAAGGCGTGCGGATTGTGGTCGCGTCCCTTGCCGTCTTGGGCATCGGAGGTGCGCCCAAACTCTCCGCCCCAGACCACGAGGGTCTCGTCGAGCATGCCGCGAGACTTCAAGTCCGCGAGCAACGCTCCGATCGGTTGATCCACGCTCTTGGCGGCGATGCGGTGGTTTGCGCCGATGTCGTTGTGGCCATCCCAGGGCACGTCGGCCACGCCGCCACCGCCGCCGTTGGTTCCGGCATACAGTTGCACGAAGCGCACCCCGCGCTCGATGAGGCGCCGGGCCGTGATGCACTGTTTGGCAACAAGCTGCGTTTCATTCTGGTCGACTCCGTAGGCCTTTTTTGTGGCTTCCGACTCCTGGTTCACATCCATCGCTTCCGGGGCGGCGGTCTGCATCCGGTAGGCCAGTTCGAACGACTCCAGCCTCGCGGCAAGATCGGCTTCGTGCGGTCGCAGTTCCTGGTGCTTCTCGTTCATCATCTTGAGGATGTCGAGTTGCGCGCGCTGATGCTGATCGTTCATTCCGTTGCGGCGCGCGAGGTTGCCGATCGGGTTGCCGCCGTCGATGGAGGTCGGTTGATAGACCTTCGGCAGAAAGCCCGGCGACCAGATCGGCTTGCCACCCCGGGGCATGGCACCGTGCAGCACGACAAAGCCGGGAAGGTTCCGGTTCTCACTGCCTAGGCCATAGGTGAGCCATGATCCCACGCACGGGCGGCCCTGCAGGAACATGCCGGAGTTCATCTCGAGCATGGCCGGGGTGTGATTGTTGGAGCGCGAGTAGCAGGAATAAATAAACGCCATGTCGTCGACGTGCCGGGCCATATTGGGAAAGATCTCCGAAACCCACGTGCCGGATTGACCGTGCTGCTTGAAGCTGAAGGGCGACTTCAGGAGCTTGCCGCTGGTGGTAAAAAATCCGGTCTTGGGATCGGCGCCCTCGAGTTTCATGCCGTCGCGTTTCTGCAGTTCCGGCTTGTAATCGAAGGTGTCCATCTGCGAGGGGCTCCCGGGCATGAAGAGCCAGATCACGGATTTGGCCTTGGGCGCGAATTGCGGTCCGTGCTGCGGAGTGAGGCGAGATTCCCCGGCGGCTCTTGCGGTCCCAAGCAGGCCCTCATCGTTGAGCAGGTTTGTGAGCGCCAACGCCCCGCAGCCAAGCCCGGTTTTCCTGAGGAACTCCCGGCGGGAATTGAATTCGAATGGTGATGTCATCTCGGTGCGCACTTGTATTTCAGTCGATGAAAATAAACTCATTGAGGCACAGCATCATCTGGCAGTAGTCGGCCACGGCCAGGTCCATGCCCTTCTCGCCACCCCCGTAAGCGGTTGTCTGCCTGTCAATGAAGTCGACCATTTGCGCTCTTTCCAAATCGGACGGGGGGCGGGACAGGGCGATGGCATAAGCTTGGGCGACAAGCTGCTCCGGCGGCGTGTCGGGCACGGTCCGGAGACGTTTGGTAAACTTTTCGGCGAGCTGGCGAGCCAATGGCGAATTCATCATCGCCAGCGCCTGGGGTGGGACGGTGGTTGCATCGCGATGGCCAATGCTCTGGATGGCATCGGGCGCGTCGAAGAGTTGCAGGATGGGAATCAGGTTGCTGCGCTTGACGGTAAGGTAAACGCTGCGACGCGGACTGGCTTCATCGAGCGATCCCTTGCCAAACATTGTCTTATCCAGTGACTCACTCACCGCCAGGAGAGTGTCGCGAATGACTTCGGCATCGAGACGGGTTGCGCCGCGTCGCCACCAGAGGGTGTTCCCGGGGTTCTCCTTCACCGCGACCGGATCTACCTCGCCCGACTGCCGGTAGACCGCACTCATCATGATCAATTTGTGAATCGGTTTGAGCTTCCAGCCACCGCGGATCAATTTGGCGGCGAGGAAGTCGAGGAGTTCGGGGTGGGTGGGTGCCGCACCCTCGTTGCCGAAATCGCTGGGGGTCGCCACGATTCCGCGCCCCATGTGGTGTTGCCACAGCCGGTTGACAATCACCCGAGCCAGCAACTGGCCCGCGCCGTGGTGATCATCCGTCAGCCAATGGGCCAACGCAATACGCGGCGGGCGTGGTGCCGGATCACCCCCGGTCGATTCGGGGGTCAACCACAACTGCTCGGTCGTGTCAGCGGCCGCAAGCACGCGTAAAAATCCGGGCGGGGCCAATTCCTGTTTGGAATTGGAATCACCGCGCTCCAGGAAGTAGACCTTGCGGGTGTCCGCGCCAAAATTGTAAGTCGCGCCATTCTTCCTTGCGGCGAACACCTTGGTGATCTCCGGTTGGGGTTGCGCCTTGAGGTGTTCCTGCTCGGCCAGGTTCAGCTTGCTCCAGTCCGGGTCGCGCGGGGCGAACCACTTCAGCAACTCCTGCTTCTGCTGGTCGTTTCGCTTGTCGGCAGCCAGATTCAGGATGTCCTGGATGTTTTTCGGGACACCAGGTTTCGTGCTGAAGTAAAACCCCGATGGCCCCGAGGCATTCACGATCTTCAAGAGCAGATCGTTCTTGCCGGCCTCCAGTTGAAGCGTGACCAGGTCCTGATCGGCCGCCGCCCCGCCGCTCACCTCCTTCGTCAGCACGGGCTTGCCGTTGAGCCACGCCTTGATCGCGTCGTCGCGTCCCAGCGAGATATTCAGCGAGCGCCTCGCCGCCACTTCAATGGTGCGATAAAGGTAGTTGGCGCTGTTGTTTCCCGTGAGCGTATTGTGAACTTGGGCGTCCTTCCAATCCGGTTGAGGAGTCCACTTCAGCTTGTCGTAGGATTTTGCAAGATCGATCTCCTTTTCGGGAGCGAATTCCTCGGCATAGGCCTTCTTGAAGTTGGCCGCGCTGAAAGGCCCGATCACGTGCCAAACGCCCAGCGTTTCCGGCGCCGGTGGTTCGGAATCGCGCTTCCCGAGAAACTGCTCCAGACGGCCGGAGAGCTCCCCCTTCTCGAACTGCGTTCGTGCCTCGAGGAAGGGCTTGTGGGCCGCCTCAAACTTCTCCCGGGCGGCCTTCGTGCCGGCCGAATCCTTGTCGTGGTCGTAATCCTGAAATCCTGTCTCCGCGAAGCAGGCCACGAGCCGGTAGTAGTCGCGGGTGGGGAGTGGGTCTGATTTGTGGTCATGGCAGCGGGCGCAACCGATTGTCAGTCCCAACATCGAGGTGCCGATCGTGCTGATGATGTCGTCGAGTTGCTCATAGCGGCTGCGTTCGCGCTCCTTCTGGGTTTGCTGCGAGGTGAACGGACCGGCGGCCAGAAATCCGGTCGCGGCCTGCGCCATGTAGTCCTCGGGATCGAGCTGGTCTCCCGCGATTTGCAAGCGCACGAACTGGTCATACGGCAGGTCCTCGTTGAAGGCCTTAATGACGAAGTCACGATAATGGAATGCCGCGGCCCGGTCCTGATCGAAGGCGTATCCATTGCTCTCTGCGAAGCGCGCCAGATCGAGCCAATGCCGTGCCCATCGTTCGCCGTAGTGCGGGCCGGAAAGGAGCCGGTCGATCAACGTCTCGTAGGCGTCGGTCGAGGAATCGTCAACGAACGCTTCCACCTCGGCAGGTTCCGGCGGCAATCCCCACACGTCGAAGTAGGCCCGGCGAACGAGGGTGCGCCTGCTTGCTTCCTGGTTGGCGGAGAGTCCCTTTGCTTCCAGTGAGGCGAGGATGAATCGGTCGAGGTCCGTGCGCGTCCACTGCGTGTCATTGACCTGTGGCGGCGCGATGTCCCGGAGCGGTTGGAAGGACCAAAAGGTCCGTCCGGCGTCAAGATCGATCCCGTCCGGGGCGCCGGAAGGCTCGGCGAGGATCGGTAGATGGGCGAACAGCAGGCAGGCAAGAGTGGCAGGCAGAACGTCGTTCATGGCTTGAGCTCCTAATGGGGGCGAGGGAGGATTTGATCTATTAACAAAGCGAAGGGCCGCGGCAAACTTCATATTCCCATGGAGATGCTAACTCCCTTATTGCTAGGAAATTGCTTTTCCAGCTCTGATTTCCTGGAGCTTCACGGGCCG
>JAPKFB010000153.1 GCA_028821775.1 Roseibacillus sp.
CCGCCGGGACGATTTTTTCTGCCGCTTTTACAACCTGGGAGGCGCACTCCTCGCGGCCCTCCGCATCTCGAACCCCGAAACGGACTACCGTTTCTGACGAAGAGATGGCGATCTCCAAGCAGGCGGAACCGAGATCGACACCGCGGAGAAGAATTCGTCCGGGGAGAACTGCACAATCTCAACGCCCTGATTGATCTCGCCAATAACACTTGGACGGTCTTGATCGACGAAATTCCCAATTTTGAAAAGGTCCCCTTCAATGGGACCAACCAAACCTGCACCCTCGGTCCGGTCGCGATAAAGTGGCAAGTGGCCGCCGGAAACCGTTTTGTCTACGGCGACAATTGGATGCTCGTCGTGGGCCTCAGCATTGAAACGATCGAAGAGTTTCCCCCTCCTCTGAGCATCGATTCGATTGTGCGAAATCCTCCGGGTAGCATCACGCATCAGTTGGGATGCCACTCCAGAGTTCAACTACCTGATGGAATGTTCACCCGCCCAACAAAATTGATTCGACGATCTTCCCAACTCCAGCAAGACCGCGCCTCCCGTGTCGAAGACCTACCCGCGGACCAATAACCCACACCGGATCGAAAGGTCAGAAGGAGCAGGACGGAAAGAATCGCATCGCAGCTTCCACTGCCCACGCCTTCTGGCCTCGCCCGATGTCACACATCAGTAGGTCATTGCGTTTGGGATGTCGTTTGGTGGAGGTGTTTTGGGAGAATCGGAGATCCTTTTCTACCACTTGGCCAGGTATCCCAGCCGCGTCAGCGGTCAAGGGACTCACCGGGAGACTCTTCCCTCCCAGAGCACATGACTCCAAGAAGTTGAACCCGAATCGCAGGACTTTCTTGCACAACCTTGCGCAGTCCGCTTGCGTAGTCCTCCCTTCAGAGAACATCCCATGAGAACAACCCTCGCCCTGATCATTCTCACTCTCCTCCCGGCCATCAACGGCTTGGCTGCAGTCGACATCAAGTGTGTCGCTCTTAAGTGCGAATTCCTGACCGACCCCATTGCCGCGGATAGCGATCACCCGAGGTTGAGCTGGCGACTGGAAAGCAAGACCCGTGGACAACGCTCAAGGGCACACCGCATTCTGGTGGCAAGCAGTTCAAAGAAACTCACTGCCAACGATGGCGATCTTTGGGACAGCGGTCGGGTCGATACATCTGTCCTGCTCTTCCATCACTATGGGGGACCCAAGAAAGAGGGAAATCCCCTGGCGGCAGGAAAGGAGGTTTACTGGAAGGTAATGGTCTGGGATCAGAACAACCAGGAATCAGACTGGAGTAGGCCCGCAAAATTTACGAGAGCCCTCAAGGACGAGAGAGATTGGAAGGCTGAGTGGATTACATTCAATGATCCCAAGGCTCTTCTCAAGGCCTCAAAGAAGCTCCACCTTCCAGCTCCACGCTACTATCGCAAGGAGTTTGCCTCCGCCAAGAAACTGAAACGCGCCCTCGTTCAAGCGACCGCTTTCGGAATCTACGAACTGCACTTGAATGGCAAGAAGGTGGGCGACGCCTACTTTGCCCCTGGATGGACAGACTATCGAAAAAGAGTGTTCTATAATACCCACGACGTCACCTCTCTATTGGACGAAGGGATCAACTGCCTCGGTGCCGTGGTCGCGGACGGCTGGTATGCCGGTTACATCGGTTCTGGCAAGCGGAAGGGATTCGGACCCCATAAGTCGGGCCGGGCTTTCTACGGAAAGACTCCTGCTCTCTCCGTTCAACTTCATCTTGAGTATGAAGATGGAACGAGCGAAATGGTGGTCAGCGACCCTTCCTGGATGGTAACAACGGGACCGGAAACAGAAGCCGATCTTTTGATGGGTGAAGCCTACAATGGTAATCGCAGATTGCCTGGTTGGACAACCGCCGGCTTCGATGCCTCTTCATGGCAACCCGTAATCCTCGCCCCATCAAACCCGAGATCTCGAGCCCCGTATACAGACGGCGGGGGGACCAAGAACATCGACTTTGGTTTCACGAAGCCCGGCCTCATGGATGCCTATCCGGTTCCTCCAGTCCGGGTGACCCAGCAACTCAGAGCCAGGAGTGTCACGAAATCCAGTGAGGGTCGTTGGATCTTCGATTTTGGACAGAACTTTGCAGGCGTCGTGCGTCTGAAAATCAAAGGAGAGAAGAACCAGAAGATCGCCCTCCGGTATGCAGAAGTGCTCCACCCGGACGGACGCCTCATGACGGACAACCTCGGGGCTGCACGGGCAACTGACACCTACATCTGCAACGGGGATTCCGCCGGTGAGACCTGGTCCCCTCGTTTCACCTATCATGGCTTCCGCTATGCAGAAATCTCGGAACTCCGCGAAGAACCCCCACTCGACACCCTGACGGGACTTGTCCTTCACAACGATCTCGTCTTCACCAGTGGCTTCGAATGCAGCGATCCCCTCGTGAACAAAATCTACCAGAATTGCATCTGGACCCAGCGAGCGAATTTCATCGACGTTCCTACAAATTCTCCCCAGGGGGATGAGCGCATGGGCTTCGCGGGCCCTGTGCAGCTATCCATGAGTGCGGGATGCTACACAATGGACGCTCAATCACTTTACGCGAAGTGGCTTTTGGATCTCCAGGAAGCGCGAACCTTGAAAGGCTACTTTCCCTCAGATGCTCCTCATGCATTTCAGAGAAACGGCAAACCACACGGCACAGCATGGTCTGATGCCGGATTGATTGGACCCTATGTGCTCTGGCGCATGTATGGGGAGCGAGACGTCATCAAGAATCGCTGGTTTGCCATCGACAGGTATATGAAGGCCCGCTTCAAGGCAGATCCTGAATTGGTTGGCATCAAGTTTGGAGACTCCCACGGCGACGAGCGTCACCTCAATGATCCGACTCCACTCGAGTTCCTCGACCTCTGTTACCTTGCTCTCGACGTGCGGCTCATGATGGAAATGGCTCGAGTCAATGGAGGCCCCATCGTCTACACCTCCTACCGCAATGTGCTGCTGAAGGTGTTGAAGAGCTTCCAAACGAAATATCTGAACGCGAACGGATCCCTCAAGATCAAGTCTCAAACGGCGCATGTGCTTGCTCTCCGATTTGGAATCGTGCCCAATGAACATCGAAGTCAGATCGTGAGCGATTTGCTTGTTCTCATTAAGAAAGCTCAGAAGGGAGGGAAGCAATCGGGAATGACAACCGGCCTTCTCGGAACGAAGGCTCTCCTCACGGTCTTGGCTCAGAATGGGCAGATTGACGAAGCCGTCCGTCTCATTCAGAGCCGGAAGTACCCCTCGTGGGGCTACGAAATTGAAAATGGCGCCACGACGATCTGGGAGCATTGGGACGCATTCTCAAAAGAAAATAACTTTCGTCATGGGAGTTCATTCTCCCATCTTGGAAACTCCGCGGTGAGTGAGTGGATCATGTCCTCTCTCGCCGGGATATCGGCCAGCACCCCGGGCTTCGACTATGTGACCCTCCAGCCAGGAGTTCAATCCACGAAAGGTCAGGGCGAAATTCAACCGGTCACTTGGGTTCGGGCGCACTATGACTCAGTGCGGGGGCGCATCTCCATGCACTGGAAACGGAATGCAGATGGCAGTTTTTTTTGCGAGGCCACGATACCCCCATCAATCCAAGCCCTCCTCAAACTACCCACTCCAAAGGGCGCTATGATCCTCGAGTCTGGAACGCCTCTTGCGGACGCTCTGCCCCAACATATTGGCACGATAAAATCTTCAGATGAGAAGCAAACCTGGGTTACCCTTGCTTCGGGCTCCTACAAGTTTGAGGTGAAATGATACTGTCATGACGCTTCGCTCTCTGACCATCCTCATGGTGTTCGGCTTGGGCGCGTCGACAGGCATCAGGACAGCACCCAATGTGATCTGAGTTGACCGCCAAAAACTGGGCCATTGCGAACGTTAGGTTCTGGGAGTAACCCAGAACCAAAATGAAGAAAAAGAGACGTCCAACCGAAGAAATCATCAAGCTCCTGCGCGAAGCCGACGGAGGAAAAACCGTCGAAGACGTGTGCCGCGAGGCCAACATCAGCGAGTAAATCTTTTACCGCTGGCGTCGCAAGTATGGCCGGATGGAGATGGCGGATGCGAAGCGCTACAAGGAACTGCAATCCGAGAGCGGTGAGCTCAAGAAGATGCTGGCTGATGAAATGCTCAAGAACCGTGTGCTCGAGGAGACCCTCAAAAAAAAGTGGTGAGCGCCTCCGCGAAGCGGCAGGCAGTTGAGCGCGTCGTGCAGAAGGGTATCTGCTCGGTGCGCCGAGCCTGCCGTTACATGGGACTGCACCGCTCGAGCTGCCAATATCGCCCGCAGGAGGCTCGTGAAAAGGCCAGGCGTCTTGTTGAGTCCATCCTTCAGGTCAGCAGAAAAAGTGAACCGAAAGCTCAAGAGTGGGGACGTGCTCAATGCTTTGGCGGAGGTCATCCCGCAGAGAGGAGTGCCGAAGTATCTTCGCAGTGACAACGGAAGCGAGTTCATCGCCCGAGAGGTCCAGGACTGGTTCCAGGAGCTTGGAGTGGGAACGATCTACATCGATCCGGGTAGTCCTTGGCAAAACGAGCATGTCGAACCGAGCGGAGCGAGATAGACAGGAGCCGAAGGCGACGTGCTCCGAAGGAGTGCGACCGGAGGAGAGCATCAAAGCTTCCACAACCGACTGCGTGACGAATGCCTCAATCAGGAGGTCTTTCTGAGCG
>JAPKFB010000023.1 GCA_028821775.1 Roseibacillus sp.
GTCAGTCCAGGCAAGCTGTTGCCCGAGATTCGCCCAATTGCGGACCAGAGCGAAGCTCGGGGCAATATCGCGATACTTGGTTTCTGACCAACGCGTCCCCTGCTCCGAGGCCATGTTGGGATTGGCCGGCCCAATAATGTTGTCGAGATCATTCAATCCCTGCGAAACCAGCTTTCCGTTGGCACGAAGATCCGGAATACGACCCCGGCTCTGAACAAAGGCGGTCAGATCACGCTGCAGACCCCCTTGCCTGACGTTCGCCAACACGGCTTTGGAGACCGTGGTGACATGGTGGAAGGCACGTTTCATGTCTTCCTTATCGATGTCCTGCGCCAGCCCCAAGGTATTGTCGGTCACGGTTTTGTACGCTTCATCGGCCTCAAGTTTGCCGAGGCCATCGACTCGCTCACCCGCGGCGTCCTGGGCATTCACGAGACGCTCCATGCCGTCTGGACTGTTGCCCCGGCTTGGATTCTCGTCGCTGTATTCGTCCACCTGCGCCACGTGAGCTTTGACTCCCAGATCGCCAATCCAATAGGCATATCCTCCAGTTTCTCGGCCGCTCTTGTTCAAGGTCGAAACTCGGGGCGCTCGCACTTCTTCAAAGTCTCCCGCGCCTCCCCCCGTTTCCACCGTTCCGGGGCCCACCAACAAAATTGCATCGTTCTCAAGTTGGGCATCAAGGGCATCGATCAGGTCATTCTCACCGAGCTCGGCCTTGCCCCCTTCGTTTCCGCTGACGAGGTAGCTGAGCACTTCCCTCTCGCGGTCGTAGCCCTCTTCGAAGCGGCGGTCACTGAGTCCTCCCTCTCGGTCGTTCCGTACCCAAGGCGATTTATTATCATCGTCCCCGGTCTCTCCCAGCCACTCCGTGCTCCACACTCCAGTCCAATGCGGATGGACCACTCCTTCGATCGAAAGGGTCTCCGGCGTTTGATCCAGAATACCCGCTTCTGCCGAGATCCGCTGATCAGGACCGAGATGGGTCTGCAGCTCGCCGATCGCCAGCATCAAGGCCAGGCGCGCATTGGCTTTGGCTTCCAACTGGGCCAACTCTGCCGATCCGCTCCGCACCGTGACGGACGAGAGCGAGAGGAGGCCAATCGCAATCAAGGAGAGGAGAACCAAGATGGTGACGGTGGTAATGAGAGCAAAACCCTTACGCTCTCTTTGGAGATTTCTAATTACAGAGTTCGTCTTCATGATCGGTCGGTCTGTGTATTCGCAATATACATACGAGATTCGCTCATCGCACCAGAAAAATCTCTGTATTCACCAAGTATTCTTTGCTTCCTGCGCCAGCACCCGGGGAAGGCCCTGCACAAAATCGGCGGAATATACTATAAATTCAGAGTTTTGTGACTAGATCCTTCATCAATTCACAGCCCCTATGCAAGGTCAAATCCGCGTCATTTCTCGGAAACCTGCCGGGAAAGGCCCCTCTTCACAGCCGGAGAGCCCTCCAGTTCCGACCTGAGCTTCTCAAAGACCATGGAGGCACCATTCTCGGACACCCTGTTGGAGCCCTCTCGGGGTTGAGTTGACCAATCAGCCCGCACGAGAGTGGAGTGCTGGCCAGGCGCCAAGAGGCAGTCGCTTGGGCCATCCTCGACGATTCGGGAACGGAGCCCGCACTTCTTTCCCCAAACGATCATCCGTCCCCTCGATCCTGACTGGGCATTTCGTCACTCCCCCCGGCCTGCAGCGAGCAGTTCACGTAGACAATGGACTGGAGATTATTGAAGTTAGTGTCGGTGGGCTGGCCTCCCACGCTCGAAGCATCCTTCAACGACATCATGTAGTTGTCTCCCCCGGGCTGATTCCCCGGTCCGGGAATCTCGATGAACCCTTTTGAGCGACGCGGGTGCTTGTCCACCATGTCCTGCCACCTAAGCCTTCACTCCAAGATCTGCATTCAACGCGCGCATCAAGTCATCCCCCAACACCTCTCGGCCTCCTTCGTTGCCGCTCACCATATAATTGAGCACTTCCTTGAGGCTGTCATATCCATCTTCGAAACGCCGATCACTCAGGCCTCCTTCCTCATCATTGCGGACCCATGGGGACTTGTTGTCCCTCCTTCCGCTCTCACCTTGCCACTCCGTACTCCAGACCACCGCCCAGTTGGGGTGATCCACTCCCTCGATGGCAACGGTCTCCGGATTCTCGTCCAGGATCCCCGCCAAAGCAGAGACCCTCTGGTCAGGTCCGAGCTGCTCCTGCAATTCTCCGAGCGCGATCATGAGCGCCAGGCGAGCGTTCGCCCTCGCTTCCAATTGTGCCAACTCCGCGGAGCCGCTTCGCGTGGTGGTCGAGGAAAGTGACCAGATTCCGATCGCGACCGTGATGATCAGGACAGAGCTTTCCCGTCGCTTGGCAACCGGATTTCTCATTTTAGAATTCGTTTTCATGAGACTATCGATCTGCTGACCATATTGACTTTATGCAGCCATAAAAACTGCGGGCACCAGAACAAATTGTGTATTTACCATGTCCTCCCATCCCCTTTCCTCGGGAAGTCCAAAACCACTAGCCTAATAGGTGTTTCCGATCCAATCCCTACCTCCAAGTTCTCCCCAAGGCCTTCCAGGCCTTCCCGACTCGGGGAATCCCAACCTCGCAAAATGGCTCCACCGGCCGCATCAACGGCTTGCCCCATGGATCCCCGCTATCTCACGGCCGCCCTCGCCCTTGCCCTTCTCTGGACCGCCGAATCCCTCGCGCCCATGTTCGCCCCTCGAACCCGGCGCCTCTCCCACCTTGGTGCCAACTTCGCTCTCGCAGCTCTCAACGCGGGGCTCACTTTCTCTCTCGCCTTTGCTCTCCTTTCCGTCACCACCTTTGCCCATTCCCACCACTTCGGCGTCCTGCATCTGCTGGCCCTTCCCGCCTGGATCTCCTGGCTCCTTGCCCTTCTCCTCCTCGACTGTTGGCAGTACTGGTGGCACCGCCTCAATCACCGCCTTCCTTTCCTCTGGCGCTTCCACTCGGTCCACCACGCCGATGCAGAACTCGATGTGAGCTCCGGCGTCCGCTTCCACACCATCGAGGTCGCCTTCTCCTTCCTCGCCCGCCTCGCAGTCCTGCCCCTCCTCGGCCTAACAGTTCCGCACCTTCTTCTCTACGAGGCCATCTCCCTCCCCATCATTCTTTTCCATCACAGCAACCTCCGCCTCCCCGCGGCCCTCGATCGCGCCCTGCGATGGTTCATCGTCACTCCCCGCATGCACTACGTGCATCACTCCCGCCATCAACCCGAGACCGATTCTAACTACGCCAGCGGCCTCTCCCTCTGGGATCGCCTCTTCCGCTCCTTCCGCCTTCGCAAGAACTCCGAAGAGATCACCCTCGGTCTCGACCACTGGGAAACTCGCGAGTGGCGCTCCCTCCCCGGAATGCTCCTCGCTCCCTTTCACAAGCGTTCCCCCAGGCCCCGCGATGGGAAACCAGAATCTGAACCCTGAACTCTGAGTCCCTTTCCTACTCCTCGGGCTTCTCCTTCACCTTCGTCTTCCTCCCACCCTGGATCTTCCCGATCGCGGCCGCGGTTTTCTTCACCACGGCTGCGTCCGTAAGAACTTCGAACTCGACCAGGAACTTCTTACTCTTCCCCGGCGCGATGGTTTTCACCCGATCGCGCTCGCGCTCCACTGAGCGATTGTAGGGATATCCCGAGCCCGGCTCCAGTCCGGTCACGTACCCCTTTTCGCCCACATCGGTGTTCTTCCAAAGGGTGAAGAACGGCAAGCTGTCCACATTGTAGGAAATCGAAACGCCACGATCCGCAGCGTTGTTCTGAAGCATCACGGTCGTCCGTCCGTCGCCGCCGGCATGGAGCTCCATGCAGTAAACCGTTTCACCGTAACCCTTGGTCGGCGCATAATAGACCGCGTAGTCCTCCAATTCCTCCATCGCCCGCTCGTCAAAGGGCGTCACCATTTTGATCGGAGCAACGAACCGTGACCCCTTCTCCAGGAGGGACTCCCCATAGTTGCTGTGGTAGATGATCTCAAACTCCTGGTCAGTCGACCCACGATTCGTGAGCGTGTCGTCAAAACGCACCGAAGTGCTCCCGAGCTCGGTCGAGATGTCGGTCACCATTTCCAAGTTCGCGAACTTGAACATTTTCTCTTCCACCCGGCCCCGCACGTGAAGGCGGTTCCCCTTCATAAACACTTCGACTTTGGAGGCCGGCAGGTTGGACGCCTTGCCATGCAGGGTCAGCATCTTCTCGCCATCTTCACCCGGATGCCCGGCAAACTCATAGCCGCAGCGCGTCATCCACTCGTTGAATCCATCAAGCCATCCCAACCCGCCGCGGTCCGCCGGATTGATGAAGGCCGGGTTCACGATCTCGGTGACCGGCGAGTTCCACCCCAGTTTCACATCCTCGCAATGAAGCTCGTAGACATTCATTCCGCGCGTTGGAATCACCAGAAATCTCAACTTCCCGTTGTCCACTTCGATCACATCCACACCATGCTGCTTGCCCCCGCGCAAGGTGTACTTCCGGACTGACCATGCCGTCTTACCCGTCGCCTTCATCACTCCGCTGTTGATCGCGAAATTCTCCGTCCAGGTGTTGGTGGCGGTATTGGTCAGGGTCTCGTGCCAATCTTGAGCGAGGAGTCCGTTCGTAAATGAAACGAATGCGAGACCGACAGGGAGGACGAAGGGCAGTGTGTTCATGATTCTGTCCCCAGCAAATCGCAGACCTCCCCCACCTGACAAGCCAAAGAAGCAGCCCGACCCGGGCACTGCCTGACGCAGTCCCCGAGAACCGAATCACGATCACGTGATGACCGGCCGCCCTGCCCCACCCCCGACTCCTCCCTTGTAGCCCTCCCCCATCTCTGTCCCCACTCTCCTCAGCCCGCCGCCCCTTGAAACTTCTCCTCGTCTCCGACCTCCATTACACCCTGAGGAAATGGGACTGGCTGCAGATCGCTTCAATCTTGTCGTGGTGGCCGGCGACCTCCTCGACTTGGCCTCCATCGTCCCGCCCGAAGCGCAAATCATCGTGGTGCGAAAGTATCTCGCTCGTCTCGCCGCCAAAGGACCTCTCCTCGTCTCTTCCGGAAACCACGACCTCCTTCCTTCCCCCAAGGACGGGAACATCGAACGGGCTGCCGCCTGGCTCCGCCAAAATCCTCCTGCCGGCCTGAGCGTCGATGGGGACAGCTTTGCGCGCGGCGAGTTTCTTTTTCAGCATCCTGCCGTGGTGGGACGGCCCCCAGACCCGCGCTGCCGTCGAAGAGCAACTCGAAAAGCAAGCCCCCACCGTCGAGATCACCAGGACAAATACCATCGCCCCCTCCCCTTCCTCCTCAGGAGACTGGAAGGCGGAATGGCCTGAGGAACAGTTCCGGGACAGAGGCGGAGACCATCGTGCTCACGCGAACGAAATAAAAACTCCCCCGGGAGTTTCCGCGGCCGCTCCCACCCGCACCCTCAGCACAGGGTCGAAGGATCCCAGAGAAACCGCCTGCACCCTTGAGGGCAGGCCGTTCCATAGAATGGGAAGTCTCTCCTCCTACTGGCAAGCCTCGCACTCGCCGCCATTCATCATGGCATCGATGGAGCACGCATTCTTCTGCCCCTCGGTATAGACCTGCTGGTTCCCGGGTTTCGGAGTGGCCTCGTGCTTGCGCGTCACCGTCGCCTTCTCGATGTTGCTGGCCTGCATCGTGCGCAGGTAGTAGGTCGTCTTGAGACCGACGTGCCAGGCGTGGCGATACATGTGACTCAGGGTCTTCATGTCCGGCGACTCGAGGAAGAGGTTCACGGATTGGCTTTGGTCGATCCACTTCTGCCGGCGCGCGGCAGCGTCGACGATGAATTGGTAACCGATTCCAAAGACGGTGAGGTGCTTCATCTTGAGATGATCGGGGATATTCTCAATCTCAGCGAGCTCTCCATCAAAGTACTTGAGCTGATCCAGCATGTCCGAGGTCCAGAGGCCCTCCTCCTTCAGATCCCGCACCAACTGCCGGTTGAGCACCGT
Organism: Roseibacillus sp.; assembly: GCA_028821775.1. Lineage (GTDB taxonomy): Bacteria > Verrucomicrobiota > Verrucomicrobiia > Verrucomicrobiales > Akkermansiaceae > Roseibacillus_B. Next base: position 6,005 of record JAPKFB010000023.1, read on the forward strand.
AAAGTCACCGCTCAGGTTGCTCTTCACGAAGAGGTTCTTGTAGTTCGGCTCGATGCACGGGGTGGTACCCATGATATTCGAGATTGTTGCGGTCGGCGCGATCGCGAGCACGTTGGAATTCCGCATCCCGTGCTTGAGAATCTTGTCGCGCACCGGGCGCCAATCCATCTTGCCGCCGCGGGGGACGACAACCTCCAACCCGCGCTCTTCCTGGAGGATCTCCAGCGAGTCCTGCGGAAGGATGCCGCGATCCCACTTCGACCCACGATAGGTGGAGTAGGTGCCGCGCTCGGAGGCAAGGTCACTCGATGAACTATAGGCATAGTAGGCAATCGCCTCCATGAACTCGTCATTGAAGGCCACCGCCTCGTCGCTGGCAAAGGGCAGATTCTTCTTGAAGAGCGCATTCTGCAGACCCATCACCCCGAGACCAATCGGACGGTGCCGGCTATTGGCGGTCTTGGCCGCATCCGTCGGGTAGAAATTGATGTCGACCACGTTGTCGAGCGCCCGGATCGCAACCGTGATGGTCTCACGCAACATCTCGTGATCAAGCATGCCGTCCTTGGTGACATGCGTGTCGAGCACCACCGAACCAAGATTGCACACCGCGGTCTCCTCTTCGCTCGTGTTGAGCGTGATCTCGGTGCAGAGATTCGAGGAATGGATCACCCCGACGTGGTCCTGCGGGCTGCGCAAGTTGCAGGGATCCTTGAAGGTGATCCACGGATGACCGGTTTCAAAAAGCATCTTGAGCATCTTCTTCCAGAGCTCGATGGCCGGAACCACCCGACTCCAGATCTTGCCTTCAGCGGCCAACGCTTCGTACTCTTGGTAGCGCTGCTCGAAGGCCTTCCCGTATAGATCGTGAAGATCCGGGCACTCGTTGGCACGCATCAGAGTCCAGGGCTGACGCCCCTCCATCCGCTTCATGAAAAGATCCGGAATCCAGTTCGCCGTGTTCATGTCGTGCGTGCGTCGACGCTCGTCCCCGGTGTTCACACGCAACTCGAGGAAATCCTCGATATCGTTGTGCCAGGTCTCCAGATACGCACACCCGGACCCCCGACGCTTGCCACCTTGGTTCACCGCCACCAGTTGGTCGTTGTGCAACTTCAGGAAGGGAATGACTCCCTGGCTCTCGCCGTTCGTACCCTGGATGTAAGCTCCCGTTCCCCGCACGCTCGTCCACGATCCCCCTAGCCCCCCCGCCCACTTGGAGAGGAAGGCATTCTCGGAGATCCCGCGGATCATGATCGACTCAATCGAGTCATCGACCTTGTAGAGATAGCACGAGGAAAGCTGCGAGTGCAGCGTGCCGGAGTTGAAGAGGGTCGGGGTGGAAGAACAAAATCGGCGACCCTTGTAGAGTTGATAGAGGCGGATCACCCAGTCTTCACGATTGTGCTCCTCGGCCTTGAAGAGCCCCATCGAAACCCGCATCCAGAAAAATTGGGGGGTCTCCACCCGCCGCGGCGTGCCGTTTCCGGTCTTGTCGACGATCAAATAGCGATCGTAGAGGGTCTGGATCCCGAGGTAATCTAGGTCGAGATCGGCCGAGGGATCAAAAGCGTTCGCCAGACGATCAAGGTCATAGCGCTCCAACAATTCCGGGCTGATCCGCTTGATCTCCACCCCGTGCCGGAGGTAGCGCTTGAACTGCTTTTGGTGTGCAGCCTTGAGGGAGGGAACGCCGTCTCGCTGAATCGACCAGTCGAGCACTTCTTCGTAGATGTAACTCAGCAAAATGCGAGCCGCGAACTTCGCAAAGTCGGCATCCTTTTCGATGAGCGACTTCGCATTCAGGACGATCGTCCGCTGCAACTCCGCGGCCGAAATTTCCGCCCCTATTGATCGCCGGAGTTCCAACTCGATCTCCTCCGCACTGAGGCAGAGATGGAGCCCAATCATGCCAAATTCGATTCTCCGCTTGAGTTCAGTCCCGTCCCAGAAATCACTTTGTCCGTTCTCGCGGATGACCACCACCATGGAGTCCTGGTTCGGATCCTCGGCGCTCTCGGCGAGATGAACCTTGCGTACTTCGCTCCGCTGGATCCGATAGGACATGTACGCCCGCATCACTGCGATCTGCCCTTGGCGTCCAAGCTCCTCTTCCACCAAGTCCTGCACATCCTCGATATGCACGAACGCGGAGTCCCCCGCCCGCACCCGCTGTGTCACTCCGTGGGCAATACGGGCAGCTGGCTCGGGATCCTCGCGCAAATCCAGGAAGGCCTTCCGCACCGCAGTCTCAATCTTGGTCTCGCTCCAGGGCACCACGTTTCCATTGCGTCGAATCAGGCGCACCGGCATGGGGTGCAATTCCTCTTCCACCACTATCTCGCCGTTCTTCTCGAAACTCCGCGCGAAGACCAACGACTTGGCGACATCGTGCGCATCGTTCTCGATCAGCGCCTTCTCGATGAGCATATAGAGATCGTTCTGGCTCAACTTGATCGAACCCCCGCGGTTCACTTGCTGCATGAGACTCTTGGCCACATTGAAGGCCACCGCCGTGACGAAGCTGCGATTCTCATCATTGTAGATGCGCTCCTCCAGTTCGCTTCGGGAAAGAAGGAGGTCGGTGAGTGCTTCCCCAATCGTGTCGGCGACATCCGCGAGCAAAAATTGCCTCTCCCCGCTCGGACGAGTGACGATGATCTCCGGAATTGGATTGCTATATTCGGTGGCCAGAGACTCGCGCCAATTGTAACGTTCACAGCTCGCGTCCGCCCCGTGGCGGTTCGCGATGACCTGTTTCAGCGCAATGTCTTCTTGAAGCGTGATGGGTCGATACATGATGGGTTTGCAGAGTAAGAGATGGGTCGGATGGTAGCTTGCGTTTGTTGTTCAGGAGCGGCATTCGGTTCTTGCGCAGGGGGCGCCGACCCGGGGAGGGCCTCAACGACGAGGGGCGCCAGATACGGAATGCCGCCACTCAAGGGGCTAGAGATCGTCGTCGTTGTAGCCAGCCGCCTCCAAGGCTGCGGACTTCTGATATTCCGTGACGGTTCCTTCGAAGAAGTTCTGCTCCTTCTTGATGTCCATCATCTCGGCCAGCCACGGAAAGGGATTCGATGAATTGGAGTTGAGCGGATCCAGACGACAATTCACCAGGCGACGATCTCCAATGAAGTCGATGTATTGCTCGAAATCGGCGACGTTGAGCCCCACCGCATCCACCGGCAGACAGTCTCGGATGAACTGCTTCTCAAGGTCGATGCCCTGCCGCATGGTATCTCGCAAATCGACGCGAAACTCGTCGGTCCAAATGTCCGGATTCTCGACCACCAATTCATTCAGAAGCTGCCGCAGCAACTCAATGTGATTTGATTCATCGCGCAGGGTATAACGGAACATCTGGCCAATACCCGGAAACTTGTTCTGGCGGTAGAGGCTCAGGATCATCCCAAACAAGCCATAAAACTGCGTTCCTTCCATCACCTGTCCGAACATGAACATGTTCTTGGCAAGGGCCTGCTTGTTCTCCGTGAGGGTCAGATCGATGTCACGACGCAGGTTGCGACTGTTGCTGACCAGAAAATTGTTCTTCGCCGTGATGGTCGGGATGTCCTCAAACATCGCCTCACAATCGTGGGGGTTCAACCCGAGGGAAGAGATCATGTAGACCAACGAGTCGGCGTGGATGTTCTCTTCGTGGGCATGACGGCCCAAGACCAGCTTGAGCTCCGGGGCCGTCACCAACTCACGCACCACATGCATGATGTTGTCGCCCACGATTCCTTCCGCCGCTGAGAAATAACCGATCCCCATTTTGACGATCCAACGCTCCACGTCGGAAATCTCATCGGTCCCTCGCCATTGCTCGATGTCTCTCTGCATCGGGATGTCCTCCGGCTCCCAATGGTTGTTCTTCATCGTCTTGTAGAGGTCGTAGGCCCATTGGTACTTCAGCGGCAGGATGTTGAAGAACATCGTCTCCTTACCGTTGATCACCCTCTTGGATGCGAAGGCCTTTTCCGCTTTCTCCCGATCGAGCACAAACGTGCGATCCCCAATTTGCACAGTGGTTGTTTCAGACATGGTGAGTTAGTGGGTGAACACGAAGCAGTTTCTGGGTGGTAGTTTGCCTTCCTGAACTATTTCGAGAGGGACGATCAGCAATGGCGATCCTATGCTCTCAGGCCGGAAACGGTCAACGCGATTTTGCTCATATTGTGCTCACAAATTATTCACACCCCCACATGTTGCGGTTTGGAAGGTTTTCCAGCAGTTCCACTTTTTTCTTGCGAGTTCCCCAAACGGGAAGAATCAGGCTCCAACCGCCACTTTCTAACAGCTCCCTTGTTACAGGAATCGGTCCCAAAAAAATGACCGTGGTGTCACGTCTAGGTAGAATATCACCAATTTTCAAAAAGTTGCCCTCTGGAGGGTGCTCTAACAATCGACCTTGCTCTAAGCCACTTGAATTCTTGAGCTTAACTGCCTTATAAAATTTGATTGCTAACAAATTAAAAAAAGAAGGGACTTTTCAAACCTGTATTAATCGCACAGGGTGAATTTTCATTCCCGATCCCAGTTGAGCCCCAAAATGCTCCTCTCCACACGCTCATTACTGTCCCTTGGCGCCCTTACACTGGGGCTGACGGTTGGCGCTTTCGCTGAAACACCCCTGGAGCGGGAATTCCCCCCGAATTCCAAGCCCCAATCCGCAAAAGCCACTCCCACCCCGGAGCCCAATACCATAATCCTTGCCGGACTTGGTGGCCTCGCGCTCCTCTTCTTCGCGATGCGGAGGAAGTAGGGCGGACAGCATGTGGGCACTATTTGCGCGCTCCCGTGCCGCCGCCTGTCGAAGGCTGAGCCTCCCAGAGTCTTCGAGGATCAATCGCGGGCCCACCGCGAGAGATGTTCGAACACACCTTAGAACGACCAGTCGTGCTTATCGAGTTCGCACACACACGCGGCAAGGAGCTTGATCGCATCGGCGATGTCCTGCTTGTGGCACATCTCGATGACCTGGTGAATGTGTCGAGTGGGAAGGGAAACTGCACCCGCGATCGAGCCTCCCGGGGTCATGCGTTGGAGACCTGCAGTGTCTGTTCCCCCAGCGCGTAAGATCTCTGGTTGCCATCTGATCTTCTTGCCAGCTGCCACCGACTTCATGAATTCCACCATCCGGTAGTCGCAGATCACGGAGGAATCCATGATCTTGATCGCGACTCCTTCACCCAGGCGCGTGCATCGTTCCTGCGGCTTCGCATCAGGGGTGTCAAAGGCGATCGTGGTATCGAGACCAAACGAAAAGTCGGGTTGAATCTCCAGGGTCGATGCGTTCGCTCCCCGCAGTCCCACTTCTTCCTGCACCGTGAAGACTCCATGGAAGTCATAGGCAGGCTTGCGCCGGCTCTTCTTCAGAAGACGCAGGGTCTCTAACAGAAGAAATACCGAAGCGCGGTTGTCGAGCGACTTGACGTTCACGCAATCACCCATCTCGACCAACTCGCGCTCACGGGTGATGGGATCCCCGATCGTAACCAGCTTTTCGACCTTGGCCACCGGCAATCCGAGATCGATGAAAAAGTCATCCAGCTTAGGCGGCTTGTTGCGCTCTTCCTGCGACATGATGTGAATCGGTTTCGATCCCATCACCCCAATGAGATCCTCTCGCCCATGAACTAGCACGCGTTGCGAGGTCAGCGTCTTGGGATCAAATCCGCCCAGCGGGTTGAATCGCAAAAAACCACCCTTGTCGATATGGGTCACGATGAAGCCGATCTCATCCATGTGGGCAGCCGCCATGACCTTCTTCTTCGACGATTTTCCTTTCTTGAAGGCAACCACGTTCCCGATCGCGTCGACTCTCACCTCGTCTGCCAGTCCCTCCAACTCCTCCAGCACCAGGTTGCGGATCCTCGTCTCGAATCCGGGGGCACCAGGGGCCTTGCAAATCCGCTCCAACAACTTCACGTCGATTGCCATGCCAGGGACCCTAGCGGGGCCCTTTGACAAGTCCATCCTGTTAGGCCAGAAGAACCCAGCCCCCATGCGCTTTCCAGGACCCGGCTCGCGGCCTCCCCAAGATCACTCGATCAGGCGCGCCCCTGCTGCGAGGCCCGGCAGACCTGGCGAACGCTTTCGGTCGTTACGCGCCCGGCTTGGTCAGCTTCAGGGTGTCTCCAAACTCCCCCTTCACGGCCTCCAGGTCATCCCACATTGCTGAGGCCCGTGCCTGCGCGGCAGCTCCGCCGCTCTTCAGGAGATCGTGGAGCTCATGAGGATCCTTCGCAAGGTGGTAGAGCCGCAACGTGTTGTTCGCCTTAGGATAGACAATCAGCTTGTAGCCGTCCGCCGTGATCGATCGCTGAACGCCCAGGTAGGCTCCATAGATGTAATCCCTCTGCTCGCCCTCGCCCTTGAGGTGCGGTTGTACGCTCTTGAACTGCACGTAGTCCGGCGTCTTCGCGCCCGCCCAATCGAGGGTCGTGGGAATGACATCCTGCAGATAAATGGGGGCCTCGTTGGTCGCTCCCTTCGCGACATCCGGGCCCACCACGATGAAGGGCACCCGCACGCTGTGATCATACATGTTCTGCTTCCCAAAGAGGCCGTGTTTCCCCACCGCCAAGCCGTGATCCGCCGTGAAGACAACGTAGGTCTCCTTCTCCTGCCCGGTCTTCTTCAGCATCTCGAGGACCCGGCCAATCTGGGCGTCCATGTGCGTGATGAGTGCATAATACTCACGACGATGCACCTGCACCGAGTGCTTGGTCCGCGGCATGGGCGCGAGATTTTCGTCGCGCAACTTGTGCGGATTTCCAATCTGATCGCAGTAGGGATAGCGCGGCAGGAAGTTCTCCGGCACTTTGATTTTGGAAAGGGGATACTTGTCGAGATACTCCTGCGGGGCCTGGCGCGGATCATGGGGCGCGTTGAAGGCCAGATAGATGAAGAAGGGCTTCTCCGACTTCTTGGCATCCGCGAGGTAGGCGACCGCGTCATCTGCCTGCACTTCACTCCAGTGTTTGCCACCTTCCCAGAAACCCCCCAGCGACTTGTCGGTCGGATCCCAGGGATCGGGCTTTCCTTCCAGAGGTCGGTTGTAGGCTTTTTTCACCGAGCGCGGCATCCCGGGCCGCACATGAGTGGCGACATTGAACACCTTCGCGGCATCGGCCTTCACGTGCCATTTGCCGGACATGTAGGTCTTGTAGCCCTCCTTTTCGAGAAGCTGTGGCCAGAACTTCCCCTTGGCCAGATAGTCGGCCATCGCCTTCCTGTCGTTGGCCACCTTCTGCGCATTCCAAACTTGGCGACCAGTCATGAGCATGTGGCGGCTTGCAACACACACCGCTCCACTCCAGGACCCGGAATTGTAGGCATGAGTGAAGGTCGTTCCGTTTCGCACCAAGCGATCGAGGTTCGGGGTTTCAATCTCCTCATTGCCCACCGCCCGAATCGCATCGTAGGTCATGTCATCAGCAAAGATGAAAAGAATATTGGGTTTGGCACCCTCCACGAGAGGAGCGAAGAGCAGGGAGCACACAGCGAGAGCGAGCGAAAGGAGACGTTTCATTGAGCTATTTGCTTGGGACGGTGAGCAGTCTCGCCTTCCTGAGATCCCTGACAAGATCAGATCTCGACTCAAAAAGAGAAATGTCTCATCGTTGGAGACGTTCCTGAAGTAGCAGCCCGCCTCATCACGAAATGACAACTGCCCAACCACACAAAGCCATGAAGACCAAACTCACCATTCTTGCCCTTGTCACGGCTCTCAGCCTTCCCGGATTAAGCAAAGGAACCTCCCTTTCTCAAGGTGCCGAGATCCTCTCCTTACAAAAGAGGGAGCTGTTCTATTTTGTGACCACCGGCGATACCTCCCAACGAATCACAAGGACGATGGGCGTCGATCTCATCACGCTCCAATTACCCAGCCAGAACGCGAAGCCCAAGGCGGGAAGAATCCTGCGCATCCCAACAGGGACTCAAGCAGAAATGCTCGCCCTCTATCAAGGCGACGAAAAGGCAGAGGGGCAGAAGGAGGACAGAGAACGCGCTGAAAGGAACAAGCCTCGGGCAAAGAACCGGGAGCGAGCCGAACGGGAGCGCCGCGCAGGCGAACAGGAGCGCGCAGAACAGGAGCATGAAGGCGAGCGGGAGCGCGGAGAGCGCGACCAGCATCGTGAAGGCGAGCGCGACCAGCATCGTGAAGGCGAGCGCGACCAGCATCGTGAAGGCGAACGCGACCAGCATCGTGAAGGCGAGCGCGGAGAGCGGGAGCGAAACGGCGGTCCTGACGCCGAACTACGGCAGTTCCTTCGCCGCTTGGATCAACGGCTCTCGGAGATCGAAACTCGCCTCCGTCGTCTGGAGGGACGCAACCGTCGATAGCTCCCGCCCATTCAATCCCTAACGCAACGAAACGATGAAAAATCAAACCGCCACCCTCCTTCTTCTGGGCGGTCTGGCGCTGCCAGCCTGGTCGCAGGGAAACGACCGCCCCCAACCCGCCGAGCGTCACGGCATTGAACTTGAGTCCCTCGAGCGCGTAAAAGCCCATCGGGCTCAAGAGCTCGCGCGCAAGAGCGATGATTCCCAAATCCAACTCAAGGAGCTCGAACGCGCCCACCGAGAACTCACCGAGCTTGGGGCGCGCGAACGGGCGCATGATCACGCTGAAGCTAAGCACGATCACTCCGACGCCAAGAAGGCGCACCCCAAGGACAAGAAGGCGCACCCCAAGGACAAGAAGGCGCACCCCAAGGACAAGAAGGCGCACCCCAAGGACAAGAAGGCACGCTCCAAGGACAAGAAGGCACGCTCCAAGGACAAACACGATCGCGCCCAGCATGACCACGACGACAAGGCCCATGGGAAAGCCGCTCCTGAGCACGCCCGGCAGCACGACCAAGCCGAGCACAAACACGATCACGCCGGCCCCAGCAGTGACCTCTCCCGTCATCGCCAGGAACTTGAGCGCGCCATGCCATTGATCCGCCGCAAGGTGGCAGAGCGCAGAGAGCACTTGCCAACACCACGCCGCTCCGACAACGGGCCGAGCCAACGAAGAAATCATCCGGCCCCGCAGGTTCATGCCGAACTCCTTGAGCGAATCGAAAGACGCTTCATGGAGTTGGATAAACGCCTCCGTGCTCTCGAACGGCGCAATCAACCTCGACCCCAAGTCCGTCGTCCCAGCGACCGCGTGCAAGGTTCGCCCAGGAACAATCAACGCCCGCCGCAACGGCCTCAGGATGGCAAGAGACAGCCCAAGCGCCCCTAGCCACGAGACCTCACCAACTGATCACAAAAAAGGGAGAGCTTCGGCTCTCCCCTTTGCGTGCAGGGCCTCACACGTCCGATGCGCGGCCCCTTAGATCATGATGTCGCGGACCGGCTCGGCCCCTTCCACTCCGACCAGCTTCTGGTCGAGCCCGCCGTAAAAGTAACTCAGATTGTTGGGATCTAGACCCATCCGGTCGAGCACGGTCGCATGCAGGTTACGGACATGGAGGCGATCCTTCACGGCTGCAGCACCAAGTTCGTCGGTCTCTCCGTAGCTCACGCCCCCTTTGATCCCACCACCCGCCATCCACATCGTGAAGCCGTAGGCATTGTGATCACGCCCCGTGCCCTTGGCATATTCCGCCGTCGGTTGGCGGCCAAACTCGCCCCCCCAGACGATCAGGGTGGAGTCGAGCATGCCGCGCTGTTTGAGGTCCGCGATCAGCCCCGCAATGGGCTTATCGGTGTTGCCCGCGTGGAAGTTATGGTTCTTCTCGAGGTTCCCGTGCGCATCCCAGTTCGCATCGTTGTGTGCCCCCCCTGAGTAGACCTGGATGAAGCGCACTCCGCGCTCCACCAGACGGCGCGCAAGCATGCACTTGCGCCCAAAGTCCTTGGTCCGATCCTGATCCATGCCGTAGAGCTTCTTCACGTGCTCGGGCTCGGACTCGACATCAATCGCTTCAGGAGCAGTCGCCTGCATGCGATAGGCCAATTCATAGCTCGCGATCCGCGAGGAGAGATCAGTCTGATCATCCCGCAGCCCCAGGTGTTCCCGATTCATGGTGTTGAGGTAGTCCAACAAGGTCCGCTGCTCTTCACGCGGCATATTGTGCGCATTCTTCAGGTTCAAAATGGGATCTCCCTGCGAGCGGAAGACCGTGCCACCATAGCTGGCGGGCATGTAGCCGGGGGTCCAGTTCTTGGCCCCACTGATCGGCCCGCCCGAATTCTCGAGCATCACGACATAACCTGGAAGGTCTTCGTTCACGCTGCCCAGTCCATAGTTCACCCACGATCCCAGGGACGGCTTGCCGCTGATCACCGATCCGCAGTTCATGTTGAGCATGGCCGATCCATGAATCGGGGAATCTGCCGTCATGGAGTGCAGGAACGCCATGTCATCGACGTGCTCGCCCAAGTTGGGGAAGAGATCCGAGACGTACTTGCCGCATTGACCGTACTGCTTGAAGGCCCACTTCGGGCCCACCACGCGGCCCGTGTTCTTCTTCCCGCCACGGCCAAAGGTCTTCACCTCAATGGTCTTTCCATCCAAGGGATAGAGCTTTGGCTTGTACTCGAAAGTGTCCATGTGGCTGGGGCCGCCATACATGAAGAGGAAAATCACCGACTTGGCGTGCGCAGGGATCTGCGGCTCCCTGGGAGCGAGGGGATTTCCGTAGAGGGTCCCGGCATGGGCCTTATTGAAAAAGCCGTCCTGAGCCAGCATTCCGGTCATCGCCAGGGAAGTGAAGCCGCCGCCCAGCTGGCGGAGCGCTTCCCGTCGATTCACTTGGTTGCAGAAGGAGTTGGTTGGTCTGCTCATGGAGATTGAAGATTCGATTATCAGGAGGGAAGGACTTTGCCTTCCCTTTCGGAGGGTTAGTCCACGAACATGAATTCGTTCAGGTTCAGGACGAGGAGGGCAAAACGGTTGAAGGCATCCTCGGACGAAAGCTTGTGCTCACGTATCATGACTTCGATGAACTCGCTCCCGTACTCCACTTCGCGCGGAGATGCGGAACGGGCAAGGGCAAGCTCGAGGGCGAGCTCAATCTGGCGCTTGGGATCGTCCGGAGCCTCCGCACGCAGCCGATCCGCAAAGTTTTTCGCTTCGCGATTGGCAAAGTCACTATTGAGCATGGCCAATGCCTGGGTGGGCAGGATGCTGCTGAAACGCACCGGACAGGTTCCGTCAGTGTCCGCGAAATCAAAGTCCTGCAGAATGGGCGGCACCAACGATCGCTTCACCTTGATGTAGACGCTGCGGCGCAACTCATCTTCGGGGGAGGATTTTCCCCACTTGCCACCCTTGGTAGAGGAGGTCGCCAACACTTCGGCAGAAAGCTTGATGTAGATGCTGGGGCCACCCATCTTGGTGTTGAGACGACCAGTGACCGCCAGGACAGAGTCGCGCAGTTCCTCGGCCGTGAGACGGCGCACATCGAAACGCCACCACCACTTGTTGTCGGCATCCTTGGCGAGCCCATCGGGCCGGCCACGCGAGGACATCTGGTAGGTCTGCGACATCATCATTCCTTTGTGCATCGCCTTGAGACTCCATTTTTGCCGCACCAGCTCAGTCGCCAGCCAGTCGAGCAGGACGGGGTGAGAAGGACGCTCCCCGAGATAACCGAAGTCGTTCGGGGTAGCACAGATTCCGCGCCCAAAGTGATGCTGCCACAGGCGGTTCATGATGACCCGGGATGTGCGGGGATTGTCCGGCTCAGTCACCCACTGGGCCAAGGCGAGACGGCGCCCGCTGGTATTGCGACCGTGCGCGGGAGGAGTCCCCGTCAGCTTTTTCCCACCAAAGATTGAGGGCACCGCCGGACTCACCACCGTGTCGGCCTTGGCGTGCGCATTGCCCCGAATGTGCACATGCAGCGCAGGCGGGGTCTTGCCGTGCTCCTGAACGACCTGCGCATCCATCGTCCCGGGCTTGGGCCGCTTGTTGGCATGCTCGGCAATCTGTCTCTGGAGCCGCTTGCGCTTGCCAAGCAACTTCGGTTCGACGCCCTTGCCTTTGGACATCGCCAAGGCGGTCTCAATCGTAAAACGATCGCCTCGGGAGGCCTTGATCCCAAAATCAAAGTACTGCCCGCCACTTTTCTGAATCACGTGCACGGTCACCACGTTGCGCCCGGTCTGAAGCGCCTGCAGGAACTTCTTGTCGGCATCGGATTCAACATAATCCCCGATGAACCCGGTCCGTTTCAACACGGGCTGACCGTTGAGATAGAGTTCCATATCTTCATCGTGGTAGAGCGAAAGCTTGAGGGACTTGGGCACACTCTCCAACAGGAAGGTCCTCTGGGCCCAGAGATCCCGCGTTTTCCATTCCGTGCCGATCCGCGAGTTGGGAGTGCCCTTCGTCCCAAATCCAGCCTCCCCTTTCTTCCACTTTTCATTCTCGGCCCGGAAGCCGACCGCCGACCAATTGTTCGCCGGTTTCTTGAAGGTGTAATACCAGGTCGCGCCCTTTCCGCCGCGGGCATCAGGCAGAACAGTCTCCATCCCGGGGTTCTCCGAAAGGCGGCCCTTCAAACTCGGGAAGAGCTTGATCAGTTGGGCCCCGATTTTCTTCTCCGTGGCCGCAAGACCGCTCAGCTGACGCTTGCCGTCCTCCTCATGCTTCTTGAGCGCAACGACGTAGGCCGCATCCTCTGTCCCTCCCCCGACTTTCTCCACGTTGGAACCACCCTTGCCCGGCTGCTTCACCCCGCGGAAGAAGGCCATGAAGCTGTAGTAGTCTACCTGTGAAATGGGATCGCCCTTGTGATCGTGACAACGCGCACAACCGATCGTCATCCCCAGCATGCCCTCCGCCGTGATCCGAAGATCATCATCGAGGTTGTCGAAGAGATGCTGCAAGCGGTCGGCCGGCTCGTCATCCCACTGCATGAGACGGTGATAGCCCGTCGCGATCATCGACTGCGAGGTCGGCGACTCGATCTCATCCCCGGCAAGCTGATGAAGGAGGAACTGATCGTAGGGCAAATCCGCGTTGAAGGCATCAATGACGTAATCGCGATAACGCCAGATATGCGGCTTCTCGGAGTCGCGCTCAAATCCGTTCGACTCGGCATAGCGCACGATGTCGAGCCAGTGCCGCACCCACTTTTCGCCGTAGTGCGGTGAGGCCAGCAGGCGATCGATCACCTTCTCCCAGGCATTTGGTGCCTGGTCGTTCTCAAACTCACGGACATCCTCGAGGGTCGGCGGAAGCCCGGTGATGTCGAAGCTCGCACGGCGGATCAGCTCGCCTCGACTGGCGGGCCCATTGGGCTTCAGGCCTGCCTGCGCCAAGCGGGTGTATATATAGGCATCGATCGGATTCTTGCCCCAGGTCGCATGCCCGGTTTTGGGCACCGCCGGACGCTTGAGCGGCTTGTAGGACCAGAACGACTTGGTGGTCGCGTTGATGCTCGTGATCTCGGACTTCTCCTCGTGCATCTCGTGCAGGAAGTTCATGTCTGCCTTCGTCCACGGCAGTCCCCGCTTCACCCATTCCGCAAAGATCGCGCGATCCTCCTCGGACAACTTCGAGCGCGGCGGCATCTTGAGATCTTCATCATCATAGGTGAGCACATGCAGGATGAGGCTCTTCTCGGGCTCCGCTTCATTGAAGGCCGGTCCGTGCTCTCCACCCTTGGTGATTCCCTTGCGGCTGATCAGTTGCAATCCGGACTTGATCTTGAGCTTGCCCTTGGCGTCTTTGCCGCCGTGACACTTGATGCAGTTTGCATCCAAAAGCGGACGCACTTTTTCCGTGAAAAACCTGACGTCTTCACTCTTGAAACTTTGAGCGGACGCCGTGGCTGCCAACAACGGAAGGAGGAGGAGTTTCTTCATGCGCTAACGGGTAGTTGGATCGATCCAAGCCGGGTGGAAATGGTATCTGCGTGCGACCGAATCAATCGGCCCACGTTATCGAGTTCTATGTCGGGAAGTCGCGTGGCCGGAGCGGTGATCCAAATGCTGGCTGCGGGAACATTCTGGGCGTCAAAAATGGGGGCTCCGATACAATACTGCCCTTCCATCTCTTCCGAAAGATCAAAAGCGTATCCAAGCTCCCGTACCTTGCCCAGTTCGGACTCGAACTCCTCGGCGCTCGTGATCGTGTTCTGCGTGAAGCGCTTGAAGGGCATCTCCGCCATGATCCCGGCGCGCTCGTGCTGCGGAAGCCAAGCCAGCAGAGCCTTGCCCGGCGCGGCGGTGTGCAAGGGAAAGCGCACCCCCGGATCGACTGAAAAACGAAAGTTGTGAGTCCCGGGAACTTGATCAAGCACCACCCCCTCGGCCCCGATTCGGGTGCCCAGCAGGACCGTCTCACGCGTCTCATCGCGCAACTCACGCATCACTCCGAGGGCCTTCTCAAAGAGGTTCGCTTCGGATACCGCGGTCGCTCCAAAGGCAATGAACTTCGAGGTGAGGCGATACGCTTTTCTCGGTTCCAGGCGCTCGAGGTAGCCATTTTCCTGCAAGGTCACCGCGATCCGAAAGGCGCTGTTCTTGGGAATGCCAAGCGCTTCGCTGAGCTTCGTGACATTGAGACCCCCCGGGTGCTGGCCCAACAACTCCACCACCGCCAAGGCCCGATCAAGGATCGGGACTCGATACCGGCTCAAGTCCGTTGTTGATTTGGAATTCTCGTTTGCCATTTGAAATCCGTGCTTTGGATTACGCCAGAATCTACGCCACGAATACAGAAAAAAACATGCCACAAGAAGGTGACCATTTCTCCTGATTTTCTGCGCTTTGACACTCTTTTAGGGGAGTTGGATCAGGTGGCAGGGCCACCCACGCTCACTTCCAGGAACCAAGAGGGCCACAGAACTCTCCCTGAGCGCTATTCTACAATCCGAGCCACGCCCGCCCAAAGGAAATGATGATCGGAATGGTCACAATCGCCACCACGGAGGTGGTCAAGACCACTTGCACTGCAGCGGCGGGATTCGCTCCATAATGTCGGGCGAGCACGATCGGGGTCACCGCACTCGGCATCGCGGCCTGGATCAGGAGGACCTGTTTGAACTCGATGACCAGCGGGAGAAACTTCGCGAGGGAAAGAATCACGATCGGCATGACGCCCATGCGCACGATCAGGCTGCCAATGCCCACCCGGACGGAGAAGGGCGCCTTCCCCAAGAGGTCCGAGATTGCCGTGCCGATCAAAAGCAAGCCCACCGGAAAGGCACACACCCCGAGCCAGTGCAGGAGGTTGAGGACCATGTCGAAAACAAACGCAACCGACGACGAGCGCTCCACCAGGAGATCAAATCGCGCGAAGACGAGAATCAATCCCACCAGGACCGCGACGATGGGGCCCGTGAGAAATTCGCGCAGCGACCGCACCGGTCTGCCGCGCAGGATGTACATCCCCAAGGTCCAGATTCCGAGTTCGACCCCGAGGCTGTGGGTAAAGAGCAAACCCAGAACCGTGGTTTCGTCCTTGGGGAAGAAGACAATCAGAAGGGGGATCGCCACGTAGCCGTAGTTCTGAATACCGGCCGTCAGGGTGAAGCTGCGCCAGCCCGTCCCTTTGCGCAAGCCGATGACGCGTCCCACCAGGAGGGCCGTGCCCAAGCCCAGCATGATGATCACAAAGCCCACTCCAATCGCGGAGAAGACCACTCCCGGATCGCGAAGAAGTTCAGCGCGCAACACCTTGTCCAGGATGAGCGCGGGATAGAGAACATGAATGACAAGCTTGGTCAGTCCCGAATCCATCTCGGAGCCCAACACCTCGGCCCGCCGCAAGATTCCTCCCACCACCATGAGGAGATAGATCGGAATCACTGCCACAAGAATCTCCGGAAGTCCGTCCACAGGGGGAGGCTAGGGACACGCAAGGTCCTCTACCAGAGCGGAGTCCTCCCGGTTTCACCCTCCCGGCCGGGAGCAGGTCCCTCCCAAGGCACGCGAAGCTCCAGCTGATAGATCAGAAAGACATTCCCGAAGATCAGGATGTTATAAATCGCGGGCAGAATGATCCTCGTCAAAATCGATCCGGTCCGCCAGGCCAGAACGCCACAACACGCACCAAACACCCCCACCCGAAATGATCCCCTCCGGACTGAGATCCTCGTTGGCATCCGGGAGCCATTGTTAGAACCCGGAGAGATTTTCCCCCGACTCCATCAAGCGCAGCTCACGGTCAACATAAGGCCGGTAGACAGCTTCATCTCCCCATCCCTCCGCCGCGCGGCTCTCCAGGTGAATCGAGATCGTCATCGCCACCCACAGAGTCGCCGCCATAAGCACGCCCCTCCAAGGGAGGCGACCGTATTCGGGACGACGATAGCGCGGAAAGATCTTGGCGTGGTGACCGAGAACTCCCTACTTCACCACGCTCTTGAAGTTCGCACTCAGTGTCACGGCCACCCCCTTTTTGGCGAGCTCATCGAGTTCCGCCAAATGCAGCCGCGTACTCAGGATGAAGGGAGCTTCCCCTTTTTCCCAGTGCCCATAGGTGGTCACCACAAAGGTCCCCTTCTGGTCGGGCAGGACCTCCACTCCGGGATAGGTCGTGTCGTGCCCCTTCTTGTTGTCCAGGAGACGCAGGAGGTATTGTCCTGGCCGCCCCTGCACGAGGTCTTCATAGGTTCCCACCCAGCCTGTGCAGTCGCCATCGGTGTTGGGAAGCGCGTTGCCCTTCGCATAGCGCCCGCGAAAAACGATCAGAAGGCGCCCATCGGGAGCGTACTTGCAGGTATGCCGATCACCGGTGAGCGTGATTGGCAATTCCCGCGGTTCGCTCCAGGTCTTGCCTTCGTCGTTCGAGAACATGATGTGCGAGTTCTTCGCGCGCGCATTTTCACGCAACAACATCGCGAGTTGGCTGCCATCGGGCGATCGCACCAGCCCCGGCTCACAGAGATGCACCCTGCCATCCTTCTGCAAAATGCGCGGAAACGACCACGTCAACCCACCATCTTCGGTGTTGGTCTGATACAGCCGGAACTGCGCCGGCTTGCGCACCGTTCCCTTCGCGCTAAAAAATCGCCCATCATCGTGAAAGACGCTCAGGTAGTGACCGTTCCCGGTCTTCAATTCCGCGTGCGCGCCCATCACCACGATCCCGCCCCAGTCCCCTGCCTTCTGCAACTCGCTCCAACTCTTGCCCTCGTCCTCGCTCACTGCCGTGCGGGCCGGATAGAGACCCGACCACATGATGATCCGCTTTTTACCCTTGGCATCGGTCATGCGATGGAGAGTGGGTACCTCCTTGGAGGTCGCCCACGTCGCGGGAGTGGGCAAGCGCTCGCTCCAGGTCTTGCCGCCATCCATGCTACGCTTGTAGACGATTGGCCCCCGCCCGTGTCCTTTGGGATACACCGCCAGGATCGTCTTCCCGTCATCGAGCAGACAAGTCGTCACGTGTCCGAGGTACTGCCCCTTTTCGCGGTCAACCACCACCTGTCTCTCCGCCTCGTCCGCGAGATTGAGAAAGGTGATCTCCGGCACTGCGAAGGCCCCAGACATTCCCAGGACCGCAAGGAGAGCACACAACTTCATGCCTCAGCCTAGCCCCAGCACGACTGGTCACAACTCGATTCGTCGCGACGTCCTCTCAGTGCAGTCCCTCCCGGGCGCAGCTTGCGACAAGTGAATCCTTGGCCTAGAAGTCCCCATGAGCGACGGCAAGCCCTGCTGCACTCCCACCCGCGGAAACGGTGGGACTGCGCCGTCCCCATTCGCATTCTCCCGCTCTCCCGAGGCTGGATCCACCACTGGGATGGTGCCCATCGAGCAGGCCACTTTTCTGATGGGCGCCAAAGGCTCCGAGATTTGGGCCGCAGATGGCGAAGGGCCAGTTCGTGAAGTGCGTCTCGCGCCCTACTTCCTCGATCGCACCGCGGTCACCAACGAGCAGTTTGCCGCTTTCGTCGGAGCCACCGATTACCAACCTGAGGCGGAACGCTTCGGCTGGTCCTTCGTCTTTCACAACCAGATCCCGAAAGCCCATCTCAAGCGCATCAAGTTTGACCGGGTCTTTGGGATCGAGTGGTGGGCCAAGGTCGGGGACGCTTCTTGGCGAAAGCCTGGCGGACCGGGAACCAACATCCGCAAGCGAATGGACCACCCTGTCGTGCATGTCTCCTGGAACGATGCCAACGCCTACTGTCACTGGGCCGGCAAGCGACTGCCCACCGAAGCCGAATGGGAGTGTGCCGCGCGCGGTGGAAGAGAGGGGCAGCTTTATCCCTGGGGCGACGAACTCACCCCCAAGGGCAAACACCGTTGCAACATCTGGCAAGGCCGCTTCCCGGAAAATGACACCGCCGACGACGGCTACGCGGGCACCGCCCCGGCCCGCTCCTTCCAAGCGAACGACTTCGGCATCTCCAACATGATGGGCAATGCCTGGGACTGGGTGGCGGACTGGTTTGATGCCTCCTACCCGAAATCCGCGACTGCCGACAACCCTCGCGGACCCGACAAGGGAAGCGAGAAAGTCATCCGCGGAGGATCCTTCCTCTGCCACGAATCCTACTGCAATCGCTACCGAAACTCGGCCCGCAGCAAGATCACCCCAGACTCCACAACCTGCCATCTGAGTTTTCGCTGCGCGCTGACAAGCGAGGCTCTTTCCCCGCCCTCGATCGAAATATGATCTCGACAGTTGCACATCTCACTAAAGGACAGATCCTCCCCTCATGCTCTGACAACTCTGCAACTGCGCGAAGACAAAATCCGGTCGGATTTTTCTCGTAATTCTCAGCCTCGCCATCATCGGGGTCATCATCTGGGCCAACCGATAGCTCCTTCCCTGCATCGGCGCGACCCGCCTCTCTTCCAAGGGCCGCCCCCAGCGAGGATCGCCATTCGGCTGGCGACCCCCGGACGACCTCCCCCTCCCTCACCCCGCCCATGAAACGCCTCTTTCTCGCTCTCTGGGTCTCGCTTTTCTGCAACACCTTGATCGGAGCCGAGCATCCATCCTGGTCGGGCATTTATCCGCACCTCGCTTCCTTCAATGACGAACATGAGTGTGGCACCGGTGCGCTCGTCCCCTGGGCTGGTAAACTCTGGTTTCTCACCTACGCCCCACACAAACCTTTCGGATCAGCCTCCGACAAACTTTACTCCCTCACTCCAGAACTCGCCCTCACGATTCACCCCGAAAGCATCGGAGGGACTCCGGCCAATCGCATGATTCACAGGGAGAGCGCACAACTCTTCATCGGTCCCTACGCGATCGACAAGAAGGGTGCAGTGCGCGTCCTTCCCTACGAATCCATGCCCGGCCGACCAACCGGCAATGCGCGCCATCTCACAGATCCCGCCAACAAAATCTACTGCGCGAGCATGGAGGAAGGCTTCTACGAGATCGATGTCAAGTCGCTCGCGGTGAAGACCCTCTACCGCGACAACCACCTCGTGACCGGAGAGCGCACAAGGAAAACCGATGCTCCCAGCGCCAAGCTCCCCGGCGACCATGGCAAGGGGCTCTACTCCGGGCAGGGAGTGCTGGTCTATGCCAACAACGGTGAGAAGGGCTCGGAAGCGATGCAGAATCCCTTCACCACCTCGGGGTGCCTCGCAGAGTGGGACGGCAAATCGTGGACCGTCATTCGGCGTAACCAATTTACCGAAGTGACCGGACCAGGAGGAATCACGGGTAATCCCAATCCGATCACGGACCCGATCTGGGCCATCGGTTGGGATGCGCGCTCGCTCATCCTCATGACCCGCGAAGCCGGCACCTGGCACCCCTTCCGTCTTCCCAAGTCCAGTCATACTTACGACGGCGCGCACGGCTGGAACACCGAGTGGCCGCGCATCCGCGACATCGGAGAGGAGGATCTCCTCATGACCATGCATGGCATGTTCTGGCGCTTCCCGAAAAATTTCTCCTCCAGGAACAACCGGGGCCTCGCTCCCCGTTCGAGCTACCTCAAGGTCGTCGGTGACTTCTGCCGCTGGCAGGACCGCATCGCGCTGGGCTGCGACGACGCCACCAGGAGCGTCTTCAGCAATCGCCGCAAAGCCAAAGACAGGATTGCGGAGACCCAATCACAATCGAATCTCTGGTTTCTTCAACCCGCCCATCTCGACGAACTCGGTCCCGTGAGCGCGCGCGGCGGAGTCTGGCTCAAGGATGATGTGAAGCGGGGGACTGTCAGCGAGCCCATGTTGCTCAACGGGTTTGCCCGTCGCTCGGTCTCCCTCACTCACGAAGGCGAACGACCGGCCATCATGACCCTTCAAATCCTCCGCGGCGAGAAGTGGGTGAAGGTCCAATCCGCATCCATCAAGCCCGGCAAGGCCCTCTGGTTCGACTTGACCGAAGAAAGCAAGGGATGCCATTGGATCCGCGTGCGCGCCGAGTCCACAATCGTCGGAGCCACCGCCTGGTTCGCCCTCTCCAACCCAGATCGACGCGGTCTTTTTTCCACCGAGATCGCCAATGGCATTGCGAGGCCCACCACCCGACCGGTCACGGGAGGAATCATCCGCCCCCGGGGAGAGAACAAGCGCACTCTCCACTTCGCCGCACGCACTTCAACAAAGGACGGCCCGGTGGACTTGGGCTACTACGAACTTGGTAGCGACATGAATCTGCGGCGCGTGGACGACCCCGAGACTCACCAGTGGTTGAAGGAAAAAAATACCATCAAGACCGGACATCTGAGCGCGGACTACGCCTCCGTCATTTTTGTCAATGACCGCGGAGAGCGCTTTCGCCTACCCCGTAGCAGGCAAAACTTCCTCCCCGAAGGACTACTCGGCCCGGAACGTCTAGATCGCGAAGTGAGTACCGAACGCGATCTCTTCAACGCCTTTGGCACTCTCTACGAACTCCCCGCAGACAACGCCGGTGGCTTCGCACGCATCCGCCCCATCACCACTCACAACCGCCGCATCACTGACTTCTGCTCCTACCGCGGACTCCTCGTTCTCTCGGGCATTGCAGCCGACGCCCCCCCCTCCAACAATCACATCATCCGCTCCCACGACGGCAAGACCGCTCTCTGGGTCGGCGCGATCGATGACCTTTGGAAATTTGGCAAGCCCCATGGGACGGGCGGACCCTGGCGACGCACCATGGTGGAGGCCATGGTTCCGTCCGACCCCTTTCTCATGAACGGCTTCGATCAGCGCACCCTCAGTCTCCTGCACAATTCCCCTGACCAAAAAGCGGTGAAATTCACGATCGAACTGGACCTCGACGGCACCGGCTACTGGAAACCCTTCAAGGACTTCCTCCTGCCCTCGGGCAACGCGATGACCTATCGTTTCCCCTCAGCGTTGCAGGCCTATTGGATCCGTTTCGTGGCCTCTGAAATCACCAAGGCCACCGCAACCCTGACATACAACTAGCGACCCGATTTTCTAGCAACAGGCGGATCGTCTTCATCACTCACATCGGCACGTCCACCCAGGCACCGTCCGCGATCGATTGCCAACTCAACTCCGCCAACTGCACGCCCTTCGCGCCCTCTCGCAGCGTCCATGGAAACGGCTCCTCGGCAACCACGTGCTTGAGATACAGTTCCCACTGCGTCTTAAACGCGTTCTCAAACTCTTCGCCGGGACGCGCCTCGCTCCAACCGTCGAAGAAGTCGATCGGACTGTCGATGTCGGGATTCCAAACCGGAGTCGGCGTGTCGCCGCGTGATTGCACCACACATTTTCGCAACCCGACGGTCGCACTCCCTTCCGTGCCGTCGACCTGCATCGTGAAGAGCTCGTCACGACGCACGCGCACACACCAGGAGGAGTTGAACTGACAGATCACCCCGCTCTCGGTCTGGAACATCGCGTAGGCCGCATCGTCCGCAGTACAGGCGTAGGGGGTTCCCTGCTCATCGATGCGCTCCGGAAGGTGGGTCACGGCGTGACTGAAGACTTTGGTGATCCGCCCGAAGAGGTTGTCGATCACGTAACGCCAGTGGCAGTGCATATCGATGATGATCCCTCCCCCGTCTTCCTTCCGATAGTTCCAGCTTGGACGTTGCGCGGGATGCTCCGGATCGTGACCGGGATAGACCCAGTAGCCGAATTCCCCCCGCACCGAGAGAATCTCTCCGAAGAATTCCTGGTCGCGCAGTTCCACGAATTTCTGAATGCCGGGGAGCCAGAGCTTGTCCTGCACGGTCCCATTCTTCACTCCCGCAGCTTCTGCTTTCTCCGCGATCCCAAGGGCCACCTCATAGGAACTTGCGGTCGGCTTCTCGCAGTAGATGTCCTT
The DNA here is from genome assembly GCA_028821775.1 of Roseibacillus sp. Taxonomy (GTDB): domain Bacteria; phylum Verrucomicrobiota; class Verrucomicrobiia; order Verrucomicrobiales; family Akkermansiaceae; genus Roseibacillus_B. The sequence goes on from JAPKFB010000023.1 coordinate 28,173, forward strand.
CCCCGCCGCAATCGCACGTTCCAGGAAGGGGACCCGGTAGGGAGTACCCGATGCATCAAAAAAGATGGAGTAGGAATCGCCCGCCAAGACCGCGTCGAGATCCGTGCTGAATTTCTCGATGCCATACTGTTTCGCAAGCGCGCGCAACTTGTCCTCGTTACGACCGGTCAGGATCGGATCAGGCATGATGGTCACCTCCCCGCATTTCACCCCTCCCTGTTCCCGAATGGCGAGAATCGATCGCACCAGGTGCTGGTTGGTCCCCATGCGTCCGGTGACGCCGTTCATGATGATGCCTATTCGCTGTTCGCTCATGGTGATTTCAGTGTTTCTATGCGGCTTGCCACGGGGTCGCGCAGCACGGCCGGCAGTTCAAAATTCAGTCCGCAGGCCCTCGATAGATGTCCTCGTAGGCTTCGAGGATTCGATCCAGGAACTCATCCTGATCCCGGGCCCACCATTTCTTGGAAAAGATTTCCACCTCGCGCCTTCCCTCAAAGCCGGCTTCATGCACCCATTGATCGATCGCGCTCAATGCGATGCATCCCTCGCCCATGATTCCTCGATCTAACAGAACATCGTCCTGCTTGGGCTTGAAGTCGCAGATGTGATAGGCATTGAGCCACCCGTTGTCCGCACATCGTTGCAGTTGCTCCCGCAGGTCGATCTCCCAGAACACGTGATAGACATCCACGGCCACCGTCACATTGGGAAGGGAGAGTTCCTCGGCCAAGTTGTTGGCATCGCGAAGGGAACAGATTCCAGATCGATCTCCGGCATAAATTGGATGGAGCGGCTCAATCGCGAGCCTAATCCCCAGCTCCGCAGCTTCCCCCGCGATCACTCCAATGCCATCGCGGATCTGTTCGTAGTTCTCACGCGCCGTCTGTCCCGGGGTCGCTCCGCACACCAAGACGATCTGGGGCAAACCAAGCGCATCGGCCTCCATGAGGCACTGCCGATTGTTCTCGATCGCCTTGGCGCGCTCGGAAGCAGTTGCTCCAGTGAAAAATCCTCCCCGCACCAGCGCGAGCCCGGTCAATCCGGCATCCGCGATCTGGCGACGGACTCTACAGAGATCTTCGCCCTCCAGGGTCTCACGCCACACCGAGATCCCCCCGATGCCCCGCTTGGCATAGCCTTCGATGCATTCGGACATGGTCCACGACTTGGTCGTGAAGGTGTGCACTGCGAGTTCGGGGTAGGACATGAGCTAAGTGGTTCCGCCCGGGAGGAGTCTTCCGCCCAGTAGCACCGAGGCGGGGAAGTCTTCCTGATCCACCAGGACCGCTTGCAGTTGTTTCCCGGCCTCGCGGGCAAGCCCGGCGACCGGCATGCTCACCGTGGTGAGCTCCGGACACAACAAACTGCGCACCGGAGAATCATCAAATCCCGTGATCTTCACCTCCCCCGGCACCGCAACCCCGAGCGCCTGCAACTTCTGCAGGACCACCGCGGCCAGGACATCATTCACACAGATGATCGTGGTGATTTTCTCCCTCAACACCCTCTCAATCTCAGCCCTCCCCACCTCCTCAGGAGACCGAAAGCAGATCACCTGGCGGTCAGGATCAAACCGAATTTCGCACTCCCACGCGCCTTCCACGAAGCCGGCAAGCCGCTCGGCGAAGACGTCCTCGATGCCTTGGTAGCCAAGGAAGAGGACTCCCCCTCTCACTCCACGCTCCGCGAGGTGTCTTGCCAATTGCCGCATTCCATCCCGGTTGTCGCAGCTCACGTGAGGCACCCCCCGGAGGGCTCGATTGAGCACGACCAAGCTCGCGCCCCGCTCCCGGATCTCGCGCACCACCCGCTCCGCAGGCCGCTGGAACGCGAAGACAAAGGCATCGATGTCACCTCCTTTCTTGTGGGGAAAGGGATCGAAACCCCGCCGGGCCACCTCGGTCATGAGGTTCATCTCACACGGGGCCAGCCCCTCACGCAGTCCGTCCACCAACTCGCTGAAGTCGTAAAAGAGCCGTTTCAGCCCGGACTCGTGCCGAGGCAGGATCAGTTTGACGTTGAGAATGGAACGATCCCGCTGCCTGCGCACCCGCTTGGGCGCATACCCGACCTTCCTGGCAGCCCGCAAGACCTTCCCGCGGGCCTCCTCCCCGATCAAGCACGACCGCTTCAGCACGCGCGAGACCGTGGCGGGAGACACTCCCGCCAGATCCGCCACGTCGTAGATGGTCGCCCCTCCCGCCATCAGATTTCGTATCCCAGTCGCACTGCACAGTCCTGCATCATCTCACCTTCCCAGGCGGGACGGCGAGGACACTTCGGATGCGGTTCATTGCTCGGAATGCGGCCCAGCAGATTCTGGAACACCGCGCAACTGTGTTTGTAGGCGGGAACCGGGGCGCGAAAACCCACGTTGCCAAGATACTGCAGGGCATCCGCCAATTCGTAGTAGCGCTCGTCTTCTTCCGCCCAGTAGCGATCACGCTCCGCAAACTTCTCGGGACAGAAGGCCGCCAGCCCGAGCAGATAATCCGAGCCATACTCAATCATGTCGATTCCAAGATCGTTGCCGGTGTATATGCGGAAGTCGGGTCGCAGTTCGTCGCGCAGGGCAAGTCGCTTCAACTCTTCCGAGCGACTCAGCGAACTGTGTTTGATCCCGATCAAACTCGGTACCGCCAGCAACCCGCGGATCGTCTCTTCATCATAAATCTTCCCGAAGGTCGCGAAGACTTTCCCAAGTTCGAATCCAATCACCGCCTCATAGGGCTCACAGATCGTGGCGTAGAGATCCACAATCTGTTGCGGCTCCCAATCGTGAAATCGAGTGGTCTGGAAGATGATCGGCGTCCCCCCGAAGGTGGCAATCTCATCCATCTCTCGTCGGTAAAGTTCGATCAGGTCGCCCTCCTTTCCTTCCACAAAAGCCCCCGCTGCGAAAACAGTCCCCTCGCCCAAGGTCGCCCTCGTCCACTCCAGGACTGCCCTGCGCTCCGCGGGCTCGAGATAGTTTGCGTAGCCAGTGTCCATGTTGACCGCACAGCCCAGCCCAGCCTCCCCCGTACGCGCTACGGCCTCCCGAAAGGCGCGTTCCGCAATGGTCCCCTCTTTCTCGAAGGGAAGCAGACACGCAGCCAAGCCTTCCACCTTACGGCCGGTGCGCTTCTTTCCAAGCCAGTCGGTGACACTCATCGACTTCAATTAGTTGCATGCAACAAATTGCGCAACTCCAAAAACTCACCGCCGCTGGCGCCCGCAGTCGAAATCTCCTCCTCCCACCGCCTTCTCTACCCCTCCACTCAAGGAAATCTCCGGATTCGCGCCCTCGCAAAGTCCCAGCAGAGGATGGGCACTTGCTTAAGCATGCCACGATCATTTCCCGCTCACTCCTTCATCTAGTGTAGTCCGTCCAGCAGAATGAATGTCATGAGATGCGGACATCATCGTGAGGTATCCCGATCCAACCGTGGTGGGCATTCTCAAAATAAACGCCGCCAAGATGAGCCCTGCTGGCCTGGAGACGGCTCAAGCACTCAACTATTCGGAGTCAGGGCGCAACGATCCTCTGGAACTCTCCAACAGGAACCACGGGACAACTTGGGCGCAAGCCCTCCATGAGCCTCCGGCCGTCGGGGCAGTGATCCGCACCGGGCTGGCGGATGGGACCCCGCCTGCATTCTCCCCTCTTGTTGACTTCGAGTTCGACCTGCGGCCCGAACGTCCTACTCTGAGACCAAAGATTCAGCCATGCAGCACTTTCCCGATATCCAGCTCAGTCCCCAGGAAGCCCGCGTCCTCGGTTGTCTTCTCGAGAAGGAAATCCTCACCCCCGACGCCTACCCGCTTTCCCTCAACTCCCTGGTGACCGCGTGCAACCAGACCTCGAGTCGATTTCCCATCACCGCCCTGCCCACCGACGAGGTCCTCGCCGCGCTCCGTGAACTCTCTGAGAAACACCTCGTAGAGAAGATCCTCGGAGGACGCACCTCCAAGTACGAGCACTGCCTTTCCCACGTCCTGAACATGCAGGAGAGCGCGCGCGCCGTCCTCACAATCCTCCTCCTCCGGGGTCCTCAATCAATCGGGGAGATCAAGCAACGCACCGAGCAGATTCATTACTTCACTTCCCTCAACGAGATCGAAGATATACTCACTTGGTTTATCGAGTATCCACATGGACCGCTTGTCCGCCAAATTCCAGTTGGCGCAGGCCGCCAGGTAGAGACTTTTAAGCACCTCCTCTCAGAGACTCCATCCGACTCCGAAGCCGGATCGGAAGGGCCATCGCAGAGCGGAGAAGATCCTTCCCACGGTCACCCGGTCCCCGCCACCTTGGCAGAACCTTCCTGGCCAGCGGCAGTCGAAGAACGGCTCGCCGCGCTGGAGCAACAAGTCGCCGATCTTCGCTCCCGTCTTGGCGGATAGGACTCTGTCCTCGACCGCCCACGTCACGAGATCGACCTTTTGCAAAATCTTGCGACTGAGTCCGGTGGTCCAGGAACACAACTCCACGCCTGAACCCCCTTCCCCTTCAAAATACCTGGATTTAAGGTTTTCCGTACCATCCAGGCCCAAGCAAGGAACCTGTTCACAGCAGACGGTTCGAGTTGCCTCTTCCTCGGAGTGTTGCCATGCTCGATAGATCTAGATTCCTAGATTTTCGTGCAACCTCGCACCGCATACCAAATATGAAAGACCACAAACTCAACGAAATCCGCAACCTGACTGTAGTCGGCCACGCTTCGTCAGGGAAGACCACCCTTTGCGAAGCGATGTTGGCCAATACAGGAATGATCAAACGCATGGGCACCATCGCCGATGGAAACACTGTTTCTGACTACCACGACGATGAGCGCAAACACCAAATCTCCATTCATTCATCGCTCCTGCGCATGGAATGGCTTGAGGTGGAACTCAACGTGGTCGATGCCCCCGGATCCCCAGACTTCATTGGAGACGCCCTCGGGGCCCTTGCCGTAGCGGACTTTGCCCTCATCGTAGTCGATGCCGTCGCGGGGGTCGGATTCATTACGGAACGCATGTGGGCGGAAGCCGACAAACTCGGCATCCCAAAATTTCTGGTCCTCAATGGCGTCGATAAAGAGAATGCGAATGTTGAAATGGTCCTCGACCAGATCAAGACGATCTTCGGCGACAAGATATTTCCAATGACCCTCCCTCTCGACCCCGGTCCGGGATGTCACAAATTCCTCGATGCCATGCGAAGCGAGGTCGTGACCTACAAGAACGACTCCAGTGGCATATTCGATGAAAACGACGCAGATGGCGAAGCCGCAGAGGGAGTGAGCGAGATGCACCGGCAACTGATCGAATTTGTCGCCGAGTCAGACGACAGCCTCTTAGAAACCTACTTCGACAAGGGAGAACTGAGTGAAGACGAACTTCGCGAACATTTGCACGAGGCCATTCAGAGCCAAACCTTCGCTCCACTTTTCTGCACGGGTGCAAACAACAATGTCGGCGTCAGGCGCCTGATGGATTTCATCGCCAAGTTTGGCTCCTCGCCACTTGATCGCAAAACCATCAACTGCGAATCGCCTACCGGTGACCCCATCGAGGTCGACGTGGAAGGTGCAGAGCCCGTCATCTTCATTTTCAAAACCCTGATCGAAGAGCATGTCGGAGCCCTCTCCTTTTTCCGCATATACTCGGGCGAGCTCAAAACGGGGGACACCCTGGTGAATGCCGCCACCGGCGATAGCGAACGAATTGGTCAAATCTTCCTCCCCAACGGAAAGGAGCGCGAAACATCCGACCACCTGCGCTCGGGAGAAATCGGGGCCCTCGTCAAACTGAAGAGCACCCACACAAACGACACCTTATGCCATGCGAACATGCGCGTTCGGCTCCCGCAAATCAAATATCCCGCCCCCAATATCCATGCGGCGCTGAATATCAAGACCCGCGGGGACGAAGAAAAAATCGCGGAGGGGCTCGCGATTGTTCACGAGGAGGATCCCGCCTTTCAATTCCGGGTCGACCCCGAACTCAAGCAAACGATTCTCTCCGGACAGGGTGAGATTCACCTCAAGTCCGTAGCGGAAACCCTGAAGCACCGCTACAACATTGAGATCGGCCTCGAGCACCCGCGGATCCCCTATCGCGAAACCATTCGGAGCAGGGCGGAATCCAAGTACCGTCACAAAAAACAATCCGGCGGTGCAGGCCAATTTGCCGAGGTCTGGATGCGGATCGAACCGTTGCCACGCGACAGCGGCGTCGAGTTTGGTCACTCGCTGGTCGGAAACAATGTCGATCGCTGTTTCGTCCCTTCGGTGGAGAAGGGGGTTCGCTTAGCCGAGGAGCAGGGCATTCTCGCGGGCTACCAGGTTTTCGACCTGAAGATCGACTTCTACGACGGCAAGCAACACTCCGTCGACTCGAAAGACGTCGCCTTTCAGATCGCGGGCAAGAACGCATTTCGGGAGGCCTTCGTGAAAGCAGATCCCCACCTAATTGAGCCCCTGCTCGAAGTTCAGATTCGCACTCCCCACGATTGTCTCGGCAATATCCTCGGAGATCTCTCGGTGCGCGGTGGTCGCGTGATGGGCACCATCGCCGACGGTCATGTCCAGGTCGTCACGGCCGAAGTTCCGGCTCGCGTGATGCATGCCTACGCCACCGATCTGCGCGCACTCACGGGTGGGCGGGGGCAACACAACGAGAAGTTCTCGCACTACGAAGACATGCCTCGAGACGTCGAGAAGAAGGTCGTCGATGCGGCGCACGAGCACAGCAATGCCGCCTAGTTCGCGAAACGATTCCGATCACTTCCGTTCTCAATTCACAGGGGCCAGGCGAGTTCGTCTGGGCCCTGTGACCTTCGCTCAGGGGAGAAGGCTCAGGATTCCCGATCCCCGGGTAAGCTCTCCCCCGGAGGTGATGCGCGCCCTGAGCCCTCCTTGGCCCTTGAGAAATTCATGGGCCCCCTCTGCACAAGCCTCGTTCATCCAGTAGCAAGGTGCGGCTTCCTCCACGCCCTCAAATTCCACTCCCTGAAGGGAGAACTGCTTCCCCACCAAATCGAGCAGCGGCACGCCCTGGAGCAGCACGTTGCGCCGGAAGGAGGAGGCTATGAGCCCAGGAAGATCGAATTCCTTCTTCACGGACTGATACACCTCAAAGTCGAAGAAGGTGATCTGCCCTTTGTAATTTTCCTGATGATCAAAGTAGCGATCCCCGAGAATTCCGCGACCCGCCACGCACTCGATCACCTCGCGGTCCTCGATCCCGTGATCCAGCGCGCCCTTCCCGTGGCGTCCCGAATAGTTATGCCCTTCGGACAAAAACAGGTGTCGCAATTCAATATCCCATTCCATCTTGGTCTTCTCTTATCCTCCGAGGTAGCTCATCTCCACCTTGTGCTGCGTGCTGTGACCCCGCTCTTCCGAATAGCGATCAGCCCTTTGCCCCCATAACCTCTCGAGGAGCGCACACAGCTTCTCATCGCCGCCCCCCTCGCGCAGGAGTTGCCGCACATCCGTTCCCATCTCCGCAAAAAGACAGGTGAATAGCTTACCCTCCGCCGAGAGCCTAATCCGATTGCAGCCTCCGCAGAATGGCTCGGTGACCGATGAAATGAATCCCACCTCTCCGCCCCCATCGCGAAAGCCATAGCGCCGTGCCACTTCGCCCGCATAAGTGGGAACCAAGTCCACGAGGGGAAACTCTTCCTCGATGCGATTTCGAATTTCGCGCGACGGGACGACGTGTTCCATGCGCCAGCCGTTGGTCTCGCCCACATCCATGAATTCGATGAAACGCACGGGCACGGCCCTCTCTCTTCCCCATCGAACCAAGGGCAGGATCTCACCTTCATTGACTCCCCGCTGCACCACCGCATTGATCTTCACTCCCAGGCCAAACGCCAGGGCGCTCTCGATACCCGCCAGGACTCGATCAACCTTGGCGCCCACGCCATTCATGCGCGCGAATACCTCGCAGTCCAGGGCATCCAGACTGACCGTGACTCGATTCAATCCGGCCAGGCGCAATCCCTCGGCATGGTGAGCGAGGAGCACTCCATTCGTTGTCATGGCGAAGTCCTCCACCCCATCCACCGTGGCGAGCATCCCAACAAGATCTTCGACCCCTCGCCGCAGGAGGGGCTCTCCCCCCGTCAAGCGGACCTTCCGCACTCCAACCTCCATCGACAGGCGCACAAATCTCTCAATCTCCTCATACCTAAGGACTTGCTCCCGCGGCAGGAACTTGTAATTCGGCCCGAAAACCTCCGCCGGCATGCAATAACGACAACGAAAATTGCAGCGATCCGTGATGGAAATTCGTAAATCACGCAGGGGGCGTTGATGCCGGTCGACTGTCATGTGCCGCCAAGAAAGCCCATCCCCACCTTCTCCGAAACAAATTACTTGGGAAATCGTGCCCATGGGTATTTGGGTAGGGCGCGCATGGATCCTCTCATCACTCCCACTGACGCCGAAAATCTCATTCTCAACGCTCTGCCGGAGCTGGGAACAGAGACCATTCCGCTCCCAGCGGCAGGAGGCCGCATCCTCGCCACGGAGCTCACCGCCGACCGACCACTGCCCCCTTACGACCGAGTCATGATGGATGGCATTTGCTTTCGAAGCAGCGATCTCGGAGACGACCCCCTCCTCACCGTGGCCGGCATTCACGCTGCCGGCGATCCGCTTCCCGCTCCGCTCTCTCCCGGCCAGTGTTGGGAAGTCATGACCGGCGCCTGTTTCCCCTTGGATTGCGATACCGTGGTTCCCTACGAGTTGATCACGCGCCACGGAGAGAACTCCGTCGCGTTTCCCAAGAATTGCGCTCAACCCGGCAAACACGTGCACCGCGCAGGCAGTGACTACACCACCGGTGATCTCCTCGTCCCTGCTCATGCTCGTATCGACTCCCGCGTCGCCGCCGTTGCTGCTACCGTCGGCGCAACCGAACTCGAGGTCCTGCGCAAACCTCGAGTCGTCATTTTCACCACCGGGGATGAAGTGATCGATCCCGGGGCCTCCCCTGCTCCTCATCAAGTCCGGCAATCCAACTCCGCCTCCTTACGCACCGCACTCGCAGTTCTCGGGACCGAGCTTGTGCATCACCAGCACCTCCCCGACGACAAGGAGCTCACTACCGAAGCCGTCCGGGCGAATGTTGACTGCGATCTCATCCTGCTCTGCGGCGGCATCTCGAAGGGAAAACGTGACTACGTCCGGCCCGTGATGGAATCCCTCCTCGGCCCCCCGTCCTTTCACGGGATCGCACAGCGTCCCGGCAAGCCACTGGCCTTTTGGCAGGGCCCGCCTCCCATCTTTGCCCTTCCCGGAAATCCCATGTCGGTCCAGGTCTGCTTCCATCGCTACGTGCGCCCCTACCTGGACGCGCTCCAACATCAGCGCAGCCCTGTTCGTACGGTCCGCCTCGGCGCGCCCTTCCAGTTCAAACCACCCTTCTCCTACTCCCTCCCGGTGCGCCTCCGCCAGGACGGAGCTGCGCTCGTCGCCGATCTCAATCCCCTCGCCAATTCGGGTGACTTTGCCTCCGCCATCGCCTCGGATGGCTTCATCGAGCTCCCCGCCGAGGAGAGCAATTTCCCGGAAGGATTTCTCGCGCCCTTCCGTGAATGGCTCTAGCTTCCCCGCGGTGAGCGAACTCTCCCATCTCGATGAACACGGCCAGCCCCGCATGGTGGACGTCGGAGCAAAGGCGGTGACCGCAAGACGGGCCCGAGCCGAGTGCACGGTGGTCCTCGGGGAAGAACTCATGACCCAGCTGCAAGGCGATGATTTCAAGACCAAAAAGGGATCGGTGATCGGCACCGCCACCCTCGCGGGAATCATGGCCGCCAAACAGACGTCCTCCCTCATTCCTCTTTGTCATCCTCTCCCTCTGGACAAGGCCTCAGTGCACATCGAAGCAGCGGGTGAGAGTGCCCTGCGCGTGGAGTGCGAATGCGCGACGAGCAGCAAAACCGGGGTGGAAATGGAAGCCCTGACCGGAGCTTCGGTGGCCGCTCTCACCATCTACGACATGTGTAAGGCCGCCAATCCGGCCATCGAAATCACCGGTCTGCGCCTCGTTGAAAAACGAGGCGGCAAAAGCGACTTCCATGCCCATTGAGAGACGATGAGCGCCCCCCTTCATGGTCTCCTCCTCGCCGGCGGCAAGAGTCGCCGAATGGGAACCGACAAAGCCGAGCTCGTGGTGGAGGGCAACCTCTCCCTGCGGGATCGCGGACTCCAAATCCTCCGCAGGGTCACCACCTCGGCCCAACTTTCCATCGCGGCGGATGATACGCGTCCCTACGAATCCACAACCGTGCGCGATCTTCGAGAAGACGCCGGTCCCCTCGCAGGGTTGGAAGCCGCCTTTCAGCTGGATCCCAACGCGGCCTGGCTCGTGATGGCCTGCGACCTTCCCTTTCTAACAGAATCCGTCCTCGAGGACCTCATTGCCAGGCGCGACCCTGCCTGCGACGTGACCTGTTTCACCAGCCGCTTTGACGGCAAGCCCGAACCTCTCTGCACCATCTACGAACCAAGTGCAGCCGCCCCCCTGACCGCTGCGCTCGACAACGAGATCCGCTGCGCCCGCAAGTTTCTCTCTGCGGTGCGCCGGCACGAATTGAGTCTCCCCGAGGAAACCGCCCTCGACAATTGCAACCGCCCCGAGGACCTGGCGGAGGCACGCCTCAGCCTCTCCGAGGGCCGAACGACAAAGACCATCACGGTTGAATTCTGTGGTCCCCTTCAGGAGGCCGCGGGCACCGCCAGCGCGGAGATCGAAACGCAATCTTCCACCGCGGCCGGACTCTGGGAGGAACTTCGCATGGCCCACCATTTCTCCCTCGAACTCGAAGCGATCCGCGTCGCCATCAACGAGGAGTTCCAACCTTGGACCCATCCCCTCGCGCACCGTGATCGGGTTGCACTCTTTCCACCCTTCGCCGGAGGCTAGCCGATGTTTCATCTGACCAAGGACCCTCTTGCGCTCGCGGCCCTCCGCCAGGCCGCCAGTCATTCTCATGCAGGAGCGGTGGTCGTCTTCGAAGGGACCGTTCGCAATCACCACGAAGGCCGCGAGGTCCTCCGCTTGGAATATGAGGGACATGCGCCGGTCGCGGAGAAGGAAGGCCGCCGCATTGTCGAGGACGCCGTGAAACGCTTCGGACTCGATCACGCCCAGGCGATGCATCGGGTCGGCAGACTCGAGATCGAAGAGTCGGCCGTGATCGTGGTTGTTTCCGCGCCTCACCGGGCAGAGGCCTTCGACGCCTGCCGCTTCATCATCGACGAGATCAAGCATCGCCTACCCATTTGGAAGAAAGAATTCTACACCGATGGCACCAGCGCCTGGGTGGGATGTGAAGGCTGTCGGCAGGGTCATCAGCATTGAGACCGCCAAGGGCTCACCCCTTGCAGTCCTCTCGATTTGGCATAGACTCACGCAGTGCCCCGGTTCGCTCATTTCCTGATTCTCGCCGCCGGCCTCACCAACGCCGCGCCGGTTCCCGACCTTGAGGTTCTCTTTCTCGACGGAAATATGTGGGCCAAGCCGGTTGGGGAAGTTCTCAAGGATCGCAAACCACTGGGCTTCCATTGGCTCTCCGATGCCCGCAACGACGCGCGCAGCAATCGGAGCAACCTCAAACTCTGGAACCTCCCGGTGGGAGAGACCATCCTGCGCAGCCGCGAAGACAAACTGCATTCCTTCGACATCTCGATTTACAATCGTGGGGACAACGGGGTGATGCCTCGTGACACGTTCGAAGCGCTCACCGAAAAGTGGCACGACTTGATGGTCGAGAAAACCAGCCTCGCAGGCGAGAAGATGAATCGCACTCAAAAGGGGAGCGTGGTTTCAGCTGATCGCTGGGTCTGGAAGTGCCCGGGCGCCTACCTCGTCCTCACCTCCAGCATGTCGGGATCCACGGGGAGAAAAACACCGGAATTCCTCAAGCTGAGTCTCGTCTCGGTGAAGTTCGGAGAAGAGATCTATGGCCGTCGCTCGGGGCTCACTGCGGTGATGGCCCGGCGCCGGGACTTGGTTTCCAATCGCGTCGAAAAGCCCAATGGCGACATCTTCGTGCAAGGCGTGCCGATGGTCGATCAAGGACGGAAGGGCTACTGCGCGGTCGCCAGTGCCGAACGTGTCTTTCGCTACTACGGATTGCCGGTTGATCAACACGCCATGGCACAGATCGCGGAGAGTAGCGCGCGCGGCGGAACCAATCCCAGCGCCATGATCGATGCCCTCAAGAAGGCAGCTGGGCGCACCAAAACTCGATTGCTCGTGCTCTATGAAATCGAAGGACGGAAGGTGGCCTCCGAATTCAAGGCCTACAACCGGCTCGTGAAAAAGAACAAGGAGGGCCGACCTTTCCCCGAAAAAGCCTACCTGCCCTACCAGCAATTCCTCGCGACTTGCCACGCCCCAAGCCTCCGTGAAGTGCGCGCCAAGGGAACTGCCTTCGATCGATTCAAGAAGCATATCCGCGACTACGTTGACGCTGGCACTCCGCTCCTCTGGGCCCTCCAGGTCGGAGTCTTTCCTGAAAAGGGCATTCCCCAGGGCGGAGGCGGTCACATGCGCCTCATCATCGGATACAACAGGAAAAACGACGAAATCATCTACACGGATTCCTGGGGACCAGGGCACGAGTTTAAACGCATGAGTGCCGCCAACGCCTTCACCACCACCATGCACCTCATCACCCTCAAGCCCTCAAGGTAGGTCATGAGGGCCACAGACGACGAACCCCAATTCAGTTCGTTCGGCTGCCTGTTTTCGGTGTGCTGGACTCTGCTCACACTCCCGATTTGGATCGCCGCCTTCGTTCTCCTGGCGACCGGGATCACGACCGAAGGAAGACTCTTTGCCCTCGCGGTCACCTGCCTTCTTCCCGTCCCGCTCAACCTTCTCCATCTACACTCCATGCGTCGCAAGGTGGTGACAGCCCTCCTCCTCGTGGTTGGCACTGGCGCGCTCTTCCTGTGTGCGAACCGCGCTCCCGCGCATCGGGATGACCCCGGTGCCGCCGCACGCCTCGTCTATCAATCCGGTGACAGCCACGCCCGCTACTCCCCCGCCAATCTCGTTCCTGAAATTGATCAACACATTCTCGGATCCTACCTCTTCGCCTTGATCGACCCGAGTCTCAGCTGGGACCAGGCCGCCGACTTGCGCAACGATCTCAGGAGGATTTACCGGGAGGTCGCGAATGACCCGGACCTCGCACCGCTTCCCTCCGTACTCGGTTCCGCATACCGAGAGATGCTGGGCCTGAACCCCAGGACCGGCAGGCTCTTCGTCTACCTTCCGGAGGGAAATCAACCCAAGCCTGCGATCCTCTTTCTCCACGGCAGCCTCGGAAATTTCCAAGGCTCCTGGCAGATCTGGAAATCCTTCGCAGACGAAAACGGCATTGCGATTGTTGCTCCCTCCTTTGGCGCAGGGAACTGGTACAAGAAAGGTGGGTTGGAAGCAATCGAGCAAGCTCGACTTTTCTGTGAAGAGCATCCCATGATCGACAGCAAGCGAATCGTTCTCGCCGGACTCTCCAATGGAGGCATGGGCGTCACGCGCGGAGCCCGGGCGACCCCCAATGCCTGGCGGGGACTCATCTATCTCTCCCCGGTCTTCGAGCAGACGGTCGTGGACTCGGAAGAGTTTGCCAATGGCTGGGCTGGACGGTCCGTCCTCATCATCACCGGCGAAGAGGACAAGCGAACCACTCCCACTCGGATTCGCGAAGTTGAAGAACTCATGACCGGCCTCACCATGAAGGTGGAGTCACACCACCTTCCCGATGAAGATCACTTCCTCGCCTATTCCGACTGGCCCAAGGTGAGCAGACTGATGATCGAGTGGCTTCGCAACGAAGGTCACCTCTCGGAGGAAGATCCATAACACGAGACGGACATTCGGAGTGACTCGCCGAGCCCCTTTCCCGAGAGAGAGCGCGAGAGAGAAGGACAACGCCCTTCTCCCAGCTCTGCACGGAACGCTTGCGATTCCCGATTCATGGCCACCACCCAAGATCCTGAGCTTTCTCAGGAAAGTTGCAGAGCGCTTCCCCACAGCATTACTTCTGTAGGACCTTGCCAATGAACTCGTATGCTTCCTTCCTCACTTCCGGCGGAAAGTCGTGCCCAGCCTCGGGATATCCCGCCACGAGGCGCTCGCTCGCGTGGAAAAGATCATAGACCTTGCGCGCTTCAGTCATCGCCTTCTTCACCCCCGCCACCGAAAAGTTGTGATCATGGATCGGCGAGTTCGTCAAAAATGCCCGCGGAGCGAGCGCCGCCACCAGTTCATGAAAATCGAAGGGCATCCTGTCGGTGCGTAGCAGGAGGGGCGAGCAAGTCATCTGAAAGCGTGGTTCTGCTTCCCTTGATCCTCTCTCCCTTTGCCCTTTTATCGGCGCCTTTGGTGCCGCTCTGAGTCTTGGAGCGAGGCCGAGGAATAGGCGGCGGAGTTCTGGCGGCGCTCATCGTGCCAATTCCTAACTTGTAACCGCGCGCAGCACAGCGTCGCCCCGCGCATGCAATTTCCTCACCTCGATCTCGGCTACAATGGCCGTTTCCCCTATAAAACAAAAACCCCCAACCCGTTAAGGTTGAGCATTTTAAGGCTGTATCCTGCGGTAGGATTCGAACCTCCGGTCAGGAGATCAGCGACTTGGACTCTTCCTCATCCTGGGCCTTGCGGCCCTCGGAAGCCCTCCCCTCCGGTTCCTCCCGTTCCCCTCCCCTCTTGGCAACGAGGTGCCCGATCTCAGCACAAATTGTGACCATCCCGAGTCCAATCAAGCCCGGTGTTCCCGCAAAGAGGATCCCCGAGGCGCTGGAAATCCACGCACAGACCATCACGAAGCCGCCACTCAGCGCGAGGGCGGCACAGAGGATGGTGAGAGGATTTCGGAAGGCGATTCCCACCACCACCGCCAGAGTCGCCATGGCCAAGAGGGCCAACATATCGACCCATTGAGGAGCGCGCTCCCAGTAGCTGCCATCGAGCCAGCTCCCCAGAGCCTGGAGATGAACCTGGCCGCCAAAGATGGTGGCGCCCGGAATGGGATGATAGTCTCCGTCTTTCTTGGTTGCCGTTGAAACGAGCACCACTTTGTCGCGGAAGAAGGTGCCACTGCCATACTGCTTCTGCCACTGGCCCGGAACAAAAACCGAATGGAGACTGTGCGGCGCATAGGCCGCGGAATAGCTGGCCCTCTCATCCACAGGGGTGGCAAAGCGCAGGCGGGGGGAACGGCCCTCTGGCACCTCCTTGCCAAGCAGTCGGGCAGTCACCGCCGACAACGATTCGTATTCACGTTCTGCGATCACTCCCTGACCGCTATGCAACTCACCCAAACTCGTGGTGTAAACCATACGACGAACCACTTCGTCCTCCGCATCGGGCCACAGGTTCACATAGCCTTCGTGCAGAATTTCCCCGGGCTTCTGTGACCCCAGCGACAATTCTTGCACCGAGCTCAACGGATCATAGAACCCGTCGCCGCTTGGCCGCAACATCATGGCCATGACCACCTTGTCGCGATGCCGAAGGAGAGTCTCCGCAAACTCACGGTCCGCCTGCCCATTCCCCGAGGAGCCTACAAAAATCACATCGAGAATGATCACCTTCGCACCAGCGGCCGCCAATTTTTCGATGAGCTCTGCATAGACCCGACGATCCAGCGCATGATTGCTGCTGCTCTGGCTGATCAGTTGCAACGCACGCGAAGCGGCGATCTCCGATTGGTCGAGATCCTGCCCCTCCCCATCAATTCCAAGGAAGACCAAGTCTTCCCGCTCCTCACCCGGCTCAAGAATCAGGGAGAGTCGATCACGCAAAAAGGTGTCAAAATCCCATAAACAATCACTGACTGGACCAGCGAAGCCGCCCCAAATCAAGACCGCCACCACCACCCCACCCAGCATGACGGCTCGGCCATTCGAACGGCTACGCACTGATCCTCCCTGTCCAAAAAAACTCATTTCGTGGTGAAATCCTGACCTTCAGGATTCCTAAACGAAATGGCCGATGAGAGCGATGAGAATCTCCCCTGCGTCCCTTGCGCCACCTCCGATTCGCGCTAGGCCTTCGGTGTCTTCTTCGCAATCCGCGATGCTTCGGTGAGCTCGATCAGATCGATCGCAATGGCAATCGACTCCCGCTTAGCAGGACCGATCCCACTCGGCCACTTGGGAGCTTCGCTCAAGCCATTGAACTCCTCCTCCACCTTGCGCGTGTAAATCGTCCGCTCATGATCGGGCCCGATCTCACGGAGGTCCTTGGCCTTTACCCTGTCGAGCGTGAGTTCATAGAATTGAAACTGTTTGCGGTCGTCCTCTTCAATTTTGGCAAAGCGCTCCCGCCGTTCTTCGTTCCGCGTTTTCATGCGGTCCTCCCGGGCATCAACCAAGGCAACTCGCTCTCCCCGATTCAGAGACACTCGATTCTCAGCACGCTCGCGCTTGATCCGGGCGATGTCTTCACGAAGGTATTCATAGTCAGTCGAAGACGCCACGCGTTTGGCAGAGCGCTGGGTGAGACTTTCCCGATAGAGCTCCTTGGCATCAAGCGGAGAAAATCTGCGGCTCTTGTCGATCACATCGTGCTTCAAAGCATGGCGCTGAAACGCCTCCCCAAACTCGTAGGCATCGTAGCGCGAAGGCAGAATGATGTCGGGGCGCACTCCCACCAGCTGTACCGAGCTTCCCGATACACGGTAGTATTTTTGAATCGTCGGCTTCAGTGATCCAGCCCGCCGGCCATCCACAAATCCAGGAAGAAAACGTGCGATATCGACCTGCTGTTGCACCGTCCCCTTGCCGTAGGTCGAGTGATCCCCGACCACCACCGCCCGGTTGTAGTCTTGCAGCACCCCGGCCAGGATTTCGCTCGCCGAGGCGCTGGCCTTGTCGGTCAGAACCACCAGCGGCCCCTCGTAGAGTGGCAGATCAATCTTCGCCGCCTTGGTCTCGATTCGCTTTCCCATTTCACGCACCTGCACCACCGGTTTTGCCCCGAGGAAGAAGCCGGCCATCCGAATCACCTCGCGCAAGGCACCTCCACCATTGCCTCGCAGATCGATCACGAGCGCATCGATTTTTTCCGCCTGGAGCCGTCGCAAAAGGACTTCCACGTCATGAGACACGGAGGGCACCCCATCAGAAAAATCATAGTAGAAGGACGGAATGTCGAGGTAGCCAACCCGGGGTTCGCCGAGCCTGGCATCCTTGGAGCGAATCAACTCCGCACGCACCAACTGGTCCTTGTACTGGACCTGACCCCGTTCGATCACGATATCCTTGAACACTCCCGGGGCGGCCTTGGCGGGACGGATGCGCAAACGCACTTTGGTCCCCTTCTTTCCCTTGATCTTCTCCACGATACGATCGGTCTTCATGAAAAGAATGTCGATCATGTCCGCTTCCCCACCCTTGTTCGCGGTATCAACTCCAATAATCCGGTCATTGAGATCCAGATCGCCCCCCTTGCCTGCCGGACCGTCGATCACGACCGCGGCGATGCTGACCGAACCATCATCCTCCGGATGGAGAGTGACCCCGATTCCCACCAAGCCCCTGCGCATCCGAATCAAAAATTGCTCGTTCTCTCGTTTGCTCAGGTAGTCGGTATGGGGATCGAAGGACGAGGCGATCGCACTGAGAAAATACTCCGCGACATCTTCTTCGTTGGCAGCGGTAACATTGCGTCGACTGCGCTCGTAGCCCCGCAGGAGTTTCTCTTCCACGCTTGGTTCGGCCTCGACCTCTTTCAGCTCCTGCCCGACCGCGCGGGCACTGGCCTCTCGACGAAGGATCTCGGAGAGCACCTCCTCCTCAAGATGTTTTTTCCACAGCTCCCGAGCCTCCTTCACATTGGCCGGCCACGGCGCATTCTTGCGAGAACGGAGAATCGGGTCGGCGGAGAGAAAGCTGAACTCCCCCGCCTTCAAAAGAGCGCTCACGTGGCGCTCTCGCTCCAAGACGCGATTCTTGTAGCGCTCGTAAATCCTGCGCGCCGGATCCATCGATCGCGACCGGATCAACAATTCGTGCAGGCGATCTCCAAACTCTTGACGAAAGGCCGCCACATCCCCCGCGGTGAAGAGAAGGTGCCGGGGATCGAGATCGTCGAGATACTGATCGAGCATCTTGCGGCTCAACTCAACATCGAATTTGGGGCGAGCATAGTGGCGGTTTTGCAAGAGCCCGGTCATCTCGCGAGCGACCACGTTAAAATCCGTTTTCGCCGCGGCAGGCCCAATCAGGGTCGCCGCCGCCAGAGCCAACAGGGTGTTCTTGCGTTGCATGTATAAGGAAACCGCTGGAAAGGCAGCGCATTGTCTAGAACGTTGCCTCCTTGAATGATCATGCACCGGATTTCCGGGATTTATCGTATCTCGCCGACAATTATTCCGCTTCAGCACCACGCGAACGCAAAACTCCTCGACGAGAGCATCGCTCCCGGGCTGGAGCGCACCGCCGTCATGAAGCATCTCGACGTCCTAGAAGACGCCGGGCTCATTCGGGTGGAACGGGAAGGCCGCTCGCGCTGGAATCACCTCCATGAGAAACCGCTCACCGGCATGGTGACCTGGCTCCAGCGCCGCGTGCTCACCCATCAGGGAAATCTTCAGCGCTTGAAGAAGCTCACCGAATCCAAGGGCACTCGAAATCGCAACTAATCCGCCAGAGATCATCTCACGAACAACAAAGAATCCATCCTTCCGGCCAGAGCGGCCATCGTTACCTTCGAAGTGGAAATCGACGCCTCCCCGGGCATCTTCCCGTAACGGGTGCGGCTGAACAATCCGCTCCTCTTCCTCGCGTTCACATAAACCGCAAGATCGCGGATCCCATCGTGACAAAGGCGCTCACCAACCACTTGCAGCCCCGGCTCCGAAAGTCGTCGAAGTACTTCCGCTGCGCAGCTTGAAAGTCCTCCCCCGGCGGGAGAGGCCCCTCCGGCTGGTCGATGCTGCGACACATCTCTTCCAGTGATTCCAAGGCCACCATGGGCTCGCCATGCGCTTTGCTCAGGTGCACTTCATGTTACTCCACCCATGGGTGATGATGTCACAGCCAATCACGGCCCCGAGGAGTGTTCGAACTTCACCTCCTCGTCCTCGTCTTCGCTCATGACCTCTTGGTTTCCGAATTCTAGGCCAGGAGTTCCTTGATGACGTGGCCGTGCACATCCGTGAGTCGGCGGTCGATGCTGTCCTTGCGGAAGGTGAGCCTCTCATGCTCGATGCCCATCAGGTGCAGAATGGTGGCGTGAATGTCGTAGACTTGAGTGGCGTTGGCACGATCGAGCGGCTTGTAGCCCCACTGGTCGCTTTCCCCATGGGTGACCCCACCCTTGATCCCGCCGCCCGCCAACCAGTTGGTAAAGACATAGGGATTGTGGTCGCGTCCCTTCGAACCCTGAGTGGAAGGCATGCGCCCAAACTCGGTGGTCCAAAGAACCAGGGTATCCTCGAACATACCGCGCTGCTTGAGATCCTTGATCAGCGCGGAAGCTCCCACCGCCATGCCCCGCGAGAGCGGACCGTGATCACGCGGGATGTCCTCATGGCTGTCCCAGTTGCGCCGCGGAAACCCGTTGTCACAACCGGACCAAACCTGCACAAAGCGCACCCCGCGCTCCAATAGTCGACGGGCGGTCAGACATTTGCGCCCAAAGTGATCCGCTTCTTCGACCGCGTTGATCTCCTTGGGCCACTTCTTACCGTCAGCCTGCAGTCCATACATCTTGCGAATGTAGGCGGGCTCCCTGCTGATATCGAGGGCCTCCGGGGCCGCCAGCTGCATGCGCGCCGCGAGTTCGTAGCTCTTGATGCGGGCCTCCAGGCGCGAGTCCCCTTTCCGCTCCGCCGCATAGGCTCCGTTGATCCTGGAGAGAAGGGCCTGGCCATCGGTTTCCGCGCCTGAGGTGATGTACTTGGCCGTGCTTGGAGGATAAAGGTCGACGATGGGGTTCGCGGTGCCTGGACGAATGATGGTGCCTTGATGCTGCGCCGGCAAAAAGGCCGATCCCCAGTTCTTGGGACCATTGGATCCAAAGCCGCGATGATCCGGAAGAACGACGAAGGTGGGAAGATTCTCGTTCATGCTCCCGAGTCCGTAGCTCACCCAGCAACCCATCCCGGGAAAGCCGGGACGATCGAATCCGGTCGCCTGCAGGTAGGTCGCCTGACTATGCACCCCGGTCTTACCCACCAGATTGTGAATGAAGGCCAACTCATCGACCACCTCCCCGAGCGGCGAGACCGTCTCCCCGAGCATCTTGCCACACCGCCCGTAGGGTTGGAATTCCCAGAAGGGCTTGAGCCAGGGACCCAGCCCGTTCTGGAAGGCTTCCACGTGTTCCCCGAAGTCCGACTTCTCCCCATGATGCTTGATGAGAGCGGGCT
Organism: Roseibacillus sp.; assembly: GCA_028821775.1. GTDB lineage: Bacteria > Verrucomicrobiota > Verrucomicrobiia > Verrucomicrobiales > Akkermansiaceae > Roseibacillus_B. The sequence goes on from JAPKFB010000023.1 coordinate 48,556, forward strand.
TGTAGTCGAAGAGATCGAGGTGACTGGCCGCGCCCGCCATGAAAAGTTGGATGACCCGCTTGGCCTTGGGCGGGTGATGAATCACCCCGCTGGTTGCGCCCGACGCACGGGCGCTCCCCATCATGGAGGCCAGGGCAATCCCACCCAGTCCCCCGCCCGATTGCCACAAGAAGTCACGTCGTGAAAAATCGTTCATTTAGTCGACAAAGCTGAATTCACTGAAGTTGAAGAGGAGGCGACACATCGCGGGCAGGCCGTGTTTGTCGGCAAAGTCCTGAAGTAACGCGCGTTCCGCAGGCTTCACCTCCCGCGAGAGGGCAAGTTCAATCGCCCGCGCAATGGGATCCGCCTCCTTCTCCACGTTGCTCGCAAAGTGCTCGGCCATGCGCACCATGAAGGCGTTGTTGAGCAGGGCCATCGCCTGCAAGGCCGTCGTGGTCTCGCCCCGTTTGTCCACCAACTGGGAGGGATCCGCGCAGTCGAGGGTCTCCATGAAGGGCTGGGGCTGCGAACGGATGACGAAGCGGTAGACCGAACGACGCTGCGTGGCAGGATCGTCGTGGTTCGCCTTGTGATACTGATAGTGCGGCGAGTGCTGCGGTTGCTCTATTACGAAGTCCTTGAAGGAGGGCCCGCTCATCTTGCGATCGAGCTTGCCCGAAACGAGCAGCACGGTATCGCGCAAGGCCTCCGCCTCCAGCCGCCGGCGGTTTTGGCGCCAGAGAAAGCGGTTCGAATCATCGATCTTGGCAAAGGCGGGCTGGTGCGCACTGCTCTGTTTGTAGACTGCGCTGTTCAAGATCAGGCGATGAATCCTCTTCATCGATCCCCCGCCGTCGCGAAACTCCACCGCAAGCCAGTCCAACAACTCAGGATGACTCGGCTGCTCGCCGACCGTCCCAAAATTGTTCGGCGTGTCCACCATCCCACGCCCGAAGTGATACTGCCAGATGCGGTTCACCATGCTCCGCCAGGTCAGGGTGTTCTCGGGATGGGTGATCCACTCTGCAAGGGCCACCCGGCGAGCCCCCTCCTCATGATCCTTGGGCAGAGCAAAGTCCGGCGAGAGGCCGGGAACCACATTGGGAACGGTGGCCGGCTGCACGAGGTCGCCCGGCTGAGAGACATCGCCACGATGCAGGATAAAGATTTCGCGCGGCTCTCCGCCGACCGCGCCACGCCCTTTGAAGTTGCCGCTCCCCTCATGCACCACTCCGGCATAAACCATCTGCGGCTTGCCAAGAGCCTTGAGCGCGTCGGCCAGGATCGCCAATTTCTCGTTCAAGGTCTTCCCCTTCTCCAGCAGAAGGGGGTCCGTGAGGCTCCTCATGAGTTTGTCGCGCGCGCTTCTCCGTTCCGCCAACTCGGCGCGCACCTCACGCGAGTCGGTCGCGACCAACCGCAACAAGTGCTCCACCAATCCCTCCCCAATGCGCTTCCGGCTGCCAAAGCCATCGACGAGATTCCTGCGATGCCAGCGTCCGCGGTTGATGGTGTCGAGAGAGGTCACCGCTGCATTTGCCGAGACGAGGTTTCCGCCACTGAAGACACGCAGTTCTCCGAGGGCCAGCAGGTAGCCGCCAGAGCCCGGAGGACGAGAAAGCTTGCTCGCCCGCAACCGCACAAAGCGCCCCTTCGCCTTCCCTTCAAGGATCACCGTCTGAGCGCCGGGGTTTTGGTAATCCGCCCCGATCTGATCCGCGAAAACGCGCGCACTCATCCCTTCCGGATCCGCCAGCACTTCCAGCGAAAAGCGAACCGGAAAGCCAAAGCCCGGCGTGTCCTTGAAGTCGGTCGGGCGCGCGGGATGGAGCTCGATCCGATCAATCTCGAACGCCTTCCCGAGATCAATCCGCACCCACTTTTCGCTCTCCGCCGTCTTCGCAAAGCTACTGTGATAACCGTTGGTGGGACTCTCCTCGCCCCCCACCATGGCCTCCAGCGGATAGGCCCCGTAAATGCCATCAACCAAGCCGGCCTTCGCCCACCGCACCGGAGCCTCGATACTGTCGAGCGCGCTCACCGCCTTTGCCTTCGCCAGTGTTCCCTCACTAACGACCGCCATCTCACCCAGCGCGAAGATCCATTCCTTCGTCTTGGGCCTCCCTTTCTGTCGACGGCTCCACAGGCTGGTTGCGGTCATCCGCACAAACCGCCCCCGCGCGCCCTTGGCCTGGATGAGGACGGGAGTTCCTCCCGGGCGCGGATAGTCGGCGGCGGAATGGTCCTGGACCAATCTGGGATTCTTGAACGCCGCCTCGTCGGCGAGCTCGATCTTGAATCGATGCGGAAACCCGAAATCCGCAAATCCATATTCCTCCGCACCCGCGAGCACGATCTGATCAATCTGCCTGCTCTCTCCAAGATCCACCTGCACCCACTTGATCGTCGACTGGCTGCTCGCCACCTGGCTGTGATAGCCGTAGCGATCGGAGCGATCCCCCTTCCCCTTTCCATTCGTTGCCCCGCTGACCTTTCCTTCCAAGTCCACAATCTCCTTGTCGAGCGCGACAACCTCCGGCGTTCGGAGGGCACCTAGCGCTTTCTTTTGGGCTGCCAATTCCTCCTGCAGGGATTTCTGTTCTCTCTTCAGGCCAACCCGCTTGGCAGCGGTCTCAGGTGAGAGATCGTAGGAACGATCGGCCCGATCGAGGGCGGAAAAGACCGCCTGCAAAGAGTAGTAGTCCTTCATCGTGATGGGATCCAGTTTGTGATCATGACACTGCGCACACTGCACCGTGAGGGAGCAAAACGAATTGAGCGTTTGGGTCACCATGTCATCGCGATCGAGATGACGTGCCACCTTGCCGTCGATCTTCTCCTCCGGAACCTCGGCGTGCCCGATGAGATCCCAGGGACCGGCCGCGATGAATCCAGTGGCCACGATGCCGTCCACGGTATCCGGCCAGAGGACGTCGCCTGCGAGTTGTTCCTTCACAAATCGGGCATAGGGCTTGTCCTGATTGAAAGCGCGGATGACATAGTCGCGGTAGGGCCAGGCATTGGGGCGCGGCTGGTCCTTATCGTATCCGTGACTCTCTCCGTAGTGCACCACGTCGAGCCAATGCCGTGCCCAGCGTTCACCGTAGCCCGGCAGGAGCAGCAAGCGATCCACCAATTTCTCGTAGGCGCGGGGATCAGAATCCCGCCCGAAGGCCGCGACCTCCTGCGGACTCGGCGGCAATCCGATGAGGTCAAAATAGAGGCGACGAATCAGCGTGCGGCGATCGGCCTCCGCTGACATCGTGAGGCCCTGCTCCAATTGGCTCGCGATGATAAAGCGATCAATTTCGCTCTCCGCGCGGGCGCCCTCGAGGCCATTCACCTGCGGCACGGCCGGTCGTTTCAGCGGTTGCCAGGACCACCATCCAGCACCCTCCTTCTCTGCAGAGGCAAGGTCTCCCCAAAGGAGTCCCAAGACGAGAGAAGTAGAAATAAGTGTAACTCTGTTCATCATGGTTGCCAACTTCGCGAAGTTCACCGCTCGGGTAGCAATCAAGAATACTCGTCGGGGACCGCCCCTCAATCGAGGAAATCTTTCCCGCGATGAGAGAAGCCCCCCGTGCTTCCGGAGATCACCATCAAAAGCCGCCACCGGAGCAACCCCGCTTTTCCCGTCCCATCGCAGAATCGAGAGGGCCTGCCGCCACCGCTCCAGCCTTGGAGACCTCGCCCTTTGAGATCTCATCTTGACCTCCGCACGCGCCGATCAGTTAGCCCTTCTTTCCAGCGCCCTTCCGGATGCAATAGACTCGCGAAGCGGTGCGCAGAATCAGCCGGTCTCCCACAATCGCAGGACAAGCCATCGCCATGTCATCCTCGCCCAGGGTGTTGGTGTGGAGGACTTCGAATTTCTTGCCGGCCCTCACTACGTGGGTTTCACCATCTTCGTTCAGGCAGAAGACCTTGCCATTATAGGCCCAGGGAGAAACGGTGTAGCCCGCACCAGGAGGGAGCCGCTTTTTCTCGTAGATGAACTCGCCCGTCTTTGGATCCAGAGCCATGATCCATCCCCGATCGAGAAGGGAGTAAAGCTGCTCATCATAGACCAAGGTGGTGGGGTTGTAGGGTGACACTTTCCAATTGCACCACTGGATGAACTCGCCGGAAGTCCCCTTGAGCGGAGCGATGGATATGTCACCGCTCGCTCCCGGACGAATGGCATAGATCGGCTTCTTGCGATCTCCCACGTAACCCGAGCTGATGTAGAGAAGCCCTCCCGAAGCATAGGGCGTCGCGATGGTGATGCTCGACATCCCCTTGAAGGACCAAAGCTCCTTGCCCGCCAAATCATAGGAACGCGTGCGCCCCGTGCCCGGGACAACGATCTCGGTCCGTTTCTCGTTCTCCCAGATAAAGGGATTGGACCAGTTGCTCTTCTCGTCGCGCTTGATCTTCCAAACCTCGTCTCCCGACTTCTTATCGAGGGCGAGAAGCCAGGAATCCGCTTCGTTGTCGTTGAGAATATAGAGTCGGTCCTTGTGCAACACTGGAGAGGCGGCAGTCCCCCAACTGTATCGCGTCTTGTGGGGCGTGAACTTCTTGGACCACTGCGGATTGCCATCGAGATCGAAGACAAAGAGGCCCAAGTTCCCAAAGTAGCAGTACACGCGCTCCCCATCGGTGACCGGAGTTTCTGAAGCGTAGCTGTTCTTGCGGTGAATCGCGGACTGCGGCTTCCCCTGGTGCACTTCCTTCTCCCAACGGATTTTTCCGCTCTTCAAATCCAGGCAGTAGACCTTCCAATGATGAATCGTCTCGGGAAACTTGGGACGCTCGCCGCCGAAGTAGAGTCCCTTCTTGGCACTTTCAGTCTCCCCATCGTTGATGACCGTGGTGAGGAAGATGCGATCGCCCCACACGATGGGACACGACCACCCACGCCCCGGAAGATCCTGCTTCCACTCCACGTTCTCGGTGGTCGACCACTTCTCCGGGAGGTTCCTGTTGGCGCTCACCCCCAGGGAATCCGCTCCTCTGAATTGCGGCCAGTGATCCTGTGCGCTCGCGGGGGGTGAGTTGGCGATGACCAGCAGGGCCAGAGCCCCTCCAATCCGATTGGCGAGAGATCGTTTCATACATAGTCCATAGCGGGAGCAGCGCGCTAAGTCCGAACTCTTTTTTGCCGTGACAGAAATCAGACGGCCTACCGTTGTTCATTTAAACATCATTCCGTCGAGCCCCTCATGATTCCCTCTTCGACCCAGCGCCCTCCCGTCCGTTGCGCTCCCCTCGCAGGCGGGGTGAAGAACCTTCACCCGACAACCCCCCACGGGATCTCAAGCCGCCCTCTCAGCAGCAAGCCGTCCTCGCCGACACCAGTAGCCAAGGGGAACTGGGATCCCACGCCGGAGCCCCAAAGGGCCTCGAGGATCGACGACGGTAGATGAACATGGCGGGCTGCCCGCCTCGTGCACAAGGCCAAGGAAGCCAAGACCAAGGGCTTCGCCCGCTCCCGGAGGGAGATCATGGTTTGGAACCCGGGCCTGGGGAGAGCGCGACCCGCCATTGGGAAGATTGCGCAGACGACAAATCTTCACCCTCCGCTCGGCGGGCGGCCTGCTCTACTGGGGACGATGTTTGGCGGGATGACTCGGCCACACAAAAGAGGTCTTCCCCTTGATCGGAAAAGGAGGACGGTCAAAAGCGAGAGCAATGGTCGCTCCCCGCAATTGCGCTGGCTTGAGCCCGGACCGGGCTGCGCTCCCCCCTCCTCATCCATAATTCATCTTGCCGGATTCAAGCACGACCCCGTTCGCGCCGGTCACCTTGTAGTTCATCGCGATCCGCTTGCTGGCCTTGTAGATCGTGACCCCGGCGTGGTGCTGCCCCTGAATGGAAGCCTGCACCATGAATTCTCTTTTTCGGTTCAGAACACCCTTGGAACCAAAGTGAACGGTGGGATCAATCCGAATCACACTCTTCTTGCCGGTCTCCACCTTGAAAGTGCTCACGCCCCCGGCATTGAGCCCAGAAAGGGTCCACTCGGTCCCACGGTCGTCTTTCCGGAGGAGGCGATACCCGGTCACGGTGTATTCCCCTGGAAGAAGCGACCGCAAGCGGGCCCTCTTCTCCTTCAAGGGCCCGGCATTCTCACCGTCCATCGCTTCCCATGCCAGTCGCATGATCTTGCCCTCGGCATTCTCCACGAAAATCGATCCCTCCTTGAAGGACGGAGTCACGAATCCCTTCTTGAGGTCGTCGGGTCCCTTGCCCAATCCCTCCCCCACCACCGAAGGAGGCGCGATCTGATCTTGCTCGAAGAACTTGATGAGAGCCTCACGGACTCTCAGGGACGTTTGCCCACTTCAAGCGGTTTCCCGGATCTGCCCAATCCACGCTCGATCGGTCGCGAAGCGCCGATCCGGAGGCTGGTGACAGCCCATGCAGTTCTTCTGATACTTCGCGCCAGCCTCCGTGATGAGGGCCGCTCCCTCCCCCTGAGCAAGAGCCTGCGTGGAGAGCAACGCAACAGGCATCGCAGCCGTTAACATGCAAATAGATCCTCTTCTCATCACGCACCACTCTGCAACACCCTCGATCGCATGACAACTACCCTCTGCCCAGCCGGGATAAACTTGCCCCCGGAGCCGATGCCAATCGACCCGCCATTCGGGATCGATCAAGCATCCAATTCGGCGTGGTAGCCGCCACTGCGTTGGCAACTCCAATCGATGACCGCTTGCCACTTGGCCTGGGCGGTCGAGAGCTACTTTCGCTTCGGAAGAATTCCGACCCGTCCGAGATCAAGGCGATCCGCATCCCAGCAAGCACCCACGGTCGCGTCGTCCGTCCCCCAGCCCCGGTCGTGGTGCTCGCAAGCAGTGCTCAGGAGCGCAAATTGATCAGCGGTGATCTTCAGGATTCCGCTCCCAGCAGGAGAGTCCATGCATGCCCTCAATAGACATCGCAAAACGCACCTCCGCAGCGTCTTTCACGGCGGCAATCAGCACTGCGCTCACGGGCCACAGCTTGACGTAGACTCTCCAAAAGGCGAGGAATTGAGCACTCTTCACTTTTCACGTGACAGAGGATCCCTCGCCGCTCAATACTGTTCATATGATCACCAAAATCTACAGCGCAGCCCTACAGGGCGTGGATGCCGTTGAAGTTGAAGTAGAAGTGAATGCGCGGAAGTGCGAGACTCCTCGCACCGTGATCGTGGGATTGCCCGATGCCGCCGTGCGGGAGTCCGGAGAGCGCGTGCATTCGGCGGTCAGTGCCTCTGCCCTCAAGAAGGAGATTGGCGTCCATACCATCAACCTCGCGCCTGCGGATTTGCGAAAGGAGGGCCCCTCCTTTGATCTTCCCATTGCTCTCGCGATGGCGGCCTGCGCCGAACAGCGACCCATCTCGGAATTGGAGGACCACTGTGTCGTCGGCGAACTCGCTCTGGACGGAAAAGTGCGCCCTGTCAAAGGCGCGCTCTCCATCGCCTTGGAAGCAAAACGCCGTGGACGAAAGCGACTCCTCCTCCCAGCGGCCAACGCACCCGAGGCCGCCATCATTGACGGCATCGAGGTCTACGCCATTGAGAGTCTCTACGACGCCTGGCACTTCCTCGCCGGAAACCAACCGCTTCCCGCCTTCAAACTGGACCGTCTCGCCTACTTCAACGCACACCGGCACTATGCTGTCGACTTCGAGGACGTCAAAGGGCAGCAGCACGTCAAGCGCGCCCTCGAAGTCGCAGTTGCCGGCGGCCACAACATCCTGATGGTAGGGCCTCCTGGGACGGGCAAGTCCATGCTCGCCAAACGACTGCCCACCATCATGCCCGACATGGGAGAAGAAGAAGCGATCGAAGCGACCAAGATTCACTCCATTGCCGGACACCTCAATCCCAAGCAAGGAATTCTCACCACTCGCCCCTTCCGCTCCCCGCACCACACCATCTCCAATGCCGGCCTCTTGGGAGGCGGCAGCAATCCGGGACCCGGCGAGGTCTCCCTCGCTCATCACGGCGTCCTCTTTCTCGATGAACTTCCCGAGTTCAGCCGCTCCACTCTCGAAGTGATGCGCCAACCGATCGAAGATCGACAAGTCACAATCTCCCGCGCGGCTGGCTCGCTCACCTTCCCGGCAAACTTCATGTTGGTTTCCGCCATGAATCCGTGCCCGTGCGGCTACTATGGAGATCCCAAACGCGACTGTCGCTGCGCACCGCGCCAGATCGAACACTATCGCCAGCGAATTTCCGGACCCCTCCTCGATCGCATCGACCTCCATGTCGAAGTTCCCCTCGTCGACTACAAGGAACTTTCCTCCGCCACCTCCGGTGAACAATCAGAGGTCATCCGTCAACGCGTCCTGTCCACCCGCGCCCGCCAACAGGACCGCTTCAGCGCCAAGCATGGGATTACCACCAACTCATCGATGTCAGCCAAGGAAGTGCGCCTGCACTGCGGACTCGCCGGCGAGTCATCCTCCCTTCTCGAACAGGCCATGACCCACCTCAACTTCTCCGCCCGCGCCTACGATCGCATCCTCAAGGTTGCCCGCACTCTCGCCGACCTCGACAACGCCGACCGCATCGGCCCCACCCAGGTCCTGGAAGCCATCCAGTACCGCTCCCTAGACCGGAACCTGCAGTTGTGAGATCCGGAGAACCGCGCCTCTGCTACGTGAAGAGCTTCTCGGGCCGCTTCGATCTCACCCCGTACAAGGCCAGCGCCCGGAGACAGGGTATCTCCGCTCTTCGCTCCGGTCTGGGATTTCGTCTCCAGCTGACTCAAGGGTCGAGAGGGCCATTCCCGGCCTCGGTTTTGCGCCAGTCGCGCAAGCGGCTGAAGATCTCGCATTCCTCCAGCGTCAGCACCTACTTGTAATCCACCTTCGGCGCGCGCCTTCCGCTGCCGGGCACGGGTACGGCCCAGATACACCACGCAAAAAGTCCAGAACGAGTTCTCCCCGTCCGGCGCGAATTCCTTCTTCACCGCCAGGATCCGATGTCCCCGGAAAAAAACCGTTCATCTCGGCTACCGCCTCGCTGACATTCTTGATCGGAATGATGAACATTTTCAGCTGCATCTTGGATTTTGACCGATGGCGGTTTAAAAAAAAACGCCGATGCACGGGCTCGCTTTATCCCAGAGCTTCGGCCTGCCGTTTGGTTTCATGTTGCCGCTCCGACTGCTCCGTCCGCTCATGATTGACCTGGGGACAGGACAACCCGGAAACCGAAGTCGAAGCTGGCGATGCCCGGGTCCACGTCGAGGCGGCCGGCGCAACGCGCGAAGCCCGCGTCGAAGCCCCAACCGCCGCCCCGAACCACGCGGCCGGAGCCCGTGTCGGGGCCTTGTGGGTCCGTCGCACTGCCAGCCGGGTAGGCGGCATACCGATCCTGACACCACTCCCACACGTTTCCGTGCATATCCATCAGTCCCCATGGATTAGCCCGTTTCTGCCCCACCGGATGCGTCACGTTGCCACCGTTGACACCAAACCACCCGTAGTAGCCCAAGGCGGTTTCGCCGATGTCATCCCCGTATCCAAAGCGCGTGTTCCGCGCTCCGGCACGGCTGCAATACTCCCACTCCGCCTCCGTCGGGAGCCGATACTTCCAGTCTGCCGGGATCCGCCCCGCCGTCCGCTCGGTGGTCGTCAGCATCGTGCAATACATCACTGCTGAAGTCCACGAGACACTCTCCACCGGACGGTTCGTGTCGCCGGTGAAAGAACTTGGGTTCGATCCGACCACCGCCACGTATTCCGCCTGGGTCACCTCGTGCACTCCCATCCAGAATCCCTCCGTCAGCGTCACCCAGTGCTGCGTCTCATCACCGCCACGCCCCAGCTCGTCAGTCCGGCTGCCCATCAGGAACTTACCCGGTTTGATCCACGCCATGCCCAGCGCAGGGAAGACAGTCTCGGGCGATTCGGCCGCGACGGAGGGGAGATTCGTCAGCCCGGAGCCATCGCCGACAAAGGCCGTGCCCGTGACGGTGCCCACGACTTCGAGCGCGGTACCCGGGGTGCGGGTTCCGATACCAACGTTGCCATCTCCATTGATACGCATCGTCTCGGTCATCGATGCACTGGAGCCGTAACCGAATACAACATCGGCAGCAATCGTTGCGGTGTAGATTTGCAACTGGCCGTCTTGGATCCCAATGCCATGGCGCCCAACTCCATCATCCCACAGACTGATCTTGTCCCCCAGTATATTTGCAAAATCTAAGTAGCCGACCTTTGCATTGTCAAAGGGCGTGATACCAGGGACGCTCCTTGCCCGCATCGCATACCCAGCCGCCGCGATGCGCTGATCCGGCGCGAGCTGCTGCGAGCCATTCCCCGTGCCGTCATCGAACCAAACCCGCAGCCGCACATCCGGGTTGCTGAAGACGGTGTTCGGAATCGCCGCCATGTTGGCGAGCGTCGTGTCGCCGAGCAGCACGGAGTGGAAACCCTTGGTGACTGTGAGCGTGAGCGCGGCATCGGGTTCCCCGTCCACCGGAGCCGTGTCGGGCGCATTGCTCCAGTAAACGACGCTGGCGTCGCCATTGACCAGCGCGAACTTGAACTGGCCGGGGCCGTCGAAGTTCACCTCCGGCACTCCGACCGCGATCCGCCCCTGATAGTTGAGCAACTGCGGCACCTGGGCGCGCAGCGTGGTGTTGGTTAACAAGAGCAGGGCAAGCGCCCCCGCGATCCGTGTATTGTTCATCGTGTCTGGCTTGCTGTTTGTGGGTGGCCGGCTGGTTCGGGCTAGACCGATTGGTCTCCCATACCCCTGAGGTTGCCCCGGCTTGGTAAACAGCCGGTGTGCTTAGAGTTCTGTTAGTCCAGCAATTATTGATTGCTATTGCTAGGGATTTCCTTTCCCAGCCTTGATTTCCTGGCGCTTCACGGGACGGGGAAGGTGGGGGGTGCAGAGCGCTTCCCTTCGTCGAGTGCATACTATGACCAGATACCTGTGCCTGGCTGACCATTGTAAACGGAAAGCTGTGTATTATAGGGAGCCGGGGGTGCGGGAGAGCTCATGTCCCTGCCGCTGTTATCGCCGGGCGTTGGCCGATAGACTCCACTCCCAAAGCGGAACGGGATTTCCGCAGCAGCATCGTCGTCCAATCTTAAAGTCAGGCGAGACCCCCCCAACACCTGCGCCGGACATCAGGAGGGAGGTCTTGCGGTTCGGTCCAACCAATAGGAAACGACCGTCGGACGGTGATGGATGGGAGAACCCGCGCAGGATGACGCGCACCTTGCCGATTTTCTCTATCCCCGAAGGCACGGTGATCCTCGATGGGCAAGGGGCGCTGCTGGAGCCTGCATTGATCGTGATGGGTGTGTCATTGCTGAAAATCCGGGGAGAGGTGAATGTCTCGGACGCACCGGTGAACTCTCCGAGCGTCGTCACATCCCCTCCTTGGGTCATTCTGAAGATCGTGCCGAAGCCCTTGGCTCCGCCACCAGTGGTGGTTCCGTATAAGTTGCCGGCGCTGCCCTACACCAGTCCAGCCTTGGGTCTCATCAGGCCGGATCAAATCGGAAGGAAGCGATCCGGCCTCGGAAAGCGATTTTCCTACTCCACGACGACTGCGCAGAGTACCGAGGCGAATATGGCAGGCTGCATGGGTCAATGACTGAATTTGCTAATAGGCCTACGGCATGGAAACCTGGACCCGGTAGAACGCTGATCCGGCTGGGGCAGAGGTATCGGTAAGTGAGACAGGCCCATCGCTGGCCAGGGGGCCCTGGGAGGTGAGGTCGGCCCATGCATCTTCCAGGTCGGTGTTGCGCTGGAGGATGTAGATCCGCCCTGCCTTTCCGGCGCATTCTGCGGAAAACGTGGATCCGGTCTTTGTGACTGTGCTGAGTTTCAGGAAGTCGGTCGAACTGTTCGGATCGGTTCCCGCGGTGTATTCGTTGATGTTGGTCACCCCGTCCTGATCTGGATCGGCATCGTCGGCTGCGTCACCGCTGTCCGAGATGGTTCCGAAATTGTCCTGGCGCCAGGTTTCCAGTGGGCTGGCCACCTGGTCCTCCTCGTAAGTGAATGTGACGGTGGTGAGTTGGCCCCCGGTCACCTCCACTGCCTGCATCTCAGGGGCTTCGAATCCGTCGATCGGATTGAACACGAGGTTGTATGTGCCGGCGGACAGCCCGCTTTTCAGTGCGCCACCCTGTCGCCAGGTGGATTCTGGAACGAGTTGCCACCCTGCTCCCAGTGCGGTTGCACTCGCAGGCTCAATCACTACCCGGAGCGCTCCGGGGTCGGTGGCGCTGATATTTCCTGCAACGCTTGTATGGGTAATCCCACCTCCGGTGTTGTTTTCGCCACCGTTACCGCTGGCCTCGGCCCGGAGGAACAGGTCCACCACGTCGCTGTCGATCGCCCTGACGACGGCCTGGCCTGCGCCGCCAAGATAAATCGCGGCAGGATAAAAGGCCCCGTTGGAATGACGCGCGAACAAGGGCCCACCCGAGATTCCCCCCACTCCATAAACCGCCGAGGTCGTCCAGGTCTCGCCGAAGGCCGGGATCAAGGCATCAGTGAAAATCGGGGTGGCGTGCACTTTGCCAAGGTCACTCTCCGGGATGCCATCAACCGGGTAACCGGCCAGCATCTTCTCCACCGAGGAACTCAGGAACTCGTTCTCGTCCATGGCCTCGCTTGCCAGGAATCCGCCAACGCCCCCGCGCCCGGCCTCTTCCTGGAAATACAAGACGGCATAGTCCAGGTCCTGGGATTCCGGCGTTCCTACTCCCGGTTCCACCCCGTCTGCTTGTCGGGCCTCCGCATAGCCTGCGGCCAGGTAAAACCCCCGAGGTGTTTGCGGCCTCGGCTCATGCTCTGAGGAGTGGCGCTGGAAAAGCCATTGCAAATCCGAAATGAAACTCAGCGACCCGTCGTCGAAAACCACGTGGCCGGCCGTCGCGACAACCCGGCGTTTGACCACAAAGCCCGTGCTGGATCCCACCGGGCTCCGGATTTGCCCAAGATAGGCCAGCGGCAGGTCCTCATTATTGGAGACCTCCGTAAAGGAGACCACCCCCGCCCCCTCGCCGGTTGGATTGTTGGCATGGAAATAGGTCAGGGTCAGTACGCCTGGAACGCCATCTTCGATCGTCACCGAGGTCGTTGGTGGGGTGACCCGGTCTGCCACCGGTTTACTTTCCACCAGGTAAGTGCCCGGGACCAATCCGCCGATCTCAACCTCGCCGTCCCGCCAATCCGTTTCCCCGGATAAGCGCCACTGCGCCCCCGCCAGATTGTCGGGCTTCAGATGCACCGTCAGGGTGCCGGTGCCGGTGGCCGGAGTTTGAAAATACGTGGCTTCCAGCACTCGCTCCGGGTCACTGCTGGTCAAGCCGACGAGTTCGGTCGGAGGGTGGATGTAGCCCGGCACGGGCCGAAACTCAACCAGACGGTCTCCGCTGGCCAGGTTGGCAACGATTTCTCCGGACACGCGCCACTGCCGCTCACCGGCAAAGCGCCATCCTCCCGTGTCAGACGGAGCAATGTTCACGGTGACTTCGCCCGTCGCCGAGGTCGGAGGATCGGGGAAGGTTTGGTCCAGGCCGGATAGCAGGCTCAGTGCAAACGTTCCTGTTTCGCTCAGGCCCGTGCCTCCCGGACCGACCGCTCGGATCCGGTAATGATACGTCGTGCCTTGAGCCAATCCGGTCAGAGTGGCCTGAACCTCGATCGATCCCTCCCCCGACACCGCAGCAGGGGTCGCGGGCACCTTTATCGCTTCCGCGGATGTTTCCTCATCAGACCAATACTCGAAATCGACGACCGCGTCCGACCCCCTCGCATCCACGCTCCCATCAACCTGTGCCCGGGTCGTCGAGAGCGCGCTCGCACCGCCCAGCACCGCGACCGGTTCGGTCAAGGTCCGGAAACTCCCCTGCCCACTCACGCCAGTGCCGCCAGTGCTGGAGGCCACGAGACGGTAATAATAAGTATGCCCCGGATCCAGTCCGGCTATTTGCGCACTCACTTCCATGTCCTCGCTGCCCGTTACGATTGCTGGGTCTGCAGTTACCGAACCTGGGAAGCTGTTTCCGTCAGGGCCATACTCGAAGATCACGGTGGCGTCGAAGTTCCGGGCGTTGACAATGCCATTGAGGCGCGCGCTCCCCGGTGTGATATCGCTGGCCGGGACAATCGCGACCGTCGGTTCGGCAAGGGTCGAAAAGCTCTGCACGGGACTGACTGTTTCACCGGCACTGCTCGTTACGCGGAACCGGTAGTAGTAGGTGGTCCCCAGGGTGAGACCCCTCACCGTCCTGCCGACATTTATTCCTTGGTAACCGGCAAGGGTCATCGGGATGACAACCGTGTTCGGAAATACGGCACCATCGGTACCGTATTCGATCCGGACCTCCTCAACCACTGCGCCACGCGGGTTGACATTGGATTGCAGGACTGCGCTCGTGCTGGTCAGTCCCTCTAGGGGCCGCGGCGGCGCCAGCAGATAGGCCGTGGGAACTCCGCGAAATACCAAGCGAAATATTGCACCACTCGTGCCAAAAGCCGTTTGAGCTCCATAAAAATCTCCATTGGGGCCGGCCACAAGAGGACCTACTGGGGACCCATCATTCCCAAAATCGTGAAACGTGGTCACAATCCCGGCAGGCGTCATCTTGAAGACCGTCCCTTTGTCGTCCGCGCCGCCGTAGCGAGTCGTTCCGTAGAAGTCTCCGTCGCTGCCCTGCACCAAGGGGACCATGGGGACCCTGCCATTATCTTCGGTCTCCCTTCCGCCAAACTCAAAGAGAGTCGTGAACACTCCCTCGGGTGAGATCTTGAAGACCGTCCCTTTGTCGCCTTCTCCGCCGGAGGCAGCTGTTCCGTAGAAGTTCCCGTCGCTACCCTGCACCAAGGCGGCCTGGGGACGACTGCCCTTATTGTCGCCCACGGTTCCGGCAAACTCAACCAGGGTCGTTAACACTCCCTCGGGCGTCATCTTGAAGACCGTCCCTTTGTCGTCTGCGCCCCCGAAGGCAGCTGTTCCGTAGAAGTTCCCGTCGCTGCCCTGCACCAAGGCGGCGTTTCCAGCGCTGCCAATATTGGGGCCCTCGGTTCCGGTAAACTCAACAAGGGTCGTCAACACTCCGGCAGGTGTCATCTTGAAAACCGTGCCGTGGTCGGTCGCGCCGCCGAGATAAGTTGTTCCGTAGAAGTTCCCGTCGCTGCCCTGCACCAAGGCGGCGTTGGGATGCTTGCCCAGATTGTCGCCCCCGGCTCCAGTAAACTCAACCAGGGTCGTCAGCACCCCGGCAGGTGTCATCTTGAAGACCGTCCCTTTGTCGTCCGCGCCGCCGGAGGAAGTCGTTCCGTAGAAGTTCCCGTCGCTGCCCTGCACCAAGGCTGCTTGGGGCGACTGCCCCAGTTTGGGACCCATGGTTCCGGTAAACTCAACCAGCCTCGTTGCCACGCCCGCAGGCGTCATCTTGAAGATCGTGCCGGAGTCAGTCGCGCCATCGTATTCAGTTGTTCCATAGAAGTTCCCATCGCTACCCAGGACCAAAGCGGCTGCGGGACTGGCACCTACACCGCCGCCCCCCCTGGTGGCAAAGTCAACCAGGGTGGTCAACGCTCCCTCAGGCGTCACTTTAAAGACCGTTCCCACATCGTTGCTGCCAAAACCACCATACGTAGTCGTTCCATAGAAGTCCCCGCCACTACCCAGGACCAAGGCGCCTCGGGGCTCGCGCCCTACATCGGCGGCTCCGTTTCCACTAAACTCAACCAGGGTCGTTAACACTCCCTCCGGCGTCATCTTGAAGACTGACCCTTCGTTGTCTGCGCCCCCGAAGTCAGTTGTTCCGTAGAAGTTTCCGTCACTGCCCAGCACCATGGCGGCGCTGCCGGTGCAGCCAAGATTGGGGCCCTCGGTTCCGGTAAACTCAACAAGCGTCGTCAACACTCCGGCAGGTGTGATCTTGAAAGCCGTTCCGTAGCCGATTCCACCGTCATAAGTTGTTCCATAGAAGTCCCCGTCGTTGCCCTGCACCAAGGCGGATCGGGGAGTGGCGCCCACATCGGCAGCCTCGCTTCCGCCAAACTCAAAGAGGGTCGTTAACGCTCCCTCAGGCGTCATCTTGAAGACCGTGCCCTTGTTGCTCGCTCCCCCCCCGGGAGTCGTTCCGTAGAAGTTCCCGTCACTGCCCTGCACCAAGGCAGCTTCGGGGGAGCTACCCAGATTGGGGCCCTCAGTGCCAGTAAACTCTAGC
>JAPKFB010000024.1 GCA_028821775.1 Roseibacillus sp.
TGCGGACGAACCTGCTGCGGACGAACCTGCTGCGGACGAACCTGCTGCGGACGAAAAAGATTCCAAGGAGCCCGCCTCGACGGCAGACGAATCCTAGCCCGAACGTGAGCGAAGCGCCTGGCGCTTTAATTATTCTACAAACGATGCCCAACAAAGGCGACAGCGACGAAAAGAAGGAAACCCTCGATCTGATCGAGGATAAGAAACCGTCGCGTCGTGCCCGGCAGCGGGCGCAGGCAACTGAGCATAAAACGGTCGAAGATCAAAAGAAGGAAGCGCTGAATATCTTCGAGGAGGAAGACCAGAAGAAAGCGGCCGCGGTCAAGAAGACGGAGAAGTCCGGCAAGGTTCAGAAGCCCACCATTTCGAAGTTATTGGACGAGCAGCAGGATCCCGACTTCATCGTCGGCGGATCAGTGGAACCGCCCGAGAGTGAGGAGGGGGAAGAATCCGCGCCAGAGAATGACGGCAACACGATCAGCATCAAGCCGCCGATCGTCGTCAGCGTGCTGGCTGAGCGCATGAATCTGAAACCGTTTGAGATCATGAAGGATCTCATCAGTTTGGAAGTCTTTGTGGCTCCTCACCAGGCGATCGAGCCGGACATCGCGGAGAAGGTCTGCGAATCTCATGGCTTTGTTTTCGAGCGTGAGAAGCGGGAGAAAGGTGGCGGGGTTCACAAGGTCGAGGAGGTCATCGAAGAACCGGAGCCCGAAGAGGACGAGTCCGAGGAGAAGCTTCAGCTGCGCGCGCCCATCATCACCTTCATGGGGCACGTCGATCACGGCAAAACCTCGCTTTTGGACTATGTGCGGAAGTCAAAGGTGGCCGACGGAGAAGCGGGCGGGATCACCCAGCACATCGGAGCGTACCGGGTGGAGCATGGCGGCCGCCCTATTACTTTCATTGATACCCCGGGTCACGCCATCTTCACAGAGATGCGGGCGCGCGGGGCGGACGTCACGGACATCGTTGTCCTGGTGGTGGCCGCGGATGACGGAATCATGCCCCAGACCAAGGAGGCGATCAGTCACGCCAAGGCAGCGGAAAAGACCATCATCGTCGCGATCAACAAGTGTGACGTGCCCGGGGCGGATCCGATGCGCGTCAAGACGCAGTTGATGGAGCACGATCTGATGCCCACCGATCTTGGGGGGTCGATTGAGACAGTGGAAGTTTCGGCGATCACAGGACAGGGGATAGACGCCCTTACAGAGCTCATGGCGCTGCAATCGGCAGTGCTTGAGCTCAAGGCCAACCCCGGTGCGAATGCGCGCGCGGCTGTCATCGAAGCCAAGGTGCGACCAGGTAAGGGGCCAACTGCCACGGTGATGGTGGAGGCCGGCACTTTGAAGGTGGGCACTCCCTTTATTTGCGGACCGTTTGCGGGAAAGGTGAAATCGCTCTTCAACGACCACAACGAACAGGTTTCCGAAGCGGGGCCCGCCATGCCGGTGGAAGTGCTTGGCTTCGACGAGTTGCCCAATGTGGGTGACGAGTTGGTTGCGATGGAGAATGAGCGGGCCGCCAAGAAATTGAGCGATGAACGTCAATTGGAGCGCCGGCAGGACCGTCTTGTGACGCCCAAGAAGAGCCGCATGGAGGACATGCTCAAGTTTGTGCAGGGCGGTCAGAATGCGGTGCTCAAACTGATTTTGAAGTGCGACATGCAGGGGTCGGTGGGTGCGATTTGCGGAGCGATTGGGGATGTAGAGTCCTCGAAGGTCGATGTTCGATTCATTCACTCGGCTGCGGGATCGATCAGCGAGTCGGACATCCTGTTGGCGAGTAGTGCCGATGCGGTGGTGCTCGGATTTAACGTCAAGGTGGAGAGCAACGCGGTGAAAGCGGCCAAGCGCGAAGGAGTGCAGGTGAAGCTGTATTCGATCGTGTATGAGCTCATTGACCAGGTGAAGGAGACCATGCTGGGTCTTTTGGAGCCGCTTCTTCGCGAGAAGATCATTGGTCATGCCGAGGTGAAACAGGTCTTCAAGGTCAAGCGCGGTCGCGCGGCTGGTTGCCTGGTGGAGGACGGCAAGGTGACGCGCACGGCTCACGCGCGGGTCTTGCGCGGAAAGACGCCGGTCTTTGACGGGAAGATGTCGACCTTGCGCCGGATCAACGACGACGTGGAAGAGGTCAAGCAAGGGATCGAATGCGGAATTCGCCTGGGTGAATTCAACGAGTACGAGGAAGGGGACATCATTGAATGTTACACCCTCGAGAAAATCGCGCAGACGTTGTGACGGCTTGTAGCCGTCGATCACGATTAATCAATTGGAGTGCGCCATGTCGCGACGGATTGACAGAGTCAACGAACTGCTGAAACGCGAGATCAGCAGTGTGGTGCAACGCGATTTTGAGTTTGTTGGTTCTCTGGTGACGGTCAATGCAGTCGAAGTGGCGCAGGACCTCAAGGACGCCAAGGTTTATATCGGAGTGCTGGGTGGTCACGAGGACAAGGTGATCAGCCGATTGAATGTGAAACATGGCTTCATTCAGGCGCGCGTAATGAAGCGGGTGGTTCTGAAAAACACCCCGATTCTTCGCTTTGTGAGTGACCACTCGGTCGAGCGGGGAGTGGACATGGTGAATCTTCTCGATCAAGTGTCGGAATTGCCGACCGCGTCGCCGGAGGAGAACGAAGAAGAGGAGTAGGGGTTTCTGTTAGGCCGGTGATCGGCAGACTGGGCGGGACCGGATGCGGAGACTCCCTGTCGGGTTCAGAGGTTCCAGGGAGAGGCCTCGCCCGGACGGGGAGAGGGGATTGCGATTTTGGGATTCGGGGACCTGAATTCATTGCCGGAATGGAGGTTTAGATTGTCGCATCATGAGGGAAGAGTTAGAGGGGAGGGATGAAAGGGATACGGAATTTGGGACGAGGAGTGGTCGTGCTGTTCGGGGTGGGGTTTCTGGTGGGCGGATGTGAGGAGAAGAACTCCGCCGAGAAGCCGGCTCCTGAAGAGGAGACGAGGGTCCAAGTTGGTTCGGAAATTTCGGATCCGAAGGAGAAGGAGAAGCCGGCTACAATTGTCGAGGGGGAGCGCAAGCGGGACGCAGCGTCCGAGGTAGAGGAGAAGCCCGAGCGAGTCCCGGAACGCAACAGGGTGGAGAGGAAGTCCGAGCGACCGACGGAGCCTTGGACTGTGGCTCACGCCGGGTTCGCAAAGAAGTTAACTCCCCAAAGCGATTTCTACCTCGATGCTCGCAAGTTGGAGGTGATCTGGAAGTGGTTGGAAGAGGCGGGGTCTCTGGAGGGTGCCAGGAAGTTTCTCACTGAAATCCTGAAGGAGGCCGAGGGGTCGGAGGAGATTCAGAAACTTGTGGGCGAAGGGATGGGGGTGTTACCTGATCTCTTTGAGGAAGAAGCCTTTTTCGCCACCCGGGGGATGACGTGGAGCTGGGAGACTGCGATGGGGGCGAACACCTGGATCTACCGTGCAATGGGATCGACCCTGGCCTCGGGGATGGCCTCCGGAAATGTGGGGAGGTTTTTCGAAGAAGAGGATCCCCTGAATGAGTCGATGATGAAGGGGCTCGGCGAGTGGATTGAAAAACGGATGGCCGAAGAAGGAGGCTTTCCTGAGGTTGCCATCTATGCGGGGGGGCGGGTTCAGGAAGAGAAGCGTGCCGCGGTTGTCAAGTGGCTCAAGGAGGTCTTGGCCCTCGTTGCCAAGGAAGCTCCCGCTCTTGAGCCGATGGAGTTCGAAAAGTCCGGTGTGAAGTGGTCCGGCTTTGAAGTCATGCTCTCGAACCTGGAGGGATTTGATAATCCTCTTCCGGATGGCCTGGACCCCGGGCAATGGAACGAACTCCGACGGAAGATCGAGAATTGGAGCGTGGTAGTGGCTTGCGCGGAGGTGGATGACTACGTCGTGATTGCGATGGGCAATGGCAAGGAGTCGATCGAATTGTGCGAAGAGGTCGAGAACTCGCTCGCCATGAGCGAGGGGTTCAAGTTTTTCGAAGGGCATGATGCGAAGGAGGTGGTTTCCACCTTTTGGGCGAGCAGGGAGTTCATTGCTGCGATGCATGAGGGGACCTCCTATCTGCCCTTTTTTGAAGGAGCCCTGGAGGGGTTGAAGGACACCGCGCTGGAGCGGGGTGCCGAGATCATGAAGTCGCTTGGGGAATTCAACAGGCATTGGAAGGCCCGTCGGAGCGGAACGGCTCATGAGTGGGTGGGCACGGTGCTGGGAGGTGACGAGATTCGGGTGGAATCCCGCGGGGGTTGGGTGAGTGCGGGGGTCGACCTCGAAACGCCCTTGCGATTTACGAAGGCCTTTTCCGGGCTGGAGAAGGCGCCGTTCATTCGGGCGCACTGGAAGAAGAAGGCGGCATACCTCGATCACGGGCACAAGCAGGTGGAGGCCGGAATGCGTTTTCTCAAGTTGGTGGGTGCGGAAGTGATGGATGCCTTCGCGGAAGTGGCGCCGGATCCTGACGGGGACAAGCCAGGGGATCAGTTCCAGCGATGGAAGCGAGACCTGACTAGGGGCCTGGGAGACATTTGGAAGGGATACCGCGATCACTTCTCCAAGGCCTTTGGAGAGGAGTCGGCATTTGTCATGGACTTGGAGGGCGAGATGGTTCCGGCGGTCGGGGTGGAAGAAGAGGTCGTCAAGAACGGCAGAATTCCAAGGGTGGCCTTGGTGTGGCCGGTGGTGAAACGCGAAGCGTTGTCGGAGTCGTGGGACATTTGGCAGGGAGCGCTCACCAACTTGTTCGGGATTATCGCGGAATCGATTGACCAGCCGATTCCGTTTCCCGATACCATGACGGCGGAGAAGAACGATCTGCGGACCTACTTTTTTCCGTTTCCCTTCGCGTCCGATGATTTCTTGCCGAGTGTTTCGATCAGTGATGACCTCTTCATCCTGGGGAGTTCGAAGACGCTCTCGGAGAACTTGTATGAGGCTTCCCTGGATGCCAAGGGCGGCGAGGAGGAGGCCGGACTTTGGGTCGACGTCGATGCCGATGCCCTCTGGGGTTTTTGCGGGATCTGGCTGGATGTTTATGAGAAAAGGAAGGCGGCCGGGGACGAGATTGAAGAAGATGATTTGAAGCGCGAGCGCGAGCGGGAGGATTTGTTGGACGGGGACCCCAAGGCGGATGAGCCGGAGGATGCTCCGAGGAGGAACGGGGGAAATCCGCTCTTGAAGGAATTGTTTGGGGAGGGGGAGGATTTGCCGGAGTCTCTTCCGGAAGGAGAGGAAGGACCGCAGGGAGAGGGGGGAGATGCTCCGGAAGATCACCAGCAGGAGCTGAAGGCCCCGGAGGAAGAGGGCGCCGATGAAGGACCCGAGGAGTTGTTGATCGAAGAGGAGTTGCAATTCGGAGGACCACTTTCACCGTTTGGAGTATTTTTGGACGGCGGACCGAATCCCGAGTTCTTGCGATCTTTCCTGAACAAGTTGCGGGTCTTCCGCGGATTTCGCTACCATCGCCGGATGGAGGACGGGGTGCCGCGTGCGATCCTGCGTGTAAAACTGGGCGGTTGAGGAAGGGAAGGGGGGCCTTCTGAGCGCTGTTCGATCACGGGTTACACTTCCTGGAGGCCGTCTGCTCCCTCTTCGGAAGCGGGCGCTTGCCAGTCCAAATCAAGAGAGACTGGAGCCGTGGATCCGCCGCGGTGAAGTTTTGCTTGCGGAGAAGGGATCGCCGTAGACAATCCGCGCCCCTTCCCGCTGAACGTTCCAACCGTCATGGGCCAGACCATCTCCATATCAGATCTCTCCAAGGTATTTGCCGATCACGAGCGCTTCGTGCTCCTGAGTCACACTCGTCCCGATGGGGATGCGATCGGTTCGGAAGTTGCCCTCAAGGCGGTGTTGGAAGCGATGGGGAAGACGGTATGGGCGTTGAATGAAGACGGCACTCCGGAGCATCTTGAATTTCTGGAGGGAGCCGCGGGAGTGGAGCGACCGAGCGGGCCAGTCGATGCGGAGGTGGTGATTGCCTTGGATACCGCCAATCGGGAGCGTCTCGGGGCGAACTGCCTGGAGGCGGTGCGGGAGGTTCCCCTCTGGCTGAACATCGACCACCATATTTCGAACGAGCAGTACGGAGACCATGTGCTGATCGATTCGACCGCCGCGGCGACCGGAGAGATCCTGTACGCCATCATCAAGGAGCTGGGCCTGCCCTTGCCTGAGACCGCGCGCGATGCGCTCTACGTGGCGGCCTCGACGGACACGGGATCGTTTCAATACTCGAACACGACGATGCGGACGCACGAGATGGCCGCTGATTTGGTGGGGAGGGGTCTGGATGTGGCGACCGTGACGGCGCGGCTCTATCATCACTATCCGTTCCGCCGGGTGGAATTGCTGACGGTCTTGCTGGGAACCCTGGAGCGGTCCGCGGACGGCCGCATTGCGTGGTGGACGCTCTCCCTGGAGGTGAAGGAGCGTCTGGGCATCGAGGTGGGCGACAGCGAGGGACTGATCGATGTGATGCGGGCCATTCGCGGAGTGGTGGTGTGTGCCTTTGTGGAGGAGATGCCGGATGGCAAGATCCGGCTCTCGCTGCGGTCCAAAAGCACGGAAGTGAACGTGTGCGACATATGCGCCAAGTTTGGTGGAGGGGGGCATGCCTTGGCGGCCGGAGCGCGGATGGCGGGGCCCCTCGCCGATGCGGTGGAGCAGATGCTGGCAGTGACGAAGAGTGCGCTGCAAATCTAGAATTCTAACAGACAACTCATGAGCGAACTGAATATAGTACCGAGCGGAGTGCTCCTGGTGGACAAGGATCCTGGAATGACTTCGCATGACGTGGTGGCCATTGCGCGCCGCTCGATGGGGATCAAAAAGATTGGGCACTGCGGCACGCTGGATCCGATGGCGACTGGCCTGCTCATGCTGGTGGTCGGGCGGGCAACCAAGATTCAGGATCTCCTCATGAGTGAGGATAAGGAATATGTCGGGACCGTGATGCTCGGTTCGACGACCAGCACCCAGGATGCAGAGGGGGAGACCCTGCAAGAGTGGGAGGTTCCTGAATTCAGCGAAGAAAAAGTGCGGGCCGTCTTCGATAAGTTTACGGGAGCATTTGAGCAGATTCCGCCGATGGTTTCGGCGATCAAGAAGGATGGCGTGCCCCTCTACAAGCTTGCGCGCAAGGGGCAGGAAGTGAAGCGCGATCCCCGGCCGGTGCATGTGACCTCCTATGAGTTGAACCGCATCGCGCTTCCCGAGGTGGGCTTCACGGTGAATTGCTCGAAGGGGTTTTACGTGCGGACCTATGCCCATGATATCGGGGCCGCGCTCGAGTGCGGAGGCCATCTTTCGGCGCTGCGCCGGACGCGATCGGGAAAGTTCAATCTTGAGAACTCGGTGAAAATTGACACCCTGAAGACGGCGGAATCGCAGGAATTGATCGATTCGATGGTGAGTTTGGCGGAAATTTCGTTGATGCGCGGCGCTTGAGGGTTTCACGATTCAGGATTTCAGTATCAAGTTGAGAAGTGCTGCGGCTATCGACCATTGCTGATTTGGAAACGCTTGAGCGGCCGCTGCATCTTGCGCTGGGAGTCTTTGACGGGGTGCACATCGGTCACCAGGCGGTGATCGGAGCTGCGGTCGCAGGGGCCGAGGAGTCCGGTGGAGTGGCCGGAGTGCTGACCTTTGAGCCCCATCCCATTCAGATCCTTGCTCCGGATCGTGCGCCGCGCCGGATTCTGTCCTCGTTGGAGCACAAGGAACGGTTGCTGGAGGGGCTCGGAGTGACAGTTTTCCTGGTCCTGGAATTCACTTCCGAGCTCGCGCAACAACCAGCCGGGGAGTTTGCGGCGGGGCTTGTGGCGGCCCCGACCCTCCGGCAGTTGTCAGCGGGGGAGGACTGGAAGTTTGGACGACAGAGAGCGGGCACGGTGGCATTGCTGGAGAGCCTTGGCGCCCGGGAGGGCGTGATGGTGAGTGCAATATCCTCGGTGATGATGGACGGCGAGCGAGTGAGCAGCACCCGGCTTCGGCAGGCTCTCCGTGATGGAAACCTGAAGGCGGCGGCTGCGATGCTCGGTCGTCCCTACGCGGTGATGGGAGCGGTGGAGCGTGGCGCACAGTTGGGGCGAGCGCTGGGATTTCCGACCGCGAACATTGCGGTGGGAGACGAGCAGCTACCACCGGATGGAGTTTACGCGGTGGTGGTGACTGCGACGGGGGAGGACCGTCCGGGAATTGCAAATCTGGGAGTGCGACCGACCGTGAGCGGTGAGCGCCGTCTCTTGGAGGTGCACCTCCTGAACTTCGAGGGTGATCTCTACGGCGTGGATGTCGAAGTTCGCTTTGGGAGGAGACTGCGAGGGGAGAAAAAGTATGCGGATGTGGACGCGCTCAAGGAGCAGATCTTGTGCGATGTGGCCGCAGCAAGGGCGCTGTTTGACGAGGGCGAGGCGATGGTGTGCTGAGCGCAGGCGGCACTGGCATCGGCCGGGGGAGGATCTTCTTGAGTGAAGAGTGCCTCTAGAAGGTGCCGTTGAGTTTTCGTCCGACCCAGAAGAACGCGAGGAGCCCGATGAGGCAGGCGGCGATGTAGGGATTGAAGGCGAGGGGCTCCGGAATTACCTGCGGGCGAGGTTCCGGAAGATCGTAAATCTTTTGGGCGAGTTCATCGAGCTGGGCGGCGGTGACGACAGTGCCACGGGATACGCTGGAGAGTTCGGCAAGAACATCGGGACGGGCAGGGTGACCGGTCTTTTCGATCTGGGTCCCCTGGGCAATCACCTTGGTGGTGGCCGCGCCTTCATCGCTTTGGGAAGTGCGGGCGCTGATCTTCCAGACGCCGGGCATGGTGATCTTGAAGCGTCCGGAGAAGGCGCCCCAGGCATCATCCGATTTGGCGAGTTCGAAGCGACGCACGCCGCCATCGGGCGCGGTGAGATCGATGAGGACATGGCCCTCCTGGAGGGGCGCTCCATTCTCTTCGAAGGCATTGGCGTTGAGGGTGACGCTATCGCCGGGGGATGGACGCTCAGGCGTGAAGTAGAGGCGGACGCGTTCGCCAGCCGCCATGTTTCGTTGGTAGGACATCCAGCGGGCAACCTGACCCCAGAAGCGATAGTGGTAGAGGTCTTCCACGCCGCGACGCCAACGCCATGCGGAATCAATTCCCATGAAGAGCACCTTGCCATTGCCGGCGCGGCTGGTGACGAGAAGGGGAATGCGGCCGTGTTGGTTGCGGCGGTTGGCGTGGACCGCGAGGACCTCGGTGCCGCTCTTGGCGCGCAACACGGGGGCGTGCCAATAAAATCCCGGGAGGCTTCGCCAGATGATGGGGTTTTCCTCTTCCGTGTTGCCGAGCATGGTGAGCAGTGATCCTTCACCCTCGACCGTGAGGCGCAGCGGGGAAGCGGTGCTCTCTTCCTGCCCGTCCTGCTGCTTGTCATCGAGAATGACCGGGATCAGGGAACCGAGATCGCTGTCGAGGAGGCTGAATTGATTTCCCTGCCAGCCCGGAATGAAGACGATGCCGGAGGCTTGGTTTTCGACCAGTCCCTTGAGGAGAGTGGCCTGTTCCTCGGTGAGTTGATCATCGGCGATCCCGACATCTCCGAGGAAGACGACGTCGTATTTCTGCAGGTCTTCGAGCTTGTCGGGAAATTCGGTGATGTAGTCGGGGCCGTCGCCTTGACCCAGTTCCGGATGAAGAAGGAGGCAGTCGAGATCGACCCCGGGATCACGCGAGAGTGCGTTGCGGATGAAGCGGTATTCCCAGCGGGGCAGAGTCTCGATGACGAGGGCACGGATCGATTCCGGCCGACCGGCGATGTTGAATTTTCGGCGGTTGTTCTTCTCGACCAGTTCGCCATCGGCATAGGGAATGGAAAGCTCAAGGAGGGAGCTTCCTTCCTTTTGTAGGCGCCAGAGGATGGAATCGTAGTAGGTGGCGCCGCGGGGGATGGTGATGTTTTTGCTGCGTTCCACTCCGGAATCGTCGCGCAGGCGGACGACCGTGCGCACGTCACGATCGAGGGAGGACTCGATGGTGAAGGGGATTTGCACATTTTCGCCGACAATGCCGTAGGTGGGGGCGGATACTCTGAGGAGGTCGAGATCGGGGAGGCGCGTTTCGCTGCCGGTCACGAGGGTGAAGAGGGGGATGTCCTTAAGACGCATTTTCTGCGCCGCTGCCACGGGAGCCGGTTTGTCGGTGGCATTCCAATCCCCGTCGCCGATCATGATCACGGCGCGGAGATCCGGGCGGGTGTCGACGAGTTCGGAAAGGGCGGAATAAATATCGGTGACAGCGAGCGCGGTGACAATGGGGTCTTCGCTCTCGGGAGCCGCCGAAAAGGGGACCAGATTGACGACACTTTTGTTATCCTCTTCAAGGGGGGCCCAGAACTTGGTATCCAGAATGGAATCGACGAGCTCCTGGCGGGAGACTACTTCGCGCTCTGCACTGAGGGCCTCGGGAAGCTGGGCATCGGCGGTGGTCATGGAGCCGGAGGCATCCCAGAGGATGACAATTTCCGGCTGTTTGGAGGGTTCCACTGTCTTGCGCCACTCCGGTTGCCAGAGCAGAAGGACGACTGCGGTGGCGCAGAGCAGGCGGATGAATTCGAGGAAGCCGGTGCGGGCGGGCCGCAGGCTACGTTTCCAGGCGATGATACAGAGTAGAAGGACCAGGCACCAAGCCGCGATCCCCGTGATGAAGATCTCGAGGCTGGCGGAAAAGTGGAGGTTGCCGAAATGGAAGCTCACGTCAGGAAGTTGGCTCGGGTGAGGGAGCCGTGCTGGTGTCGACGCGCTTGGGCTGCAGACAGAGGAGGGCTTCGATGATGAGGAAGAGGAGCATCGCAATAAGGAAGGCACGCCAGGCTTCGCTGAAGAAGGACTCGCTGGAGGAACTCTTGTCCTCGAGAAGGCTGTAGTCGGTGTCCAGCAGGGCGGCATCGAGCTGCGCGGTGGTCAGCATTTCGATGGAGTCCTCCCCGACGGGACGGTTGACGGCGACGGTGCGCTCGCCGAAACGGTAGACCCCTGCCTCGTAAGCGACGTTGCCGGCATCGCCTTCGGCGTAGCTGTCAACGCGGTCGCGAATTTCGTCCCCCTGAGGGATGGCGGAGTCCTCGCCGGCGACGCCAAAGAAGCCTGCGCCCAGGCGACGGTTTCCATCATCGAAGCTTCGTTGCAGGAGGACGAGGTGGAGGGCGGTCCGTTCGAAATTGGACCAAGTGTAGTCAGGAAGAGTGGAAAGAAAGAGGACCTGGCCCTGGCCAATGACACGGCGGGCGAGGAGCGGTTCCTCGTCATCCCAGCGCGCGAGGGAGATAAAATCGCCGACAAGCCCGCGTCGCTTGATGGCCCTGATGCGCTCGAGAGGAAGGGGAGCACCCCCGAGGGCGTCGCGAAATGCTCCGTCGGCGTGATCCCAATCATCGACAATGAAAAACTTGTCGGGGGGGGACTGGGTGATGGGGTCCCAGGAAATCCCCCCAAAGGAGGCGTCTGAATCTTCCTCGGGAGGAAAGAAGAGGGTCACTCCGCCCTTCTCGACAAACTCAAAAAGTTGGTTGGAGACGGGTGGTTTGGGGAGGGGGGCTTTCCAGACGATGAGGGAGGCCGAATCGAAGTTGATCTGGTGGGCCTGGCTCGGCTGGCGCACGGTGACTTCCTGATTGGCAAAACCGGGGGCGAGGCCCTTGGTGAGGGCCTCAAGGGCATCACTACTGGTGGCATTTTCGGTGACCAGGTAGGCGTGCACGGGAGCCTCCTTGCCATAAGCGTAGTAAGAGACATTGTTGCGAGAGTTGGCGTTGTCGGGAATGGAGACCCAGCCGTGACCCGCACCGGGGGCACCTTCCAGCGGGATGCGTTTTTGGAAGCGCTGGGATTGTCCATTGAAGGAAACCTGGGTGGCGGACCGAGCTCCGAGGTGACTGATGGTGACTGCTTTGGTGGTGGGGCCGGTGTCCTGTTCGCGCGCGAGTTCCAGGTCGAGCACGAACTCTCCGGCTTCCCGTCGGGAGGAAAGAACGCGGATCGCGAAGTCATTGCGCTCGCGACCATTGAGGGCGAGCACGCGAAGTTTAACGTTGAAATCCAGTTCGTCAAGATTGGCTCGAAAGGCATCCCAACGGCTGTCGTCCAGCGCCCAATCCTCGCGTTGCAGATCAGAGGCCACCCAGATTTCAGAGCGCCCGGGCTTGGCTTCCTGGATGTAGTCGAGAGCGGAGACCAACATGCCCGGAATATCTGCGGCAGAGTCGGTAGGAGCCGTGAAGGACAATTCGGGAAGGACATCGGGGGAGGGGACCTCCTGGGCGATGCCGGTGGCACTGTCGATGAGGACGAGGCGCGCTTCGCCAAGTTCCGCCATGGCTTCCGTCACCCGCTCGAGGACGCTCGTGCGCTTGCTCAACTGGATGTCCTTTTCGGAACGCTCCATGCTGGAGGAGCGGTCGAGAATGAGGATGACCGTTTCCACGCTTCCGCCACCCCATCCGAGGAAGCCGCCCACCAAGGGGCGGGCGATGGCGAAGATGAGCGCTGCAATCGCGAGCGAGCGCATGAGGAGGATGAGGATGTGCTTGAGTCGCTTCTTGCCACGGGACTCGCGAGTGGCCTTCAGGAGAAACTGCATCGCGCCCCACTCGACGGTGCGAAACCGTCGGCGGTTGAGGAGATGAATGATGACCGGAATGGAGACCGCGAAGAGGCCCCAGAGCATGGTCTGCTGTAGAAAAGTCATCGGGGACAGGGGTCAGGAAAGGGACATGAGGAGACGGGATTCACCGTGCTCCTTTCTTCGGTAAGCGGGTGGTCAAAAAGTCGCGCAGGACTTCCTCGTAGTCCTTGTCCGAGGTGACGAGATGGTAGTCGGCATGGACGTCATGGCACTTGGTCTCGACGGTCGCGAGGAACTCACGAATGGCCTGGTCGTACTCCTCCGCGATCAGGTTGGGCTCGGCCACGATCGTGGTGTTGTCCTCCAGATCGACGAAGCGGTAGGGGCGGGTGAAATCGAAGTTGATCTCCTGGGGATCCATGAGGTGGAAAACGGCGACGTCGTGCTTCCGATAGCGCAGGTGTTGGAGAGCGTCGCCAAAGGACTGAGGATCACAGAAGAGATCGGAGATGATGAAAATGAGCGCCCGCTGGCCGACCTTTTCCGCGACGGTGTGGAGGGCGTCCACGAGGCCTGTCTCGCCTTTCGGTTCGAGGGTACTGAGTACGTCGAAGAAGTTCTGCAGGTGGGCCGGGCGGCGGCTGGGAGGAAGTTCGAGGTGGATGGACTCGTCGCAGCAGGAGAGACCGGCGGAGTCGCCCTGATCCACGAGCAGGTAAGCCATGGTGGCGGCGAACTTGCGGGCGAACTGGATTTTTTGATCGTGTTCGCCCGAGGCGTATTTCATCGACCCGCTGCAATCGACCACGAAGTAGGCACGCAGGTTGGTGTCTGCTTCGAACTCCTTGATATAGTGACGATCGGAGCGGGCATAGGCTTTCCAATCGAGTCGGCGAGTGTCATCACCGGGCACGTATTTGCGATATTCTGCAAACTCGACGGACGACCCGCGGTGAGGGGAGCGGTGTTTGCCGGCCACGTTTCCAATCATGGCCAGACGGGCCTCAATCGGGAGGGCCCCGAGGCGGGAGAGGACGGCGGAGTCGAGAAAGTCGTATTTCACAGGCGGCGGGAGGATGAAGGGGAGGGGGCGAGTGGGAGTGGGAGTGGGAGTCCGGATCGACCTGAGGTGGGACCGGATTCCGGCCCGTCCCACTCCAAGTAGCGAAGATCAACCATCAAATATCACGCCCGGGGGTCGTTAATCCTCCCGCATCTCTTCCACCAGGCGCTCGACCACTTTCTTGGAGGTCATCCCTTGGGATTCGGCGGCGAAATTGGTGATCACGCGGTGGCCGAGGACCGGGACGGCAACGGCCTCGATGTCTTCGAGGGAAGCCATGTAGTTTCCACGGAGGGCCGCACGGCCCTTGGCTCCAATTACGAGGTACTGCACGGCGCGGGGACCAGCCCCCCAACCGACGTATTCCTTGATCCAGGAAGGGGCGTCATCAGAAGCGGGTCGGGTCTTGCGGACGATCTCGACCGCGTAGTCGTAGATATGATCCGGAACGGGCATGCGACGCACGAGGCGCTGGAAGGCGAGGACCCGTTCGCCGGTGATGATGGGAGTGAGAGCTTCGCGGTCCACGCCCGTGGTTTCGCGAGCGATCCGGCGCTCTTCGTCTTCGGTCGGGTAATCGACCTCGATGAGGAACATGAAGCGGTCGAGCTGGGCTTCGGGCAAGGGATAGGTTCCCTCCTGCTCGATGGGGTTCTGTGTTGCGAGGACGAAGAAGGGCTTGTCGAGATCGTAGGTTCGTCCGAGGACGGTGACCTTGTTTTCCTGCATGGCCTCGAGGAGGGCGGACTGCGTTTTGGCGGGGGCGCGGTTGATCTCGTCTGCGAGGAGGAGGTTGGCGAAGACGGGACCCTTGATATACTCAAACCCCCGTTTGCCAGTGGCGGCGCTCTCTTGAATGATGTCGGTGCCGGTAATGTCGGCAGGCATCAGGTCCGGGGTGAACTGAATGCGGCTGAAGGAGAGGTCCATGCATTCTCCCACGCTTGAGATCAGGAGGGTCTTGGCGAGTCCGGGCACTCCCATGAGGAGAGCGTGGCCACGACCGAAAAGGCAGATCGCCAATTGTTCGACGACTTCGTGTTGACCGATGATGACCTTGCTCAGTTCGTCTCTGAGTGAGCGGTAGACTTTGCCGAGTTCATCGATGGCTTCGACGTCGTCCGGGGGGAGCGTGTTGGAGGTTGCGGAGGAGGAAGAAAGAGAGTCCTCCGGGATGGTGGGAGGTTCGGAGGAGATGGGTGGTTCCGAGGAATCGGGTGAATCAGCTGAGCGGGAGTCCATGAGGTTGGCGAATATTGTGTATCGGTTAAACGACGCTACGTGGCTGGGTTGTTTTGTCTAGCGAGGATTCGGAGAGGCAGAAGGGAGAATTCGTGAGATCGAGACGAGCGAGCACTCGCGATTTTACGGCAACTCCCGCGACCTTGGGTTCCCCGTTCCCTATTTGAGAATAGCGCGATTTTCTTCCTGCCTGGGCACTCCGGGCTCCGATCATTCAATGGGCATGGTCTGGCTCCTTGGAGCGGCAGTGCAGGACGCGCTGAAAGTGATGGCGGAGAGGGAGAGAGGCATCGCGATCCCTCTGGGAGGAGAACGGCCCGGAGGTTTGAGGGACAAAATGAGGGGAGAGGGCCCAGTTCAGAGACCCAATTCGAGGTCCTTGCGCTGGGGGAGAGGGGCGGAAAGAGAGCGCCAGGAGACTAGGTAACTAGGGGTGACACGAACTTCTTGAAGGAACGCTAATGAATCGGCGGGAAAATTCGAATTCCACGGAATGAAGATTCCTCGGAAAATCGAGGATTTCCGCTTGCCAGCGGGGGGAACTTTGCTAAACAGCTCGGCCCCTTTCGCGCCGAGGGATAAGTCGACGCGCCCATCACGCCTTCACACTATATGGCACGCATTTTCGGAATTGAAATCCCCAACGAGAAACGCATCGAAGCATCTCTCTCTTACCTCTATGGCATCGGGCACAAAACGGCCCTCAAGATTCTGGAGCAGGCGGCTGTTGACGGCAACCTGCGGACCGGTGAGCTCTCCGAAGAGCATCTTGTGAAGATCGCCCAGGTGATTCAGTCCGAGGGGATCATGATTGAGGGCGACCTTCGTCGCAAGAAGCAGGCCGCCTTGAAGCGCCTGACGTCGATCAATTGCTATCGTGGGCAACGGCACAAGCGGGGACTTCCCGTTCGTGGCCAGCGCACCCGCACCAATGCTCGTACCCGGAAAGGCCGCAAGAAGACGGTGGGTGCCAAGAATTAGGAACGAAACGTAAAACGATTTTCCCATTCCCAAAGATGGCCGAGGAAGAAAACACCAAGCCGGAAGCTCCGGACGAGAAGCCCGCTGCCGCTGAGGCCGCGCCCGCTGAAAAAAAGCCCGCTGCCGCTGAGGCCGCGCCCGCTGAAAAAAAGCCCGCGGCCAAGGCTGCTGTGCCGGAGGACAAGCCTGCTAAGAAGAAGTCAGGAGCTGAGAAACCCGCCGCTGAGGGCGACGCCAAGCCGGAGTCCAAAGAGGGCGAAGGTGGCGAAGAGGGTGGCAAGAAAAAGGAAGAGAAGAAGGACATCTTCGCCGAGATCATGGGTGAAGAGGCCGCTGAGGCGGTCAAGATTCACAAGGCCAAGAAGAGCAAGAACGTCATCAAGGGGATCGTTCATGTGGCCGCCACCTTTAACAATACAATGGTGACCATCACGGATGTGAATGGAAATTCCATCGGTTGGTCGAGCGCCGGCAAGATGGGCTTCAAAGGATCCCGAAAAAGCACTGCCTATGCCGCGCAGGTTGTTTCGCAGGACGCCTGCCGCCAAGCGATGGCCCACGGTCTCAAGGAAGTAGAAATTCGGGTCAAGGGCCCGGGCGCTGGTCGTGAGGCCGCCGTGCGTGCGGTGCAGGCGATCGGCATTGAGGTCAGCAACATCAAGGACGTGACTCCCATCCCCCACAACGGCTGCCGGCCCAAGAAGGCTCGGCGGGTGTAACGCGAACAATTCCTCATACCACTCTTAAAACATGGCACGTTACACAGGTCCCAAGGATAGAATCAGCCGCCGCTTTCTGGTGCCGCTGTTTGGCTCCTCGCGCGCTCTCGAGCGTCGCAACTACCCTCCCGGTCAGCACGGTCTCCGCGCCGGTCGCCGCAAGAAGTCGGAATACTCGATCGCACTGGGCGAGAAGCAGAAGCTCAAGTTTCAGTATGGAGTGCTAGAGAAGCAGTTCCGTCGTTGCTACGAAGAAGCTGCCAAACGCCGTGGGATTACGGGTGATATTCTGATGCAACTTCTCGAGACCCGTCTCGACAATGTCTGCTTCCGTCTCGGATTTGGAAACTCGCGCCAAGCAGCCCGCCAGCTGGTTGGTCATGGCCACGTGCTCGTGAATGGCAATAAACTCGATGTTCCCAGCTATCACTGTAAGCCGGGTGATAAGATCAAGATTGGTCCCAAGCCCTCTTCGCAGCAACTCGGTTTGCGCATGATGGACCTGACCCAGGCCGTTGCGCTCAAGGACTGGGTGGTCTTGGATCGCGAGACTATGGAGGGCGTCGTGGCACGCCTTCCGGAACTCGAGGACAGCGATCCGCTGGTCAATGTCCAACTCATTGTCGAACTTTACTCACGATAGATTTGGCAGACCCCAAGTGATTTCGAAGGCCTCGCAGCGATGCGGGGCCTTTTTGTATTGGAGCGCCTGGGGGGGCACGCTTCGAGCGCCCAGACAACCCTTCTCCCCTTTCCCAAGAGACTACTCATCCCAACCCCAGCTCTCAAACATTGCTTTCCCGTTGCAAATCGCGGAGGGGAATGCTTTGAGAAGCACCACAAATGGCTGACGAAAAAGAGCGCAAGACTCTCGATGAACGGAACCAGATGAGCGACCTGGAACGGTTGCGGCACTCCTGTGCCCACGTTATGGCCACGGCGATTGCGAAACTCTGGCCCGATGCCCAGTTCGCAGCCGGCCCCCCCGTTGAAGGGGGGTTCTATTACGACGTGGAATTGGAGCATCGCCTCTCCCCTGACGACTTCCCCCTCATCGAAGCCGAGATGAAGAAGGTGGTGAAGCAAAACCAGGTCTTCGAGCGCCAGGTGGTCAGTCGCGAGGAAGCGATGGGCCTGGCGCAGAGTGGGCGCCTGGCGGCTCTCAGCGAGCGCGACGCTCCCTCGGTCTTCAAGGTCGATCTCCTGGAATCCATTCCCGAGGGCGAAGAGATCTCCCTCTTCAAGAATGGGGATTTCTGGGATCTATGCGCGGGACCTCATGTGGGGCGCACCGGAAATTGCAAAGCCTACAAACTGATGAGTGTGGCGAGCGCGTTCTACAAGGGGGACGCCAACAACGCGCAACTGCAACGCATTTACGGAACCGGCTTCAAGAACAAGACCCTGCTGCTGGAGCACCTCGAACGGCTCGAGGAAGCAAAGAAGCGTGATCATCGCAAGCTGGGACGCGAACTAGGGCTCTTCCATTTCGATGAAATGGTTGGACAGGGCCTGCCGCTTTGGAAGCCCAAGGGCGCGATCATTCGGCGTCAGTTGCAGAACTTCATTGCCGGTGAACTGGACAAGCAGGGATATCAAGAGGTCTTCACGCCCCACATCGGCAAACTCGATCTCTACCGGGCCAGCGGACACTTTCCGTATTATGAAGAGAGCCAGTATCCGCCCTTTGCAGGGCGTGATGCCTTGCGCAAACTCTCGGAGGAGGGGAGCACCTGTGGCGAGTTGATGAACGCCTTGCGCACCGGGGAGGTGGAAGGCTTCATGTTGAAGCCCATGAACTGTCCGCACCACATTCGAATTTTCGCCAGCGACCATCACAGCTATCGTGATCTTCCCGTCCGCCTCGCGGAATTTGGAACGGTCTATCGGTGGGAGCAGAGTGGTGAGTTGGGTGGGATCACCCGCACCCGGAGCTTTACCCAGGACGACGCCCACCTGTTCTGCACCCCGGAGCAGCTCGGTGATGAGATCCAGGGCTGCCTGGAACTGGTCAAGACGGTCTTCGGGGTGCTCGGAATGGCAGACTACACGGTGCGGCTTTCCCTGCGCGACCCCGACTCCGACAAGTATGTCGGCAATCCGGAAAATTGGGAAAAGGCCGAGACTGCCCTGCGCGTAGCCGTGCAGACCCTGGGGGTGGAATACACGGAAGAGATTGGCGAAGCCGCCTTCTACGGACCGAAAATCGACTTTGTGGTGAAGGATGTGATCGGGCGGGAGTGGCAGCTGGGCACCGTGCAGGTGGACTACAATTTGCCGGAGCGCTTTGATCTCAGCTACGTGGGAGCGGACAACAAACCGCACCGTCCGGTCATGATTCACCGGGCTCCCTTCGGCTCCCTGGAGCGATTCTGCGGGCTCCTCATTGAGCACTTTGAGGGGAAGTTTCCCGTCTGGCTGGCACCCGAGCAAGTGAGGGTCCTTTCGATTTCCGAAAAGCACAGCGACTTTGCCGAGATGGTGACCAAGACCCTTTCGGCGGAAGGAGTCCGGGCGAAGAGCGACCTCACCGGGGATAAGATTGGAGCCAAAATTCGTCTTGCGCGGTTGGATCGGATACCTTATATGCTGGTCATCGGCGCGCGGGAAGAAGAGTCTCAAAGTGTGAGCGTGCGCCACCGAGATCGCGACGATCTCGGCACAATGACTCTCAATGATTTCGTCGGCCAAGTATGCGAAGAGATTCGAAACCGTTCACTATGAGCGGCGCTGAAGGATGTTGCCTGTGATGATGCAGCAACTGTTTGACTTCGGCCCCGGCATGACACCCGGAGCGCACCTGCGTCTCCATCCGCGGTCCCTCGTTGCAGAGACCGTGTGTTCAACCCAAGGGAACTGACACTATCGCTAAGAAAAAGAAAAAGAGATTTCGTCCGCGTCGGGACATGACGCGGGTCAATGAACGGATCCGAGCACCCCGTGTGCGAGTGGTATCTGGCAAGGGAGAACAACTTGGGGTGATGGACACCCGCGAAGCAGTTCAAAGGGCCAAGGCCATCGGACTCGACTTGGTGGAAGTTGCGACCAAGGCAGATCCGCCGGTGTGTCGAGTCGTTGATTACGGAAAGTGGAAGTATGAGCAGTCGAAGCTCAAGAAGAACACCAAGAGCAAAGCGGTCACCCGACTCAAGGAGGTGAAATTCCGCGTTCGAACCGAGGCTCACGACTACAACATCAAACTCGGGCGTGCCGAGGCCTTCCTCGATGAGGGCCACAAGGTGCGCATGCAGTTGCAGTTTCGTGGTCGGGAGAATGCCCACCGCGAACTCGGCTTCGAGAAGATGGTGCGCATCAAGGGAGATCTCAAAACCATGGGGCACGTGGATCAGGAGCCAAAGTTGGTGGGCCGCAATGTTGTCATGGTCCTCTCACCATTGCCCGAGAGTCAGCGTGAACGGAAGTTCAAGTTGAGTCACGGCGATCTCATTGAGGAAGATGATTTCGAAGAGGATGATCTCGAGGAAGAGGGATCTGATGCGGAGGTGGAGGATCACGCTGGCGACGAGGAGGAGTAGGATCGCACCGTTGATCTCCTCCTGATGCGATGCAGGGTCGCCTCGTTCTCTTCGATATCGATGGTACGCTGATCGATACCCGAGGGGCGGGGTTCAGGGCGTTCCGGAAGGCCGTTCACGATCTCCATGACGTAGTCGTGGGGGAACTCGATTTGTGTGGCGCCACCGATGCGGGGCTCGTTCGTGGTATTCTCTCCTTCTTTGATCTGGAGGTCAGTGAGGAATCGACGGCTGCAATCTACGAAGCCGACCTGGTTCGCTTGGCGGAGCAATTGAACCACCGCGGATTCGGGGGCGTGATCTTGCCCGCGGTTCCCGAACTGCTGGAGGTCCTCCAGGAGGCGGGGGCGGTTCTCGGTCGATCAACTACGAGCGCACGGGCCCACCATGGTGGTGGATTGCTTTGAAAAGCCTCTCAAGATTTGGTCGCAATTGAAGAGTGATCCTGACAAAGGGAGTTGATCGCGGTTGCGAATGGAGGCATAGTGTAACTTTCGACCGGAAGGATTGATGTCCCAGCAGCTCTATAGCATATATCCGGGTTCGTGGCCCCTTGTTGCGGAAAGCCGTGTCTTGTCTTCGGTCCAGGCGGAGGTGATGGACGAGTTGTGGGCGATTGGGTGGAGAAATTTCGGAACCGACTTTTTTCGGGCCAGTTTGATGGCGGATGAAATGAGTCTGAAGCGTCAAATTGCGCTGCGCATCAACGTGGCCGAATTTGAAATGTCCAAGAGTCAGCGCCGTACTTACCGAAGGAATTCCGACCTGCAACTGACCATTGATGGGGCGGCCTTGACAGAGGAGGTGAAGGATCTCTTCGAAATTCACAAGATGCGTTTTGTGCGAAACATTCCGGACCGCTTGGAGGATTTTCTCGGAGTGGAGCCCAACGGGCAGCCCTGCGAGTGTCAGCAGTTTAGTGTGCGTTCGGGTAGCCGTCTCCTCGCCGCCAGCTATCTGGCCCTTGGGAAGCGGGCTTGTTCGAGCATCTACGCGGTCTTTGATCCTGAGTTCTCGAAACGCCGGCTTGGGGTCTTCACGATGCTTGCGGAGTTGGAGTATGCCAAGGCGCTGGGATACGAGCACTTCTACAGTGGCTATGCCACCGTGGAGTCGAGTTGCTACGACTATAAGAAGGAGTTCCAGGCTCTGCACTACTACGGCTGGGAGGGCCGCTGGGCTCCCATCGGTGAGTTGAAGAGCTGAGGTATTCTTCCGGGACCCCCCGGGTTGCATTCGGGAGAAGAGGGTCTAGGGTGCCAGCCCCGGAGATGAGTAGGCTGTCACGACGAGATGTTTTGCGAGGTTCCGCCTTGGCGGGGGCTTCCGTTATTTTACCGAGACCCGCTGAGGCTGCTCGGGAACCGCGGGCCATCCGGACGATTTCGATCCTGCACACCACCGATCTCCACGGGCACATCCGGCCCACCCAGAGCTATCGTGGCATTGCCAATGTGGGGGGGCTCGCGCGCTGTTCCTCGCAGATTCGACGGTGGAAGGAGGAAAGCCCGCATTCCTTACTCCTCGATATTGGTGACATCTACCAGGGGACCGCGGTGGGGTGGATGACGCGTGGGCGGCTTATGGTCGATCTCTTCAATCAGCTCAACTATGATGGATGGGTCCTGGGCAATCACGAGTTTGATTGGGGGCCCGAAGTGGTGCTTGATGCGGTCACCCGTTCGACGATGCCCATTCTAACCGGGAACATGAAGTTGGAAGGCAAGCTGGCAGGGACCTTCGAGGACTCGTCTCACCCCTTGGCCAAGATCGTGCCCCATATCGTAAAGAATGTGGGCGGATTTCGCATCGGAGTGATCGGGCTCACCACCCCCGGTCTGCCCTACTGGCTTCGCCCGGAATTATTGAATGGCTTCGAAGTGACTGATCCGGTTGAGGTTCTCAACGCAGGGCTCAAGTACCTGCGTGAAGAAGCCAAGGTGGATGCGGTGGTGGTCTGTGGACACATGGGACTGCACGAGGAAGACGACTTCGCAAACCGTGTCCATGCGCTGCTCGAATCCGAGGAGGGCCCCGACGTCTACCTCGGAGGACACACTCATCGCGACCAACCCAATCTCATCCTCAACAAGACGCTCTACACGCAGGCGGATTACTATGGCATCCATTGTGGACGGGTGGATTTGAGTTTCGATCTGGAGAAGCGGAGCATCGTAGAGAAGCGCGCTTACACGGTCCTGATGGACGACCGGATCCCGGAGGATCCCCTGGTCCTGGAAATCGCGGGCAAGGATCTTGGGGATGCCCGGAGCTACCTCGCGGAGGAGATGGGCGAATTGGCGGTCGAGCTTTCTCAGAAACAGCCAGTCGCGGGAATGGGGAGTCCCTTGCAGTCTCTGATTGCTTCTTCCGTCTTGCACGCTGCGGAGAAACACGATTTGAAACCTGATGGGGTCTTCCACGGGACCTTCAACACGGGGACCTTGCCCGCGGGGAAGAAGACCATCGCGTCCGCTTGGACGGTTCTTCCATACGACAATCGACTGGTCGCGCTTTACCTCACCCGAGAAGAACTGGTCGCGGTGCTCAACGAATCGTTCGCTGGGAACACTGACCGAACGCTCTTTGGATTCGAACTCGAGCTTTCCTCCAGCGAAGCGGCGAAGGGGGACTCGCGGGGAAGCAGATTTGTGCGTGGTCTCACCGCCTTGCGCAATCCAGGCCCCAAGCAAGCTGGGTATCGTTACTGCATCGTGTTCAACTCCTACGATGTGCAGTCGGGTGGCAAGCGCCTGATGCGATTACGAGCCCTTGCAAAACAAGGAGAGTGCAAAGCGACCCTGCTTCCGCCCTCCAGCCGGCAAGCCCTGATCGATTTTTTCGCAGACCTCCGCGTGGTGAGGGCTGCTGACCTTTCGCCGGGCCTTCCGGAGGATGCTCCGGCTCCCGCACCGGCCATTCCTAAAGAGCCTGCGCCGCAGCCCTGAGGAGAGATTCCGTGGTCTTCCAGTCGATGCACTTGTCAG
The DNA here is from genome assembly GCA_028821775.1 of Roseibacillus sp. Classification (GTDB taxonomy): domain Bacteria; phylum Verrucomicrobiota; class Verrucomicrobiia; order Verrucomicrobiales; family Akkermansiaceae; genus Roseibacillus_B. The sequence continues at coordinate 23,099 of JAPKFB010000024.1, forward strand.
TGATTGACTGCCCGTAAGTGAGATCTTCGATTGGTTGGGGGAACTTCTGGTTTCCCGCCACCAGGTTGCTTTCCAGCATGCTACCGACGATGCCCTTGGTGCCCGTCGCGCGTTGGCGGACGATTTCCTCAAAGACGGCCGGCATCTTCTCGTGATCCTTTCCGCAATTGGCGTGCGAGGCGTCGATCATCACGACAGGAGGGAGCCCCGAGTCGGCCATTTGGGTCAGGGAGGACCGCACGCTCTCTTCGTCATGATTCGGTCCTTCTTCGCCACCGCGCAGGATCACGTGGCAGTCCGGATTTCCGGAAGTTGAAACCGCGGAAGCGACTCCCTGCTCCGAGACTCCGAGAAAGGTCTGCGGTTTGGTTGCCGCACCGATGGCATTGATGGCCGCCTTGAGATCTCCACTCACCGTGTTCTTGAATCCGATTGGCATCGAGAGTCCGGAGGCCATCTGGCGGTGAGTCTGACTCTCACTGGTGCGGGCTCCAATCGCCGACCAGCAAATGAGATCTGCGATATACTGTGGCGTGATGGGGTCGAGCAGTTCAGTAGCGGTGGGAATTCCAAGGTCGATGATCTTGCGGAGGAACTCTCGTGCGACCAGCAAGCCTCGCGGAATATTGTCGGTCCCATCCAGTTCAGGATCCATGATGAGGCCTTTCCAACCCACCGTGGTGCGTGGTTTTTCGAAGTAGACTCGCATCACGAGGTAGAATTTGTCCTCTACTTCGGCGGCCAGCTTCCTGAATTTTTCAGCGTAATCCAATCCCGCGGTGGTGTCGTGAATGGAACAGGGCCCCACAATGACAAGCATGCGCTCGTCCGCACCAGCGAGGATTGCCCTGATCGTTTCGCGCGACTGGGCGACAAAGGATGCGGCCTCATCACTCCGCTTGATCTCGGAGAGGATAAAGGTCGGAGCGGGGAGGGGTAAGTTCTGAACGACGTGGAGATCGGTGATCTGGGCTGCAGTGTTCATGGGGCTGCGGTTGGAATAGTTGATCCGAGCCAGATGGAAACCAGAAACCGCGGGAAGAGGGTATTTCGACGGCTCGGAGCGCCCGGGCCGGATTGATCGTGCTCTTGGAGGGTTGGAGATCAGGAGAACGGGAACCAGGCAGGGAGGCGCCTGCGCCGGGCCAAAGGATGAATGGAGATCATCGAAAATCTGCTTCTTGCCGAATTCTCTTTCGTGCTTCTGGTGCTTTTCTAGGCTTCAGGCATGGCAACCAAATCGGAAACCCTGCTCAAGCGCTTTACGGAAGCGCATGGGCCGTCAGGCTTTGAGGGCGAGGTCCGTGACTTATTCAGGAAGGAGCTCGATGGGGTAGGAAAGTTTTCTACCGACCGGACCGGTTCGGTTCTTTGCGATCTCGGGGGGAAAGGGCCCCGAGTGCTCCTGGAAGCTCACATGGACGAAGTGGGCTTTCGCGTGCAAGCGATCACTTCCAATGGATTCCTGCAGTTGATCACCGTTGGCGGGTGGTGGCCGCACGTCGTGTTGGCGAAACAGCTCATCGTGAAGACGAGCAAGGGGAAAAAGATCCTCGGAGTGGTCGGATCGAAGCCTCCCCATTTCCTGCCCGAGGCCGAGCGCAAGTTGGTGATGTCGATTGACAGCATGTTCGTCGACATCGGTGCGACTTCGCGCGAGGAAGTCGCCAAGCTCGGAGTGCGTCTTGGTGATCCCGTGGCACCGCGCACCACCTTCGAGCCTCTCGCCCGGAAGGGTCGGTATGTTGCCAAGGCCTTCGACAATCGGGTTGGCATGGCCGCCCTGGTCGAAGCCGGGCACAAGATTGCGGGGATGAAGCGTAGCAATCACGTGCTCCTGGGGGCAAGTGTGCAGGAGGAAGTGGGACTCCGCGGAGTGCAAACCTTGGTGCGTCATGCGCGGCCCGAGGTGGCGGTGATCCTGGAGGGGACCCCGGCCGATGATACCCCGGGATTCCGTTCCGATGAATCTCAGGGAACGATGGGAAAAGGGGTGCAGATCCGCATGCATGATCCGACTGCGATCATGAATCCCGTGCTGGCCGAGCTGGCGATCGAAATCGCAGAGAAGGAAAACATTCCGCACCAACTGGCGGTGCGGCGGAGTGGAGGGACCGATGCGGGACGCATTCACCTGGCGGGGGAAGGAGTTCCCTGCGTGGTGCTGGGGGTGCCGGCCCGCTACATCCATTCGCACAACAGCATCATCGACATCGCTGATTACCGCGCGATGGTGGGCCTCAGTGTCGCCCTGATCAAGAAATTGACCGCCCGCCAGACCTCCAAGTTGGTCGAGTATCTTTAGGGTGGGTTCGAAAACCGGGTGAGTGGCGGGATGGGAACAAATTCGGAAGAAGAACTCAGGCGCTGCGAGGAGCGCGGCGAAGAGGAAGCGCGGCCGGTTTTCGAACCCACCAGACTGGAGCAAGGCACAACCCTTCGCCGGCGTGCCGGGTGCGAGGCCGGGCAAATGACTGGGTGGTTGTGCCCCCCGGGGGAATCGTGGTTTTGATCGAGATCCCGGAGGGATGGCCGTATAGGAGCGTGAAGGTGAGCGCTTCGTCGCCGGGGGGAGAGCGTATTCTTTCGCGGGTCAGCGGAGTAGAGCGGATTCTCAAGTCAATCCGCTCGACTCCGGCTTGCGTCGAGGGAGGCGATGGGTTCTGTTAACGCCATGCTAGGAGTGTGGGTCCACAATTTAAAGCCGGAGATCCTTGAGATCAGTGACAAGTTTGCGCTTCGTTGGTACGGCCTCGCTTACTTGGCAGGGTTTGTTACCGGCTACTTCGTGTTGAAGTGGATGGCGGAGCGCAAGCTCTGGGTTGTCAAACCCGACAAAGTGGGGGATTTTATTGCCTACTCCGCGCTCTTCGGAGTCTTTCTCGGCGGCCGATTGGGATACGTGCTGTTCTACATGATTCCGACTCATGGTTTTGGATACGTGATGAGCGATCCGTGGGTTGTGATCCGAGTGTGGGAAGGGGGAATGGCGAGTCACGGTGGGATTCTCGGGCTCACCATCTTTGCCTTTTTCTATGCCAGGAACACCAAGGTCTCGTGGCCGGGAATTGGAGATGGGCTGGTCATCGTCTCCAGCCTCGGAGTTTTCTTTGGGCGCATCGCGAACTTCATCAATGGGGAGCTTTACGGTCGCGTGACCTCGGCGGGGATTGGAATGAAATTTCCCAAAGAACTTCTCGAACCAGAAAACGAGGGCAACCTGCGAGCTGCCATGGCCGAGGCCAAGGGGGCGGATCCAGAGAGGTTGGGCCAACTCTGGCAGGCCTACGATCAGGCGCCCAACGAATTGAGAGGCCAAATGTTTGAAGAAGTGATGACGGTCAGTCGCGACAATCCCGCCGTCCTGGAGGTCCTTGCCAAGTATGTGGAAACGCGCCATCCCTCGCAACTCTATCAGGCCCTGTTAGAGGGGCTCGGGCTGTGTCTCATTCTCTTCATGATGCGGATCCGCTGGCCCAGGATGCCACATGGAGTGATCACGGGGACCTTTTTCATTCTTTACGCGACTTTCCGTATCGTCGCCGAGCAGTTCCGCCAACCGGACTCGGCGTGGGTGGTGGAAAATATGGTCACCAAGGGTCAGTTTTACTCGGTCTTCATGTTTGTGATTGGCGCATTGTTCCTCGTCTTCGCCTTTCGGGGGAAGACTGGCCGCTTGGGTGAGGATGGCAGCAAGAAGAACGTGTCTGGACGCTGACCTCGCGAATGGCGGCGAAGGGAGCTTCGAGTCCGGATCACAGCCCAAGTGCCGTGAGCACGCGAAGCTCCTTCCAGGTCAGGCGAGGGAGGACCTTGCGGGAGACCCCGGCGAGCCTTCTGGCATGGGGGATCGCCAAGAAAACTGATCCTACTTTGGGATCTTGAGGGTCTGACCGAGGCGAATGTTTGTTCCGCTGATTCCGTTTGCGTGTTGAATGGAGCTCACCGACGTTCCGTAGTGGCGGCCGAGGCTGTAGAGGGTGTCGCCCTTCTTGACCAAATGGCGCACGACCGGCTTGGGCTTGGGCTTCGTCGGTGTCGGCTTGGGACGAACGATGGGCTTGGGAGAAGGGGTGGAGACCACAGGCGGCGGAGTGGGCTTGGACCGCGGGGAACTCGCCGGGCGTCTGATCGGCGAGTTCGCAACACGTGGAGGGCTCATCAGGCGGGGGGAATTGCTCGCGATGAGCATGGGATTATTCCGGGTCGGGGTCGCAGTTGGGGTGGGCTTGGGAGTGGGCGTTTTCTTGGACCACCAGTGTTTCTTGGCGGGCTTGTCCGCCCATGCTTCCACGTAGTTTCCATTTTGATCGAACGGTCCGTAGCCCGGATTATAGGAAGCCGTCGCATTGATCCCGTTGCGGGTACACCCGGAGAGGATTGCCACGAACATGGCGGCCATGACAGGCAGGCAAAAACACCTCATGCGTCGGACTATGGCACAGCGCTCCGAAAGCACAATTGTATCTTGGGAGGAGGAGAGGATCAAAAAGTGAGACGCCCCACCGTCGTCGCTGGCGCGCCTCTGAAAGAGTAGTTGAGAGCAGTCGGCGCCCAGGAAGAGGATTCCTGGTGGCGAGGAGAGGATCGCCCTGCTACTCGGTCAGGATTGATATGAGGTGTGGAATGAAGTGCTGGCTGCGTTCCCGACTCGTGGAGGATGGCCATATCCACGGCTCTTCGGGGCCTTGCCAGTAATCTCTCCTCTCCTGCGCGCCGATCTCTCAAATCAACCCTGGCGGAACACTAGTCGTCGTCGCCAAAAAGCATTCCGTCGACCATGCCGTGCAGGTTTTCGGGAATGCGTTCCTTGATGAACTCGACCACGAGGTTGATCGTCTCCTGGCTCTTTTCTGCGTCGAGGCCGATTTTTTCCATCAGGCGGCTTTTGAGGTCATCCATGATATCTTTTGTCTACTAAGGTGGGGAACATACCGGGAACAGGGCTCGAACCTGCACGTCCAAAGGACACCTGATCCTAAATCAGGCGCGTCTACCAATTCCGCCATCCCGGCTCAGGGGGTGAAAACGCGTCCTCAGGTTTTGAGAACCGCGCGTCTGGGCGACACTATGCGCCAGAGGGAAAGGGCGGCAAGGTTCAAAGATGCTGTTTTTCAGCAGGATCCCGAGAGGACAGGCGGTCTTCCCGCCTGACTCCGTCCCTCACGGAAAAGCATCGTATTCCCTAATACTGGGGAGAATAGATTGTTTGTCCTCCGCTCCCATTTGAATGCTCATCCGGGGGGCTTCAAGACCCCTGGCCCATCAGAAAACGTCATCTACTTCATTATGAAAAACCGTCTGGAATCACTTCGCGCCCTTCTTCTTGTTCCCATCCTGGCTCTCGCCCTGGCTACTTCTGACCCTAGTTGCGGAGAGCGCGCTTGAAAAGGAGAGGTCCAAGATCAACCAAGGCTACAAGCTCCTTGGAAAACAGGCGTGGAGTGGCAAATTTGAATACGAGGCCCTCGCGAAGGCCATTGCGGAGGCGAAATCCACATCGGAAGCGGCGGCCAGATTTATTCCTGACCAGATCGAGGAGGTGAAGAGCGCGAGCGCCCAGAAGAAAGTCCTTGCGACCTACAAAAAGAAAATCGCAGCCCTGACCAATCGACTATCGAGTATTGGCGCGCTCTGCATAGCCCGGGACGCAGGCAAGTTCAGGGCCGCTTCGGCCCAGCTCAGGAAGATGAAAAAAGAAGGGCATGACAAATTCATTGATGACTAGGGAGGCGGATCATTCAAAATGAATCCCGAGTGCGTGTCGGGGGATCGCCGTGATCGCTCATGCGTGGGAAAGACCAATCGGCTTCGCCCGGACAAGTGCTCCACAGAAGGGGCCTCACGAGTTGAGTGGAATCCACTTGGGGATCACGAAATACGTTGTGTCGCTGGAAAATCCACGAACACTACGGATTGAGAGTAAGGCTGAGGAGGCTCGATCTATGGCCAAGGAGAAACTTCAAGAAGGGAACGAGAAACTCATGGTCAGGAAGAGCTGGAAATTCAATACTTGGAGTGCTCTTCGGAGGCCATGAATCTCCCCCTCTTCAAGCGGGCTGCCCTCCAGTTCCGATTTCGGAAGGAGCTGGTTCTTCCCGCTTTAGCGGTGACCCTGGGGCTTACTTTAACGACACACCTCGTGATCTCTTGTGCGGGAAGCCGCACGGTGGTGGTGGCTCCTCCCAGCATCCGGGGCGCAAAGGTTGTGGGTTCGAAAACCTGTGCGACTTGCCATGAGTCGATCAGCAAGAAATTTTCGGGCAGTGTGCACTCACGGATTCATCCGGTGGCCGGAGCGGAGGGGGTGAACACCAGCTGTGAATCCTGTCATGGAGGAGGCAGTCTGCACGTGGAAGCGGGTGGGGGAACGGCCTTTCATCGTTTGATCGTAAATCCCGGCAAGTCTTCGGAGGCCTGCTTCAAGTGTCATGTGGGTGTGCACTCCGAATTTCGCCTTCCTTCCCATCATCCGGTCTTGGAGAAAAAAATGAACTGCGTGGAGTGTCATGATCCGCACGGTCACGATATCAAGAAACCTGCAGGCGGGTTGGGACTGGCAAGGTTGAATCAATCTTGTGCCCAGTGCCATCGAGAGCAGACCCGGAACTTCGTCTTTGAACATGAAGCGATGCGGGAAGGCTGCACTACTTGTCACCAACCCCATGGGTCGGTGAATGACAAGTTGCTTGTGCAGCGTGGTGCCAATCTCTGTCTGAAGTGTCATGCTCAAGTCCCCGGAGCCAGTGGCAGGCTGGTCATCGGGAAAGCGGACCATTCGTTGTTTCTGCGGCAGGGAAACTGTTCAACCTCCGGTTGCCACACGGCGGTTCATGGCTCCAACATCCATCCCAAGTTCCTCTACTGAGCTGAAGTCGGATGCAGTCTCGAGCATTCACTCTCTCATTCGGATTGACTGCGTTGTCCGTTGCCTTGAGCGCTTCCCCCTGTTTGGCCGAGGCGGACTTCACAAAACAAATCCGGCCCCTCCTGCAACGAAAATGTTGGAAGTGCCATGGACCAGAGAAGGCCAAGAGTGGCTTTCGGTTGGATAGCCGGGCGGCCGCGCTCAAGGGCGGAGATGATGGAGTGGCAATCATTTCGGGAAACAGCGCGGACAGTCCGCTCATTCACCTGGTGGAGGACGAGGACATGCCTCCCAAGGGGGCCCCTCTGACCAAGCAGGAAATTGTGCTTTTGCGGAGTTGGATCGACCATGGCGCTCCCTGGGGAACGGTGGCAAAACCGAACCCGCCGGCCGGGGCCGTCAAGCCGCCGCAGGCTGAAGAGGCAACCCAGAGAGAGAATGCACCCACCTTGCCCGCAGGAGAATTGGTCGATTTGGTCCTGCCTCCGGCGAGCGGGGAGAACGTGGAGTTTGCGCGGGACATTCACCCCCTGATCCAACGTAAGTGTGCGAAGTGCCACGGACCGGAAAACCCGAAGAGCCGTTTCAGATTGGACAATCGGGCCTCTGCGCTGAAAGGGGGTGCCGAGGGGGTGGCCATTATTCCCGGAGACAGCCAGAACAGTCCGTTGATTCACCTGGTAGCTGACCAGGAAATGCCTCCGGAAGGCGAACCGCTCACCCAGGAGGAGGTCACGCTCTTGCGAGCGTGGATCGATCAAGGGGCCAAGTGGGGAGGGGTGTCAGACACTCCGGATTTTGCCTTCTCGCTTGCTCCCACCCGGCAGTGGTTTTCCGTCGACGGAAACGAACAGAAATTTCGGGAACACAGCTGGATGCGGGAGGGGTGGACCGGCGGCGTTGGGCAACTCACCTTGGAGAGTTGGCTAGATCCCGACACCAGGGTTACTGCAGAAGGATCGGCTCATGGGCCGGCCAACCTGGATCTCACTCTTGCCCTCAACCGGCAGGAGGTGGGTTTTGTCCGCGGAGGGGTGGAGCAGTTCCGCCGTTATTATAATAACTATGGAGGTCATTTCGACCCGTTTGCAATTTCTGATTTCAAGTTGGACCAGGAATTGCACCTCGATACGGGCTGCTTCTGGACCGAGGTTGGCTTGCGACGAACAGGCTGGCCGGAGATCACGCTGGGGTATGAATACCGTTTCCGGGAGGGCATGAAATCAACTTTGCATTGGGGGCAATCCACTCAGGGAGGGGAAACGCGAAAGATCTATCCGGCCTACAAACGAATCAAAGAGGACGTCCACATCTTGCGGGCGAATGTGAAGTACGATTGGGCCGGATTGCTCCTGGAGAACAATTTCATGGCGGAGTTTCTGGATTTGGAAACGCAGCGCTACGAAGTGAGCCCTGCGAGTGGGGGGGCGGTGCCGGACACCTTCACCACGATCGAGGATTCTCATGAGGCCTTTCAATTCTCCAATACCTTCAGCCTCCAGAAAGAGATCAAGGATTGGGGGCTCCTTTCCGGAGGGTACTACTACTCACACTTGGATGCCGATGCGGCTTTTCGGCAATCCACCATGAATGGGATGGGGGCGCTTGTCGTTGGCCAACACTGGTTTGCGCAACCGATCATTCATGATTGGAGTGCGCATATCTTCAACCTGAGCACCCGGTTGGGACCCTGGGAGGGGCTGACATTCTCGGGAGGGGTGCAGAACAACTGGGAACGTCAGAATTCGGTCGGAAGCTCGACTCTGTTCTTTGGGCTTCCGAATGCCATGATGGCGATTCCCCCGTTTTTTGTTTCGAGAGTGAGTTCGAGCAAGCAGAAGGTGACCACTACCGAGCATGCCACGCTCCGCTACGACCGGATTCCCCATACCGTGCTCTTTGCGGAGGCGGAATTTGAGCAAGGGCGCATCGATTACTTTGAGCGCGACCCGGGGGCGCTGCAGGGATTTCTGCGCGATACGGAGTCGCGAAGCAGAGATCAGGACTACCGGGCGGGCTTCACCTTGTCTCCATGGAGTCGGGTCTCCTTGAATGCGCACTATCGCTATCGCCAACAAGAAGACGATTATGATCACCTCCGCAATGAAGCGGGCGGGGGGGCCAACGTTGGATTTCCCGGGTTCATCCTTGGTCGCGACTTGGAGACGCGGGAGTTCCGAACCCGGCTCAATGTGCGCCCGACACCTTGGTTGCGAGTGTTTCTGACCTACCAGATGCAAGCAACGGACTACCGGACCGAAACCGACGCGGTCACCTTCGGTCTGCCCTCCGACACGGTGGGAGGGGATCATCTTGCGGGCGAATTTGACTCCAGGATCTATAGTCTCAACGTGGTGGCTACGCCGTGGCAGCGAGTGGCTCTGAACGGCACGTTTTCGTTTCACGACAGTCAAACGCGCACCGCCAACAATGGTGACCCTGCGGTCGAAGACTACGAGGGGGAGATCTATTCGATCCTCTTTGGCGGCTCGTATCAGCTTGATGACAAGACAGACATTTCTGCCCACTATACTTTTTCGCAGGGTGATTTTTCGCAGGGGAACACCGCTGAGGGTCTGCCCCTGGGCATCGAGTACCGGCAGCACGGATTGCAGGCTGGGATCGCAACTCAAATCGGCGATAACCTTCGAGCCCAGCTTCAATATCAGCTTCAGCACTACGGAGAACCCTCCAGTGGTGGGGTCAATGACTACACGGCACACGGGGTCTTCTTGAATTGTGCGTTGAACTGGAAGTAGTGGGCTGCCACACTTGGGCCCTTCTCAGGTGCCATCCCCATGAAGATGAACAAACCCAACAAACCTTTCGCTCTCGCCATTGCTTTCGCCGTCCTCTTTTGCACGCTTGTCGTGGATTCCGCCGACGCGAGGTCGGGTAAGCCGCCCATCAATCGAACCGGGGCTCCCGGGCACAGCACATGTGCCAGTTGTCATACCAGTGCAGGCACCGGCAATGTGAGCTTGGACTTCTCCGGCTTCGGGGAATACGAGCCAAGCCAGATCTATAGCATGATAGTTACGGTGGCAGATCTCGGAAAGTTCCGCTTTGGGTTTTCCATGGTGGCGCGGGATGCGGACAACAACACGGCCGATGTGGGGAGTTGGAGTGCAGGGAGTGCCGACACCCAGGTGCATGGGACGGCGGGCAGTCATGCCAGCCACAAGAACGCACCCTTTGTGGCGGATGCCCATACCTTCACCGTGAATTGGACCGCGCCTGCCACTGGAGTTGGAGATGTCACGTTCTATGTGGCGGCCGTGGGGGCGAATGGCAATGGGTCCAACGGAACGGGGGACGTTACCTATACCAAGACTCTGACGGTCACGGAATTGGTGGCCATGAATGTGGCGCCCGTGGTCGCGGTGGTCGACGGGACCTTGCATGCCACCACAGGCTTTGAGATTCCGATTGGTGGCGTGTCGATCAGCGATGATGATGCCGGGGGCGGGGATCTCACCGTGATCTTGTCCGTCAATAGAGGATTCCTCAACGTGTCAGCTTCGGTTCCCGGTGGAATTGCGTCCGGAGACATTACTGGCAATGGATCCGCCAGAGTCACGATGGAGGGCGCCTTGGCGGAACTCAATGCGACCTTTGGGGATGCCGCCGGAATCAGGTATCATAGTGACCCGAACTTCGTGGGGACGGACACCCTGAATATATCGGCCAATGACAACGGCAATACGGGGCCCGGGGGAGCGCAGACCGGGGAGGCGGGAATGTTGATCATGGTGAATCCTCCCCCATCGCTCAGTAATCTGCGGTTTCTCGGGAACGGAGATTTTGCCCTCACCCTCACCGGAGTTCCCGGTCTCACCTACACGGTGGAACGGAGCGAGGATATGGACGTCTGGGTGCCCCATGAGCAGGTCATTCTCGTTGGTGCCACGGCGGAGATTGTCGACAGTGGGGTCTCGGGATTTTCGTCCCGATTCTACCGTGCCCTGAAGAGTCAACCGTAAGCTCTTGCCGACTCTTCCAGATACCCCCGTTTCGAGAGGGTGGGGCGAGGGCGGGCGCCATCCCCAGAAGTAGCAACGAATCGCGAAGAGGGAGAGGCGACTTGCCACGGGCTCACCCTGCAGCCAGGTCCTGCGAGGCGCAGGGAAAGCGGAAGCTGGGATCGAGTGCGCCCTGCGTGAGTTCCAGGACATGAAATCGTGATCCAAAAAATCCCGGGTGAGTGAGGGTGCGGAATTGACGGATGAAGGAGAGTGAAGCGGGGCCGTCCGGAAGAGTCCGAAGGAGCGGTGCTGCCAAATTGGTGAGATAGGATTCCTGGCGAGCAAAGCCGTGAAGACGGAGCGCGGCGAGGCGGGCGCTGGCAGCCGCCGCAGTGAAGTTGACATGGGTGGTGATGTCGCGCAGTCCGGGCGAATCGAGAGGATCGTCGCCAGCCTGGTGGGCGCAGTAGGTTTGCAGTGTGCCTTCGGTGCGATCTGGGTGGTAGTAGTCTTGGTGGGTAAAGCCGTAGTCGATGAAGAGGAAGAGGCCACGATCGAAGAGCCGCGCGAGGTCTTGGAAAAGGGGGTAGCCCCCGCAAAGCTCGGTCTGGTAGCCGTTGGTAAAATCGTCTCCCAAGAAGGCGAGAGTGTGGGGATCGTCCTCGATGAGATCGCTCCAAGTGAGGGCGCCATCTTGGTCCAGGTCGACCCAACGCTGGTGCCAGCTGCCACCGGTGAATCGCAGGAGTTTCACGGGCAGGGCATCGAGGACTTCGTTGGCGAGCACGACTCCGAACTCTCCCCGGTGCTCCCGGGGAGTGTCGGACGCCTGCAGGTGGGGTTCCTCACTCTGGGCGAAGCGTGTGGCGAGAATGGCTCGCTTGCGCGTGGAGTGTTCGCAGGCAGTGTAGCGGAGCGAGGCGCGGAAATCCGGAGAGAGTTGATGCGCCCATTTGAGAATGTCGAGAGCAAGGGAGCCGTCTTCAGGGCCGAGTTCAAAAATGTGAAGAACGGCAGGGGAGCGATGAGCGATCCAAAACTCGTGCAGTCTTAGGGCGAGGAGGCGCCCGAAGGTTTCCCCGACGCTGATATTGGTCGCAAAGTCTCCACCGCGACCCACCCGGACGCGCTCGGGATCACTGTAGTAGCCGTGCTCTTCGTGGTAGAGGGCGAGCTCCATGAAGCGTGGAAACGGGAGAGGGCCCTCCTTCTCGATGAGAGGACGCAGGATCTGCTCAAACAGAGGGGTTGCCCCGATCCCGGAAGAGGGGTAAATAACTGGCGCAGGGAGCTTGGAGGGCTCTCGTGGATTCCCTGTTTCCATGGCGAAAGTGAAACCGACAAACCGACGGAAACGTCGTTTTTACAAGCGGAAAGGACTTTGGATCTTTTTCATGCTCTGTGGCATTGCGGGCTTGGGCGGTCTCAAGATCGCCAGGGAAAAGCTCCAGCCCTATAAGGATCAGGCAGCCGCGATCGATATTTCGACCATCGATGATGTCGAGATTCCCAGTATTATCCTCGATCAAAAGGGGCGCGAAATCGGGCGCATGTTCGTGGAGAACCGAAGCAAAGTCAGCCTTGAAGAGGTTCCCCAGAAGCTCATTGATGCGCTCCTTGCCCAGGAGGATCAGCGGTTTTTTGAGCACGACGGGGTGGATCGGATCGGGGTGGCGCGAGCCATTTATCTGAATCTGAAGGCGGGCGATATTACCCAGGGGGCGAGCACCATCACGATGCAGCTCGCACGGAACGCCTTCGATTTGAAGACCATCGCGGTCGAAAAAGGGCAGCGTGGGTTTGAGCGCAAGATTGTGGAAGCCTTTCTGGCCCTGCGGATCGAGGAAAAGCTCATGGACGGGATCGCGGAGGAATATCCCGATGAGGTGGAGCGCAAGGCGAAAATGAAGCGCATTGTGCTGGAGTATTATCTGAATCGGATTCCGTTCGGAACGGGCTACTACGGGATTCGTTCCGCTGCGCTTGGTTACTTCGGAAAGGAGCCCATGGCTCTCGGCATCGAGGAGTGCGCATCTCTGGTGGCCTGCGTGAAAAATCCGCAGGAAATTTCTCCACTGAGAAACATCGCCAAGAATCGCAAAGCTCGCAATCACGTCCTGAACCGGATGCTGGCGGAAGAGATGATCACCGAGATCGAGTGGATGACGATCGGCGCCAAACCCGTGGTGGTGAATCCGAAGCCCCTGCGAAAGGGGAAGTCCCATCTCTATGAGATCGTCGACGATATAGCCCTTGAAAAAGTCGGGATCGAAGCGATGTCGCGGGGTGGCTTCAGGATTTACACCACCATCGATCGTGATGTCCAAGAGCGGGCGGAGCGCAGTTTGCGCGAGCAACTGGATCGTCTCGAGGGGGAACCGAGTTACCGCAACCCCAAACGCAGCGAGTATCAAAAGGAAACGGGCAAAGTGCCGGCCTATCTGCAGGGTGCGGCACTCATGATCGATTCCAGGACAGGTGATGTTCTCGCCCATGTCGGAGGGCGCGACTACGCGCACTCGCAGTACGATTTCATCGTTCTTGGGAAACGAACGATTGGAACGGCCTTCCTCCCGGTGATCTATACGGCAGCGCTGGAATCGGGTCGCCATCCGTGTAGCACGGTGACCGATGAAGCGATGGACGCCCGCGCGGTTGGGATCGGGGGAACTGAGGGAATCCTTGGGGAGTGGGGAATGGAGGTTCCTCATCCCCAGTATGAGGGGAGAGTGACCAGCCGGCGGGCGCTCTCGGCGTCCAAGCTGGCTGCTTCCGTGCGTCTGGGCCGAGACCTTGGTCTGGAAACTGTGGCCAAGCAGGCGAAAGATTTTGGTTTCAAGGTCGATGACGAACTGCGCAACCGGATGCTTCTGGGGTGGGACTTGAGCTCGCTTCCGGAGATGGTGCGCGCCTACACCGCGATCTCGCAGAGGGGGAGGCTTCTTGATGAGCTCCGCTATATCAAGCGGATTGAAAATGGAGATGGGGAAGTGGTGTATCAGGCGCCGGATCCTAAAGAGGAGAGCAGCTTGGAGCACGCCTGCGACGAAATCACGGCTTATCAGATTCACAACATGTTGGGCCAGGCCATTAAGACCGGGAATCTCGCTGCGGATTCCAGTTCCCTCAAGCGACAACCCTTTCCGGGAGCTGTCAAAACCGGCACCACCCACAATTTTGCGGATGGTTGGTGCGTTGGCTATAATGGGACCGTCACCCTTGGGATCTGGGTTGGCTTTCACCAGGGTACCTCGGCGATTCATGAGAATGCCTTTGGGCGGACGTTGGCGTTTCGTCCGTGGTCGGAGGTGATGAATGTTGCTGAGAAGGAGTATCCCGGCCTCGCGCTGGAGCCGCCCTCGGCCTTGACTCCGGTGAGGGTCTGTTCCGGATCGGGATTGTTGGCAACGCGCTACTGTTATGAGCCGGTCGAGGATCCGGAGAAGGGAATCAGCTTCCGCTACACCGGCCACGCCGAACTGCTGCGGACGGATGGCCAGAAGCTTGGTCTCTGTGATCTCCATGGCCAGGGAGGGATCGGGACCAACGAAGTACTCGAGCGATACGGGCCGTTGCCGGTGGAGTCCGGGGAACAGCAGCATCTCGCGGTGGCCCAGATCCTCCCGAAGGCTTCTGGATTGATCGGAGAGGATCCCTATGAAGCGGAACTGATCAACACCCAGCCCGCTGCGGAGGAAATTAGCATTTTTGTCCGGGGCCCTAGCTTGTTGCTGGACACGAAGATTATCGAGAAAGGTGATGGAGGACTACGTCTCCGCCGACCGAAGAAGATCAAAATCGAAACGAATTGAGCGAGTCTTGGGCATGCAATAGGAATGGCCCGCACTAATCATGGCGAACGACGATGCGGCAAAGGATAATTGGCTCGGGTTCTCCTGCCCGGTGTGCCACATCCTCTTTCGCGTCCCGCGGGAGAGCGTGGGAACGCAGGTTAAGTGTCCCAGTTGTGCTGGGATCGTGGTGATTCCAAGGGAGGGTGCCCCGCCGCTGAGTCGCCCGAAGCCTCCGGGAGCGGTGCCTCCGGATCCGCCCGTAGCCCAAGCTCCTTCTCCGCCGAGGAGGAAGCACGAGGCTCGACCAGAAAAGAGAGCCTCGAATCAATTTCGAACGACCGAAGAAGTGGCGAAGAGCAATCTCGTGATTCGCGAGCAGAGGACTGAACCCGCTGAGGACGAGAATGCCGGTCGTCAGCATGGCTGTGAGGATGGGAGCCCGGATGCGGAGAAAGTTGTTGGCTCGCAATTGGTGCGGCGGAAGCACCGGAATAAGCCGCTGGAAGAGATCGAGGAACCTGATTGGGAAAAGGAGGAAGGGTCAAGGGAGAGGTCAGGTGGCGTCGTCATCTCGCAGACGGTGCTCCTTGGTGGCATGGCCATTCTGATTTTCCTCGCCGGGGTGGTCGCGCTGGTCCTCTTGCGTGAGAAGGATCCCAAGGACGTGAAGATCCTGCAGGAGCGTCTTCCTGGAAGGACGTGGGAGGAAAGTTCAAATCCTGCGGTGCCGGAGGAGTCCGAGCCGATCGAGGTTGACTTGAAGATGGTCTTGGAGGAGATCGAAGTCGCGGTGAAGCGATTCCTGAGTGCAAAAACGGTGGATGAGGTGATCACACTTGTGCGAAGCGGGGAAGAGTTGGAGCCGCGCATACGCAGTTTCTATCAGGAGGCTCCGCTCGTTCCCTTCGTTCCGCGGTCGGTGGCAAAATCAGGTGTTTTCATGAGGAGCGGTAAGATCTCGGCAGTCGATGTGGAGTTGCGAGACTTCTCCATTCGCTCCCTCGCCGTGGAAAAGACCGAGGAGGGTTACCTGGCTGATTGGGAGAGCTGGGTAGGATATTCGGAGCTTTCCTGGGAAGAGATGCAAGAGAAGCGACCACAGGAGCCCAAGCTCTTTCGGGTGCTCTGCTCGTCGGTAAATTACTACAATTTTGGATTTTCCGACAGCGAGTGGCGAGCCTTTCGATTGAGGTCTCCCAATGGAGAGCACGTTCTTTACGCGTATGCTCCACGCTATTCGATTCAAGAGAGCATGATGAGCTCGGTCAAAGGAGCGAGAGGCAAAGGGGCAGCCTTTATGTTGAGGATTCACTACCCGGAAAACGCACCGAATGGGAATCAGGTTTTGATATCGGAAGTAGTGGAGCCCGGGTGGATTGCCCGTAAAGGGAAATCCAAAGCTTCGCAGAAGTAAGGCCGCATTGTAATAATCAAGACCGTGGAATTTCTCGACCTCGCCGCTGTCCTTCTCGTTTTGGCTGCCGTCTTTGGCTACATCAACCTGAAGCTTTTCAAGTTGCCAACCACGATCGGGATCATGCTGATCGGTCTGATTCTCAGCACCTTGCTCCTCGTCTTCCGCGATACGGTTCCGCTCATTCCAGATCTTGCGGACCGCTTCGTGGAGTCCATCGATTTAAACGAGGCTCTCATGGAGGGCATGCTGAGTTTTCTTCTCTTTGCCGGTGCTCTGCACGTGAATCTCGGAAATCTCGCGGATCAGAAAAAGCTGATCGGCATGCTCGCGAGTTTCGGAGTGCTCCTCTCCACATTTTTGATTGGTGGAGCCGCCTATTATCTCTTTCCCGTCTTTGGCTTTGAAATGCCTTTCCTCTGGTGCCTGGTCTTTGGCGCCTTGATTTCCCCGACCGATCCGGTGGCGGTCCTGGGGATCTTGAAAACTGCGAACGCGCCCAAGTCATTGGAGACCAAGATCACGGGCGAGTCGCTGTTCAACGATGGAGTGGGCGTGGTGATCTATCTCGCGGTTCTTGGAATTGCCATGGGAGGTCACGGAGATCATGGCATCAATGGCGCAGGGGATGTCTTGAAGCTCTTCGTGGTCGAGGCGGGCGGTGGGATGATCTTTGGCTTTGCGCTCGGAATCCTGGCCTTTTTCATGTTGCGCTCGGTCGACAACTACCAGATCGAAGTGCTGATCACCCTCGCTCTGGTCACGGCTGGTTACCGCCTCGCTTCGCATTGGCATCTCAGTGGTCCGCTCGCGATGGTGGTCGCGGGGTTGATGATTGGAAATCACGGGAGAGCGCATGCGATGAGTGACAAGACTCGCGAGCACATCGATACCTTCTGGGAATTGGTCGACGAAGTTCTCAATGCGGTGCTCTTTCTGCTCATCGGTCTCGAACTGTTCGTTCTCGATCTTTCGGGTGGCGCCTTGGCGGCGGGAGGGGTCTTGATTTTGGTGGTGCTCGCTGCTCGCTTCATCGCGGTATCGATTCCCATCACTCTCCTCAAGCGCAACCGTACCTTCACGCCGGGGGTGGTGAAAATTCTGACCTGGGGCGGACTGCGGGGCGGAATCTCGGTGGCTCTCGCGCTCGGAATTCCCAAGGGTGGAGCACACCCTGAATATCGCGAAGTGATCCTGGTGGTGACCTACGTAATCGTCGTCTTCTCGATCGCAGTGCAAGGCCTCACCCTCAAGTCGATGGTGGCGAAGGTTGTGAAGGCAGAAGCAGGGGCCAGAGCGGCGGAAGAGCAGTAGGGGGGGATTCGCCAGCAGGCGCCAAGGCGGCGAAAGGGGGAACGGATTGGAGATTCACGACCGACGAGCACTCCCCCAAATTAGTGTCCGTCCTTCGGCTTGAGAAGGTCGAAGGGGGTGCCACAGAATTGACAGCGGAAGTGTTGGCGTAGGATGGAACGAATAACATTCGAGGTTCCGTAGTTGAGGGGAAAGAAGCGCACCGCCTTTTCATGGCGGGTTGCACCGCTATCGAGGAGGGGAGTGCCCTTACAGATTGGGCAGTGACAGCTGCGCCGTTTGGAGAAGCTGAAGAACCAGAGGAAGGCGCTAAATCCGGCAAACCCGATCAGAAGAGATGCGGCGTTCTTGTTGGGGGTGACCATGAGAGCAAAGAGGGCCGCTGCGGTGCCGATGAGGAGGAGGTAGAAGAAGGCCGAGACCAAGAGAGCGGTGATGAAGGGGCGCTTGCAGGGCACGGAGCGGGCTTGCCTCGCGATGGGCTCTTTCTTGCGCTTGTGGCGCTCGTGACCTTGCCCGGGAGGTGCAGGGGTGGGCGTAGGAGACCGTCTCGGCGTCGGAGGCGTCGACGGGGGAGCGGCGACTCGAGCAGTGGCAGGTGCGGGTTGGGCAGATTGCATCAAGCGGACTTCGAGGAGAAGCTTAATATATCTTAACTAAATGCGCAATCCCCTAAAGAGGGTGGGAAGGGGCTCCCCCCTGAGGGTCCACTGGGATGGACTTTGATCCTGGAAGGGAGAGCGGCTTAGAAGCGGGGGGCTTGGGAGGAGGGGCCTCCTTCGTTGAGGCGAGGCGAAATGAAGACTGAAGTAGCCGCCGCCCCGAGGTTTGGGGGAATCGAAGCGACCCTGAATGGCCAGTCTGGGAGGCTCACAGGGGGAAGCGAGCAGTCATGAAGAGAGGTGCTGCAGGGCGGGGGAGCCCTCAATACTTCAGGCGAGGAGAGGAGCGATCACGAGGCTCACGATAGCCATCACGTTGATCATGATGTTCATCGAGGGCCCAGAGGTGTCCTTGAGGGGATCGCCCACGGTGTCGCCGATGACGCAACCTTTGTGAGTCTCTCCGCCCTTGCCACCAAAGTGTCCGTTTTCCACGTATTTCTTGGCGTTGTCCCAAGCTCCACCAGCGTTGGACATCATGAGGGCGAGCAGGATGCAGCCCAGGAGTGCGCCGCAGAGCGTTCCCGCAAGAGCGACCGCACCATTATCCTGGAAGCCGAAGCCAACGAGGAGCGGGGTCCCGACCGCGAGGACCGCCGGCAGGATCATTCGTCTTGTGGCCGCCCTGGTGGCAATGTCGATACAGCGATCGGAATCTGGTTCGCCGGTCCCCTCGAGGAGGCCGGGAATTTCACGGAACTGGCGACGAATCTCCGAGATCATTTCGAAGGCCGCCTTGCCGACGGCGTCCATCGTGATGGCCCCATTGAGGAAGGGCACGACTCCGCCGATGAAGACGCCGACGATAAAGGTTCGGAGGATTTCTGGTTCGCTCAAGTTGAGATAGACGCCGGTCTTCTGGATAAACGCGGTGGTGAGCGCGAGGGCCGAGAGCCCCGCGGCTCCGATGGCGAAGCCTTTGCCGATGGCCGCGGTGGTGTTCCCGACCGCGTCGAGCCCATCCGTGATCTTACGGGTTTCCTCACCCATGCTCGCCATCTCCGCGATGCCACCGGCATTGTCCGCGACCGGACCGTAAGCGTCGATGGCCATCGTGATGCCCACCGTGCCGAGCATGCCCACGGCAGCGATCCCCACTCCGTAGAGGCCGCCGAATTCGTAGGAAATGTAGATCGTGGCAGCGATGGTGAGGAGCGGAACGGCCACCGATTTCAATCCGAGGGAGAGGCCGGAGATCATGATGGTAGCGACTCCGGTTTCTCCCTGGCGGGCGATTTCCCTCACCGGAGCACCCCCGGTGTAGTGCTCCGTGATGAGGCCAATAATGATGCCGCCAACCGCGCCACACAGAATGCAGAGGCCGATACTCGAGGTGAAGCCGAGCATGTTGGCGAGCCCGAAGGAGGCGCCGATGAAAAGGATGGCAGCTCCGATGGTGCCAAAGCGAAGGGCTTCCGCGGGGTTCTTGTTCGCCAAGACCCGCACGAGCAGGATTCCGAGAACGGAGCAGAGAAGGCCGATGGTGGTGAGAAGCAACGGGAGTTGCATCAACTGGGAGGTGGCATGCTCACCGGTGGCACCGAGCTTCTCGAGGAGAGCAACTGCTCCCTGGGCAGCGTCAGACTGGGCGGAGGCTTCGATGGCGTCCTTGAGATTGTCTGTGCTCCCGGATCTCACTGCTGCATTGGCCTCCTCGGAGGCCGCGGCAGTCTGGGCCGCCTTGGCCGCTGTCGCCCCCACTGCGGCTGCGATGGCGATGGTGGCGATCTGAGCGTTGCAGTAGGATTCGAAAATGTCGGATCCCATGCCGGCCACATCACCAACATTGTCCCCAACGTTGTCAGCAATCACGCCCGGGTTGCGGGGATCATCTTCAGGAATACCCGCCTCGACCTTGCCGACAAGATCGGCTCCGACGTCAGCCGCTTTGGTGAAGATGCCCCCACCGACCCGATAGAAGAGTGCGACCAGGGAAGCGCCCATCGCGAAGCCTTCCATGATCTCTGCCACATCGTGGTGGCCACTGAAGAACCAGAAGAGGCCCCCCAATCCGATCAGCCCCATCGATGCCACGGTGAGCCCCATCACGGATCCTCCGAAGAAGGCCACGGAGAGTGCTGCGGCAGCGCCTTCGTTTTTGGCGGCGAGGGTGGTCCGAACATTCGCCTTGGTGGCGGTATACATTCCGATGAAGCCCGCGACTGAAGAGGAGAGGGCGCCGAGGAAGAAGGCGAGCGATTGCTGTTTGCCGTAGGCTTCGGGTTGAAACAGGAAGAGAGCGCCACCGATGATGATCGCAAAAATGGAAATCAGGAAAAACTCACGGCGCATGAAGACCATCGCACCGCGGTGAATCTTCTCCGCAATTTCAGCGATTTTTCCATCGCCCCCGCTGAGCCTGACGATTCGGGAGAGAAGAACGAAGGCGATGACCAAGCCAGCGACACCGGCAATTGGAGTGATGATCGGATCGACGGTCATTGATTGTAGTGGGTAAACGGCCTGAAATTTGACCGGGACGCAATCTCTCAACAGCACCCCGGGGAGCGATTGAGATTAAAATCAGGGAGTGTTCTGGCAACGGAAAAAATCAGGGATTGTCCACAATTCTGTGAGACAAATTGAGGGGTGAATTGGGCTTGCTGCTGGGGAGGATCGGGAGCGAGGTTGATCTTGTCCATCTCTCAAGAGGCTCAATTGTTGGCTGCGGTCCAATTCGGGAATTCTTTGAGCAATTGCTTCCGAATTCTGGAGGCTTCGGCCGGTTGGTCGTTCTTCTCCAGGGCCTCGGCCGCCCGGAAGAGGGCCAAGGGTTTGATCTCCTTGTCCCCGATGAACATCTCGGAGGTGCGGAGATAGCTGTTCGCCGCGCTCTCGAAGTCCTTGCTGGTCATGGCGATATCGGCGAGTGCCATGTAGAGGCCCGCTTGCACGGTGCCCTGCGGATCGAGGGCAAGCCCAGCGTGGGCCGCCTCCCGAGCGTCCTTCCACTGTTCCAAGCCGATCAGGGCGTGGCTGAGGTCGAGATGAGCATCCGACTGCCAAAAGTCCTCCTGCTTCTGGTCAATGAGAATCTTGAGTGCTTCCACCGCGCTTTCGAAGGACTTCGTTTCAATGCGCGCCTTGGCAAGGTGTCGCCACACGATGATATCCGTGAGCGAGGGCTCCTCCGGGGTAGTGGCCAATCCGAGAAAGCGATTGGAGCCCTCGTAATCGCCCTTGGAAAAGCGCTCCAAGCCGAGCCAAATCAGCATCCGGGTAGGTGCCCGTTGTCGGGGAGCATCGACCATCAGTCTTTCCACGGCCTCCTTCAGTTTGTTCGAGTCGAGGAGGGAATAGGCGGCCAGGACGAGATGTACTCCGGCTGGCTCGCGGTAGCGTTGGGGCATCAGGTCGCGGGCTGCTTCAAGATGGGGAATGGCCTTGGCCCACTCTTCCAGCTTGTAGTATCCCCAACCGAGCCAGTAGTTGGAATCTGCCCGTGACCTGTTGTCCAGGATTCCCGGGACGGCCAGGAGGCCTTCATATCCTGCAATCATCTCGGGCCAGCGCTGCTCTTCATAATGAATTCGCCCCGAGTTCTGGTGCGCAAAGGAAGCGAGGGTGGCTTCCGGGTTGCGCTCAAGAAGTCGCTTGAAGTCGCTCAGGGCCGAGGCACGATCCCCGATCTGCAGATAGGCGTGACCCCGTTTTGCCAGAGCTTCGCTGATTTTGGCATGATCGGGGTAGTTGGCGATGAAGCTGGAGAGGTTTTGCGCGGCGCGTCCATACTCTCCGGAATCGCTCAAACACCAACCGCGCTTGAAGTAGACGTCAGCTCTCACTTCCTCGGGCAGGGCTGAGACAACGATGGCATTGTAGGCCACGGACGCGAGGGTGAGAGCGCCTTGTTGGAAGAGAGTCTCGGCCTTCATGAGGCGGGCCTTGTGGATCCGGGAATTCGCGGGATGGGTCTCCGCATAGATCTTCACGAAGGCATCGACCTGGGCTGGAATGTTCGCCCCGTTGATCTTGTAGAAACTACTAAGGCGATAGTAGGCTGCTTCGAACCCGAGCTCTGCGAGAGGCTCGGGCTTGACGCTGACCCCGAGGCGCTCCGCGTTGAAGAACTGCTGGATCGCTTCATTGTGGCGATCCAGTTTATAGAGTGAGTGTCCGGCGATCAGGTAGAGCTTGGCCAAAACGTCCCGCTCGCCCACAAACTCGCCGCGGCGAAACACCTTTACGGTCTCGGTGTAGTTCTTCTCATTGAATCGCATCTCCATGAGGGCGAGTTGCGCTTTGGCCTTGTATTTGGGGTCGAGACCGACGGAATCGATGGTTTGATTGAGGAAGGTTTTTGCTTTGACGTGCTGCCCCAACTTGGAAGCGGACACTCCTGCGGCCAAGAGGGCCTTGGCCCGTTCCTGCGGCGCGGTGTTGGGCGCGAGGAGAATTTCAAATTGCACGAGCGCCTTTTCATGATCGTCGGCTTCGGCGTGGAGCTCTCCGATCGCGAGACGAGCATACTCACGAAACGGGTTGGAGGGATCGTTCACGATCTGTTCCAAGCGCTTGATCGCCTGCTCGATTTTGCCGTCGAATTTTAGACAGCGGGATTCGTAAAAAATGGATTTATGACCGAGATCCTTCTCGGTGGCCTCCCGGCTCGCGACTGCGAAGTAGGGGGCGGCGCGGGCCCAGTCCTGACGATTGTAGAGCTGGGCCGCGAGGCGATAGGAGGCCTGAGCGACCCAGTTGCCGGTGCGATAGCGTTGAATGATGGCACTGAAGGTGAGCTCGGCCATCTCCCGTTCCCCGGTTAAGAGGAGCGCCATGCCCAGTTGATATCTCGCTTGTTGGGCGAGATTGCCCAGGGGGTCGGTATTGAGATACTCGCGAAAGAGGGGGATGGACATTTTGAGGGTCCGCCGTTTTTCGTCGAGGTCCTGACTATCGTTCCCATACTTGAAATAGCGATTGGCGCGGAGATAGAGTTCCCCCCCATTGTCGAAGGGCTCGATGATTCCGGGTGCCTGAGCACCAAGCGGGCTGAGCGGGCAAAGCAGGATGCTGAGGGCCAGGACGAGGAGGCGGGTGCTGGTCGCGGACATTACTCTCCGGGGTCGACCAAGAGTCGACTGCCACTTGGCGGCGGAGGGTGAAAGTTGCACAGCGGAGGAGTGGGCCGTTCTGGCATGAAGGAAGCGAGAATTCAATCCCCGGTGCCCGATTTGGTCGCATTCTGGAGCTTCTGAAGTTGTGCTCGGTAACGCTTGGCCGATTTTTTGGAAGCCTCGTCCCCTTTGAGATCGAGTGAACTGATTGCCCGGAGAAGAGCCTTGTGCGCGATTGTGGGATCCTTACTGTAGAGTTCGACCACCGGCACGTAGTATTGGGCCGCGGTGTTTGGGTTGCCCTGGGCCATGGCGATGTCCCCAAGAAGGAGGCGGGCTTTGGCGTTGAGGATGCCCTGGGGCTTGAGTTCGAGACAGGATTCTGCGGCCTTGCGGGCGCGCTCAGTATCCTTGAGTGCGAGGTGGGCGCTCCCCAGGAAGAAGTGAGTTTCCGCCTTCCGGAACTGATTTTCTTCGACTTGGAGGACGATGGCGAGAGGTCGCAGGGCTTCTTCGTAGGCCCCGGCCTCCAGGGCACTGCGGCCGGCGGCGCGCCAGACCACGACCTTGGTCTCGGCTGGTTTGGTGGGGGTGATGGCGTGTTTCAGATAGCGCCATCCTTCCGGATAGTTTTTCTCCGCGGCGAATGAGGTGCCCAGCCAGGCAAAGACGGGGCGCGGGACTTTTTCCTTGGGGTAATTCTTAATCAGGGCATCGAGTTCGGTCTTGAGGTCATCGCGTTTCTGCAAGTGATAGTTCGCGAGGGCGAGGTGCAGGCTAGCCTCGCGCCCGAGCAAACTTTCGTTTGCCTTGCGCGCCCGTTTGAAGGGGAGGATGCAGAGGTCGAACTCGTTTTTCCGGTAGAAGGCCCATCCCCGCCAGAACTCGGAGGCCGCTCTCTTTTTCGGATCGCGCTTGGGAAAGTCGGCCAGAAGCCGGCCATGGCACTCCGCAAACTTGGCCAGAATCCTGTTCTTGGCGGCATCGTCGATGGAATGCCCGACGGCTTCCTTGTAGAGAATCGCCTTTTGGGCCCAAGCGTATTCCATGAGTTGGGGGTCTTGGGAGAATTTGAGGAGGCGCTCAAGTTCGAGATGGGCTTTCGGGGCGTCCTTTGCTTCGAGAAAGGAATCCGCCCGTTTCACGATCGCACTGGTCGCTTGGGGGTGGTCGGGGTGTTTCTCGATGAAGACATTGAAGGCCTCAAGCGCGCGTTGTCGTTGGTCGGAATGCAGAAGGGAGGTCGCCAGACGATAGTGGAGTCCGGCGTGATTCTCCTTGGCGATGTGCTTGAGATCGATCGTTCCGTAAGCTGATGCGGCCGGAGGGTAGCGCTTCGCCTTGTAGTGGCCTTCCGCCAGCATGAGTCGGGCGTTATGAATACGCGCCTCGTTTGGATGATTCTGCTCAAAGCGTTTGAGAAAATCCTCCGCCATCTTGATCAACTTGCCGCTGCCCGTCTTGTATTCGCGCGAGAGCACCACGTATCCCGCCTCGAAAGCGGTCATGTTGTCGGGCGCGATCCTGGCGAGTTCGGCGAAAAGAGCGGTGGATTGATCCTTGTCGCCGAGAGCTTCGTAGGCGCTGGCGGCAATTTGCAACCGGCGGGCCTTGGGATCCAGATCGAGCGGGTATTTCCCCTTTTGATAGTAGTCGACCACCGCCTGGTGATTGCTCGCCAGGGAGGCTTCACTCATCAGAGAGAGTTGCGCTTCGCCCCGCCACTCTTCCAGGCCGGGCGTGACCAGGATTTCTTCGAAGTAGCGTCGCGCGAAGTCCCTCTTGTTCAGACTCCGTGCGAGGAGAGCAGTTTGCAAAACGGCATCGGCCTTGGTCTTGAGGTCCTTGGAGTTGGACAGGTTGATGAAGTGCGCCATTGCCTCTTCCTCAGCGCCGGCCTTTTTGTAGTAGTGCGCGAGCACGCGTTCGGCTTGCACGAGGAAGGGAGACCCCTCGTCCGCGAGAACGGCCTTCAGGGCCATGATGGTCTCCTGAGCCTTTCCCAGTTTCTCAAAGCAGAGCGCCCGGCTGTAAATGGCCCGATGCCGGAAATTGTCACTGTCAGTTTCGGCGGCGGACTTGAGATACAAGGGCTCGGCCTTGTCGTACTGTTCGGCTTTGTAGTGCGCAAGGGCCAGTTGGTAGGCCGCCGCTCCCACCAGCGGTCCCTTGCTCCAAGTGGTGACCACCTTGGCGAGGTAGCGCCGGTAGTTTTTCAGGTCGCCCACCTTCTGGTGACAGATCGCAGCGTAGTACCATGATTTGATCGCATTGGGGTGCTTGGAGTGCGAGGTGTGGAAGCGATCGAATTGCCGGATCGCGGCCATGTAGGTCTCCTTCTGCCGGGCCGCATTTTTTTGTTCGCCCGCTTCCCGATAGGTGCGCACCGCCAACTCGAAAAGATCGTTTTGAGAATCCGGGAGCAGAGGCTGGTCGGCTGGTTTGGGCTTCTCCTCCTGACTCCACACGGGAAGGAGCAGGGCCAGGACCGTCAGGAGGGAGACGGGGATGATTGGGTAACTCCGCATTCCGGTCTCTAGATTACGCCAGAACCAGAAAAGTTCGCGTAAAAATGCGAAAAACAGCAGCATTCCCAGTCGTTTCCTATTCCGGTTTTCGGGTCGCGAAGGAAATATTCCAGATCCCCGCCTTTTGGCAGATATCGATCACGCCCATGAGGGTTTGATAAGTGATTTCCCCGTCCCCCCGCAGACGCACCGGTTGGTTTTCGTAGACTTCCACAATGGCTCGCAATTTACCGAGAAGTTGTTCCTCGTTCAGGGCCTGACCATTGATCACCAAGTCGCCATTGCCCCGAATGTTCACCACGATCTCACTCTGGGCGCGATGCTCTTCCTTGCCTTGGGTGGAGGTGGGGACCTTCACCTTGCTGTCCTGCTCCGAGCGTGAGAACTGCCAGGTGACCAGAAAGAAAATGAGAAGCAGGAAGACAATGTCGATCAGGGGCGCCATTTGAATGACGCTTTCAGGGGGCTTCTCTGATTTGAATTTCACCAGATGGATCGTTTTTATTAGGCTCCGTGAATGTCCGCTTGGTCGGCGCGAGAGGGGGCAGTGCGCTGGCTGCGGGGCACTTCGTATTCTTCGGGGTGGTCTGGCGGCAGGGTTTGGTCAGCCGGTTGCTGATAGCGGCCGGTTCGTTGAAGCTGGGATCCGAGCAGCGCAAGCAGATGAGTGGAGGCTGCTTCCAACTCGGCGAGCGATCGCTGGACCCGGCCCCGAAAGACCGCGTAAAAAATCATGGCGACGATTCCGATGGAGAGGCCGCTCGCGGTGGTCACGAGCGCTTCCGCCACCCCGCCGGCCAATTTCATCTGCCGCACGACCTCCACATTGCCGGTGTTGATTTCAAGGAAGGCGCGAATCATGCCTAGCACGGTTCCCAAGAGGCCAACCATCGGTGCGATTGCCCCGATGTCGGCCAGATAGCTGATGCGCTGATTGAGGCTGCTGGCCTGCCGCGAACCCTCTGCTTCCGCCACCTCCCGGATCTCGGTGAACTGGGCTTCGGAATTCTTGGTCGCGAAATCGAGAGTCTTCTGCGTGATCCGGGCAATGCATTCGCCCCGGCGGTGTGCATAGCCCACCAAACCGAGGTAGTCGCGCTTGCGAATGAGGCTCTCGGCGACCCGCATGAAACGATCGCTCACCACCGTGGCGCGGCGGATGGTGAAGAAAAAAAGGAGGATGAGGACCACGGACGTGATCGAGAGGAGGCCCAAGGGCCACATCATGATCCCGCCCTCCTTGATGATCTCAAGGACGTTGACCTTGGTGGGATCAACCGGGGCATCGGCACCAAGGGCGACGCCGGTGGTGGCCAGGAAAGCCGGAGCGGAGAGCAAAAGGCGATTCATGGATCGGGGGTAGTGTATCCTCTGTTGGGGGAGGTTCAAGCACCGTAGCTGTCAGCAACGTTGAACATTCATCTCCTTAGCGGGCGCTTTGTCCAGATTTGTTATGCTATTTTTGCAGCATTTTCTCGGAGCGCGTTGTGGGGGGAGCGAAATCGGAGGGATTCTCGCGCTGTTGCTGGGGAGGGAAGTGGTCTAGATTGGTCCCACGATGGCAGAGCAGCCGGATTTGAGATCCCGACTGGCAGAGGTGCCGCACCAACCGGGAGTCTACCTGATGAAGGATCGCCTCGGGTCGGTGATCTATGTGGGCAAGGCGCGCGATTTGCGGAAGCGCCTGGCGAGTTACTTCATGCCCTCGCGCAAGCAGAAGGCCGATCTCAAGACCCGGGCGCTTCTGGAGACCATCTGGGACTTTCAGATTCACTTCGTGCGCAATGAGCAGGAAGCCCTTCTCCTCGAGGGGAAACTCATCAAGCAGTACCGGCCGCGCTACAATGTCAGCTTTCGCGACGACAAGCGCTTCCTTCTTGCCAAGATCAACCTACGTGATCCCTGGCCGCGCTTTGTGCTGACCCGGTTGAAGAAAGATGACGGAGCGCGCTACTTTGGTCCATTCGCTCATTCAGGAGCCCTGCGTGGTACCATTGCGTGGCTTAACAAGGAATTTGGATTGCGCAGCTGCCGGACGCGGATTCCGACCGAGAAGGACTACAAGCATTGCAGCGCGGATGTGATCCGGAAGTGTAGCGCTCCGTGCGTTGAGAAGATCAGCCACCAAGAATACCTGGAGCGGGTCGAGCAAGCCGCGGAGTTGTTGGAAGGGAAAGGGCGGCGCGAGCGATTGAAATCGTTGCACCAGGACATGGAAAAGGCAGTGGCCCGTCTCGATTTCGAACGCGCGGCGCGGCTGCGCGACATCGTGCAGAATCTGGAACTCACCCTGAATCCCACCCGTCAGTTTTCGCGCGGTCGTGGAGTGCCCACCACCGTGAAGCCTCTGGACGACCTCTCGGAACTCGCCGATGCCCTGCAGCTTCCCGCCTCGCCCGGGACCATGGAGTGCTTCGATATTTCCAACGTCTCGAGCAATCACATCGTGGCCTCCATGGTGCGCTTCGTCGATGGTTTGCCCGACAGCCAGAACTACCGGCGCTACCGAATCAGGACGGTGGCAGGTCAGGACGACTTCGCCAGCATGGCCGAAGTCATTCGGCGTCGCTACTCGCGCATCCTGAGGCAAAGTGCGGAGGCCAATCCTGACGCGGTCGAATCCCAGGAAGGAGTGATCGAAGCGATGCGGCGTCTCGCCAAGGAAGGCAAGGCTCCCATCACGCTGCCCGATCTTGTCATCGTGGACGGGGGGAAGGGGCAACTGAGCTCCGCCACGGGAGAGTTGCAGCGACTTGGGCTGCACGAACTGCCCATCATCGGTCTGGCCAAGAAACGCGAGGAGATTTTTCGTCCGGGAGAGAGCGATCCGCTCGTGCTCAGTCATGACACGGGCGCACTCAAGCTCCTGCAGCGCATTCGGGACGAAGCGCACCGTTTCGCCAACAATTACAACGAACTGCTCCTGCGCAAGCGCATGAAGGAATCGCTCCTCGACGACTGCCCGGGCGTCTCTCCCAAGCGCAAGGCGACCTTGTTGGAGAAGTTTGGGTCGGTGGAGCGCATCCGCAAGAAGAGTGCCGGGGAGATCGCGGAATTGCCGGGGATCTCACTCAAGACGGCGGAAGCGATGTTGCAGTGGTTGAATCGTTGATTACAGGCCCCTTGCAGGGTCCTAGGGGGTGCCCGGTTTTCGAACCCACCCTAGAAGTGCTGCTCCTGATCACGCGGAGGAGGTTGCGGACGGCGGGAAGTTCTCCCGTGGGTAATGTTCTTGGTGGCGGTCAAGCGGTAGCACTGGGCGTTGTCGTCAACGATGAGCACTTCCTGGAGGTGATCTTTGGGTGCGATGAAAATTCCGGGCGAATCAAGGGTTTTGTCGATCTCAAGTGTGGTGACAGGATGGGATCGATAGGACGGCTCGATGCTCCGGGCCGGAAAGAAGAGCTGACCTCTCCAAGTGGAGTAGAGGGGTGGGTGACCTTCCGGAATTCCGATTCGCTCGATGAGGACCGAAGTGACTTCACCCTTTTCGACTCCTCCTGCGGCATCGAGATCGATCCCCTCCATGCTGGTGGTGAAGCTGGTGCTTGCGCTGGCGCTGGCGGAGATCGGGGGGGCGTAGTGAAGTCCAAGATGCCAATGAGGAGGAGGACCAAACGCGTGAGGCCGCCCAAGGCATCCTGGCCGCCCTGATAACCCCGATGGCATTTGGGACAGCGGAATCAATGACGAGGATAGGCCTCATCCAAAGGATTTTCTTCCCGGCAGACCTTGCAACGCACGGGGGTCATGAAATTACGTTAGCCTGCGGAGCCCATGCTGTGGATTATAGGAGAGAGTGCAATTTGGAATCGGCTGGAATGATCGGAATTGCAGGGGAAGGCCCATCCGGCTCGATTCCGGAAGGCTCAGGAAGAGGGATTTCGTAGACACGGCATCCGCAGTTCGGGGAGCCTTTTCCTGAGAGGACAGGGGAAGGGATCGGAAACGAGAAGCGTCTACTTCTTTAGAGCAAGTTCGAGGGCCCGCTGTTTCATTTGCCCGGCCATCAGCTTGAGGGCGTTCGCACGAGTGGGAGCGAGGTGTTCCTTGAGACCGGTCTTCGCGATGAAGGCAAAGTCGGCGGTGAGAATGTTGTCGGCGGACTCGCCGCTGAGGAAGCGGATGAACAGGGCGATTATGCCTTTGGTGATCTGGGAGTCGGAGTCCGCGACAAAGAGGACCGCGCCATTCTCGAGGCTGGCGTCGAGCCAGACTTGCGATTGGCAGCCTTCGATGAGTCGATCCTTGGTTTTGAGCTCCTCGTCCATGGCGGGGAGTTGGCGCCCGAGGCCAATCACGTATTCGTAGCGCT
Organism: Roseibacillus sp.; assembly: GCA_028821775.1. Lineage (GTDB taxonomy): Bacteria > Verrucomicrobiota > Verrucomicrobiia > Verrucomicrobiales > Akkermansiaceae > Roseibacillus_B. The sequence continues at coordinate 53,016 of JAPKFB010000024.1, forward strand.
CGGTCCAGTCCTGGAAGAGGTTGAGCTCCTCCAGCAATTGCTCCTGTTTCTCGGCGATGGTCATGCGCGGGGAAGTGAACCGGGCAGGGACCCAGATGCACGCAGATTTTTTTGTGCATCGTGAAAATCGTGAAATACGCGAAAAAACTGGTGGAGAGGGGCCCGTTTCAGATGGTGGGAAACTGATGATGAGAGCGTGTTTGGTTTGGATATGTTGCGCGGCGGCCGGCTGGGCGGATCGGGCGGACCTTGGGAGCGAGGAGTTGGAGCGTTATTTTGATCAGCGGGTCGCTGAGTTGGAGGGGCCCTTGGATAGGGTCGAGGAAAATGATTGGCGTTCGCAGCAGGCCGCGAACCGGAAACGTCTTCTTGAAATGCTGGGCCTGAGTCCGCTGCCGGATCGAACTCCGCTGCAGCCGACGGTGACGGGGAAACTGGTGAGGGACGAGATCGTGGTGGAAAATCTGCACTTCCAGTCGTCGCCGGGACTCTATGTCACCGCGAACCTCTACCTCCCGAAAAAGCGGGAGGGGAAAATCCCAGCCATCCTCTACCTGTGTGGTCACGGAGGCGTAAAAATTGATGGCGTGCCCCATGGCAACAAAGTGCACTATCAGCATCACGGAATCTGGTTTGCGCGCAACGGCTATGCCTGCCTTGTCATCGACACGCTGCAGCTGGGTGAGATCGAGGGTGTTCATCACGGAACCTACAATCACGGTCGCTGGTGGTGGCACGCCCGGGGCTACACCCCGGCCGGAGTGGAGGCGTGGAACTGCATGCGGGCACTCGACTACCTCGAGACTCGCGCCGAAGTGGATGCCACCCGGATCGGGGTGACCGGTCGGAGTGGGGGCGGAGCCTACAGCTGGTGGATTGCAGCGATTGACGATCGGATCATGGCGGCGGTGCCGGTGGCTGGAATTACCTCCCTGCGCAATCACGTGGTCGATGGTTGCGTGGAGGGGCACTGCGATTGCATGTATCACCTCAATACCTACCGGTGGGACTTTGAGCAGATCGCATCCCTGATCGCCCCCCGGCCCCTGTTGATATCGAATACGGACAAGGATTCGATCTTCCCGCTGGATGGTGTCTACCAGGTCTACCGATCGGTGCGGCGCATCTACGAGCTCGCGGAGGCCGCCGGAAATCTTGGCCTGAACATTGAGGAGGGGCCCCACAAGGATACCCAGCCCCTGCGGACCTCCGCGTTTCACTGGATGAATCGTCACCTGAAGGGAACCACGCCTTCGGACACCTTTGCAATGGCGGCGGTGAAACTTTTCGAGCCCGCGGAACTCAAGGTCTTCGGCAAACTTCCTGCGGATGAGATCAACACCACGATCGATGAAGTCTTTGTTTCGAAGGTCGCAGAGGCGATCCTGCCCAAAGAGGCATCCGCCTGGCAGCGGCAGAAAGAGAAATGGATGGCCGCCTTGCGCGAGCAGAGCTTTCGGGGATGGCCTACGGTCAAGACCGAGCGCAGCGCCAAGCAGCTCGCCGACGGGGTGGTGGGGACGGTTCATACCAGGAGAATGAGCTATCAATCGGAGGATGAAGTGACGTGTTCGATCACCCTCCTGCACGCCGCGGGAACGAGGTTGCAGGAACTTACTGAAGTCGACCTGCGGATCATCGAGGGACCTTTGCCGGGTGATCTGGAGGAGCCCCGGAAACCAGGGCACGCTCTCGTCTATCTGCAGCCGCGTGGTTTTGGAGCACCTCGTTGGAAGGCCTGGGAGGACGAGCGAAAATCCGTCCAGATCCGGAGACGCTTTGCCTTGATCGGGCAGACCCTTGATGGCATGCGCGTGCATGATATTCGGACCGGAATCGAAGTTCTGCAGGGGATCGTGAACGCGGAGGCGGTGATTGCGGTGGAGGCGCAGGGATCGGCGGCAGGGAACACGCTCTACGCGTCCCTCTTTCTGGAGAAGCCCGTCGAGAGCCTCAGCTTGCGCGAATTGGCGACCTCTCATCGGAAGGGGCCGATTTATCTCAATGTTCTCAAGTTCATGGATCTCCCGCAAGCGGTGGCGATGGCTGCGGAGCGCAGCGCCCTTACGATCGAAGGAAACCAAGAACGCTGGGAATTCCCGAAATTGGTGGCGAAGAGATTTGGTTGGGCAGAGAAGCAATTGGTGATCAAAAATGCCGTGCGGAAGTAATCGAGAGAAACGTGATGACCGACTCCGTAAAACCATTCCCGACGGCTACCACAGCGTCACTCCCTATCTCGTCATCGACGGCGCAGCGGAGGCCATCGAGTTTTACAAGAAGGCCCTGGGGGTGGGCGAGGTCATGTGCATGCCCGGACCGGGAGGGCAAATCGGCCATGCCGAGCTTCAAATTGGTGATTCGCGGATCATGCTGGCAGATGAGCATCCCGAGATGGGAGTGAAGGGTCCGGGTGCCTATGGAGGTTTACCGGTGATGTTCCACCTCTACCTGTTCCCGTCTCGCTGCGTCCTCGTCCGGCTCTGTGGGCTCGCCCATCGCCACCGACCGACGCCTTGCCAATCGAAAAAATTGCTCACGTCGCCACTCATCCGGGTTCTCGAAGACACCCTAGAAATTCCTGGCGGGGGCGCGGTTATCGTAGCATGCGAGCTCCCTTGGTGACGGCATCGGCCAGTCGTTGCACGTCCCCTTCGTCGTTGAAGCAAGCGAAGGAGGCGCGGATGGTGCCCGTGATTCCGAAGCGGGCCATGAGCGGTTGGCAGCAGTGGTGGCCGGTCCGGACGGCCACCCCCATCTGATCGAGGAGCGTTCCTAGATCGTAGTGGTGGATGCCGTCGATGTTGAAGGAGAGGGCGCCGGCGCGATCGTGGGGGCCGTAGAGTTTCAGGCCCTCGATCGCGGAGAGCGCGGTGGCGGCGTGTTCAATGAGACTGGCTTCGTGGCTGTGCAGATCATCGAGTCCGATCTCGTTGAGGAAATCGAGGGCAGCTCCGAGAGCAAGGGCGCCTTCGATATTCGGAGTACCCGCTTCGTACTTGAAGGGGAGATCGTTGTAGGTCGTTCCCGCGTAGTCGACCTTTTTGATCATCTCCCCGCCGCCTCGCCATGGGGGGAGCGCTTCGAGGTGCTCGCGCTTTCCGTAGAGCACTCCGATGCCGGTGGGGGCATAGGCCTTGTGGCCGGAGAAGACATAAAAGTCGGCATCCAACTCCTGCACATCGATGGAGAGATGGGGGACAGCCTGGGCTCCATCGATCAGGACAAGCGCGCCAGCTTCATGGGCCGATTGAATCAGGGGACGCACCGGCAAGACGGAGCCGAAGGCGTTGGAAATGTGGGTGAGGGCGATGAGGATGGGATTCTCATCGAGGTATCGGTGAAAGACATCGAGCTCGAGGGTGCCATCCTCGTGCACGGGAAGGACCTTGAGCTCGGCCCCGGTTCGTTCGCAGAGCATCTGCCACGGGACCGTGTTGGAGTGATGTTCCAGGTTTGAGATCACGATCGAGTCGCGCTTGCCGATGCGTCCCGAGTATCCGAGGACGGAAGAGATCAGGTTGATGCCGTCGGTGGTGCCGCTGGTGAAGATGATCTCGTCAGGTGATCCGGCATTGAGATGAGTGGCGATCTTTTCGCGGGCCTTCTCGTGGGCAGCGGTGGCTTCCTGGGCGAGATAGTGCGTTCCGCGATGGATGTTAGAGTTGAGCTTCTCGTAGTAGTGTCGACTGACGTCGAGGACGGCCCTTGGCTTTTGCGAGGTGGCGGCGTTGTCGAGATAGACAAGAGGTAGCCCATGCACCTCTTGCTCAAGGATGGGAAATTGAGCGCGCAGGGCGCTGACATCGTATCCGCTCATGGACGGGGGAAGAGGTACCGCGGATGGGGGCAGATGCACGCAGAATCTTTGGGAGCATGTTCCGGAGTGAGTTCGAGGATCCGGGGCCACCGCGGGACCAGAGATTTCCTCCTGGTGGGGAAAAGTGCGGAGAGTCCGACTCTGAAGAACGGGGCCCCGGAAGGCGGTGGGCCCTTCTTTTGCAAGTCATGTTGCGCCTCGGTCGCAGCTCCAGTGCTCAGTTAGGAGTAATTTGACGGAGGAACCCTCGGAGGGAAAAGTGCCCGGTGCGTTCCCGAATTTTCGAAGGTTACCCACGCCACTGCCGTTCGGCGCCTTGTCAGGGCTCCATTCTCCTGCGCGCTGATTTCTCAGCTCAACTCTGACAGAACCCCAGCACCCTGCGTGCTAGAAGGCAGATCCGATCGCAAAGTGGAAAGCTCCGTAGCGTTCGTTGCGCTCGGGATTGAGGGCGTGGCCGTATTCGAAGCGGACGGGGCCGATCGGGAGATCTAGACGAATCCCGAGTCCGACAGCGTATTTGATATCGCCGGTCAGGAGGGCGTAGTGATCACGACTGAGGGAGCCTGCATCGAAGAAGAGGACGCCGTTGAGGGGACCCGCAATGCTGTGAATATACTCGGCGTTGGCCACCCAGTAAGCTTCGCCGCCCTGAGGGACGCCATTGACTGCCTCGGGACCGAGTTCGCGATCCGGGAAACTCCGCACGGAAGCTCCACCTCCTAGGAAGTAGCGCAGATTGACTGGGAGGTTGGCATCGGAGCCATTGGGCACAACCACACCCGCTCGTGCGCCGAGCACCACCGCACTCTTGTCGAAGATTTGCTTGTGGTAGCTCACCTGTCCTTCTCCTCGCAGGAAGGAGACGCCGCCTCCGCCCAGCGTGAGACCAAGCTCGGTGTTGAGCTTGGCGAAGAATCCGTCCTTGGGGAGGACAGGATTGCTCCGGGTATCATAAGTTTGGGAAAATCCGAGGACGTGGAGGAGATAAACGTCTGATCCCAATTCCTTCTGAGGGAGCCCATTGGTGTTGAGAGTGACGAGCGCGTTTTGAAATGAGCCCTTCATGATCCAGTGGTCGGTGACCGGCCACTCCAATTCCGCCTGGAGACCGGCCTCGGCCTGTTTGTATCCCGGATAGGATCGGGTGGTGAGGTGAGCGGAGGATGTGAGGCGCAGGTCGTATCCGAGGAAGCGCGGTTCGGTGACGCTGACTTCGCCGAGGAGGCCGAGGCCAGACCACTCTGCGCGGGTCGAGAGATTCCAGAGATTGCCGAGGAGATTGCGGTTGAAGTAGCCAGCACCGATGATGGGGCCTTCAAAGCTGCCCACCCCGCCGTAGAAGTAGTAGCCTTCGGGTTTGGATTCGGTGAGGTGGAGGGTGAGATCGATGAACGCGTCAGGGCGGGGCTCCTCATCCAGGTGCACACCGGCAAAGGCGCCGGTCCCGAGGAGTTTCCGCAGCTCGGCATTGATGGCGTCGCTATCGTAGTGGTCGCCTTGAAAGTCGCGAAAGCGGTCCTGAACGAGATGGGGGTTCACTTTTCCGGCTCCGGTGACCTTGATTTCGCCCACGCGATAACGTGGTCTGGCCGTGAGGTCGAACTGGAGTTGGGTTCTGCCCTGGCGGTCGGTGGCGAAGGCCTTGGTGGTGGCAAAGTGGTGACCACGTTTGCGATAGAACTGCTCAATCCTCGCCCGTGCATTGCGAATGTTTTTCGTGGTGGCCACCTGCCCGTTAAAATCCTCAAGCAGCCGGGTCTTGAGATTCGGGTGAACATCTTCGCTGCCTTTGAATTGAAAGGGAAGCAGGTGGTAGAGAGGGCCGGGCTTGGCCTCCAGGAAGATGTCCACCTCCGAACCTGCGTGTCGGGTGGTCTTTATGAGCCGGACGACCGCATCCCGGTAGCCCTTTGACTGGAGGAGGCGATTACAGTCCTCGACGGCTTCCTTGTTGTGTTCAATGAGGAAGGGGGTCGCTTCGCCAAGTTCAAAGGTAGGTGCCTTGTGCGCGGAACGCACCTGTGCCTCGATGCTCTCGCGGAGTTCGGGATCGGCGCCAATGATTTCGATTTTTCCAAGAGTGGAGCGGGGTCCTTCCACGACCGTGAGGAGGATTTGGTTTCCGCCGGGCAGACTCCAGTCGACGCTGGGTTGGGTGAAACCATGTTGCACGAGGAGGCGATCCAACAGAAATGCGGCGTCGTCTGCTCGCGAAGAGGAAGCAGGACGCTCCTTGAGATGTTCCAGGCGGGCACTGATCAAATTGATCGCCTCGCTTTCTGGAATCGAGCGCATCCCGCGGATCCGCACTTTCGCGCCCTGCGCCGGGAAGGCGAGGAGACACGCGAGAAAGACGATCGTGATGCGCAGCATGAGGGGGTTAGCGGAAGCGGACGGAAAAGATAACCACCCCGCGGGTGTCGCCGGTCGCATCGACGGCCGCGGAGAGGAACCAGTTTTTCGCGACCTTCATGGTGGCGGAGTTGAGTTTTCGGCCGCTGAAGGGATCATTCTCTCCGACGTTCAGCTCCAATTCGTCGAGACCTGCGAGGGCGCGGTGGAAGAGGTTTTTCTTGCCTAGTTTCTGGAACTTGTCCTTGAGCCAGTTGATGGCGAGTTGTGCGCCCTTCATGGCGGCCGCGTCCTTGTCAAGGGCCTCGAGATTTTCGGTGGTGGTCCCGGTTGCGAGAAGAGTGAGGATTTCGCTTTCCGGCAGCGGGGGATCGGAGAAGAGATTGTATTGAGGGCTGTTGGCGGTGCCAAAGATGTTCAACTTGATGTTGTAGCGATCAATCGTGGCGGCTCCTCGCAAGTCGAGCTCGGGGTCGTAGGGGGCGTGGGGGCGCAGGGTGACGACGCTCTGACGGAGGTTGAGTTTGCCAGCCAGTGGGAGGCGGGCCCAGGCGTCCTGAATGGTGACCGTTCCGGATGGTCGCGGATGGGCGAGGGTGCCACCGATCCGGGCGTGGGCGTTGACTTTTCCGGTGGCGAAGTTGCCTCCGCGAATGAGAATGGGGTCCTGGGTGCGAATGGTGAGGTCGAGAGTCCAGCGGCCAAAAGCTTCCGGGATGTCGTCACTGACCTTGACCGCGTTCTCCTGGTCGATTTGCGGCAGTCGGGGCTTGGGCACATTGGCGGTCGGGACCCCGATCGGAATCATCTCGATGTCCTTGTAGAAGAGGCTTTCGACGAACTGCACCTCGCCCGTGATGCGCGCCGCGCTGAAGGGGCCGTCGAGCTTGAGCTGAGCATTGTTGCGCAGGATGACGTTGTCGTCCCGCCAAGCGAGGAGGTGATCGGCTTGGAGGCGAATCGCAAACTCCGGCTCGGTTTTTCCTATTGCGATGGATCCCGCGAGGTTGATCTTTCCGCCCGCACAATTGATCTCGGTGGTCGGGTCGATCACGATTTTAGAGTCCTCAAGGCGCAGCACGACCTTCGAATCGCGCACATCGCGATAGGGAGTGTCGGGGAGGGGGAAGCGATCGATCTTGATGGTTGCACCCCCGGTCAAGACGGGCTCTCCAACACTCCCGGTGAGATGGAGGTCAGCATTGAGGTGTCCTTCGGCATCGGCTAGGGCTGGAGCCAAGAGTTGGAGGCGGTGCAGGGCAAACTCTTGGAGATGAGCATTGGCCGTGATCTGGAGGGTCTGGAAGTGATCGGGGTTCTCGAGGCAGGCTTTCAGTTCGAGGGGAAGGCTCGCGTCGAGGAGGACGATCCTGCCCTCGGGTTCGGTCATCGATCCTGTTGCGCTGAGCCGCTGATCTTTGGTCGCGAAGGTGAGAGTGGTGGCAAGGAGGGGGAGGTTTTTCGGGTCCGGCACGCGCACGTCGCTGACGGTGAATTGTCCATCAAGGGTCGGTGCGCCGGGAGTGCCTCCGAGAGTGAGGTCGTACTGGAGGGTGGCTCCCAGGCCCTCGGGAAGCGCGAGGGGAAGCAGCTTGCCGATGCGGGCAAGCTTGAGATCGGTGCCTTCGAGTTTGAGATTGAGAGCGTCGTTTTGCGCAAGGTACTTCTCTGCGGTGAGGGCATCGAGGGAGAGTGGTGCGTGGCCCTTCAGGGTCGTGACCGGTCCGCTCTCATCGTGAAAGCCCAGTTCGCTGATGGTGAGCGTATTGTTCGCCCACTTGGTGCTGCCCTTCAGCCCGAGGTCGCCGTTTCTGAGGGAAATGGAAGTGACATCGACCAGGTTCGGCCAATCGTAGGCGACCTCAAGGGTGATCTCGGTGAGGCTTTCCTGGGGGGCGGTGAGGGTGAGTTTTTTGAGTTGGAGAGAGCCCTTGTGAACGGGCTCATCGGCCAGAGATCCGTTCCCGTTCCAGGTGGCCATGATGGGCCCCCTGGGTTTCCAGAGTGGATCGTCGTTCGGAATGAGCGGGAGGAGCCAGGAGGGATCGGGGAGGGTCGTTTCGAGATTCGCGGAGTAGATCCTGCTCTTGAGGTCGAAGTTGGTGGAGAGCTTCAATTGTTCCTCGGGGTGGGGATCGGCAAGCTCGACGACGGCCCCCAGGGCGTCGCCCTCGAGGGTGGCGTCGCCCTGGAGATCGGGGATGGAGTCATCCTGGTAGGCGATGTCCGAGAAACGCCACCTCAAAGCAGAGTGCGAGACCCCACGTGCACCGCCCAGAGTGACGCTGCCTTGCAAGCCCAGCGCACCCTCGGGAAGGGAGGCGAGGTCCGGTAAGGGCTGACCGGCTGCGGGCAGGATGTGGTGCAGGGCGGTGCGCAGAGAGGGGGCCTTTAGATTCAGGGCGATGACGAGGCCATCCATCCACTCCGTGAGATCGAGGGTGTCACCCCTCGGGCGGGGGGCAGAGGCTTCGAGATTGAGATCAGAGGAGAGGTTCGCTTTCAGGGTGAGCATCTCTCCGAGGGCACAGTCGGCCGCGACCTGGGCGAGTTTGCCTTGGGGCCATCGCAAGTCTTGCGCTTCCACGATGGCGGTCCCACTCCAAGCTTCCGGCTTCTGCAGCAGATTTTCGAAATCGACCGAGAGCTTGTCGATGGTGCCGGCAAGCTCCAAGTCGGGAAAGGAGGCCAGCTTGGAGAGGTCGAGGACTTGATCCTTCAGGTTGATGCGAACATTGCCGGTATCGTCGGCGAAGAGCTGGAGTTCGGTCCCGAGGGCGCCGACCATGGCGTCGATGGAAAGCCTGCCTCCGATGGGGAAATCGATCGCGAGGGATTGCACGGCCAGTTCGGGGATGATCTGGGCGTGACTGAGCATGATCTGTTCGTCTTCCCAGGTCAGGACGAGGCTTTGCTCGCGGAGTCCTTCTACGCCGAGGGCATTGCTTTCAAGATTCTCGAGGGTGATCTTCGATGTCCCCGGCGTATGCTTGAGGGCTCCGAGGGTGAAGCGCAGGGGAAGATCCTCCTGCGGACCCTTGAGAGTGAGGTCGATCTCGGAGATGTCGATCTGGACGGGAAGAAAGAGAGGACGGTATTTGCGGAGAGCGTCTCCGAGGGCGCGATAGTCGGGAGGGGTTGAAGCCTCTTCCGTTTCTTCGGAGGGTTCCTCGAGTGAAGATTTGGCCACCACCACAATTTTGCGGATCACGAGTGCGTCGATCTTCTTGCCGGGAAGATCCAGGATCCAATAGCTCACCCCAATTTCATCGAAGCTCAGCAATTCGATCTCACCAACTCCGGTGAAGTGTCCCTTGCGAAGAGTGAACCCTTTGTGAAGTGCGCCTTCGACCGCAAGCTTTCCCGCAAGGCCCCGTTCCGCCAGTTTTTCCTTGATTGTATGGGCGATGAACCATCGTGCGATCGGACCGTTGAGGGCAAGGCCAAGCGCGATCGAGAGTCCGCACAAAATCAAAAGGACACGCAACCAGCGCCGTTTTTTTCGGCGTGGTGGAGAGGTAGGCTTTTTGCCCTGCGATTTGGACACGGTCGGAGTGGGTGAGCGCGGAACCTTGCGTCGGGCTAGATCGTCTTGTTCGCGCGCGTCCCGATACCTAAGCAAAGGAACCCGTTCCGTTCAAGCATTGCAGTGCTTGGATCTCTACCCTAAACATTGAGGGATTCTGATGGTCGAAGTATCTGCTACTTTGGGTCTCGCGTGCTCAACCGCCCGTGGCGGCAGTTCGTGTCACGGTGATGAGGAGATATTCGATCTGTCTGCTTGAGCCGGAGCAACGCTGGACAAGAGCCTGACCGTTGGGAATGCGTTGCCCGACTCTGGTGGTCTGATTGCGGAAAGGAATGGTTCCCGGGGTGATGGGTTCCTCCGGCGCGCGGGTGATGGCATCGCTTTGTCTGGAGGAACTCCCGCCGCTCAAATCCTCACCGACCACCATGGGGATCTCCTTCCCCTGATGTCACAACAAAGGTCGCTCGTAGGTCATGCGGGTCTCGGTGGTGGACTCGATACAGTGGATGGTGAAAGCGGGTGCGTGTTCCCAGCCAGAAGCTTTGAAGGGAGGTGGACCAGTCGCGCCGTGCTCTTTCCTGGCTTTGTGCAGCCACTCGTCGGCCTCGGCAGGAGAGGGGACCTCATCTGGCACTTTGGGGTTTCGCTCAAAAGTCGCATTCCTGATCTCGAGCTTGAGGGTATGGAGTGGAGAGATCGTCGGCTCAGGCTTCTCAAGAGGGTACTCACGCGAAGCTGATCATGGAGCGAAGAATGGATCCGCAGGGTTGAGGTGAGCTGAAGTAGCTACGGGGCTTACATGTTGGGCAGTTCGATGAAGCCTTCCAGCTTCCGAATGCGCGTCGGGTGACGCATCTTGCGAAGGGCCTTCGCTTCGATCTGGCGAATGCGCTCGCGGGTGACCTGAAACTGGCGGCCGACTTCCTCCAGGGTGCGGCTGTAGCCGTCCTTGAGGCCGAAGCGTTGTTCGAGAACTTCGCGCTCGCGCTCGGTGAGGGTGTCGAGGACCTCGTTGATCTTGTCCTTCAACATGGAGAAGCCCGCTTCCTCCATCGGGTTCTCGGCAGTCTTGTCCTCGATGAAGTCACCGAAGGAGGTGTCGTCGCTGTCCCCCACGGGAGCTTGCAGCGAAATGGGCTGCTGAGCCATCTTGAGGACGGCGCGCACCCGTTCGACGGGAAGGTGGATCTCCTCCGCGATTTCATCCGGAGTGGGTTCGCGGCCGTATTCCTGGACGAGCTGCTTCTGCACCCGCATGAGCTTGTTGATGGTCTCGATCATGTGGACCGGGATTCGGATGGTCCGGGCCTGGTCGGCAATCGAGCGGGTGATGGCCTGGCGAATCCACCAGGTGGCATAGGTGGAGAACTTGTATCCGCGGCGGTATTCGAATTTTTCGACCGCCTTCATGAGGCCCATGTTGCCTTCCT
>JAPKFB010000083.1 GCA_028821775.1 Roseibacillus sp.
CCTCGACCTCGGCCCGGAGCATTCGCCAATCTTCAGGCCAGTGCGAATTGCAATGGAAATGAAAAATACCAGCAAATCCACCTTGTCTCTCGCCGCCGCCGTGGCGGCGGCTTTCACACTCGCCCCGACCGCACAGGCCGACACCGTTGTCCTCACCAGTTCCACACAACTGAACTTGGCTGGCCGTGACGTGCTGGCCGCCGTGAACTTCTACGACGCTGATAGACGGGTGCCAATCGTGTATCACGTGCCAGTGGGCTCCATTCAGGGCACGAGTTTTAGTAATTTTGATCTCGGTGCTACTCAGCCCTTTTCTGTGGCCGAAGGCACGCTGTCGATGACTGCTCCCAGCGGCAATGAAGGTCGTGAATTTAATCAGGCCGCTTTCCCAGGGGCGATTCTAACCGGCACTTTTGGAGGGCCGGCGGCGGACGCCACGCAAGCAGAATTTCTCGCAGGTGCAGGATGGTTTACAATAAGCGACATCCCAATGACCTTCGATTTTGGCGCGGAGTGGGCGAACACGGACGTGGAAGTCCAATTGCTGGCCGGAGGTGTCTGGAACAAGGGCCCCACTCATCGCGGGGAATTAACGGCCTCGGTAGGCGGCGACGTAAAGGGCTCCATCGTTGAACTCGGCACCGCCGATTTGCTGACGTTCCAGACAACGACCGATGCTAACGGAGATCTGTTGATCGATTGGGATTTTTCGGGAGGTACTCTGGCCTCTCGGGACATCATGTTTATGGGGGCGATCGTCACGGTGGTTCCCGATCCCACCTCCTTCCCTCTGACCATCACCAACAACGGAGTGAACCTCGTCTTCGAATGGGAGAGTCAGCCGGGGATGTTCTATGTCCTGTGGGCCAGCACCGATCTGGAGGCCGACTTCTCCACTTGGGACTCGGTGAATGTACCGGGATCGGTGGAGAACAACGGAGTCTTCGAGATCGCGCACACCGCGCCGCTCAACATGCACACCATCGAGCGGCCGATGGACGACTCGACCCGTTTCTACCGCGTGCAGGAATTCCCGCTCCCGCCGGTGACGGTCTTCCTGGAGACCTTCGATGGCATCGACCCGGGCTGGACCACCGGCTTCGATGCCTCTGACACTCTCATGAACACGGCCTGGCAAATGGGTGATCCCGCAGGTGCTCCCGCGACCGGCCCGACCGCAGCCAACAGCGCGCCCAACTGCTACGGCACCAATCTGACGACCAACTACGGGATCAGCTCCAACACCTGGCTGCGCAGTCCGGCGATTGATCTCACCACCGCGACTGGTGCCACCGTGACCTTCCAACAATGGTTGGACATGGATGAGTTCGACAACATGGACCGTGGAACGCTGCGCGTTCTCGATGCTTCCGGCCTTCCCGGAACGGTCACCGAATTGGGAGTGGTGCAAGCGGACATCACTGGCTTCCTCAACGGTTGGGCGGAGTTCTCCGCAGATCTGCCGGCCGCTGCCCTGGGTCAGTCCATCGTCCTGGAATTCGGGTTCGTGAGCGATGGAGATGATATTTTCGACGCCTCGGGCTGGTACTTCGATGACGTGGTGCTCACTACTCCGGCTCCGTAGCGAATCCCATTCACAGGCAATCCAACAGAGACGGCGGCTTCCTTCGGGGCGCCGCCGTTTCTTCTTCCGACCTCAGGGACCTGCACCCCCCACCTACCCCGGCCCGTGAAGCTCCAGGAAATCAGAGCTGGAAAAGCAATTTCCTAGCAATGATCCCGCGTTCTTTTCTCCTCTCGAGGACAAACCTCTTCATCTGGCCTTCCAGCTAACCCGTTAGGATCGTTTCCGTTGATCGAACTCAAACAATACGCACCTGCTCCAACCCTTCCCGCATCCTTCACCTGGGATACGGACACTCTTTGGGAAAGGACCGCGCTGGCGCATCCAGGTCACGGACCAGTTGCTGAGCGTATTCCGGCAGGCCGTGGCGGACCTCGCGCTGGATGATGGATTTTTCGAGAGCTACGCTCATGGTAAAATCGCAGTTCCTGGTCTCCAGGAGCTGGCTGACGAGATGCGGAAAGAACTCCAAGAGGGTTCGGGTGTCGTCTGGCTAAAGGGTCCACCCGCCTCCGGCTTCACCGAGGCCCAGATAAAATTCTTCTTCCTGGCAGTGGGCGAGGCCATGGGAAACACGATTGGAAATTATGGTCGCATGTATGACGTGAAAGACCATGGGGGCTCCTATAAAAAGGAACGAATCCCGGTCTCTCAAACCCGTGCCACCACCGGGTTCCATACCGACAGCAGTGCGCACAACACCATGCCGGACATCGTAGCCCTGCCGTGTGTCCAACCGGCCCGGGCCGGGGGAGAATCCCTCGTGGTCAGCGCGGCCGCCATCCACGAGGAACTCCGCAAAACGAATCCGGAGGCCTTGGCCCTTTTATACCGCGAGTTCATCCGCGACGTGGTCACGCCTGGGGTGGGCAAGACCCGCGAGGCCCTGCTCAATAATCGATTCCCGATCTTTTCCCAGGGGCTGTATGGACCCGGAGTTTCCTTCCGCTACATGCGCTACTGGATTGAAAAGGGACATCAGGAAGCCGACCTGGCACTATGTGATGAAGAGTTGGCCGCTCTGGATACCCTCGATATGCTCCTCTCCCTGCCGCAGTTCGCAGTCCAGTTCAAGCTCGAGGCGGGGGATCAGGTCTGGGTAAACAACCATATGGTTGCCCATAATCGGACGGGCTACGAGGAAGATCCCCAGGAGCCACGCCACTTGGTCCGGATGTGGCTTTCCACATAGGTGGCAGGTAGTTGGCAGGAAGGCCTGTTCCTGTTAGAACTGATTCCTCTACAGCTCACTGATAGTGAGGAGGTGGCTCGGGACGGTCTTCAGCCGTGGAGACGAGAGGCAGGGGAGGAGGTCTTACTGTTCCCCGTAATCGTAGGGCAAGCGCTTGGCCGGATCGAGCGGCTGCCAGATCTACGCCCCCGTGCCCTGCGGAGTGCCTCCCCCGCCGCTGGAAAAGAAGGACTCCATTCGACCGCGCAGGTCCTCGTAGAACGTCTGGGCCATTTCCTCGAGCATGCTGGCATGGGCCTCGGCACGTTCCCCGGGCTTGGACGCGATGCGCTCGCGTTCTTCCTCCATATTCGCTTCAAAGGAGCGCTCCAGACTCATGAGGGACTCCAGGAACTCCTTGGCCGCGCGCGAGCGATCTACGCCATCCACGAGTGCGCGTTCGAGGGGACGATTCTTCGTCGCGAGCAGCAATCCTCCCCCTTCGAGATTATCCATGTAGCGTTCGTAGCTGTTGAGAAATGCTTCCCGTTCCTTCTCGAAGCGCACTTCGTCACAATCGACCAGCGTGTCATAAGGGCCGGGTTTGGAGAAAAACTTCACCACCAGCGGGATCGTGTCGATGAGCATGAACAATCCTGCCAGCACGAGGTAGGCGACCAACGCGAACTGCCCGCCGTTAACTCCCGCCTTGAAAAGGCCGTGAAGCGCCATCGTCTGAGTGAGGATGTCCCGCCGCGGTTCAGCCATGATCGCTGCCGTTCGCGTGCGTTCGTCGTTGTCGAGGGCCGCCGATCCGGCGTGCAGGCGATCGAGTTCGCGCTGGTGCGAGGCGATTTGAAGGTCGATGCCCACGCGCACGCTCTTCTGCTGCTCCACGAAGAGATCGACCTGCTGTTCCTGCACCTTGTTTTGCAGGGTGGCCACCCTCTTGCGTTCCAGTTCGATCGCCTCGGCCTTGATCGCGCCCGCGGCCATGAACTCGGTGGTGACCTGCTCGTCGATCGAGTTCATCAGTTCGCGCACCTGCGCAGCCTCATTCGTTACGGCGGTTAGGTGTGCGCTGAGCCTCTTTGTCTCAGCCCGGCGCCAGCTGAGTTGATCCTCCTTGATGCTGCGTGCGCGGGGTCCGAGGCCGCGGATTCCGCTCCGCTGGCCGTTGATTTCGCGCTCGAACTCAGTCTGCCAGAAATTGAGCTCGCCCTGGAGTTTCTCGTATTTTACCTGCAGCGTTGCGCTTTGCGTCTCGATCGCGGCGAGGCGGTCGGTCTGCGTCTTGGTCGCGTCGGTGACGCTTTGTTGCAACTCGGCCTGTTCGGCGGCGTCGAGTCCTTCGGTCGGAGCTCCTTCACCGGCTCGGTCGTTCTCGATGATGAAATTGGCCTCAAAGGTCGCATCACGCTGGTCGCGCAGGCGATTCATCTTTTCATCGATGGCTTCGGCCTGCGCGGCGACTTGGCCCTGGTTGGTAGTGAACTGGTGGCGCAACTCGGCGATTTCCTGTTCGCGCTCTTCCTCGATGACGGAGCTCACCGTGTCCTTGAAGAGCAGAAGAGCCAGCGGGTGGGAAATCGATAGCCCCATCAAGAGGGCCACTACGATGCGCAACGAGAACTGCGAGATCTTGCGGAAGAAGCTCTGGTAGGGGCGGTAGGTGGCAAGCAGCGCGCGGTCGATGGTGAGAATGATGAACCCCCACACGAGCGCGACCGGCACGATCACCCTCCAGTCGGCCGTCAAGGTCGAGAGCGCATAGGAACACGCCATGATCGCGAAAGCGGTCGGCACGAGGACGGTCGCGCCGAAGGCGACGTATTTGCGCTGTTCCCAATCGGGGCAGGACTCGAGACTCTCGCTACTGGCGCCTGAGAGCCAGAAGAAGAGGCGGCGGAAGGACGCTTGGAAACGGCTGGACTGCGGCATCAGGTCAAATGGAGTTTTGGAAAGTCAAGAAGTCAATAGATTGCGACTATTTAATTTCAGGAACTAACGGTTCCTTTCGGAAAAGCGAGTTATTTGTCCCGGAAAGCGAGTTATTTGTCCCGGATACCCTGCCGCCCGTTTGGGGCGAGGGATCGGGACCAGGGCTGCACCCCCATCTACCCCGGCCCGCACGCTTGTCAGGAACCGGAAAATGGTGTCTACCTGTCACGCTCATGAAGCCTGCCCCCGGTTCCCTGCTTTCCGCCGTGTCGGTCCTCTTCCTCGTCCTCGGGTTCAGCCTGATGGCCCAACGCGACGCCGACAAGTCCCCCGCTCCGGCGGGCAAGGCGGCCGGAAACGTTATTATTCCTCCTCCCCTGAAAGACCTGGGGAAGGACTACAAGGTCAGGCTGGTCTACTTCGTCCCCAGCGACCGTAAGGTGAAGCCGGGCTACCGGGAAAAATGCGAGGTCCTTATGCGGGTCGTGGCCGACATTTTCCGGAGGGAAATGAAGGCCCACAAACACAGGACCCGGGGCCTGGATTTTGAGTTCGCAGAGGATGGGCGCCTCAAGGTCCATCTCGTCAGGGCCAAGAAACCCTCCGCCTTTTACACCGGGGAACCCTTTGACGTGGATCGCCTCCTGAACTCCCAGCAACAGGAAATCTGGGAAACCACCGGCTATTCCCGCAACCGACCCACCCTCGTGTTCTCGGAGGCCGGTGCGGTTGCCGAGGCCAGGCCCATCCCTCACGTCTACTCGGGCCTCGCCTGCGTGTCCGGCGACATCTTCCGGAACGAAGTCACCGCTTCCACCATTGAGGAACAGCTGCGCTACTTCATGGACCCGACCCCGGTGACCAAGGTGGCGGGATCGGAAAAACGCTCCCGGAACCAGGAATCACAGACCAGCAACGGCGTCCTGATCCACGAACTGGGCCACATCTTCGGGATGCTGCACGACACCCGTGATCCCCGCAACATCATGATGCGCGGATACGACAACCTCGGCCGGATGTTCGACCGGAAGACAGCAGGGGAACGGCCCGTCCGCTTCTCCCCGGCCCATGCCCGGATGGCGGCGGTGAGCCGGTTTTTCAGCGAGTCCTTTGACAAGAGCGATACGAAGGCGCCCGAGATCCATGAATTCAAGGTGGCCAGTCCCCCGCAGGCCGGTGAGAAGACCGTCAAACTCTCCCTCAGCATGAGCGATGACAAGGGACTGGGGCCCCTCGTCATTCTCCAGAGAGGCGGTGGGCAGATCGACGCCTTCGTCCGAGACCTCTCCCTGAAGGGAGCGGGAAAACGGTCCGGGAACCTGACTGTAACGGCTCCCCGGGCCCTCGTGGCCGGGCAGCCCTTGATCTACATCGTCAACCTTTTCGACGTGAACGGGAACCTGAGCCAAGCCGTGATTAACTCCCGGGTGGCGGCAAAACAGTGAGGCACTTTCGCCCAAGATTCTCGATTAACATTACTCCAATAAGTGCCGGGGGCGCCGGGGTCACAAAAGCAATTCCCTAGCAATTGGAGTGAGCCAGGGGCTGAAGCGTGCCACATTCTCCTCCTGTGAGGCTCCGCCCATCACAACAAATGCTCTTCCTTGGGCCCGCCGCGTGCCTCTGCCTCCTTGCCCCGTCTGCTGGTGCCCTCTCGTGGCGCGACTGCGCGAACCCGGTTCCTCAGCCGCCTGGAAACCCGGCTGGGAAAAGGAAAGTCTTAGCAATAAGGCGAGAATCGGTTTGACGGTCCTCCCGGGAATGGGAGAGGATGCTCCAATGTTCCTTGCAGGCGTTCTCACGAGACGACTGGTGCTGCCCGTCCTGGTGGCGTTCATGGGCCTTACAGCCCTCGCGGCAGAAGAGCAGGAAGGCGAGAAACCACGCGTCTGGACCAGTGCGGATGGCAAGAAACTCACCGGGGTGCTGGAAGAGAAGGGGGAGGGCTGGGTGAAGCTCAAGGTGAAGGGCAAGCTCTACAAGCTCAAGGTCGAGAAGCTTAGCCAAGCCGACCGGGACTACCTGAAAACCCACAAGGTGATGAAGCCCCTCGTGATCAGGACTGAGCTCAAGTCCCACAAGGACACGAATCTCAAGAAAACGGTCAAGACCCTCGACCTGGAGTTCAAGAACATGGAGGAGAAAACGGAGCTATACCTCCTCGTGGTCTGGATCGCCAAGAAGAAGTCCGACGAGCGGGCGGGTGCTATCAGCATCAAGGAAAAGCTGGAATGCTTCTACGACCGGGACGGGGTCTATTCCCACGAGGCCGGGTTCTACGACAACAAGAACGGGGATGCCTATCGCGGCTGGGCCATTCGGGTGATGGACATGAAGGGCCGGGTTCTGGCGGAGCGGGCCAGCACGTCCTCCTACCTCCGGTATCTCAAGACGGTGGTGACGCGCTGGGCACCCCGGCCTCCGGTGGCGGAAGAGGAGTAAGAACGCCGAGGGTCAGAGCAGCCTCGGCAGTGGCCACGCCATGCGCCGGGTAGTCATCTAAGCGTGAAATCTCATCACTCATGACCACCTGTGGGTCCTGAAAACTGACCGCAACCATAATCATGCCGCTTCTCTGGTGTAGAAATGATGCAATCCGCCGACTTTCGAAAACGCAACTACCCTGCCCTGCTCTGGCGGCACAGTCGCTCTTGGTTCAGGACAATCCTTGGCCAACGACAGATGCGTGCGACACTGGTGATAGTATTCGAAATAGGATTCAAGGATTCGGCGCAGATGAGCTTCGTTGAAAATAATCACATGATCCAGGCAGTCTCGACGGATTGAGCCGATCACTCGTTCGCAGTATGGATTCTGCCAGGGAGACCGATACGCCGTTTTGCACTCCTTGATGTTCATGCCCTTCACTCGCGCAGAAAACTCAGAGCCGAAAATGGTATCGTTGTCACGAATGAGGTGCTTGGGTGCCGAATCCCATGGGAAGGCTTCTACGATCTGTTGGGCCGTCCACCGCGCGGTTGGATTCTCAGTCACGTTGAAATGAACGACTCGGCGTCGCTCGTGAATCAAAACGACAAAAACATACAAGACCCGAAATGTCGCAGTTGGCACCGTGAAAAAATCAATACTCGCGAGGGCACTGGCTTCATTAGCAAGAAACGACTTCCAAGTTGGAGACGGTGTTCCGCTCCTTCGGGTGCGATACTGATCGACCGTCGACTTGCAGAGCGATATTCCCAATTTGGCAAACTCCCCGATAATGCGAGGAGTGCCCCAAGTCGGATTCGCTCGGCTCATGGTTCGGATCAACTCTCGAACTTCACGATCGATTCTCGGCCGTCCCGGACTCTTCCTTCGGCTTTTCCGGGCCCAATACTTTTTGAAGCGATTCTTCTGCCAATCAAGGATCGTTCGGGGCCGCGCGATCAAGAGGACCTTCTGCCAACGATCCGCAGCTCTTGAGTAGAGCACCCAAAAGAGACGATCCGAGTCCTTGAACTGCGGCCGTTTCGAGTTTCGCTGCAACACCATCAATTGTTGGCGCAACCCCAGGTTCTCCAGCGCCAGATCCCGTCTGCCTCGGAACCAGCAAACCGCGAATTTCGCCATCAATTTCACCCACTTTCCCATCTCCGCCAAGCATCTCAACTAGCACCGTAACTGCGACGCTATCAGCGTGCGGGAGTTTTCAGGACCCACAGGTTGCTTGACGTTCGGCCAAAGACATCAACTAAAACGATGTTAGTATTTCAAATCTCAATTTTCTTCTCAGGAGGAAATGGTCCAAGATCTTCAACATGAAATGCTCTGCAAGAAGGAAGTGTGCGAGAACAAGAATCTCAGGTGTATTGATAATGCTTATCCTGGGAGGTCTGGGGAGTGGATGCGGCAAGGGCTGGCAGATGGACTACGGGAAGCCCGCTGCTCAGTTTCATGCGCATGACGTTGCGCGCACAGGCAAGCCGTTCATCGGGAAGAAGATCACAGTCAAAGGGGAAGTGCTTCGCGTTGAAAACCGAGAAGACGGAAACCACATTTACTTAAAGCACAATATTCACTGTGTCTTCCCGACTTGGCATTTGGGCGAAGACAACCTGAAGACGGGTGATGAAATATTTGTGGACGGGTTTCTTGAAAAATGCACGGAAGGCAATGTCGAACTTTACCCGGCTCTGGGGAGAGATTCTGCCGCCTCCTTCAAGCCAATAGAATAGACGCCGACTGCTAGGAAATTGCTTTTGGCTGGAGAGTATTGAAGCAGCCTTTGGACCGGAGGATAACAATCCAATCTAAGTCGTGTCCATGTTAGGGGGATAAAAAATCTCTCACTGGCCCTGCCACCCCGCAGCCCGTTCGGCCAAGCTGGTCTGCCACTCTTTCAGGGCAGCCAAAAACTCTTCACTATTCGGGCGCTCCAAGGCCTTATTTGCACCCCCACCTACCCCGGCCCGTGAAGCTCCAGGAAATCAGAGCTGGAAAAGCAATTTCCTAGCAATAGCAATCAATCAATCAATCAATAATGCAGAGCACGAAGCGAAGATCCAGTGGGTGGTCGATAACGGCTTGCACAACGGCGCCCTGCACGGGCCTTCAATCCGACGGAACTCCAGAAATTTGGAAGAGCCGATCGGGGTACAAGAGTAAGGCGGTCAACTCGCGGAGGTGAGATTGCTGAAGCCGTTTGGCTAAATATTGATTTTTTTTGCCTCCTTTCTATCTTTCTTTTTCACCAGCAGACGGTGAAAGGCTCCTTGTTGGACGACGGGTTCGCGTTAGAAGGGGGCGAGCATGAGAGCGCCGCGCAGATGGTCGATCGTCAGACATTCTGGGGCTGCCTTCGTCTTGTGGATCGCCGCTTCAAGCATTGCGGGAGGCGCTGAGAACCCTTGGGAGCGCGCCGAGGAGGCCTACGCCCGAGACGAATTTGAAATCGGTCACGCTACCCTGAAAGGGCTGATAGCCTCTCGTCCCGGCGACGAGGCCCTGGCTGCCCGCTCCCTTGCACGGATGTTGGGCGAAGTCCGGCGACAACGATGGCATCATCGGCTCTTGCCCCGGGAGAATCCTTGGGGACGCTGGGCCGCGGAGCGTTATTGTGCTCTGGAAGGCAGGGGCGTGGTATCGACGCATTCGAAGTTAATGCGGCTGGCGGTCGATCTGGTGGTTGATGGTTCTCTCGCCCAGGGACAACCGCTGCAGGCCCACGACCTGGTAGCGCGTTTGCGAAAGGAGAATCCACACGATCTCTATTGGCAACTGAGCGAAGCGGAGTTCTTTCGCCAGCTCCGAGCGCCCGGGACGACTCTGCTCTATCAGGAACTGGAGGCGACGCTGGGAGGTCTGGGCCCAGAGGAGACCGTGCGCGAACGTCTAGCCACCAACGATCGCGAGCACAGGAACTGGCGCCTCGAGCTGAGACCCCCGCTGCGTGATGTGGGCGAACGCATTTCACTGTCCCTCATTGATGGCACCCAAGTGTCTCAAGAGTGGGAGGACTTGGTGGCAGCGCCGCCGCAAGCGAGGGCGGAGGGGATTCATCGCATGCTGACCCGTGGCACTGCGATCGATCTTCTCCCTTGGTCCGATGAACGTGGCTCGATCGATCTGCCCCATCTCCTGGACCGGTATCTGCAGCAAAAGGGTAGCCCGGAGGTGGCGGCCTTGCGGCGAATCCAAAACAGCCAGAGCCTGGCCGAGGAATTCGCTTCGACTCTGAGCGAGTCCGAAACGCTCAGCTTGGTCCGGCGCTACCCGTGGGCACGGGAGTCCCAAGAGGTTCTCCTGGCACTCGGTAATCGCTACTTGTGGGCCGGACAAGCGCAAGCGGCGGGGCGATGCTTCCAGGAAGTGCTGAATCGCGCCATCCCAGGGGCTCCCCTGAGCCTGTCGAAGGGCCTGGTGCGCAAGCAAGCTCGCGTCGGTCTCTTGACGGCGAAGGTTCAGGCCGGAGTGTTTACTCAGACCGATCAGATTCTGAGTGGAGTGAAGCCCGGGGAACTCTTGCCTTGGTACGGAAAGCGCGTGAGCGCGGCGTCTCTCGCCAGAGAGCTCCTCGCGGGAAGGCGCGTTCCGACCCGGGTTCGCTCCGAGTCGAATCTGAGCGACCTGACGACCAGGGTGCTCTCGTTGGCCGAGCCGTCGCTGTGGCCGGGGCAACTGCCCGCCACCGTTGATCTGCAGTGGATGCCCGGGGATCGTCTCCTGGTGAGTGGTCGCACGATCCTTTCGCTCTTCGCCCAGAGCAATCTCTCGACCCCAATCTGGAGTACGCCCCAGCCGCTACGGGGCCACGGCGCAAACTTTCATCCGGGCTACTTTCGACCCACCCAAGTCGAGGGGGTCCTCTATCTGCGAACCGGGGACGAGCTCATGCCCAACAGCATTACCGCGATCGACCTGGAAACCGGTCGCCCCAAATGGACCGACGATTTTTCGGGCCTCGAGAAGAGCGGCCGTTCCTTCATCCCGCTGGCTGATCCCGTGTTCGCGGATGGCCATCTATTCGCGCTCCATTGGAATACGCAGCGCGGCCGCAGCCTGAGCTTGGCGTGCTACGACCCTCGCGAACAGCAGCTTCGGTGGCTGAAGACACTGGTGGTGGCGAGTGGGAAGGAGGATCGCGATGACAATCTCCGCCGAGCGTCTCCCCACCGGGTGGTTTTTGGGAATCGAGTCAGCGTCCACGACGGAGCCAGTTACAGCGTCTCGAACTGTGGAGTGGTGGCCCGTTCCGACATCCGCGACGGGCGGACGGAGTGGATCCATAACTACGACTCGACGGCATCCCGGGAACCCCGCGTGGGCAAGCTCGGTGCGGCGCCCTTGGTCGTCGATGACTTGGTGATTTGTATGCCTCGGGACTCGCGATCGGTGTTCGCGCTGGGGCTGGAGACCGGACGCCGGGGCTGGGAGAATTCCCTGGTATCGGGCGCGGAACTGATCGGGCAAGTCGAGGATCTCATCGTGGTGCGGGGCCAAGGAATCATCGCGGGCTTGGAGAGCAAGACCGGGACCACCCGTTGGCATCGGCCGATCGACCGGGTGGTTGGTCGCTGCCAACTGGTGGAATCTTCGATCTACCTTGGTCAATCAGATCGCTTGTTGCGGATCGATGCGCGCAATGGGGCCTCCCTGGGGGCCACGTCCTGGGGGCTGGGAGCCGAGCAGGTGCTGGCGTTCACCGTGCGGGATGGGAATCTCATCGTAGTCACCGATCGTCTTTCTAACAAACGGGCCTCCCCTTTGAGGCAGGCAATGGAATCTCACGGCCCCGTTCGACCTGAGGTCTTGCTTGGTCAGTGGATGGAGGGCCTGCACTCGGTTCGAACAAAGCTCCCCCAAGGGGGCTCTGCGCTCCACGGCTTGGGCTATGGGCATTCTCCGGGCCTACTCCAGTGTTTCGACGTGAGGGTGGGAGGCGGCTTGCGCTGGCAGCGCCGGATGGACGCCTGGTCGCCGGAGTTCCACTTTGTGGGGACGCGATTGCTGGTGATCGATCAGGTGAATGGCCATCTTCGGGGGTTGCCCAATCGGATTCGGGCCTACGACGGAAGAACCGGCGAGCCCCTTTGGGCGTCGCAGGTTCCCAGTGAACTCGACAGAGTGATCCCGCAAGGGGAGGTCGTTCTTTTCTTCCGGGAAAATCGCCGTCTCATGGCCATGGATGGCCGGACCGGGCAGAATCTCTGGGAGCGCCGCTTTGGGCCCCAACAAACGATGAGGCTCCACCCGGGAGACGAACGGATCGACCTTGTCGTTGTCTCCCGCGTGCGCACGGTTTCGCATTTGGCGCTCGATCTCCTCACCGGACGAACGCTGCAGGAGCATCGTCTCAGCATTCCGCGATTAGAGAAGGGACCGAGTGGAGCCACGGAAGCGGCGGGTGGATACCTCGCGGTCGCGACCGCGACCGTGCGAGGTCGCTATGTCCGGCTGGTGGCTCTGTCCGAGGTCAACAACCATGATTACACCACGATCGCAGATTTGCAGGTGCTGGGAGGCGACGGTGAACCCCTCGCGCGCGACCGATGGCGGGTCCATTTTGTCGACAGCTGTGCAAATTCCGGTTTCGAGGATCCGGAGAACGCCATCGATGAGGACCTCGTGACCTGGTGGCACACTCCCTGGAATGAGCGGGACCATCCCCATCCACACGAGATTCAACTCGACCTCGGAGAAGAGGACGTGGCGATCTCGGGCATTCGCTATCTGCCCGCCACCATTGCCAACAGCAAGGGCATGATCAAGGAGTTCGAACTCTACGTCGCGAAGAAACCGGGCATCTGGGGAAAGCCCTTGGCTCGGGGAACCATGTCGGCGCGGCCACAGGTCATTGGGATTCACAGCCGAGAGCACGGCGTGGCCTTCGAGGCGCATTGTCAGTCTACCAATACGAGAAGCGTCCTGCACTACGGCATGGACGGAGAGAGAATGCGAATCGTCCGGGCCCATGGTCGCATCTCTCACCAGAGCAAAGACTACTACGTCAGCAACAAACTCGATGACCAGACCGGGAGTCACTTCGTGGTTCACCGCTTCGACGATCCGTCCTATCGCCTCGACCTCGGGCCCATGCCCAAGGAAAAGTCGAGCGGACTGAAGGTCGAGGGTGCGCGGCTCACGATGGGGCCGCAGGGGGCAGTCGAGATCGACTTAGTGGGAAAACGATTTCTGAAAAAGTAAGGAACGTGAGTAGTCAGGAATGAGTGCCACGGCGATACTGATCACTCGCGAGGCAAGCCTCGGACCAATTCAGATTCGCGCGAATTCGGGTTCCATTCGGGAACATTCGTGTGAAAAAAAACACGCATCGGCTGCGCCCGCACCAGCCGATTACCCACAGGCTGAGCCCGTAGTTTTGGACGTTCCCCACTCCCACGCCCAACCGTTACTCAGGGCGAATACTCACAAAGAGCACTTGGTTCCGCGTTAAATTTACCTTGGGCGGAAGACCAGTCTTTTGCCGTCGCCTTCGATCAAGATCACGTTGTCTGGCTTCATGTCGCATTTTGATTTGCTCGTGGACTTGGTTTTCATCACGGCTTCTACGACGGTTGAATAGTTTGTCCCCCCGCAGGGCTGACCGACCATCGGCGGCCCGGCATCCTGAAGATGGCAGCTTTGCGGTTCCCCGCTTCGCAGACCTGGAGATCCAACTGGAAGACGTCACGGGGATCAATTCCGCATCGGTTTCGTTGACAATCGGTTCTCGCCCGACGATGAGCATCGCGTCCGATCCGGGGCTCACTTACGCCGATGGAATTCTGCACCCCCACCTACCCCGGCCCGTGAAGCTCCAGGAAATCAGAGCTGGAAAAGCAATTTCCTAGCAATACACCCTCGTGGTCTTTGCCGGAGAGTTCGGGCGAACCGTCTTCGGCCAGGGCAATATTGCCCGCGACAATTACGGGCGCGACCACCACCCCCGATGCTTCTCAGGATGGCTTGCGGGAGGCGGCATCAAGAGTGGTATCCACTACGGTAAAACCGATGATTTCAGTTATAACGTGGTAGAAGACCCCGTTAACGTGAGAGACCTTCACGCCACCATGCTTCACCTCCTCGGGGCAGACCACCGCCGACTGACCTTTCCTTTCCAGGGACTGGATCAGCGCCTCACCGGCGTGGAAAAATCGCGGGTCATCCGGGAGATTATTTCCTGATCCTGGATCGAATTGGGAGAACCGCCCCCCATCTGTAGTAGGCCCGCATCTGCCGGATCACCGGGGCCCGGTGATCCGGGCATCGGAAATCATCCTTAAAGCACATATTTTGGATGCCATCGCCCCCGCAATCCGTATAATTTCGAACCCCCACCCAACTGACAAATCCATGACGCCCCTTCGCCATCCTATCCTGGCCCTCTATCTTCTCGCCATCTGGTTCCTTGGAGTCCCGTCGGCAACTGCCCAACTCTATATTACGGAGTTCATGGCAGACAACAGGACAACTATCGAGGATGAGGATGGCGATGCTTCTGACTGGATAGAGATCTTTAACTCCGGCACTGATCCTGTGAACCTTGAGGGTTACTTCCTCACTGATACGGCAGACACCCTCACAATGTGGAGTTTTCCTGCAGTCGAGATAGCCGAGAACGGCTTCCTCCTCGTATTTGCCTCGGGCAAGGATCGTCGTGATCCTGAATCGGAGCTTCATGCAAACTTCAGGCTTTCCAACGACGGGGAATACCTGGCCCTTGTCCAACCGGACGGCACTTCAATCCTCGCGGAATTCGGCACCGAGCAAAACCCTGTTCCTGAACAGTTCGAGGATTCCTCCTATGGCCTCATGCAGGGAGGCGGACTGACCCCCACCATATTCATCGGCCCGACACAGCAGGCCAGGGTCATCATTCCCTCCGATGACTCACTCGGCGGGGACTGGAGCCTGCAGGATTTTGATGATTCCGGATGGCAAACAGCCCAGATGGGAATTGGCTACGATGAGAACGATACTTACGCCCGGGAGTTTGGAGCGAATGGCGACCTCGGTAACGATTTCAATGGCGTGAACACATCGGTTTATATCCGAGTCCCCTTCGAGGTCAGCGACCCATCAACGGTCACCAACCTCACCCTGAGGATGAAATACGATGACGGGTTTGTTGCCTACCTCAATGACACCCTGGTTGCCGATGCCAACGCGCCCGGAGGGTTAACGTGGAACTCCGAGGCAACAGGTAATCACTCAGACGGCGAGGCGGTAAACTTCCAGGACTGGAACATCACCTCCTTTGCAAACAGGCTGACAACAGGAACGAACGTCCTCGCCATTCACGGCCTTAATGACGGCATCACCAGTTCAGACATGCTGATCACCGCAGAACTTCGTGGCACAAGAATAACCGATCCATCGCTCGGAGGTCCCGGCTACCTGGCCACACCCTCCCCTCGCACCTTCAACGGCGACACTTTTGACGGATTTGTTGGTGACACTGCGTTTAATATCGACCGCGGCTTCTTCGAGGAACCCTTTGATCTTGAGATCACCTCTTCCACCGAGAGAGCTCAGATTCGTTACACCCTGGACGGAAGCCCCCCCAGCCCCACAATCGGACAGGTCTACACAGGACCCATCCGGATAACCGGGACAACCATCGTGCGCGCCATGGCTCACCTGGCCGGATTAAGGCCCACCAATATCGACACCCAGACCTACCTCTTTCCCGAGGACGTGGTCAATCAATCACGCATGCGCACCTCCGTCACCCGGTCGGCAACCCTTGGCCCCCAGATGATCGACTCCCTCAAGGCCGTGCCTACCGTCTCAATCGTGACCGACAATCCCGGCCCGTTCCAGAATGAGGGTGGCAGTAATATCCGCAGCGAGTCTCCGACCTCTGTTGAGATGATCTTTCCCGACGGCAGGGCCGGATTCCAGGAAAACGCCGGCCTGAAGCACTTCGGAGGGTATTACACCAATTTCCCTAAGAAGAGCTTCCGGATCGGCTTCCGATCGCAATATGGAGCTACCAAGGTCGAATACCCTCTCTTCGATGACTTCGAATACAAGCACTACCCTCCAACCGACCGCTTTGACATCATGGACCTGCGCAGCGGGTCCCACGATATGCGCTCGCGCGGTGCTTACATGTCCAACAGGTTCACGGACGACTCCATGCTCGATATGGGCAACCTTGCCCCGCACGGACGTTTTGTACACGTCTACCTGAATGGCAGTTACTGGGGACAGTACCACCTCCGTGAGCGCTGGAATGCCGACATGGCTTCGAGTTATCTGGGAGGCCCCAAGGCAGACTATGACGTGGTCAACCTGAATGACGGCTTCCGCGCCGACGAGAAAGTCTACGATGGTGACGGCGTCTTCTGGAATGAGGCGAAAACACTCGCTTCAGGACCCAACCCATGGGCAAACAACGACAACAACATTGATGTCGCCAACCTCATCGACTTCATGCTGTTGTGGGTGAGCGGCAATTCTGAAAGTGAAGTCAGGCTGCTTGGCTCCAAGGCTCAGGGGCAACCCTTCCGCTTCCAGATGAAGGACGCTGATGGCTACCTGCGGAGCACAAATCGCTCAGTGAACCAATCCGGACCCCTGGACCTGATGAACAGGCTCGGCAGTGGCAACACGGACTTTGACATGCTGGTCGCAGACCGAATCCACATGCACTTTTTCAATGACGGCGCATTGACCCCCGCCAAGAATATCGAACGCCTGCAAAAGCGTGTCGATGAAGCCCGGCCGGGCTTTATCGCCGAGTCCGCGCGCTGGGGAGACCGCTTTCGCGAATATCAGGACTGGCTCAATTACCAGCAGAACCTGACAAGCAACCACTTCAGAGGGCTCACCAGCACGATGATCGGACGCTTCCGGGCTAGTGGCATGTATCCGGATATCATCGCACCCGTCTTCAGTCAGCATGGAGGCTCCGTTCTGCCGGCCACCCCCATTACGATGTCAACCGATGCTGACACCATCTACTACACCCTTGACGGGAGTGATCCCCGACTGCCCGGGGGAATTCCTAACCCAACCGCCAGCCTCGCTTCCTTCGGCGGCGGCAACCAGGTCGACCCTCCACAAACCTTCATTACCACCGGACATGTCTGGAAATACCTCGATAACGGGAGCAACCAGGGCACGGGCTGGCGCCAGAGCGGATTTGACGATTCTTCCTGGTCAGAAGGCCCCTCTGAACTTGGCTACGGATCGGATGGCGAGGGATCGGGCACGACCCTTTCTTTCGGCCCAAGCAGCAGCAACAAGTATGCCACCACCTACTTCCGTACCACGGTCACTATGGCCGATCCGGCTCAATTCCTGCGGTTTACCCTCCGGTTGAAGTACGATGATGCGGCCGCAGTCTACCTTAACGGATCCGAGATTGTCCGCACCCCAAACCTGCCAGCCAATGCCAGCTACGATCAGTATGCAAGCAGCACTACCAGCAACGAAGATGCATGGTCCGATTACACCATCCCTGTCAGCTCCTTCCGATCCGGCACTAATAAGGTTGCTGTCGAGGTTCACCAGGGAAGCGGAACCAGTTCTGACATGCGCATGGACATGGTCCTTCGTGGCGAGACCACGGCCGGAGGCGGAGGAGGCGGAGACAACATTTCAGACCCCTTCTTCCTGAGCGAACCGACAAGTCTCCGGGCTCGTGCCTACAATAATAACACGGGAGAATGGAGCGCCCTGAACGAAGCTCTCTTCACTATTGATACCGAACCTGCAGGCCCCGGAAATCTCGTCATAGCAGAAATGCATTACCACCCCGCCAATCCTGCTACGACGGCAGAATCCTCCGCGAGCAACGACCGGGATGATTATGAGTTCCTTGAGCTTCTGAATATCGGGTTGCAGGCAATCGATCTCACCGGGGTCCGATTCGGCGCAGGTATTAATTTCTCCTTCCCCGAGAACACTGTCCTTTCTCCCGGAGCCCGCCTTCTGCTCCTGCGTAACAAACTGGCATACGAAGCGCGCTACGGATCCCTCAACGGCACTCAATGGTTCGAATACACAGGTCGTCTGAGCAATGATGGCGAGATCCTCAGCATCTCGGGTGCGGACCTGGAGCCCATCCTCAGCTTCACCTACAACGATCAACCTCCTTGGCCCACCTCGCCCGATGGAAGCGGTCCAAGTCTCGTTCTGGTCAGTCCTCTTGAGAATCCAGACCATGGACAAGCTGCAAGCTGGAGAGCCAGTACTACTACGGGGGGGTCCCCGGGAACGGCTGAACCCGAAGGGACCGACTATGCCACCTGGGCTGCCAGGAGGAACATCCAGGGCGGGGCTTCCGGTGACGATGACCACGATACCATCAGCAATTTCATGGAATTCCTCTATGGTTCAGACCCCGGATCCTCCAATCCCAGCCCGGAGCTGGAGATCAGCATGGAGAACCTCGAGGTCGATGACGAGATCGATGATTATCTTGTCATTACCTACCAGAAAAATCTGGAGGCCTTGGGATCCCTGACCGTCGAGCTCTCCGCAGACTTGGTGACCTGGACTTCTGACCCCGACCTTACCGAACTTCTGACCCAAGTGGACAATGGCAACGGCACAGCCACGGTAACGGTACGCCTTAAAAGCCCCGTGAGCGCTCAGGGAGGCCCCTTCTTTGCCCGGTTGCGGGGAGAGTGACCTCCCCATCCCCAGCCTCCCTATCCATGTAAGGACCAGCCCGGGCCTTAGCCTGCCTGACCTGGCTCCTGACAAACTGCAATTGTCGGTCCATGACAGGACTGTGTGATTGTAAGAAGGCCATATTTTTGAGAAAACTTCTCAGAGCATATGAAAATAAAATTCATCCCGTCAGCGTCATTCTGGCCTTCCTCCTTGGCGTCATTCCGGTAGCGGATGCCAATATCTACAAGAGCCGTATCGATCCGCACTGGGATCCTGATGGTGAATGGATGTGGTATCGTAACGACCTCGCCAAGGGAGAGCGTGAGTTCATACTCGTCGACCTCAAAAAGGGCCTGCACCCCCACCTACCCCGGCCCGTGAAGCTCCAGGAAATCAGAGCTGGGAAAGCAATTTCCTAGCAATCAATAACTGTCACCAACATTCACCTTTCCATCGGAATTACTCGGAACCTCCGAGTAACAAGGTGAAAGGCAGACCCCCCGCATAATAAAACTGTTCGGCAGAAACTGTAGCTACTAGACCATGAGATCGTATATTCATTACACGCTGACCATAATCGGATTCGTGATCACTCTTGTGTGTGCATTCCGGCTCGAAGAGCAGGCAAGTGCCACCAAGCAGTATAGTTCTGAGCTGGAGTCTTACGTTTCTAAGCTCATGAAGTCCGATACAGAGTTACCACCCGCAGAGTTGGCTGGGAGCATACCAATGGTTCCATTCGAAATGAGCAGTGTCTATACCCCTGTGCAGTTGCGATGGGGAATTCTTGTCGGAACGGTAATCTTGGCGAGTGGCCTTATGTTTCCCACCAAAGCTGAGCCCAAAATCTGAAATCCAGAAAGCCGAACAAGATACTGCTGGCAATCCGCTAGACGTTTAGCAGTTTAGGTATATTATTTTATAACCTTTAACCTCTTCGTCGGACTGGCGCTGCCTCTAGCGGATACCAGAGTATAGACGTTCGGCAAAAAATGAAATCTTCGATTCTAGTATCAATCCTGTTTCTCGTCGTGTCATGCAATAATGAGCACACGGCTCATGAGAAATCATCCCTAGATCTGAGAGCCAACGAACTCAAGGTAACTCACAGTATTCAGAATGGGATTGAGTTCACCTTTCCTGATGGCCCCGATGCGATGAGCTTCAGTGTTTGGGATGAACATAAGAATGTGCTCTGGCATGTGAACATGGGTCACCGTCCACTCACAAAAATTCAATACGGTATTGTTCCTCCACCCGATGTTAAAGACCATAGGATGTATCCAAAACAGGCAGTGCCGGCAGCCTCAAAGCCAAAAAAATTGAACCCAGGAGACAAAATTATTATACTCTATGAATACCCTAAGGACTTGTTGCCAATGACGCCTAGCTCGGCCTCCCGAGCGTGGAGCCTCAAAATTCCTGAGG
>JAPKFB010000154.1 GCA_028821775.1 Roseibacillus sp.
AAAACGGGAACGTCCTTTTTGCTACGCGCGCCAAGCTTTATCTGAGCACGGACAATCTCAAGACCTACAAACAGATAACCGTCCAGGATCGCGACGGCAGCGATTACCTGCTGCACACACCGCATAATCCGAATCAGCCGGGTTGGTACTTCCATCCGCTAGACGGCGTTCACACCTGGGACGTGGACGGAAGGGAGATGCTGGTGTGGGGCAACTACTGTAATGTCATCGGCGGCTCCGTTCCCGTAAACATTTACTACTCGACCGACCAGGGGCGGACGGTAAAAATCGCCTACTCATTCGGCCGGAACCCCCGCTACACGGACGGCGGAACGCCGCTTGGCGATCCCGACAATCCGGTGATCTGCCGGCACATTCACTCGGTCGCCTATAACCCCAAAGAAAATGCCTTTTACGCTTGCACCGGTGATCACGACCTAAATACGAAGCACGAGTGTCACTGGTTGCGTGGCTTGTATGATTGGGACAAGGATACGTGGACCTGGAAAGTACTGGAATCAACTGACTCGAATACCCGCTATAAATCAGGCGGCATCAACTTTGTCGATGGCGACGTCTACTGGGCAGCCGACGCCAACGGGAGGAAGCCTCATGACCGCGGGATATTTCGCTGTGATCCAGCAGACATTGCAACGCCCTCCAAACACACGATGCTTTTCAATCCGGAATACGAGTCCGCCAACATGATTATCGAAGACGGCGTAATGCTTTCCGCCCACTACGCGCCCGCCTCCCCATACCACACTGGCTTCATCATTTCCCCGGACATGGGCAAGACGTGGGCGCAGTACGATCTGAATCAATTCGGCAAGCGCTCCCCGGTTCGTTTTCAAAGGAAGAACAGCGACGGATGGTTCCGGGTCGACCTGAGAAAGGGCTGGATCGAGAGGGGCGAGGTGCTGTTCATCAAGCCGAAATAGAATGCAACCATGGAAGGTTGTTACCGAAAAGGTGACAGAGTGGAAACAACAATTACCTACAACAACAAAGGAATATCGAATCATGAAGGCACACGACCTCATCAAGAGTGTTTGGATCATAACGATCCTGGCCCGATCGACATCCGTCATTGCGGCGGGGAACCCAGCGCCGGTCAGCCTGAGCCCCGAAGGGAAGAGCGGTGATCAATTTGGTAAAGGAATTGGCATGATCCGGACGAAGATTCTCATTCTGACAACGGCAATTCTCGGGACTGCCCCGAGCCCACCTTTACTTGCTGACGCTTCAGCCACCACCGAAACGGCTCCACCCCTGGAAACCCGATGCCCTGAGGTCATCGGCGAACACGCCGTTCTCCAGCAGGGCATCCCCGTCCCTATCTGGGGCACCTCAGTTCCGGGTGCCAAAGTCTCGGTTCGCTTTGGCGGGCAGGACAAAACGGCGATCGCGGATGGAGATGGCCGTTGGCGGGTCGTCTTGGATCCGATGAAGGCGGACAGGTTGGATTCGCTGAACAAGGCGCCCAAAGGCCAAACCTTGACTATCGTTTCTGAGTTGGACGGTGAGAAGGGGATCAAGGAGTTCAAGGATGTCCTGGTCGGTGAGGTGTGGCTCTGTTCGGGGCAATCCAATATGGCGGGTAAGGTGAGGCACAACCACGCGAACCAGGATCCGAAAGACAACCTTCTGGATTCGAACTTTCCCGCGATCCGTCATATCGCGGCCCCGGGCGGTTGGAATTTGGCAGTCCCGGGCTCGGTGGGAGACTTCACCCGGGTGGGGTTCTGTTTCGCCCGCAAGGTGCAGCGCGAACTCAAAATGCCCATCGGTTTGGTCAACGCCAGCACCGGTGGGTCGAGGATCGAGTCGTGGATGCGTGTTCCGCCGAAGGAATTGCCCGAGGCGGACGCGGGGAAAAAGAAAGTTACTTATGGGGGGCTCTACCGCGAGAGGATCGTCCCGCTCATCGGGTATGGCATGCGCGGGGCCTTGTGGTATCAGGGAGAAGCCAACGCATCCGAGGGCCATAGCTACTACCTGAAAATACAGTCTTTGATCGGCGACTGGCGGTCGAGTTGGCAGCAAGGCGACTTTCCTTTCTACTTCGTTCAACTCGCCGGGATCGGCCGTTCAACCGTGGACAACCCTGCGATGGGCGATGGCCGCGCCAGAATTCGCGAAGCCCAACGCCGGGCACTCGGGATCAAGAACACCGGTATGGTGGTGGCGGTGGATATTGGTGCGGAGAGGGAGCACCCGGCAAACAAGGTAGAGGTCGGCGAGCGATTGGCGCACTGGGCGGTCCACCACGATTACGACCGCAAAGAGATCCTCCCCAGCGGGCCTCTTTACAAGGATTACAAAATCGACGGTGACACGATTCGCATCACCTTTGATCATGCGCAGGGTCTGATGCTCGCCGAGAAGGAGGACTACGTTCCACCGGTTCCGACACCGGACAAGAAGCTCCCCTGGCTATCGATCCGCGCAAAAGACGGCACCTGGCATTGGGCGGAGGGTCGCATCGATGGCGAGGATCTGATTGTTTCCAGCAGAGAGATCGAAGACCCGGTCGCTGTCCGCTACGCTTATACCAATCGGCCGCTCGGCCCT
Organism: Roseibacillus sp.; assembly: GCA_028821775.1. Taxonomy (GTDB): domain Bacteria; phylum Verrucomicrobiota; class Verrucomicrobiia; order Verrucomicrobiales; family Akkermansiaceae; genus Roseibacillus_B. The sequence continues at coordinate 2,575 of JAPKFB010000154.1, forward strand.
TATCTCTATAACAAGAACGGGCTCCCGGCGTCGCCATTTACAACGGAGGTAACCTACGGGAAGCCATGACGCGCTTACTGTCGAAGTTCGTTGCCGCCTTTCTGGCGATCGCCTTCCCGTGCCTCGCTCAGGAGGGGGGTCGCGAGATTTCCGAGGAAGAGATCGCCACCTTTCGAAAAGAACTGACCGAAGCAGCTTCTGCCTCGTCATCAATCCGGAAACGTCGCGCCTACAAGAACGTTGTCCGCGATGGGGAAGATTTGCTCGAAGCTTCCCCTGAAGCGCCGAACCGATGGCACGTTCTGGAAATCATGTTCCAGGGCCAGAAGCGCCTGCTCGGCTTGGAGAACGATGCACGCAACCGGGAGGCGCTTTTGGCGACCAGTAGCAAGCTGATCGAGGCGCCGGACGAGCTTGCCGATCTACGCCTCGAGGCGGATATGTTGCTCTCGGAGCGAGATTTGTCGGCAAAGAATGCGGATGTGAAGAAACGCGCCGCGGCCCTGGGGGAATTGATTGCACGCTACCGCGATACACCGGGGGAGGCGAAGTGCCTGATGATGGCCGCCCTGATCGCACCGAAGCTGGAAGCCTTTGACCTCGAAGATGAGATCGAGCGGACACTGTGTGAACGTTTTGCTGGTGACCTCGACGTGATCGAGTGGCGGCGTAAATATCGCGACTTCAGCCACCTGCCGGTACAGTTCGCGGGCACGTTCAAGAGGGCCGACGGCACGGCGATTTCGTTCCCCGCGGACCGCATGGCGCACACCAGTGTGATGTTTTTCTGGTCGAAGGAAACTCCGGAGATCGAACTGCAATTCGAGGAGATCAAGGATTTGCAGGGACGCTTTCCTGGCCAGTTTGAGGTATACAGTTTCAACTTGGACGAGTTGCCCGATGCCGGTGAGAGCGTTCTGCGGGCGCGGGGAACGGACTGGACGGCGTTGCACTTACCGGGCGGGAGGAAAAGCCAGGTCTACCGCGCCTATGCGAGCCAGGACCCGGTTGCCATTCGGGTGAATGCGCACGGGCACGCCTTCGTTTCGGCAAGTCAGACCAGGATTATCGCCGAGGAGGCACCTATGGAACAGAATTTCGACGAACTGCGATACCACGCCCAATTGCAGTCGTTGCTCATCGGGGATTTCCTGGTGACCCCGCACGCGCCTGCCCCCGTGACGGGGACGGATCCTGACACGTGGTTCAAGGCGATCGAGGATTGCTTCGTCCCGGCGCCACTCCGTTACCGCTTGTCGTGGTCGCAGGCGCTGGCGAACTACGAGAAGGCGGAGAGGCTCTGCCGTGAATTCATCGCCGAGCCTTCGAGGGCGCCCGATCTGTGGCGCGTCCGCAATTGCCGGATCATCGCCCTGCTGGGGATGTGGAATTTGGCGAACGAGCCGAAACACTTAGAGACCGCGGTAAAAGAAGCGCAGGCAATGTTGGCCGCCGGACTGTCCCGCGGGGCCGAGATCGTTCCGCGTTTCTGTCTGGCCAAGGATGCGCTTCGCCGGGGCGGATCCAATCCGCGCGTGCTGCTCACCGAATGGGTGAAAGCGTTGGGTGGAGACGATGCTTCCGCATCCGCCTACGCGGCGGTGGCGATTCTGGCGCTGGATGCCAACGCTGGGGACATGCACGAAACATTCCGCGAGAGGGTGCTGGAGATGCACGCCGGAACCCCGGCGCTGTGGTCGGTGGTATCGTTCCTCGTCGATCAAAACCACCGCTATCGCCTCTTCAAACCAAACCTCTACCTTCCCCCGAGCAAAGGTCGCCGTATCGAACGGGCAAGATTGAGGGGCAATGCGGTGGCGTTCGACGCTCCTCAAGTCACCGATGATCCATTGGATGCTGACTTTGATATGATCGACGGCGGGAAACTGATCCTGCCTCAGGCGACCGATGGAAAATTGACGCTGCTGATGTTCGTCGAGGCACC
>JAPKFB010000025.1 GCA_028821775.1 Roseibacillus sp.
CCACCAGCACCGAATCTCCCTCCTCCCCAGCAATGACCTCCTGCTAAAACATCTTCTCCACTCTTCTGGTCGGCATTTTCAGTGTGCTCCTCTCCTTTCCCGCGGTCGCGCAGACGAACTTGGAATTGAAGATCGAGCAACTCACCAGCGGCGAGAAACACCACTTCTTCGGCTACATTGGCCAGTGTCAGACTACTCCCTGGAATGCGAGCGGTCGTTACATCCCGGGCATGGAAATCGCGGCCATCGACCGCATGCCCAAGCCGGGAGAGGCCGCCACCATCGTCCTGCTCGACACCAGGGAGAAGAACAGGATCAAATCCTCTATGAGGTCGAGCAGAAGAAGATCGTGGGAAAGCTGGGCACCCCGGACCTGTTTCCCAATCCGGAAGGCGACCTCTCCCTCTCGCCCAACGGCGAGTGGTTTGTGAATGGCTACAAGAAGGGAACGACGAATTACTATGCCATTTATCGGCGGAGCGATGGAGCCTTTCTCCGAAGCAAAGGACTCGATAAGGGCGATTACTCCGGCGACATCCGCATCGATCCCGCACCACGCTGGAACCGCACCAATGATGCCATCCTGATCCCTGGGATTGCGAAAAACGGAACGCGAGAGATGTTTGTGATCAGAGTGGTCGCGGCCAGAAACAAGTAGCCCCCCTTACCTGGGCTCGTAGACCACCACGAACTCCGGCGGAGTCGCGCTCTCCCGTGAACCGAAATGAATTCCGTCCGTTGAAGTGGGCTGCAGAAGCAGGGAGAGCTCCTTCGCATCCGGGTCGACAAAAACAAGGCGCTCTTCGACACGCGCCTTCTCATTCACCCGCCCGATCTTGCCAATCCGCCGACCGCGGGTCGGCTGCTTGTTGAAGGTGATCCCCTTCTCCTCCCAGTCCGTTCCGGTCTGGTAGACATCCCCCACCTTCTGGCTTCCCGGCCCGAGACATTGCAGGCGCAGCTTCACCGCGATGGGCTTTCCAGGCACGCTGCTGAGATCGAATTTCAGGTAGAGCATGGAATAGGCTTTGTCATTCATGGTCTCGGCTCCGCCATCCATCAGGAGGCTCACATTGCCGGCTTCATTGCGATCCTTCTCACTCACGGAAACCCGACTGTCGGCCACCGCCTTGATGAGCATCTCCGGTTTATCCTTCGGCCAACGCGGAGGATAGCGATAGGAGACCGGCTTCGGCTTGGCCGAGTCACCGGTGCGGACAATTTCCAATCCAGAAAGGACCGGAGGGCGACCGGATCCCGTATGCGGAGTCAGGCCGATCTCCAGCCAGTCGAAGATCTCCACTCCTTTGAACTCCCGCAGGACAGCCGTGCGCACCCCTCCCGCGGCCGTGCGCACTTCAAAACCCTTCTCCATCACCTTGCCCTGCAGCGTGATGTCAAATTGACGTGTTTCACTGGCGCCCTCATCCAACTCCGCGAAGTGCAGGCGCACGGTGTAGACCCCGGCCTGGTCATCTCGACCGATGACCGCAACCCCGATCCTCTCCACGCCCTCGTAGCCTGAGGAATGCACCCAGGGCTTTTCGGTCCCCTTGATATCCCTCGTTTCCGCGGTCCGCATGTAGGTCGCGGGATCCGAACCTGCGATCTCAAGATCGAGATTGAGTTCGAGGGGGGCAATGCGGCTGTCCGATCGCGGGCGAGGATAGGCCAGCCACAGGTTTCCATCCGGATCGCGCCGATCCCCCGGCGCGCCAAAGTTCAAATGCAGGTGCTTCACCGGAAGGACCGGACCAGGGGTGGCGAAAATCCCCCACGCCCGATCGCGCTCGGCAGGAACCGGCTCCAGGGTGACGGTCGATTGTATCGCGAAGAGACATTGGCACCCCGCACTCGCCTCCGGAATGTGCAACAATCCGTTGGCGGGAATCATGTTGATGGTGCACCCGGTGCGCATCCCGCTGAAGTGAGTGACCCCGGAGTCGCTCTCGAGATCGTAGTAGGCCGTCGAGCCGCTGCGAAAGAAGAGGAGATTCTCGGTCGCCGAAACATGCCCGCAGTGGTGCCCCATGCGCAGAAATTCCCACGGACTTTCCTCCCCCGTGGTGGGATGTTTACGGGTCTTCTGTTTGCCGGTGCGCAAGTCAAACGCCCAGGGCTCGGCCACGATGGTCTCACCCATCACCAAGGGCCGAATGCGATAGTTCGCTTCCTTGTGCCACAATTCATCTCCAGTGCCGGCATCCACCACCGCCAATTTGCGTTGCTTGAATTCACCAGCGAGAAACTGCTTCCAGTAGTGGCCATTTCCGCTCGCGCCGGCGAAGACCAGCGCTTGGTCGTGATACATCATCATCAACTCGCCGGCCCCCTTGCTCAGGCCGGTGCAGTTCGTGAAGTCGAGCACCTTGGTCCAAAGCTGATCCCCGGTTCTCAGATCGAGCGCGACAGCGAGTTTGCGATCCGCCGCCTTGATCCTCTTCTCGGCCGCCTCCCGCGCCTTGCCGGTCAGCTTGGCCAGGTGGGAGCGATCCCGCTTCAAGCGCTCTTCCAATTGCTCTGTGGTCATTTTGCTGTCCACCAGGAAGACGCGACCATCCCCCACCGCGATCGCCATCTGGGAGATTGTTCCTCCCTCGTAGGTCCAGAGGTGCTTCCCGCTCTCCGCATCGTAGGCGAAGAGCGCCTTCGAGTAGCGGCTGCGACTTGACCCTGGAATCAGGGACGCCGACATGCTCCCAATCACGATCCCATCATGAACCCCCAGATAGCTCCAGGTGCTGCTTGCCCGTTTGATCTCCTTCGGAATCTTGAAAATGTTGAGGATCTCCCCGGTCTTGGGATGGAAGCGGTAACAGACGTCCTTGGTGGCCAGGAAGGCGCCATTCTTGTCGGCCGCGATGTTTCCAGGTACCGACTGTGTCCGGTAGCGGGACTGGCCCTCATAGGAGGCCTCCCAGAGTTTGGATCCGTTGTAGGCATCGTAGGCCAGGAGAACGTTCTCTCCCACGATGAACATGCGCCCATCCAGCGAGACCGGCGGGGTCCCCTGGGAGTGGCGATTGATCATCTCGGTGGGTCCCGGAGCGCCGTACCACAGCACTCCCAAGGGAGCGGTAAGTCGCTTCTCGTCACTGAATCCGGTGTTCCCCGAGGTCCCATACTGGTGCGTCCAACTTCCGGCCCCGTCGAGCGCCCCGCGCGAGACTCTGCCCCACGGCAAGCCCTCACCACCCGTTGCCAACTCGCCAATCTTCAAACGCTTCAACCAAGTTCTTACCGCCTCCGCTTTCATGACGATCTTCGGTTCGCTGCCCGCTGGTTGCCCGATCATGACCGTCCCTCCAAGGGGGCGGACCTTGTTCGCAATCTCTTCCGGCTCGTAGGGAACATTACTGGAGAAAAGCGCGCTCTCAGAGACCACAATGTTGGCAAAATAGTTCGGTAACTGATCGGTCGACCCGTGGAGAACATGAATGCGCGATCCGTAGAGTCCGGTGGGCGCAAGCGCCTTTCGCACCTTCGCCACCACTCCTGCATCCGGATCGATGGCGATGATCTTGAGCCCTGTCTTCTGGGTCAATTCCCAGGCCAATTCCCCGGTCTCCAAGCCTACCACAAGAGCATAGCCGCCACCCAGCGGGAGCGCATTCTTCGCTTCCCGCACCACCGCGGCGATCCCCGCGCGCTGGGCCCTCGGCCCGGGGGAAAACTCGAGGGGAGCTTGGGGAGGAACCGCGTCCTCTGGCGCTCGGCCCGGACCAAAACAATAAACCCGTCCCGAGTCCGAAGAGACCAGCAACTTCCCACCCGCAATGGCCAGTCCGGCGGCCGTCCCATGAATGGGCGCCCGCCACACTTCCTTGCCACTCGTGGCATCAAGTCCCACCACAAACTCGTGGCCGCCCCCAAAGATGAGATTGCGAGTAGCCACCAGGGCCGAATACGCTGCGATGGGCGTCTTCCAGTGCACCGCGTTGAGCCCCGCCTCGTGGGCATCCTCTTCCGCGAGCATCTCCTTCAGACGCTTGGCCTGCTTCACGACCTCCTTCTTCAACTCTCCAATTCGTTTCGCGTTGCGCTCCTTCGGAATCTTGCTCTCCGCGCTCCGCAATTCATGACGCGCCTTCGCCTCCAGGACAACCGGATCATCGCCGCCCCGCCCGTCATGTCGTTGGCGCATTTTGTGCAACTTGATCGATCCCGCCGCATACTTCTTCCGGTCCACCGCCGCGATCCATTCGGTGGTCGCAAAATAGGCGATCTCACCACGCACCACGATGCGCCGTCCGTGAAACCATCCCTCCCCGCTCTTACCGCTCTCCGCGTCGAAGACCACGTTCTGATTCGCGCCGGTAATCAACTGGTCATCAATGAGCACGCCATACGTTCCGCCCACCACTCCGTCCGCCCGCCAACTGGCCTTCGCATGAAAGCGCTTCTTCCCGTCCTTGCGATAGAAGGCCGCCGGCAGATCCCGACCGGAAGGCACGTAGAGGTATTTCTCATTGGCGAGGAGATACCCCTGCGGGGCAAGGCGATTGCGATTGGAATCCTGCTCCCCGAGAGTGTCGTTCATCCAGATCACGTCCCCACTCTCCGCGTTGAGCGCGGCCAGAATGATCCCTTCATGCGGAAAGACTCCAGCCCCACAGTAGACAATCCCATCCTCAATCAGGACACCCGATCGAACCGGCCAACGCGAAATCAAGCGCCCGTTCCCAAGATGACGTGTGCGATCGAATCCGAGCAATCGTTTCCAAATCACCGCCCCGCTCTTGGTATCGAGGCAATAGACGAAGCCGTCGTCCGATCCAAAGTAGAGCTTCCCGGCGTGCAGGGAGGGCCCGAACCGCACTGGACCGTCGGCAAAAAAACTCCAGCGCTCCTGGCCGCTCTTCAAGTCGAGGCAACGAACCTGATCGTCGGAGGAAGATCCAAAATAGGCCGCCTCGTCACTCGCCGCGACTTGGAAGGCGAGATCAAAATCGACCCGGTTCACTTCGAGGATTCCTTCAACGGCCCGCGGAATCGGTGGTGCCCAGGCGGCCTCGGGCGCACTGTAAGCCACGTGAGTCCAGTGCTGCGAGAGAGGCAGCTCGATCGTTGTGTCCGAGAAGCCGCTTCGCCCCGCATCATGGAGATGCATGGGCCAATCGTCTGCGCCGCGTACCACTCCTGCTGCAACCACCATGGTGGCCAGCATTCCCCTCGAGATCTTCGTTGTGTTCATGCCAATTAGTCAGGAGTTCCCCCATGAGACCAACCCAGCCTCCTATCAACGGACTGCGGGCGTCAATCCTTTCCGGCAGGATCACCCCGGTCCGATTATCGAAGATATTCCCAACAATCGGCGCTCAGCCCAGCCAATTCACCTCTTGGAGCTTCTCCCTCGGTCTCCATTTCGGCTCGCCCCTCAGCGGAAGGCCCCTAAGTTGTCCGATGGACGCGCGGGCAAGGGTCCCCGGCAGGCATGATCTTCCCGCCCGGCCACCTGACTGAGAGGTCTCTCCCCATCGTGTGATCACGATGAGACAAACTTGATCCTGTCGAGCAGCAATCTACCCTCTCTGCAATGTCGACCTTGCTTCGCTCGCTAATCGCCTCGCTCATTTTCTTGATCGGATGGAGCCCACTCCTGGCGGAGGGCAAGAAAGTGAAGACCGTGGCCGGGAAGGCTGACGTCCTGAAACACGTCCGCAAACGGTTCGCCCAGTTCCTCTCCTACGATGAATCCCACTCCAGCGTGCGCCTCCGAATCGAAGGTGATGAGGAGGACACGACGTGGCCCATGCTTGCGGACGCAGAAATCAAGATTCACGGCTGGTGGGGTCGCCCCGGACAACTGCGCACAAAGAAGCGTGTTTGGGTCTGGTGGATGGTCGACCGCGAAAAGAAGCCGAAGGCGATCCTCATGCTTGCCGATGAAATGTCGGAGCAGGACATCCACCACCAACCGCTGGAGATCACTGCTCTTGCGGAGCGCGAGGTCACGGTCCATGTCCCCGATGAAAAGAAGATCCCCGCAAGGAAGCTTCGCCTTGCCGACAATTACGACGGGCCACGTAAGATCGGCGCCAAAGTGATCGTACAATCGGAGGGGAACATTCTTCACCACGCCGTCAGGCCGGAGGACTTCGAAGAGCTTCGCACTACACAACAGGAGTGGCTGCGCGAAGTCTGGCGCAAGGAGGGGCTCCCCGGAAGGATCTCCTTCCTGCACCCGATCTCCGGCGAGATGGATATCATCCTCGATCACGAAGCGATTCGCTGGGGCCGCTATCTCAAGCTGGGAGACAAGGTCACCATCCGCACCAAGCGCGCAGTCACCGCAGTCGTGAAAACAGTGCAGCCCTGGCGCGAACGAACTCAGATTCGCCTCGTCACCAATAGCGGCCTGGACCAACTCGACTACATCTTGGGCGAGCGCATTGACCTTCTCGTCCCCGAACCACCCAAGGAGATTCAATCCTCGACGCTCCCGCCCGACCTCGGTCGCCTGAAGGAGAAGGAGGAGCGCGTGCAATGGTTTCTCAGCACCATTTACTGCAGCTGCGGCATCCAGGGCGACAAGTGCACCGGCATGTTCTACATTCAGGCCAGCTGCAACGTGAATGGTTGCGGCATGCCCAACATCATGGCGGGCGACATTCGAGAGATGATCGACCAAGGCCTCCCTGATCAAAAAATCTACGCCAAGCTCGTCACAGAAAAAGGGCGCGACCTGTGGAGGCCCCACCTCCTGCGCTAGCGGCTCCTATCCCGAATGGCGCGAGGTTAAGATGGGTCCCCGTCCCTGGAGGGGTCGCAGCATCCTCAAACCTGCTCTCAACCTGATTCCGGGCGTTTTCGGAGAGGCCTAGCACTTGATCCCTCCAGGAATCGGAACAGAAGAGCCGTGTCCTTGCGCCATTCCTCTCATCCAAAATACCAATCAACGATCGCCGGACTGGCGCATCGCTCCGGTGGTGCCCTTGTGCCCAGACCCCCCCGCCGCGGGACCGGAAGAAACATCCCCACCACGCGATTTGAGACCACCGCCATGATCGGCAGACTCGAGGTCACCAGCTTCGATCAGCTTCAAGACGGGCGGATGCTTGAGTGCCTTGGGGGCGACCTGCCCCGTCTTGCCGGGCTGCAGAAAGAGTTTCTTCCCACCGGGAAGAGGAACGCTGAGGGGCTTCTTGGTCTTGTTGGTGATGTCCATGGGAATTGGGGTCTCTGCAGAGTAGCACGGCCCCAGCGAGCGTCCAGCCTTCACCCGCAGGGTAGCCGCTAGGCAGGCACGGCGCCGTTGGGACCCGGGACGAAGAACAGCCTTGAACCGGGAATTGTCGGCCCCAACAATTGGTTCGCTGAGAACGATGAAAAGAGGCCTGTTTTCGGCAGTATCTACGACTCCCATGAGATTCCGCTCGACCACCCATCCCCACCGCCTCCTGGCGCGGTTGGTTGTGCTCGCGAGCCTCAGCATTGGAATCGCCCACGCCCAAGTGAATCCCTGGATCGATTTCCTGCGCCCCACCTTCCACCAACACTGCATCAAGTGCCACGGTGAGAAGGACAAGGTGAAGGGCAAGGTGAACCTCTTCGAGTTGAAGGACGCCTCTCATCTCACGGCCAACCTCGAACTGGTGGAACAGCTCATTGACGCCCTGGAGCGCGAGGAGATGCCACCCGAGAAGGAACCGCCTCTTCCCGCGGAGGTGCGCACGCAGCTCATCGAGCACCTCCATCTCCTTCTCAACCGAACCGTCGCCACGAAGAAGTCCTACCTCCCCACTCCGATTCGGCGCATGAATCGCTTCCAGTACAACAACGCAGTGCAAGATCTCTTCGCCCTCAAGTCGATCGTCTTCACTCTGCCCGAACGCATGCTGCGTGATCACAGCAATTACTTCAAACCTGCCACCGGCAAGATGCCCGCCACTCTCAAGGCGGGCAGTCGACCTCTCGGGAAATCACAACTGATCGAGAAACGCCTCGCCGGGGTGGCCGCCTTTCCCCAGGACTTGCGGGCCGAACACGGCTTCGACAATCGCGGCGATCATCTCACCCTCTCTCCGCTCCTCCTCGAGTCCTTTCTCAAACTCAGCCGCTCCATTGTCGAGAGTCCCGACTTCAATCCCAAGAACGTGGGCCTCTGGAAGGATCTCTTTGCGGACCCCTCGCCGGACTCAGACATGAAGACCACCGTGCGGGATCGACTGCGTCCCTTTCTCACCCGCGCCTTCCGCCGTCCCATCGAGGACGATCTTCTTGCCCGTTACGCCGCTTATGTCCTCTCTCAAATCAAGGCCGGACAGTCCTACCTGGACAGCATGAAGGAAGCCGCTTCAGCAGCCCTCGCGTCCCCCCGCTTTCTCTATCTTTACGAAGAAGCGAGCACACAGGGCGGGGCGGAACACATCGATGACTTCGAACTCGCCTCCAGACTCTCCTTCTTCCTCTGGGGCAGCCTCCCCGACCAGGAACTTCTCGCCCTCGCCACCAAGGGGACCCTCCACCAAACCGAGGTGCTCACTGCCCAAGTCGATCGCATCCTCAACGACGCGCGACTCAAACGCTTCTGCGATAGTTTCCCCAGCCAGTGGCTGCAGTTGGAACGCATCGTCTCCTCCGTGCCCAATCGGGACAAGTTCCCCTCCTTCTTCTTCTCCAAGTATCGGGCCAGCATGCACATGATGCTGGAGCCCCTTCTCCTCTTCGAGACCGTACTGATCGAGAACCGCTCGATCATCGAACTGATCAATCCCGACTTCGGCTATCGCAGCCACCTCCTGGCGAGCTGGTATGGCAAAAGCGGAAAGTCGAAAAAGGGTGGCCAAGTCACCGCGGTGACCTTCCAGCGAGTCCCCATCAAGGATCGCCGGCAAGGCGGTGTGATCACCAACGCCGCAGTCATGACGATGACTTCCACCCCCGACCGCACCCAGCCCATCACTCGCGGGGCATGGATCGCGAGCGTTATTTTCAACGACCCTCCCAAGCCACCACCCGCGGATGTGCCCCCGCTCCCCGAGGCCAAGGATGCCGAGACCAGGCAGATGACCCTTCGCGAACGACTCGCGGCACACCGCACCCGCCCCGATTGCGCAGGCTGCCACGTGCGCATTGACCCTCTAGGGTTTGCCCTGGAAAATTACGGGCCCACCGGGATGTGGCGAGAGACCTATGAGAACGGACGAGAGGTGGATTCCAGCGGAGTCCTCTTCAAGAAACACGCCTTTAAGAATCCGGTCCAGTTCAAGGATGCCATCCTCGCAGAGAAGGATCGCTTTGCTCGCGGCTTCGCCGAACATCTGCTTTCCTTCGCCTTGGGTCGGGCTCTCGGCCCTGCCGACTCCCCCGCCCTCGATCTCGTCCTGCACGAAACCAAAGCTGCCCATTACAAGATGCGGACCCTCATTCGACAGATTACTCTCAGCGAACCGTTCCTGCACAAGAGCAATCCCATCCAGGCCGTCAACACCAAACCCTGATGAAGTCCACCTCCCGTCGTTCCTTTCTCCGTGGAGTGGGAGGAAGCGCGCTCGCCCTCCCCTCTCTGGAAAGCCTCGCGGCAGCTCCCGTGAAGGTCCCCGCTCAGCGACTGGCCTTTTTCTACGTTCCCATCGGGGTCGTGCGACGCAGCTTTTTCCCCGGTGAGGCTGCCGCCAAAATCCCAAAATTCACGAGCAGTCAGAAGGAGCTTGCGAAGAAGGACCTACCCACCGGCCTTCACCCCCTCGAGCTCACTCCGACGATGCAACCCCTCGCGGGCCTGAAGAAGAAGATCACCCTCATCACCGGGCTCGATCGCACCTTCCAGCACGGCACCGACGTGCACGCCCAGTGTGCTTCCTGTTTCCTGAGCAGCGCACCCCCTCACACCATCAAGACCTCGGCCTTGCCGCTCGATCGCACCTTCGATCACATTGTCGGCGATGCGATCGGAGCCCAGACCCCATTCCGGACCCTCGAGCTGAGCTGCAACAGCCATCGTGACAATCTGGAGTCGATTCACTTCGACAACATCTCCTGGTATGGCACCGACCACGTGGCGCCTTCAATTCGGGATCCGCGCAAGGCCTATCATCGACTCTTCGGAACGAAGGAGATCAAAGCCTATCGCAACATCACCGATCTGGTCCTGAAGGACGCGCATTCCATGCAGCGCACTCTCGGCTCGTCTGACCGCGACAAGTTCGACGAGTACTTCGACTCCATCCGCACCATCGAAGAGCAGATCGACAAGCTCGAGAAGATGAAGGGTGAGCTTGCTCAAGTCACCCTCGAGGAACCAACGGCCGCCCACCTCCCCCGGGGCGCCTATATCCGCCTCATGGGTGACCTCATGGTGACCGCCCTGCAGACCGGGCTCACGAATGTCGCCTCTTTCATGGTGGGTCCCGAGCGCTGGAACACGCCCTTCCTCTATGAAGGACTCTTCGACAAGCCCCGCAGTCACCACGGGATGTCGCACAATCAGAATAAGTTCGTGGAAGACCTCGAGAAACTCGACCAATTCCATATGGAGCAGTTTGCCTATCTCGCCTCCAGGATGGACGGGATCTTGGAAGCGGACGGCAGCACCCTGCTCGACAACACGATCTTCACCTACGGCTCCGGACTCGGCGACGGCGCCACCCATCAGTACAACAACTTGCCCATCATCGTGGCGGGCTCAGGCGGCGGGAACCTAGCAACCGGCAGCCACCTCGCCTGCCCGGACGGAACGCCCCTCGCCAACCTCTGGTTGACCCAGGCACAGGCGCTCGGGCTCCAGCGGAATCGCTTTGCGGATAGTGCCGCGACCCTCAAGGAGCTACAGAAATCCTGAGACCCTCAGAACGAATGCGTCTCAAAGGCGAGCGAGCACCTGCTCACTCCAATCGCAAAGGCCAGGAAACCAGAGCCGATCGTCATCCCGATGCCACCCGCCCAACACACCAGGGGGTGAGCGTCCGGTTTTGTTTTGGCAAACGAGATTTCGCACCCCAGGCCTGAGAGCGCAGATCCGCAGAGGAGCACGAATCCAGACCTGATGCCGTGCCCATCTCCCTCGGTGACGAAGGGCGTGATCAGGGAGAGGACCACGGTCGCAAAGAACAGTCCAAAACTAAGGAGCGAGGTAAGATTGAGGACTGTGCGAGCTATGGGAAAACGCCCGCATAACTTGGCGCAGCCGCAATTCGATCTACACCAAGCGCTCCATCCCGACGAGCCAGAAAGGCAGGATCTACGGTTGCGTTTTTTGAGTCGCCGAAGCGAGTCCGGCATGAGAAGGAGGCCCCAATCAATCGCCCATGAAGTCCCCCACCCTCGCCTCAGCCATTCTTACCGCTCTCCCGTTCACCGCCTTGGCCGACGACTGGCCGCAATGGCACGGCCCGCAACGCGACGGGGTCTGGCGCGAGTCCGGAATTCTCGAGAAATTCCCCCAGTCCGGACCCAAGATTCTTTGGCGCACTCCCGTCAACCGTGGCTACGCGGGTCCCTCCGTGGTCGCCGATCGGGTCTATCTCATGGATCGCAAGACGCTCGACACCCGCGAAGGAAGAGCCAAGGCCGCGCGAACCGGCAACACACCGGGGAACGAGCGCCTCCTCTGCCTCGACGCCACCACCGGCAAGATTCTCTGGGAAAAGTCCTACGACTGCCCCTACACCATGGCCTACTCCGCAGGTCCACGCGTCACCCCCATCGTCGATGAAGACCGCGTCTACACCTTTGGCGGTGAAGGAAACCTCATCTGCCGGGCCACCAAGGATGGCGCGGAGAAGTGGTCGCACGACTTCAAAGATTTTTTTGCGGTGACCACTCAGACGTGGGGGTTCGCGGCTGCTCCTCTCATCCATGGCGATCTTATCATTTGCCTTGCAAGTGGGGAGGGCAGCACCGCGGTGGCCTTCAACAAGCTAACCGGCAAGGAAGTCTGGCGCTCCGTTTCCGCTAAGCACCCCGGGTATTGCCCGCCGCGCATCGTCCAGCATGCCGGCCGCGATCTCCTCATCATCTGGCATCCCGAATCCGCCAACGCGCTCGATCCCCTCACCGGGAAAATCTACTGGGCGATCCCGTGGAAGATCCGCGCCGGCCTCACGATCGCCTCTCCGCAAATGATCGATGCACACCACCTCTTCCTCACCGGCTTCTACAACGGATCCATGTTGCTCAAGCTCAAGGAAGATGAGTCCACGCCGGAGATCGTCTACCGCACAAAACACGCCAGCGAGAAGAGAACTACTCACCTTCACGGCATCATGAACACGCCCGTGCTGCGTGATGGTCACCTCTTCGCAGCTTGCAGCTACGGACAGTTTCGCTGCATGGAAGCGCTCACCGGCAAGCGGGTCTGGGAATCGCTCAAGCCAATTGCGCTCGAGGAACCCGCCCGCTGGGGGACCGTCTTTGTCACTCCTCATGAAGACCGGAACTTTCTGTTCACCGAGCAGGGGGACCTCGTCATCGCAAAGCTCTCAAGCAGGGGCTATGAGGAAATTGACCGCGCCCATGTCATCGAACCGAACGGCCTCGATCTGCGCCAACGCGACATCGTCTGGTCCCACCCGGCCTATGCCCGGAAGTGCGCCTTCATTCGCAATGACACCGAAGTGCTTTGCGTCTCGCTCGCAAAGTAGCAGAGCGAAGGAGTCGGTGAATTGACGGGCCTTCGCAAGGAGGCTGTCTAATTGTTCCGCAGGCGACCAACGTCGCGCAGGGCCTGCAATTGCGCGCCCAGCTTCCTGGCAAGTTCGGGATTTGCGGCGGCCACATTCTTTTGTTCCCCCTGATCCTTGCTCAAGTCATAGAGCTGCCCGCCAGCTTTCTTGCCAGGAATGAATTTCCAGTTCCCGGACCGAATGGCGACTGCCTTGCCAGCCTCCTCGAGGGTAAAGTTCAAGCCCTTCCGATCCCTTCCCAGAAAGGCCTCGAGGGTGTTGCGGCTGTCCGGCGCGTCCTTGGCCGCCAGCTTGATGTCGAGAAGTTGCGCGAAGGAGGCGATGAAGTCGATCTGACTCACCAGGGCATCTGACACTCCGGGCTCGATCGTTCCGGGCCACTTGACGATGAAGGGCACGCGGGTTCCCCCTTCGTAGATCTGATACTTTCCTCCGCGAAACGGACCGGAAGCATCGTGACCGCGATCCGCTTCCTTGGACGACTTGCGAACGGTCGATCCATCTTCGTAGCCGTCATCGTAAACCGGCCCGTTGTCGCTGGAGACCACCACAATGGTGTTTTCTGCCAGGCCCTGCTCTTCGAGGGCGCTCACGACCGCACCGACCATCCAATCAAACTGGACCATCGCATCGCCGCGCTTCCCAAGCTCCGTCCGCCCTTGAAATCGGGGATGGGGCGCGCGGGGCACATGAATGTCCTGCGAGGACACATAGAGGAAGAAGGGCTTCTCCTTCGATTGCTTGGCGAGATACTTCCTGGCCTGCTTGACGAACTCGTCCGCCATCATCTCGTCGTCCCAGAGCGCGGACTCCCCTCCCCACATTTTGCCGATGCGCCCGATCCCATTGATGACGGTCTCACTGTGTTGGTGATCGGCAGGATAGTAGGTCTCCGCTTCGGGATTCGTCCGGCCGTAGGGATAGACCGTGCTCTTATGCCCTTCGGGCGCCTTTCCGACATAGAGCGGATCCTTGGGATCCAGATTCACGACCCGGTGATTTTCAACGAAGACACAGGGAACGCGATCATTGGTGGACGGCAGGAGGAACGAGTAGTCGAATCCCACTTCCAGAGGACCGGGCTTCACCTCGGCATTCCAATCAACCCGCGTCCCTTTCCGGCCAAGACCAAGGTGCCACTTTCCTACCACCGCGGTACTATAGCCAGCCTTCCGGAAAAGCTTGGGAAGGGTGAGGATGTCGGTCGGGATCGAGAGGGGCGCATCCGGGGGAAGGATCCGGACCCCGTTGCGAAATCCGTAATGACCGGTGAGCATGGAGTAGCGTGACGGGGTGCAGGTCGCTGCGGTGCAGTGACCATCCGTGAAACGCAGTCCCTCGCTCGCAATCTTGTCAATGAAGGGGGTTGGGATTTTCTTCGCCCCGTAGACGCCGACATCCCCGTAGCCCACATCATCGCCATAGATGATGACCACATTGGGCCGTTCCGCAGCTCCCGACGGCAGTGCAAAAATCAGGGCCATAAGGGTGGCAAAGTATCGGATCATGGGAACTACCTAGTTTGCATCAGGCTCGAGGACGAGGAGATAAGCGAGCCCCCCCCCGCCAGGATCAGGACCACCCGCTTGCTTTCTCTCGGTCATTGCAATGCCCTCACCGAATATCCATGCGCCCCTGCCTCTGACATGAACCTCGCCCATCTCCCCGTCCTCATCCCTGAGGAGGACAGGCTGCAGATCCTCTGGGGATAGCGACCATGGGACCGTGATTTTCCTGGACTGAATCCATTGCTGCGCTCCCAATTAGTCCCTATGGTTTGCTGCGTGCTGCGCCGCCCGCTTACTCCCTTCTTCCTCTCGCTCTCGCTCTGGGCCTCGATGGCTCATGGTCAGACCACCAAGCCTGAACCGACCGCAACACCCCTTCGGGCAGTCGCCCCACCAAGCAAGGACGGCAAACTCTTCACCGCGCTCTCGCCCGAACAATCCGGCCTCGATTTCATCAATCCGATCGACAAACAGCACCCCCTCAAGCGAATCTACCTCGGGGCCTTTGCTTGTGGTGGCATTGCGATCGGAGATCTCAATGGCGACGCCCGTCCCGATCTCTTCCTCACCAGCGGGGCACGGCCAAACCGGCTCTTTCTCCAGTCCGAGACACCCCTGAAATTCACCGATGCCACCGGGGAGGCGGGAATCACTCCCACGGACGTCTGGTCTGCCGGCGCCACCCTGATCGATCTTGAGGCCGACGGCGACCTCGACATCTATGTCTGCAACTACGACGCCCCCAATCAGCTCTGGCTCAATGATGGCCAGGGGAAATTCACCGAGTGCGCGGCCAAGTTCGGACTCGCCATTTCTGACGCCAGCCTGATGGCCTCGTTCTGCGATTACGACTTTGATGGCGATCTCGACTGCTTCCTTCTCACCCGCGATTTCAAGCGGGCTGGTGGCCGACCCAAAGAGCACCCGGTGGTCAAGGATGGGGACCGATGGAAGATCGCCCCGGGCTTTGAAAAGTACTACCAGATCGTGGTCCGCCCCGGCGGGAAGCAGGTTTACGTCAATGCGGGGCGGCAAGACTTCCTTCTTCGTAATGACGGCCCCGATGCCCAGGGCCAAATTCGTTTCACGGACGCGACAACCGCGGCGGGCATCTCCGGACGCGACCGAGGGAATTCGGCGACTTGGTGGGACTTCGATGAGGATGGCCTGCCTGACATCTACGTCGGCAACGACTTCAAGGACCCGGACCGCCTCTATCGAAACAATGGCGACGGCACCTTCACCGATGTCATCCGCACCTTCGCTCCACACACGCCCTGGTTCTCGATGGGTGCCGACATCGCCGACCTCGATGGGGATGGCCGCATCGATCTCCTCATCGCCGACATGGCGGGTAGCAACCACTATCGCTCAAAAACCACCATGGGCGAAATTGGCTCCATCCGCCCCTTCCTGCTTTCTGCCATTCCCCGCCAGTATATGCACAATGCCCTCTACCTGAATACGGGCGTGGGCAAGCTCTCGGATGCCGCCTATCTCGCGGGTTTGGCCAACTCGGACTGGACTTGGTCCGTCAAGCTGACCGACTTTGACCTCGATGGCATGGTCGATGTCTTTTTCACCAATGGTGTCTCGCGCAGTTTCAACAACTCCGATGACCAGCGCACCATGGCGGACTACATTGGCAAAACGGAGTGGGACCACTACGAGTCACAACCCCCGCGCAAGGAACAGAACCTGGCCTTCGCAAACCGCGGCAACCTGAAGTTCGACGACGTCTCGGAAGAGTGGGGACTGGCACATCTCGGCATGAGCTACGCGGCCGCCACCGGCGATCTCGACGGCGATGGCGATCCCGAGTTGATCGTCGCCAGCTTGGAGGAACCCGTCACGATCTATCGGAACAACACCGCCGCCACGGCGCATCGCGTCACTGTGCGTCTGGCCGGAGCGGATAAGAATGCCACCGGACACGGGGCGACCGTCTGGATCCAGAGCGGCGGGCGGTTGCAAAAACGCGTGCTGCGACCTGCCACTGGATTTCTTTCCTGCAACTTGACGGAACTCACCTTCGGCCTCGGGACCGCGGAGACCATCGACCACCTCACCGTCAAGTGGCAGCGCGGACACGTGCAGCGCTTTGACAATCTCAAGGCCGGACACACCTACACCCTCCGTGAACCCGCAACCGCTCCCCCGCCTTGGGAGAAGCCGCTCCGCACTCCCACCCAGTTTGCGTCCATCGCCTCGCCCTCCCTGGCCGCCATCAAGCATCTTGAAACGCCCTACGACGACTTTAGCCGGCAACCGCTCCTCCCTGCCAAGCACTCGCAACTCGGTCCTGGCATGGCATGGCAGGACGCCGACGGAGACGGGGATCCCGACCTTTATCTCTCCGGTTCGGCAGGGCATCCGGGGCGCATCTTCCTGAACCAGGGGCGCGGCACTTTCGGTCCAGCCTCCAATCCCGCGATCGAGAAACACGCAGCCTCCGAGGACCTGGGCGCTCTCTTTTTCGACGCCAATCTCGACGGGGTGCAGGACCTTTACGTCGTGAGCGGCGGAGTGGAATGCGATCCCGGTGCCCTCACCCTTCGGGATCGCCTCTACCTCGGAGACGGCAAGGGTGGATTTCACCACGCTCCCGAGGGAAGCCTGCCCGACCTCCGGGACAGCGGAAGCTGCGTGGTGGCCGCCGACTATGATCGGGACGGTGACCTCGATCTCTTTGTGGGCGGTCGGGTGGTGCCCGGAGCCTATCCGGTCACCCCCGCCAGCCGCCTGCTCCGAAACGATTCCTCAGGAGCCACCGTGAAATTCACGGAGGACACCGCAAGCGTGACCGGGCTTGAGCGCGCGGGTCTCATCAGCGGCGCGCTCTGGTCGGATGCCAATGGCGACGGCTGGATCGATCTCCTCCTCTGTTGTGAGTGGGGACCAATCAAGGTATTCCTCAACAACGGAGGAACTCTCATCGAGGCCACCGACCGAACCGGCCTGAGTGAGCATCTCGGCTGGTGGAAGGGAATCGCCGGGGCGGATCTCGATGGCGATGGTGATCTCGATTACGTCGTCACCAACCAGGGGCTCAACACGCCCTACAAGGCAACCAGTGCGGAACCGGAACTCCTCTACTACGGCGACTTTGATGGGAGCGGAACGATGCGCATCGTGGAAGCGAAATTCGAGGGCTCGATCTGTTTTCCACGTCGCGGATTCAGTTGCTCGAGCGGAGCCTTTTCCGGACTCCGCCAGCGTCTCAAAACCTTCGATGGCTTCGCGCGTTCCACCTTGAGCGATCTTTATGGCCGCACCAAGTTGGCAACCTCGCTCCGCCTGGAAGCAAACACCCTCGCCTCCTGCGTGCTCATCAATGACGGTCAGGCGAAATTCACCACCAAGCCCCTTCCGCGTGGGGCGCAGATGGCACCCTCGCAGGGAGTCCTCCTCTCGGATCTCGATGCCGATGGGTTGGTCGACTGCGTGCTGGCCCAGAATTTCTTCGGGGCCCAACCGGAGATTGGCCTCCTCGATGGCGGGATGAGCATGATCCTGCGGGGATGGGGAGAGGGTGATTTTGTCGCGGCGGGGCCAATCCAGAGCGGGATCACCGTAGGGGGCGCCGCCACCGCAGTCACCACGGTGGACTTGAATGCCGACGGCCGGCCCGAACTGGCCTTCGCCATCAACGGGGGCCCGGTCCAGATCTACTCAGAACCGGTGCGCCAGAGTGTGCCCAATCGCTTGCTCGAAGTGCGCCTGGTGGGCAAACCGGGCAACCCCACTGCGGTCGGAGCCAGAATCACGGTCAGGGCGAAGGACGCGGCACGCTCGCAATCTGCGGAAGTCACCAGCGGTTCAGGCTACCTGGGACAATCGGAACCCGCCCGCTGGTTTGGCCTGGGCGCTCTGGACAGCGCGTCGCCGGTGGAAGTGGAAGTCCGCTGGCCGGACGGAACCACCAGTAAGACCGCATCCACGGCCGGGGCGCGGCGCATCGTGGTGCAACAGTAGCGAAAGGAATTATCTTCCTGAATTGCCGGGATCCCTAGTCTCCCGTCAATTTGCATTGCAACGCCTTGGGGCCGATACTAGACGAACAAAACCAAATTCCCGTGCTCCCAATCCCATCCTCCCCCCGTGGTCGCATTTTGACCACTTCCATCGCCGCTTTCGGGTCGTTGACTTCCGGCCTCTTTGCCGGCCCCGTCATCAACGAAATCCACTACAACAACGACATCAATACGGTCGCGAATGAGTTCGTTGAAATTTACAACCCGGGACCAGGAGAGGTCGATGTCTCAGGATGGCAACTTACCGGAGCGATCGAATACACCATCCCCTCGGACAACATCCTCCTCGAAAACACCTACCTCGTGGTGGCCGATTTGCCGTCCACCATTCAGTCGCGCTATGGCATCACGGCCTTGGGGCCCTACACCGGCGGACTGAGCGGCGACGGTGAACGGGTCGATTTGATCGACGCAGGCGGAGTCCGCGTCGACCGCGTGAACTACGACGTCGACTTTCCCTGGCCCACCGCGGCGGATGGCACGGGCAGCTCCATGGAGCTCATCAATGCCTCCCTCGACAACGGGCTCGGAAGTTCCTGGCGCAGCTCGTCGACCAACGGCGTCCTGGCAGCCCCCACTCCCGGCACGACAAACCGTGTCTCTTCCGCGGTGGCAGCGCCCAACATCCGCCAAGTCACCCACACTCCCAAGCAACCCAAGGACTCTGAAGCCACGGTCATCACGGCCAAAGTGACCGATCCTGAAGGGGTGAGCACCGTGCAGTTGGAATACAGCCTGATCGCACCCGGGGCCTACGTCCCCGCCCTCCTCGCCAAACCGCACTCGACCCTCCTTTCCAGTCCCACCACTCCGCGCACTCAGAATCCGGCCTATCAGCGAAGGTGGCTCCTCGCCCCGATGCTCGACGATGGATTGGGCAACGACGCCGTGGCGAATGATGACATCTACACCGCGACTGTTCCCGCGCAACCCAACCGGACTTTGATTCGCTACCGGATCAACGTGAGCGACGTCCCAGGTGAATCGATCACGGCCCCCTACTTCGATGACGAGTCGCTCAACTTTGCCTGTTTCGTTTACAATGGCATTCCCGACTATGTCGCCGCCACCCGAACCGCATTCGGCAGTCCGCCCTACCGGCACTCCTCGGAGACTCTGCAATCCCTTCCCGGATACCATCTCCTCACCACCTCGGACGACTACGATCAGTGCGTCGCCTACACCCGCAATCAGATCTCGAGCGGCAACTTCGATGCCCGCAGTGAGTTCAACTGGAGTGGCACCTTCGTTTACAACGGCAAGGTTTACGACAACATCAAGTACCGCCTGCGTCAACGCAATGCGCGCTACAGCGGATCCGGCAAGCGGAGCTTCCGCTTTCGATTCAATCGCGGAAATTTCGTTCAGTTCCACGACATGTGGGGTAACCCCTATCCCACCAAATGGCGCACTCTGAATTCGCACAAGATGGACGCGCGGGGGGGGGCCAACTTCGGCCTCTACGAATCCATCAATTCCATCCTCTGGAATCTCACCGGGACCCCTGCCCCCCACACGCATTGGTTTCACTTTCGCGTCGTGAAGGGAGCGGAAGAAGCGCCGAGCGGCACGAATGGACAATACTTCGGTGACTTCTACGGATTCCTCCTGGGCATGGAAGACTACGATCGGCGTTTTCTCAAAGCTCACAACCTGCCCGATGGAAACCTCTACAAACTGAAATCCTACGTTCTCAACGGGCTTGAAGTCATGCGTTACCAGGCTCCCGATTCCGTTTCGACCGGGGCCGACTACTCGAACATCGTCAACAGCCTCCGTTCCAACCAGGCCGACATCTGGCTCAATCGGTTTGTCAACTGGGACTCCTGGTATCACTACCACGCCATCGTGGACGCGGTGCGCCACTACGATGTGCAACCCAACACCGGAGAGCACCTCAAAAACCGGGCTTACTATTTTGAGCCTGGAGGAAACCGCTATGGCTACCTCAATGTCCTCCCCTGGGATTCCGACACCAGTTGGGGACCGAATTGGAATGGCGGGGTCGACTTTGTCAAGGCGGCCATGGGAAATCGGGAGAGTTACAACTTGGAATATCGCAATGTCGTGCGGGAGATCCGCGATCTCGTCTGGCAACCGGACCAGATCTACGACCTCATTGACATGCTTCAGTCCCAGGTCCTCCTCTTCCAGCGCGCTGACCGCGACCGCTGGACAGGCGCCCCCTCGTCCGCCGGAAGCCAATCTGATGGCGACCTCACTCTCCGCTCCCGCGACATGAAGTTTTTCGCCTTTCGCGGTGGAAATTGGACCGGCGGGAACAGTTCTAGCATGGCCGCGATCTCGAGGGACAATGGCATTTCCGGCCAGGAGGGACGCGACGCCTACCTCGATGCGCTGGCGGAGGACAACGCCATTCCGGTCACGCCGACTCTCAGCGACCTCAGCACCGCGGATCATCCCGCCGACGGTCTCCAATTCCAATCCTCCGCCTTTTCAGATCCTTCCGGCACCTTCGCTGCGATGGAGTACCGCATCGCGGAATACGCCCGCTACTCACGGGGTGGTGATGAACAGCTTTTTCCTCTGGAGTGGTCTGCGAGCTGGGAGAGCGGTGAACTGATCACCTTCACCCCGACCATCACCCCGCCCGCGTCTGCAGTGCGAGGAGGCAAGACCTACCGAGCTCGCGTGCGCCACAAGGATAGCACGGGACGATGGAGCCACTGGTCGGCACCGGTTCTCTTCACCGCCTCCAACCCTGACGCCAGCACCTATCAACAGTCCCTCGTGATCAGTGAGATCATGTATAACCCCACGGGCCCGGATGATCTGGAGTACATCGAGCTGACAAACATCGGCTCCACCCCCCTTGATCTCACCAATGTTCGCTTCACCAAGGGCATCGATTTCGATTTTGCGGAAAACACGATGCTGAACGGAGGCGCCTTCCTTCTCGTGGTCAAGAACACTGCGACCTTCGAAGCAGAGTATGGTGTCGGCTTGCCGATCGCCGGCGAGTACCAATTCGAAGACGAGAATAGTCTCAGCAATGATGGCGAACGCATCAAGCTGGCGCTGGGCGCCTTCTCGATTCACGACTTTGTTTACGACAACAACGCCCCTTGGTCTTCCTCCGCGGATGGTGATGGTTACAGCCTGGTCCTGGCCCACACCAGCGACAATGCGGCGGCCGACCCTCTCGATCCGCTGGGACATGGCATCCCCTCCAACTGGCGGCTGGGCAAATCTCCTGGTAACATCATCACCGAATCCTTCGCCGGTCCTGACCCCTCCGCCGACCTTGACGGCGATGGCTTGAATGCCTTTCTCGAACACGCCCTCGGCAGCAACGATAACGATTCCGCGAGCGGACCGAATCTCTTCTCCGCCCGTCGGGAGAGCCCCAACCTCACCTTCACCTTCAGACGCAACCTTCTCGCCGACGATGCGAGCTTCCAAGTCGAAGTCTCCGGGGATCTGGTGAGCTGGACCACCCAAGTCACCCTTCTCTCGGAAGTTCCCAATGGCGATGGAACATCAACCGTCACCTACCAGGCGGACGTCATGGTGGACGACAACGAGGAACTCTTCATGCGTCTCCGCGCAGACCAAGTCCTCCCCTTGGAGTGAGGATTTCAGACCTTCGGAATAGGGTTACTTCCGATATTCCAACGGAAAGATCTCCTCCCCCAGGCGACCTCGAACATCGTTGTAAAAATTTCGCATCGCAGGATTGGAAAACTCGATCCGCCCCCTGCTCTTCTTGAAGTAGGGCTTCAGGATTGCTCCGAGCGGCCTGCGATAGGCTTCCTTCATCCGCTCCGGCGTGTTGGCGGGTGCACTGCCCAGCTTGCGAGCCATGATCCAGCCCGCGGCGATCAGGTAACCCGTCTCGTCAAAACGCTGGGCGAGTTGAATGCGCTGCATCATGAACCTGGCATTGTCCACCGTAGGCAGGGCGAGGAGGTGATCGAGAACTTCACGAGCCTCCAGGGCGTCCTCTTCCTGGGCCTGCTCAGACTTCCCGCTGACCTCGAGGAGGGCTCCCAGGCGGATGCGGACTGCGACTTGGTAGAACGGGTCTCGGTGATCGGTGAAGGCTTCCATTTTTTCGGCAACCGCGTGCAATCTCGAGTTCTGCCCAGTCAGGAGCCAATGTTGTGCCTCGACCACTTCGCGTTCCGCCGCACTCAACTGCGCCAGCGCGGCCTGGAGTTGAGCATCCTCCGCGACCAGCGAAGCAAGCTCATGAGGAGCCGGACCCAAGCCGCGCGAAAACCAGTTCTTCCGGGCGCTCACGAGGCGGAGTTGCACCTCAAGGGCACGGGCCCCCGGGAGACCCGGATCGGCCGCGAGGGCAGATCCCAGCAGGGCTACCGCTTTGGTGGGATCACGACCTCGCAGACTGCTCGCATGGTAGAAGGATTTTTCTGCCGGCGACATGAGATTGCCGGCCAGGCGATCGAGATCAACCTGTGAAGCTTTTCCCGCCATCAGAAGGGTGGTGAGATAGGGTAGCTGAATGTTTTGCGTCGAGGGCGCCCTCAAGAGCTTGGGCGAATCCTGATTGAGAAAGTGCAGCGGCTCCAGAACCCGTTTCAGGTTCGCAGGATGATTCATCCCGTCCGAGGCTATTTTCCCGAGCGACTGGTGGGTCGCCATCCGATTGAGATTGTCGGTGATGATCGGATGATCGCCCGCCAACCTGCGACAGCCATCCTCGTCAAGTTGCAGGACCGAAAGGACATCCTCCACGCGGGAAATTTTGGCGTAGCCACTCAGTTCGAAGAGCGCCCCACCCGGCCCGGCACCGGCAAGGAAGCCGTCGTCCAGAGGAGTCCCGGCCCCCACAAAGAGAAAATTGTCGGCCACCTTGTAGAGCTGAGTGTGCGGGAAGACCTTCAACATGGTGGCCGCGAAGGAACGAAGGAGCTCTTCGTTCACGAAGTAGGAGCCCAGCCACTGCACGAAGACGCCGTTGTCATTGAGGTGAGCCCGCGCAAGTTCGAAAAACTCCCGGGTGTAGAGGTGAGAGGCCCCCGCGGTCCAAGGATGAGACGGCTGGGAAACAATCGCATCATAGCGTTTGGCGGTGAGGCGCAAGGCGCCGCGCACATCATTCACAATGACCGTGATCCGCTCGTCTTCGAAGGGATCGATCGCCCGGCGGTCAGCCACCACCTCGTTGGCACGAATGACCTCTGCCTCGAGTTCCACCACGTCGATGGATTCGATCCCGCTGGGCACCGCCTCAAGGAGGGCCCCTCCGCCAAAACCTACCACCAGGAGCGACTTCGTTTCCGGACGGAGGATCTTGGGCAAGGCCGGGAGCCAACGAATGCTGGTGTAGGAAAGTTTGTCCGCACCCTTGGCAAAGATTTCCGCTTCGGGCAACCCGTTGGTACGAATGAGAAAGCTCCCTCCCCGTTCCAGAACCGCAACACTGGCAGAGTGCCCGATGGAATAATGGAGGAGCTTCGAAGTCATGCCCTTGCGCGTGGACGGCTTCTCCAACGGAGACATCGTGAACAACCGAAGGGGCGGCTTGGGATGAAACCCCGCAAGACAGGCCACTGCCAGAACCGCGGAAACCACCGCCGCGATGGTCGGCCGCGGGGTCATCAAAATGAGGACCCCCGCACCCAGAAAAAGATTCCCGGCAATCGCAATTTTAAAGGTGGAGGCATAGCCAAGGGCTGGGATGAGAAAGTAACCTGCTCCCACCGCACCGATGATGGCGCCAATCGTGTTCCAGGAATAAACTCGACCCGCCGAACGCCCAGCATCGCGATGATCTTCGCACAGGCAGCGCACCGCGAGGGGGAAGGTCGCCCCGATGCAGAGGGTGGCCGGCATGAGAAGCAGGGCACAGAGCCACACCAGCGAAGCCAGGCTGGCATCGACCCACGCGGTCTCGGAGAATCCGGTCGAACTCACGTAGAGAAAGAGAACCGCGCTGATGAGTCCGGCCCCAATCTCAACCGCCGCCAACCAGAAACACGATCGCCGTTGGCTGCCCGCGACTTTCGCGCCCAGCAATCCCCCAATCGCGATGCCCGCAAGAAAGGCGGCCAGCATGGTGGCAAAGGCGTAGAGACTTCCTCCCAGGACATGCGAGAGGACGCGCGACCAAAGAATTTCGTAGGCGAAGGAAATGCCGCCCGAGAAAAACATCACTCCCAGAATCACCCACCCAAACCTCTGACTCAGGAGCGGGGCCGCGGCGCCCTCGGTCACCGGCGTGCTCTCTCCCTCCTCCCGCGGCGGCACCCGCAGAGCCACGAACCAGCCCAGAAAAGCAACCAGCAAATTCAAAAAAACCGCCACAAAGGAAGTCTGCCAAAGCCCGATCTTCGGAATGAGAAAGAAGGCCGCCAGCACGGTCCCGATAACGGCCCCGAAAGTATTCAAGGCATAGAGCCACCCCACCCGACTGCCGATCTGTTTGCGATGGCGGATCACACCCGATGCCAGAATCGGAAGAGTGGCCCCCATACACGCGGTCGGAACCACGAGGACGAGACAGCCCAATCCAAGGAAAGCGAGGGCTTCAAACAACCCCCCATCGGCGGGCGGAGAGTCCTGCCCCCCCAGAATCGCCACCTGAAGACCGCCCACCGCTTTCAACAAGAGCGGCACCAAGAGTGCAGAGGCGGCAATCACGCCCTCCAAAATCGCGTAGAGCCGAATGGGGTTTTTGAGCGACTGCACTCGCTTGGATGCCACCGCGGCACCAACTGCGAGTCCTCCCATGTAAGCCACCAACACCGTGACAATCGCCAATTCCGACGTTCCAAAGATGGTGGAAAGATAACGCATCCAAACCATCTGATAGATCAACCCAGCAACCCCGGAGAGGAGGAAACAGAGGGAGACCCCCCAGAATGCGCCATCGCGAGAGAATCGCGTGGACTTGTTTCGCAGGCTCTTGCTCATCGGTTGGCTAAAAGGAATTTTTCAGCAGGTCTCCGGCGGAATCATACTCAAAAATCCTGCCGCGAATTTTTCAGCACAATTTAAGAAGGGAAAGATTTTTATGCGACTAAATCAATCAAGAGCTGAACCTCCCAACCATAATTCTCTCCTTGACCTCGACAGGTCAAGCGCGACAACCTTCCCCTTCTTTCCGCAGTGCAGAACCCTCTCCTCTCGCCCCAAAACATATCATGAAACCCAGACGCTCACGGCGCACTCTCGCGGCGCTCGCTACCTCCATTCTCTGCTCCGCCGGTCTCGCCAGTGCGGACACCTACTCCCAGAATTTCGACACCTTCGCCGACGGGACCACTGATCTTGGTGATGGCACGGCCTTCAATGGGGCGTCCGCTTCTATTCAGGGTGGTCGCCTGCAACTCACCATCGACAATCAGGGCCTTGGATTTGCCAGTTTCACCATCCCCGCCCTGGCCAACTCCTCGCAGGGTTGGTCGATGACGGCTGATATCGAGATGTTCGACGCCGTGGGTGGCAACCCTCCGGCCGACGGCTTCTCCTTCAACTACGGTGACTTCCTCGTGGGCGAGCGAGGACAGGCCGAGGACGGCATGGCCGGCCGGCCGGGCGTGACTACCAACCTCTCCTTTGAGGTCGACACTTGGATGAACTTTGACGCCGAACAGGGTGTCAACATTTCCGGAGTCCAGGGTGGGGTGGACATCCAGAACGCCCTTGGAGCTTTCAACAACGGATCCATTCTCAACGACGGCCAGAGGGTGATCGGAACCATGAGCGCAAGCTACGATGCCGGCGCGGGGACAGTTTCCTTTGCCACCACCGGCCTCAACACCAACGCCGACTTCGTCGACATCGCTCTTCCTGCCGGGGTTGGTGGAAACGACGCTTGGAACTTTGGTTTCTCGGCCCGCGTCGGCGGTGCCAACCAGGACCTCTTCATCGACAACCTGGTGATCACCACCAACGCTCCCGCCGACGACACGGACGGCGACGGCCTCTCCGATACTTACGAAAGCGCCAACGGACTCGATCCGAATGACGACGGCACCATTGGGGAAACCAGCCCCGGTGCCAAGGACGGTCCCAACGGCGCCTTGGGCGACCTTGATGGCGACGGGATCAGCAACATCGACGAGCACGACAACGGAACCCATCCCAATCTCGCCGACACCGACGGTGATACCTTGAGCGACGGCGAGGAGGCGGCCGGAGCCGGTGCACGTCCGCCGACCAACCCGCTCCTCGTCGATTCCGACGGCGACGGACTGGATGACCCTGTCGAGACCAACACCGGCATCTCCATCGATGCCAACGACACCGGAACCAACCCGGTCGTGGCGGACACCGACGTGGACGGACTGGACGACGGCGAAGAGGTCACCGGCTCAGCCAATACCGCATTCGGCAACGCCCCCACCGATCCCCATGTGTTTGATACCGATGGAGATGGCCTCGGTGATGGGGCCGAGGTCGCACTCGGAAGTGATCCCAACGCATCTCAACCTCCGCCGGCAGGAGCGTTCTGGGATTTCGAGGGCTTCCCCGACGGGACGACGGATTTGGGTGACGGTACCGTTATTTTTGGCACCTCTGCCAGCATTCAGGATGGCCAACTGGAACTCACCATCGACAACGTGGGCGCTGGATTCTCCAGCTTTTCTGTCCCGCCGATTACCGGTTCCTCCGGGGGCTGGACGGCCACCTTCGATGTCATAATTATCGATAGTCTTGGGAACAATGAGCCCGCGGACGGATTTTCGTTTAACTACGGCAGCGCGCCGCTTGGAACACAGGGCACCGCCGAGGAGGGAATCGGCGTAGGAGACGCACCGGAGAACCTCTCATTCGAAGTCGATACCTGGATGAATATCGACGCCGAGCAGGGCGTGAACATTTCCGGGAATGCCGGGGGCGTGGACGTTGGTCAGCTTGCCTTCAACAACGGGAGCATTCTTAGCGACGGAACGACCGTGAGCGCTTCGGTTACGATCAGCTATGATCCCGTCCTCGGCGCGAGCTTTATCACCAGTGGCCCACTACCGGGAGTCGCCGGCACCGCCTTTGTGACCGATGCCGATTTCATCAATGTCGACACCGGCGCCTTCGTTGCTGACGACGACCACACCTTCATTATCACCGCTCGGGTCGGCGGCGCGAACGAGACCGTGCTCATCGACAATCTCAGGATCAGCGTAAACACCGATGATACCGATGGCGATGGGTTGCTGGACACCTGGGAAGATGCCAACCTCCCCGCAGGAGCCAGGTTCGATGACGGAAGCGTCAATGCGGATTTCGGTGCCGCTGGCGATCCGGACGCTGATGGACTCACCAACATCGAAGAGCGCGACGCGCGAACCAACCCGCAAAGCGCCGATACCGACGGCGACGGCCTCGCTGACGGAGTGGAAACCGGCACCGGAATCTACGTCGACTCAAACAATACGGGAACCGATCCGACCAGGACCGATTCCGATCGCGACGGCCTCGCTGACGGAGTGGAGGACCCCAACTTGCCCTTCGTTGACGTCGACCAATCGGGAACCGATCCTAACAATCCCGATACCGATGGAGATGGATTTGGCGATCGGACGGATATCCTTTTGGGCCAGGACCCAACCGTCGCCAATATCCCAACCTCGCCGTCCAACACCTCCTACAAATCCAATTTCGGAGCCTATGCAGATGGCACCACCGATCTCCAGGACGGAACCACCATTACCGGGGCCGCTGCCCGCATTCAGGGTGGTCAACTGATGCTCACCGAGGACTTGCGAGGCCTTGGGTTCTCCAGTTTCACCGTGCCGCCACTCAAGGGTTCCTCCAACGGTTGGACCGCGACCTTCGATCTCACGATCACTGATAGCCTAGGAGGCAATGTCCCCGCGGACGGACTCTCGCTGAACTACGGCAACGCTGCTGAAGGCGAACTTGGTTCAGCCGAGGAAGGCATGGGTGCGATCGGATCGGTCACCGAAAACCTCTCCTTCGAAATTGACACCTGGATGAACTTCGACCCCGAACAGGGCGTCAACATCGCCGAGAAAGTGGGCGGAATTGACAGCGACCTGGCCTTTACCAACGGCCCCATCCTCGATGATGGGACCTCGGTGGGCGGTGCCGTCACCATCTCCTGGAATCCTGTCGACGGGGCTTCCTTCACCACCACGGGACTCCTCACCAACGCAGACTTCAGTAATGTCGCCACCAGTTTCGTGCCGGACGACAATCACACCTTCATTTTCTCCGCCCGGGTTGGCGGCGCGAATCAGACTGTGTTGATTGACAATCTCTGCATCAGCACGGTGAGCATTGATCGACACAACTTCGTCGTTTCGAGTGCCGACAACGGTGCCAATATCGACTTCAGTTGGGACAGCAATGGCTCCGAACTCTACAGCATCGTGAGCACCGACGATCCGGTGGCCAATCCAGATCCCAATACCTGGCCGGTCGTTGCGGCCTTGGAAAATATTGCTGCTACTCCACCCCTGAACCTGGCCTCCATCCCAAAGCCCGCGGAGGCGCTCCGACTCTTCAAACTGATCGCAGCCCCCGTTCCGCCGCTCTTCAGCGAGGACTTCGAATCTGGCCTGAACGGCTGGACCGCCGGGATCGACGATGCCTTGGGAAACACCGCGTGGGAATTGGGAGCCCCCAACGGCACTTCCGGTCCAATCACCGGTGCCGATGGCTCGGCGAACGCCTTCTCAACCAACCTTGGTGATTACGGAATCGATTCCGACATCTTCCTGCGCTCGCCCGACATCGATCTCACCGGCGCCACGGCGGCTTGCCTGGTCTTCGAACAATTCCGGGATGCCGACGGATTCGCGGATATTGGGACTGTGCGCATCCTGAAAGCCAGTGACTTGTCCGAACTTCAAGTGATCGACCCTGATGTCTTCGCCCTCGACGTCGATTTCGTTTCGTTCAGCGCCGACTTGGATCCCGCGGTCCTCGGGGAGACCATCATCATCGAGTTTCGATACCAGAGCGACAACAGCGCTGATGGCTTCAGCGGCTGGACCATCGATAATGTCGAGGTGACCCTGAAGTAGAGAAACGCTGTTTCCGAATCTTCCAAAAATCTTATCAGGGCGGTGGTGCAGCTAGAGAGGCTGCACCACCGCCCCTTTCTTTCTGGAAGATCGCAAACCCCCAACCCGTCGTCCTCTGGGGGGTATCCTGGGGAATTTGATCGATCTCGCGCAGGGGCACCCGCTATATGAATCCCCTTCCAGGTGAATGAGGCCCATCCAACTTCGGCACGCGAGCGGCAACGATCGCAGTCGCCATCCAACTTCTCCCTCGCCCTCTCTCTTGTCGGCGTCTGTTTCTTGTCGTTGTCGGTGAGCTGTCAGGAGCGGAATGACTCCGGTGGGCACGCCCGCAGCGACCAAACGCCTTCCAAGGATACCACCCCACCTCCCGGAGTTCAGGAATCCGCCTCCGCCGCACAAGAGAACACTTCGTCCGCGGTGCCAAACGCCCGAACCGACCAGTCCTGGATGCTTGACGATCCAGGCACCGATGGCTGGGAAAGCGAGGTTCTCGCTCAGCAAGCCCAAAACCAGCTCAAGTCTCTCGGCAGTCTCTTCTTTGAGGAGGGCGAAGTTGCCGACTATCTGGCCTCGAACTTTACCTGTGACCCACTGGTTCCAAATCACCTCCAGCGCGTGTTCGAAGACGAGCTCGCCCTCGTGGAGCGCAGCGCTCCCCGCGATCCGGCGGCACCACCTGGAGGAGCCGCCACTCTCACCGCCTCCTTCGAAGCCGTCCGGGCGCATGCCCAGCTGAGCCCTAATGATCGTCGGCATTTCGAATTCAAAATTACGGCCCTGACCCGCGATCCATCTGCCCTCTCGTCCGGCGACTTTCAGACCGAGGTTCTCTTCTCGCTCTCGTTCTTCACTGGCAAGACCATCGTCGAGCACCACGCCAGCTGGGCCATCGCTTGGTCCGGATCGGATTCTGAGCCCCCGAAACTCAAGAGCATCGCGGTTAAAATTTTCGCTCGCACCACCACCAAGCGGGCCCAGCCACTCTTCTCCGATGTCACCGCCTCCGCCCTCGCGTCCAACCCCTCTTACTCGAGTCAACTGACCCATGGCATGAATCACTGGCTGAGTCGGCTCCCGGTGCGCGCCATGCTCAACCGCTTCGGAACGCCGGGCCTGGCCGTTGGCGACGTCAATGGGGACGGCCTCGACGACTTGTATCTTTGTCAGGAACCCGGTCTGCCCAACCGTCTCTTCCTGCAGCAAGCCGACGGCACCGCCCGGGAGGTGGCTGCAGAGTGGGGTGTGGACTGGCTTGAGGATTCCCGCGCTGCCCTCCTCCTCGATCTCGACAACGACGGCGACCAGGATCTCGCCCTCACAATCTATGGCAACCTCGTCATCGCGCGCAACGTGGGCGGGATGCGCTTTGAGGTCGCCACCGCCCTGCCCACCAGCAGCTCGACCGCCTCCCTCGCGGCCGCCGACTATGACAGAGATGGTTGGCTCGATCTCTTTGTCTGCGCCTACGTGCAGGAGGACGGAGGCTCCTCCATGGGAGCGACCGGAGAGCGCTTCGTCTACCACGACGCCAAGAATGGCGCCGCCAACTCTCTCTTTCACAACGAGGGTGCCTCCGGAGGGAAGATCGCCTTTCGAGAGGTCACCTCCTCGACGGGACTCGGGATCAACAACCGCCGCTGGAGCTTCGCCGCCTCCTGGGAGGATTTCGACCACGACGGAGACCAGGACCTCTACGTCGCCAACGACTATGGTCGAAACAATCTCTATCGTAACGACGATGGACACTTTGTCGATGTCGCGGCTGCGGCGGGCGTGGAGGACAGCGCGTCCGGCATGTCGGTGGCTTGGGGCGACTACAATCGCGACGGCCGCATGGATCTCTATGTCTCCAACATGTTTTCAGCGGCGGGGAGCCGGATCACCACCCAGCAACAATTCAAATCCGGCACTGCGCCCGCGATCCGCAATCGATTCCTACGCTTCGCACGGGGCAACTCCCTCTTCCGCAATGGGGGGGAATCCTTTCAAGATGTCAGCCTCGCGGCCAACGTGAATCTCGGCCGCTGGGCCTGGAGTTCCAACTTCGTGGATCTCAACAACGATGCCTGGCTCGATCTTGTGGTGGCCAACGGCTATCTCTCGTCCAACGACGAGACTGGCGACTTGTGAAGTTTCTTCTGGCGGCAGGTCGTGCCGCAAACACTCGATTCCCAGGAATCACCGCCACATTCCGCAGCGGGAAGCTCTCACCGTGATCTCTCCGCCATGATCGACGCCGGGCGCTCCTTCAGTGGCAAGGAGCGGAATTGCGTCTTCCTCAACACCCGCGACGGACACTTCGCGGATCTCTCCGCCGGAAGCGGATTCGACTTTCCTGATGACGGCCGCGCCATTGCGGTCACCGATTGGGATCAGGATGGCGACCTCGATCTCTGGATCAGCAATCGCAACACGCCCCGCATTCGTCTCCTGCGCAACGACTCCACCACCAAACACCACTTCCTCTCCCTCCGCCTGAGCGGAAATGGCACAAGTTCCAACCGGGACGCCATCGGGGCACGGGTCGAAGTGAAATTGAAGAACAGCACCTCCAAGCTCCGCCTGGTCCGAGCCCTTCGCGCCGGCGAGGGTTTCCTCTCCCAGTCGAGCAAGGACCTTCACTTCGGCCTCGGAGAGGAATCCGAAATCGCGGAAATCCTGGTGCGCTGGCCGGATGGCCGTGAAGAATCCTTCCGAGGGATCAAGGCCGACGGGCGCTATCATCTCTCCCAAGGGGTCGCCAAAGCCAGGCCTCTTCCGCAGCGGATGGACTCCATCGCTCTTTCCCCCTCCCCTCCGGCGGAGCCCTCCACCAGCGGTCCGGCGCGCATTCCGGTCGTCACCCTCCTGCGTGCGCCCAAGTTGAACCTCAAGAATTCGAAGGGCAGCCCTGCCGGTCCCGGTGCCGGAAGAAGCCTCCTCGTGAATCTGTGGGCCACCTGGTGTGCGCCCTGTCTGGTCGAACTCGCAGAATTTCGCGACCGCGCCGACGATCTCCGCGCCGCCGGAGTGGACGTCCTCGCCCTCAGCGTCGATGCCCTCGGTGAGGCGCAAGCGAAGGCGCGGAATCCAAGCAAAGTGCTTGCTGAGCTCAAGTTCCCCTTCCCCTCATCCCAGGCCACCGCGCCCCTCCTCGCGGCCTTCCAGGACTTTCATGACAATCTCGTGGGGCTCAACCAGCCGCTTCCGGTCCCCACCAGTTTTCTCATCGATCCCCAGGGCCACCTCGCGGTCATCTACAAAGGCCCCGTCACGACCGAGCGCTTGCTCGCGGATCTTCATCACTCCCAGGGCACCGTCGACCAGCGCCTCCAGCGCGCGGCTCAAGTGGCAGGCTCCTTGATCGCAAATCCAATCGTCTCCAAGAGTCGCCGCACTCACGAAGCCTCGATTCAATATCGCTACGGACTCGCCCAGCGAGCCAGTAACGACCTGGAGGGAGCGGCCTACTACCTGACCGCCGCGCGTCATACTGATCCCGACTTTCCCCCAGCCGCCCAGGAACTAGCCCAGCTCCATCTGAGCACGGGAGAATGGGCAAAGGCCGCTGCGGAGTTTGAGTCCTATCTGAAGCTCAGAAGTAACGATTTCGCTGCCCATCACCAGCTCGCACAATTGCATTCCCGGCTCCGCCAGGCCCAGAAGGCCCGCACCCACTTTCAAGAGGTCCTGCGCTTGAAGCCGGATCACGCCCTTGCACACTTTGGATTGGCGGCTCTCCTCGCCTCCAAAAGCGAGCCCAAAGAGGCCGTGAGCCACTACCGCGCGGGCTTGTCCGCGCAACCCGGAAACGCCCTTGCCTCCAACAATCTGGCTTGGCTTCTGGCCACCCATCCCAGCCCCGAAATCCGAGAACCCGAGGAGGCCCATCGCTTGGCAATTGCACTGAACGAGGAGACAGGGAACAAAATTCCCAACCTCCTCGACACCCTGGCTGCCGCCCAGGCGGGTCTGGGACAATTCGAAGCCGCTGCTGCTACCGCACGTCGGGCCCTCTCACTCGCAGAGAAAGCAGGGAATCTGCAACTGGTCACCGGCTTGAAATCCCGGCTCCCCCTCTATGAAAAAAGAGAGGCTTTTCTGGAGCCGGAGAGCCCAAAAACACCTTGAAAACAGGCCTTCTAGGAGACCGCCCAGAGCCGACTTATTCAAAATAGCTTAAAAGGTCCAAGAAAACGTGAAAAATGGTTGACCTGACCTCAGCAAACCGCGAAAACAGCAGATGAAACTCTGATACCGATCACTATCAACATGAAAAAACCCATTGCATTCCTCCTCTTGGCTGGACTGGCGAGCACCGCTTCAGCCGCGACTTATACCAACGATTTCGACGCCTTCGCCGACGGCACCACTGATCTTGGTGATGGCACGGCCTTCAATGGGGCGTCCGCTTCTATTCAGGGTGGTCGCCTGCAACTCACCATCGACAATCAGGGCCTTGGATTTGCCAGTTTCACCATCCCCGCCCTGGCCAACTCCTCGCAGGGTTGGTCGATGACGGCTGATATCGAGATGTTCGACGCCGTGGGTGGCAACCCTCCGGCCGACGGCTTCTCCTTCAACTACGGTGACTTCCTCGTGGGCGAGCGAGGACAGGCCGAGGACGGCATGGCCGGCCGGCCGGGCGTGACTACCAACCTCTCCTTTGAGGTCGACACTTGGATGAACTTTGACGCCGAACAGGGTGTCAACATTTCCGGAGTCCAGGGTGGGGTGGACATCCAGAACGCCCTTGGAGCTTTCAACAACGGATCCATTCTCAACGACGGCCAGAGGGTGATCGGAACCATGAGCGCAAGCTACGATGCCGGCGCGGGGACAGTTTCCTTTGCCACCACCGGCCTCAACACCAACGCCGACTTCGTCGACATCAGCCTTGGCGGGGCCACCGGAAACGACGATTGGAACTTCGGTTTCTCGGCCCGTGTTGGTGGTGCCAATCAGGACCTCTTCATCGACAACCTGGTCATCACCACCATTCCGGAGCCCAGTGGCTTGGCGCTTCTCGGCTTGAGTGCCTTCGGCTTCCTGCTTCGCCGCCGGCGATAGCGTTTGCTTAGATTCATTTCCAACGGGGCTTCGAGAAATCGAAGCCCCGTTTTTTGTGTCCACGTCTTGACCCCTCCCTCCACCGGGCGGACTCATGGGAGGGCGCCTCAACAGGACTGGCAACCCTTTCGCAAGCGAATCACCCTCCATCCTTCCGCTCTCAGGAGAACGTAGGATTGTCAGCCGAGTCGGCCACGCTATCGTTTTCCCATGAATTTGGAGCGCCAGCCCTTTGAGCAGTTCAAACACGTCCTCACCCGGCGACAACTCTTACAACGGGGGTCGACCGGCGTGGGCTCCCTCGCCTTGGGGTCTCTCCTCGCCCCCAAGTCCTTCGCTGCCAATCTCACCACCCAGAGCAGCCGCTTCGCGCCGAAAGCGAAACGCATCATCTTTCTCTTCATGAACGGGGCACCCTCCCAGCAGGACCTCTTCGAATACAAACCCAAGCTCGCCGAACATCACGGCAAGGAGCTCTTCAAAACATTCGACTCCAAATCGAAGAAGTGGAGCAAGGAGGGCTTTATTGAAAAGACCCAGCGCCTCACCGGGATGACCTCGGGACAAAAGTCCTTCCCAGTCGCGCGCTCAAAGTGGGACTTCAAGCAATACGGAAAAAGTGGCTCCTGGTTCAGCGACGTCCTCACTCATACCCCCACGATCGCCGACGACCTCTGCTTCGTGAAGTCGATGCACACCGAAGCCATCAATCACGATCCCGGGGTGACCTTTTTCCAGACCGGTCACCAGCAACCAGGCCGACCCAGCATGGGATCTTGGATGGGCTACGGCCTCGGCACCGACAACGAAAACCTCCCCACCTTCTGCGTCCTCATTTCGAATGGCACCGGTCGCCCCGGCAGCCAGCCGGTCTACACCAAGCTCTGGAGCAGCGGTTTCCTCCCCAGCGTTCATCAAGGAGTGCAACTCCGCGGCGGAAAGACTCCGGTCCTCTACCTCAACAGCCAGCCCGGCGAATCGGTGGATGCGCGGCGACGCATGATCGAGCGCATGGAAGCTCTCAACCGCATGCAACTCGACACCTTTGGCGACCCCGAAATCGCCACCCGAATCGCACAATATGAGATGTCCTTCCGCATGCAGATGTCGGTCCCCGAAGCAACCGACATCAGCAATGAACCGAAGGCCATCCTCGATCTCTACGGCCCCGAGTGCCAGCAACCCGGCAAATTCGCCGCCAACTGCCTCCTCGCCCGTCGCCTCGCGGAACGCGGGGTGCGCTTTGTGCAACTCTACCACCGCGGCTGGGACCAGCACGGCGGCCTCATCGGCGCCCTTCCCAAACAATGTAACGATACCGATCAGGCCTGCGCCGGACTGGTCACCGATCTCAAGCAGCGGGGCATGCTCGACGAAACCCTCGTGGTCTGGGGCGGTGAGTTCGGGCGCACCACCTATTCCCAAGGTGGCGCCGGCGAGGCCGCCAACGGACGGGATCATCATCCCCGCTGCTTCACCTACTGGATGGCTGGCGGCGGCATCCGTCCCGGCATGACCTACGGCGAGACCGATGAGTTCGGATACAACATCGTGAAGGACCCCGTCCACGTCCACGACTGGCAGGCTACCATCATGCACCTCATGGGTATCGATCACGAGCGCCTCACCTTCAAACACCAGGGCCGACGCTTCCGGCTCACCGACGTCCACGGCAAGGTCGTCAACCCGATCCTGGCGTGATGAAACGACATCTCCACTTCGTCATCCCGCTGCTGTGCCTGGGACCAACCCCGGCCTCCTCCGCGGTCTCCTTCAACGACGACATTCGCCCCATCCTCGCCGACCGCTGCTATTCCTGCCACGGTCCGGATTCGGCCGCGCGCAAGGCCGACCTGCGGCTCGATCGCGAGGAAGTCGCCAAGGCTGTTCTCAGCGAAGGGGTGATTCCCATCGTTCCGGGCAAGCCCGACCAGAGCGCCATCATCCACCGGCTCACCAACCCGGATCCCGACGAGGTGATGCCTCCGCCAAAGTCGAACCTCAAGGTCACCAAGGACGAAATTGCCCTCATCCGCCAGTGGATCGCGGAAGGTGCGAAGTGGGAGCTCCATTGGGCCTTCATCCCGCCGGTTCAATCCGTCCCTCCTCCGGCCCGCGATCATGCCTGGCCCCGCAACGGGATCGATCCCTTCATCCTGGAGGTCCTCACCGATCACGAACTGAAACCATCCCCGCCTGCCGATCGGGCCCAACTGCTCCGCCGCGTGACCTTGGACCTCACCGGCCTGCCGCCCACCATTGCGGAGCTCGACTCCTTTCTCCGCGATCAATCTGAGAACTCCTACCAACGCGCGGTGGACCGGCTCCTTGCCTCGCCCGCTTATGGCGAACGCCTCGCCCTCGAGTGGCTCGACGTGGCGCGCTACGGCGACACCGACGGCCTCTTCGAGGATCACCCCCGCAGCATCTACCCCTGGCGCGACTGGCTCGTCTCCGCCTTCAACGAGAACCTGCCCTATGACCAGTTCATTACCTGGCAGGTGGCCGGCGATCTCCTCCCCAATGCTTCCAATCAACAGAAAACCGCGACGGGCTTTCTTCGCAACAACCCTACCTCCAACGAAGGCGGAATCATCGATGAAGACTACCGCATCAAGTATCTCATCGATCGCGTCAACACCACCTCCACTGCCTTCCTCGGCCTGACCATGGAATGCGCCCAGTGCCACGACCACAAGTTCGATCCCATGACCCAGCGCGAGTACTACGAGATGGCGGGATTCTTCAACAGCCTGGTGGGCAAGGGCAACACCAAGGGTGCCACCGCTCCGACCCTGAAGATGCTGGCCGTGGAGAAGGAGAAGCGCCTCGCCGAGATTGGCACGGAGTTGGCCGCCCTGGACAAGACTCTCAAGGAGACCCCGCCGGCCCTCACTGCGGACTTCGAAAAGTGGCTCACCAAGATCGATAAACCGCTGGTGTGGATGAAGCCGAGGTTGATCTCCAACTCTCTCCAGGAGCGGAAGACCGGTGACGGAAGGAAGGCGACTCACGAACAATCCAAAGTGCGCGGGCGCTACGTCAGGATTGCGCTGCCGCCCGGCAAAAGCGGGTTCATCACGATCTCGGAAGTCGAGATCTACTCCAATGGCCGCAACGTCGCTCGCGCCGGAACGGCGAAGCAATCGAGCATCGGCTTCAACGCGCCCGCGGCCAAGGCAATCGACGGGAATGCAAACGGATCGTTTGGATCGTGTTGCTGCACCAATGAGGAGAAGGACGCCTGGTGGGAAGTCGATCTCGGCGCGGAGATACCCATCGACTACATCATCGTCTCCAACCGCAACGACTGCTGCCCGGAGCGCCTCGACAACGTCTCGGTGAACGTGCTCAATAGCGCTCACAAACCCACCAGGGAAAGCAAGATCGGAGATGCGCCCTTCCGCTCGACCCTGACCTTCAATCCCAAGGCTCCCGCACCGGAGGCGTCCCGGCAGACTTACCAGATCACCCTGGAGCTGACCGCAACCCAGGGACCCGTCGTGGCCCTGGGTATCGCCGACTCGAAGGTCGGAGTAGTCGAGTCGATTCGCGCCCATGTGATCGGTGGGAAGGAGCGTGAACTGAAACTCACCGGCAATATCGAGCTCAAGGTTGGCCCCGGGAAGGAACCAGCGATCGTCGGCCTGGTAAAACCCATACAATTCGCGCCGGGAGAACAGTTGAAGCTGACCATCATCGGTGACCGTGCGCAGGTTCGCGTCACCAGCGATCCCACCGCTCTCACTCGCGCCAAGCTTCCCAAGGAACGCGACAAGCGTCTTGCCCATTACCGGGGAACGTGGCCGGGATTCACGGAGGCCCGCTCAAAGCACGCTGCCCTCAACAAGGAGAAAGGCGTGATCGAGAAGTCTGCGGTGATCACCATGGTTGCCAGCGACGAAGGGAAGATGCGCACCACCCACCTGCTCATGCGCGGCGAATACGACAAACCGGGCGAGGTGGTCGAGCCTTCCCCGCCGGGCAGCATCATGAACTCCAGCGCTGAGCTGCCGAAGAACCGGCTCGGGCTCGCACGCTGGATCACTGATCCCGCCAATCCCCTCACCGCCCGGGTGGCCGTCAACCGCTACTGGCAGATGCTTTTTGGCGCCGGTATTGTGATCACTTCCGAAGACTTCGGCACCCAGGGAAATCGCCCCAGCCACCAGGCCCTGCTCGATTACCTCGCGGTCGACTTTGTGGAGTCCGGTTGGGACGTGAAAGCGCTCCTCCGCAAGATGGTCACCTCGGCCACCTATCGTCAGTCCAGCAGGCAGTCGAAGGCGTTGGCTGAGCGCGATCCTGGCAACCGCCTCCTCGCCCGCGCATCCCGCCAGCGACTCCAAGCTGAATTCATTCGCGACCATGCCCTGGCGGTAAGCGGTCTCCTCGTCAACAAGCGCGGCGGCCCCGGGGTGAATCCCTATCAACCCTCCGTTCTTTTCGGCAGGAATGCGATCGGAGCCGCCGGAGCGTCCTTCAGACTGGGCTCGGGCGATGACCTCTACCGCAGGAGCCTCTACACCTATTGGAAGCGGCAAATACCCGCCGCCAACATGCGCCTTCTCGGCGCCGATGGCCGCAATTCCTGCCGCACGCGCCGCGAGAGAACCAACACCCCCTTGCAGGCGCTCGTGCTCCTCAATGACCCGCAATTTGTGGAAGCGGCTCGCCTGCTTGCGGAACGCTGCATGAAGGAAGGAGGTGCCACCACCCGCGAACGATTGACCTACGTCTTCCGGCTCTGCACCTCACGCCGTGCCACCAACCGCGAACTCTCCATTCTGCACGCCGAATTCAACGACCGACTCGAGGAATTCAAGAACGAGCCCGAGAGAGCGAAATCCTATCTCGCCGGTGGCGGCCAAATGAAACCCGACCCCACTCTCGATCAAACCGAACTCGCCGCCTACGCGGCAGTGTCTTCCCTGATCTTCAATCTCGACGAGTCGATCTCAAAGAGCTGAAGCATCCGTGCTCACTCCAACTCGAGATCCAGAAAGGAGATAGGCTGGATTCGAAAACCCGGTCGAGTGGCGGCGCGAGCAATTTCTCCGATTGGCAAGGCTTCGACCGGTAGTGATGGGCGAGCCGTGACGAGAACACAGCGAGACGGGAAAAGGGCCGCGCTTCCCTTTCTCTACGCTCCTCACCGCGCCTGATTATATCTTCCAAATTGATTCCAACCCCGCCGCCAGTCGGGTTTTCGAACACACCCTAGGGGCTCTGCGCGCCGGTTTTCTCCTCCGCCCTCACAAACCATGCCTCCGCCGGAATGACTTCTCGCTTCATTTCGGGACCCTCCCAGGAGAC
Source organism: Roseibacillus sp. (assembly GCA_028821775.1). Classification (GTDB taxonomy): domain Bacteria; phylum Verrucomicrobiota; class Verrucomicrobiia; order Verrucomicrobiales; family Akkermansiaceae; genus Roseibacillus_B. Next base: position 39,516 of record JAPKFB010000025.1, read on the forward strand.
TTCCAGCTTCTCGTCCCCACCTTGTTCGAAGAAGGTCACTTCGACCGGATGCAGGCCCTCTCGCAACCGAGCCACTCCTCCGGTTCGCAACACTCCGTGCAAGCCATCGTTGTTCACAACGACCTCGCCTCCAATCTTGAAACGACTCCCGTCATCGGAACTGGTGTAGAAGGTGTAGAACCCCTCGCGAGGGATCTTGAGGAACCCCACAAAACGAAGCGCATAGTTTTCACCGCTCGCGGTCTTGTAGGCCTCCGCGGTGGGAGTTTCAGCCCTTCCCCTCTTCACGGGCGTGAGATCATCAAAATTTGGCAGTTGATCCCACTTCCCGTCGAATCCTTCGAAGGCGAGACCCTCTACCATTCCCTCATCAGGAATTGGCTCAGCCTGTTCCAACTCCGCCAATTCCGCCTCCGTAACAATCGCCTCCGTTCCACGCTTGATCCCGACCGTCAGTTTCTCGCCTGCCGTCCGACCAATCAGACCGAGATGAAAATCAATCCCGCTTCTCACCGGCTTCGTATTCAACGACTGGATGACATCGCCCTCTTCAATTCCAGCTTTCTCCGCCGGCGACCCCTTCGTCACGGACGTCACTTCTGCCACAGTCGTGTACATGTCCACCTCGATTCCCAATCGGAATCCATAGCGCAACTCGGCGGAGAGCAGGACCGGAAACACTTCCCGCACCCGGTCCACCGCAATCGCGAAGTTGATGTTTTCGCCATCAAGTTTCTTGGACGTCACAATCCCGATCTGATCTCCCACCGCATTGATGAGAGGCCCGCCAGAGTTTCCTCCGCTTACCGCCGCACTGGTTTGAATCATCGAGGGGAGAAAGGAATCTACAATCGCGGTCGAGCGATTGAGCCCGCTCACAATCCCAGTCGAGACCGAATGCGTCAGCCCGCTAGGATTCCCGATCGTCAGGACGGGCTCCCCCAACATGAGATCATGGCTTCGTCCCAATCGCAGCACATCCAAGGGCTCCCCCGCCTCAACCTTGATCAGGGCCATGTCTTCCGAGGACATGGTGGCAATGGTCTTGAAGGGAAACGGAGGGCGTCCCGGCAGGATCACCTCTCCCTGTGCCACTCCACTCACGACGTGATCGTTCGTCAGAAGATACCCGTCTGCATGAATGACCGACGCACTTCCCACACCCATATTGAATACTCCAGCCGTTCCGGACTGCTGGAAGGTCCGGATCGAGGCCGCCGCAGGCAAAGCCTCCTCAACCAGCTTCACCGTCGAAGTGTAGCGCGCGCTGGGGGGAGCGGCGTCCTCCTTGGGTCGAGACTTCACCTCATGTGCTGAAGCAACCGCCAAAAGACCACCAAGAAAACAAACGAAGAATGCGCAATGATTCATAACCGGAACCCGGAAACTCTCGCAGGCCAGCGCCCACCTGACAATCACCCGAATTGCCGATTCCTCTTTCTCTCCCGAGTCCCCGACCTACCCTCCCGTGATGATCTCGCGAATCCGCCTTCCGCTCCTGCTCGGGGGATTGCTGTCGCTGGCCCTTTCTTCAATCTGCTGCGCTCGGGAACAGGCGAACCCTGCGAAGATTCGCAAGGCCGTCACCGCAGGGTTGCGCATCCTCGAGAAAGGAACCATCAACTATGCGGAACAACGCAACTGCTTTACCTGTCATCACCAGACGCTCCCCATGCTCGCGCAGGTCACCGCCCGCGATCATGGCTTCAAGATCAACGGCAACCTTCTGCAGGAACAGGCCCGCTTCACCCACGAATCCTTTTCCTTTCGCCATGCCACCCTTCGCAAGGGCAATGGAATTGGTGGCTGCAGCATGACCGTCGGGTTCGCTTGCTGGGCTCTTCACCTTGCGGACTGGAAGCCGGATGAGACGACTGGCGCCATGGTTGAGTATCTTCTCAAATCACAGAAGAAGGACGGCAACTATTTCACCAACCAGAGCCGGCCGCCCCTCGAAGATTCCCCCGCGACCAGCGTGACGATCGCGACCTACTATCAACAGGAGTTCGCCACCAGGGAACAAGAAGACCGCGTCAAGGTGAGCGCAACGAAAGCCCTCGCCTGGCTCCTGGCCTACAACCCGACTCGCCAAGAAGACTTCAGCTCCCGCTTGTGGGGTTTGCATCTCCTCGGAGCCGCCCAGGAAGACATTGCAACTGCCCGAACCCTCGTGCTGGCCGCCCAGCGCAAGGATGGAGGGTGGGCCCAGCTTCCCAAGATGCCCACCGACTCCTACGCCACGGGCCAGGCCCTTTGGATCCTCCAAGCCACGGGCCTCCCAACCAATGATCCCGCCTACCGGCACGGGGTGCAATTCCTCCTCCATTCCCAGCGCGTCGACGGATCCTGGCTCGTCAAGACCCGCTCCAAGGCGATCCAGAAGCATTTCGAATCAGGGTTTCCGCACGGAAAGGACCAATTTATCTCGGTCTGCGGGACCAGCTGGGCGGTGGCCGCCTTGGCCGCCACCCAATCACCGCCCGAACACTCATCCCCCTGATTTTGAGGCCCTTTTTGCCTTCCTGGTTCCCCTCCCCACTCTCCAGGCCCCCTCCCTGCTCTCCTTCTCCTTCTTGACAGCTCCCGAGGAAGGGAAAGAATGGAGCCATCAGCGACTCCATCGAAAAACACCTCTACGTCATCATGTGGCCGAACTACGCCTTGGTGGCGTCCAACCTCCCCCCGGAGGACTTCGGCCGACACTACACCGTGGGTAGTTCCCGCTACTACCACGGTCAGGTCATTTTTGCCCAGATCCAGGACAACTTCCGGCACGACTTCTTTCCGATCGATCGACTCTTGGAGGAAGTGGTGCCCAACGCCGCCGGGCGACCCAAGCGCACGAAGTTCATCGCAACCTACCGCGTCCTCGAGCACATCGACCTTTCTGTCTTCATGGACCTCTTCATCACATCGGTGGATGGCACGATCCTTCGTCTGCAGCAGAAACCCTACACCCAGACTCACCAGTCCGGGTTCATCCGCACCTATCAGGAAATTTGCCCCTTCAGCGCAATCGTTTTGAGTCACATGGCTCCTCCCGAATTCGGGCACTACATCACGAACCCGGAACAACCCAAGGCCGCACCCGAGGTGATGTTCACGCAGATTGATTTCAACATCGACGAGTTTCTCGCCCAGATCGAAACGAATCCCTTCCACAATTCCCCCATCCCGAATGTGCACCCTCACAAGCTGAAGGAGCAGATCCTCGAGATTAAAGGAAACCCCACCAAGGCAACCAAGGCGATCAGCCTCGACTCCGTCCTCGGAAAAATCTCCTTCCTCAAACTCCGCACCGGGTTCTGGATCGCCTCCAAGAAGGGCGAAATCTTCTACCCGATTCCTGACCCCGCGACCCTCGAGAGTGAACACCCGAAGTTCTTCCGCTCCTTGGAAGCCTAGGCGCGCTCCTAACCGCTTGCTTGATCAGCAGGAATCCCCGACGAGCCCATTTCAGAACCAGTCCCCGATTGCCGGGACCACTCTGGGAGGCTGGTCCTGAAGATTGGCCTCTCGAGTCTTCGGCGCGACGGGCATCTTCCTGCCATCAAACGCATCATGGAATCAGTGCGCGGCGGCCTTCGCGCCCTTTGCTTGCCCGATTCCTCCGAGCAACTCTTCGAACCAGGGTAGATCCGTATCGAATGGCTTGCCCCCTTTGATCCGTGGAAACTCGATACAAGACATCTTGCCCCCGTTGTCTTCATCGAGTCCAGCGACGCCGCTCTGCGAATTCAAGGCATACTCCGCACCGGCAAAGGCACTCTTCTTGATCAGATCGAGATCCTGTGCATTGGGCGCTGCCGAGCGACCAAAGTAGCCGCTCTTCTGCACGAGAACCTTGTCTGCATTCAGCTTCTCCTTGAGCTGACTGGCAAACCACTGCCCAGGATTCAATTCGTCGAGCCGGGCGTGACCAAAGGCATCCCGAAGCACTTCTTCGCCAGCGGCTTCCTTCTCGCGCACGATCGCATCCATGCCAGCTCCCTCGCTCAGGAAGATGTTCACGCAGTCGTGTTCGTCCATGACTGCGTCCAAGCGAGCCACCTCGGCATCAAGATCGAGATCAATCTCAGGCACCCAAACGGCATGCACATCCCAGCACCCGCGGGAAAGCCGCATCTCGGGAAAAAACTCCCAGTTGTCGAGACGCTTGCGGTAAGCCTCCGCGGTCGCGCCGGTGAGCCATCCGCAGTGCCGCCCCATCACCTCGTGAATGATGAGATGCCGGGAACTGGTGGTATTCTCATTGGCGATATTCTCAAAGAAGAGAGCTCCCTGCTCCGCTGCGGTCCAGGCCCCCAGGGTCTGCACGATTGGAAAGACGTCGTTGTCGACCGTCTTGGGCATTCCCACCACCGTCAAATCGTAGCCATTGTCCTGGAGATACTTCGCGAGGTCTGCGGCGGTCGTGTTGGTGTCGTCCCCTCCAATGGTATGCAGGATATCGATGCCATCGCTCTTGAGCCGATCGGCGGCAACCTTGAGCGGCTCTTCGCCTTCCTTCACAAGTCCCCGCTTCACGCAGTCGGCCACATTGGTTAGCTTCACCCGGCTGTTCCCGATCGGGCTCCCGCCAAACTTGTAGAGAATCGACGCGTTCTCCTTCACGGAGGCGGGAAAGGGCATGCTCCGCCCCAGCAGGAGTCCCTGGTATCCATTGAGATAACCAACGAGCTCAGCATCGGGGGCAAGCTCGTTGTATTTTTCGATCAACCCGCCAATCGAGGAAGACAGACAGGGCGCGAGGCCACCAGCGGTAAGAAATGCAATTTTGGGCATGAGGAAGGTCCCAATCTGCCTCCTCGCCCTCGCTCGTGTCAACTGCTTCTGAGTTCCTCCTGCCGCGCCCTTCGAGCGCCAATCCCGCCAGAGTCCCACTCTTCAGGTTTCCGCGGTCGGCAGAGCGCCGCAATGCCCTACCCCTTCTGTGAAGCCAAGTAAGCCACCAGCGCTGCGAACTCCTCGATGCTCAAGGCATTCGCCAACCCCGGAGGCATCATGGACATCTCCATTTCGGTCCGCTTCTTGATGTTGCTCGCCTTGATCCGGGTTGCCTTTCCGGTGATGTCGCGCACCACAATGCCATCTGCACTCTGGGCCGTGATAAAGCCGAGGTGAGTCTTCTTGTCCTTGGTCTGCACCTGCACAGTGGCAAATCCTTGGGAGATGGAGGCGCTTGGCTTGAGGATCGACTCCGCGATCTGCTCGGGGGTCAGCACCGCACCCACCTGTCCCATGAATGGACCCTTGAGGGGTTGCCCCTTCTCGGTCGTATGGCAGGCGATGCAGCCCTGCTGCGTGAAGATCTTCTGACCCACCGCCAGCTTCCCCTTCACCTTCTTGAGGGTCAGCATCACGTCCTCGATCGACATCTTGCCGATCTGCCCCTTCTTGGCCGCGATCCTTGCGAGATCGACGGTCGGATCAGCAGGCCTGATCTCGGTCTTGGCCGCGATGGTGGCGTCCATCCCCTTGAAGCCCACGCGATTCTTGGTAACTGCGCGCGCAATCGCACTGCGCAACTTGGCATCACCACCATCCCAGGCACTCTGCACAAAGGCTTCAATCCTGTCCGAGGATTCCCACTTCGCCAACTTATAGTACGGCCCACGGGTGTCGGGACGGGTTCCCCACCACCAGGATCCATCATAGGGCGCTTCCTTGTGATACACTCGAATGAGAGCCTCGAGAATTCCAGTCCTCGCTCCAACCGAGGCCGCGGATTCGTAGCTTGCGATCAAGCCCTCGACCGCTCTCGAGTCGTGCATCTTACGCAGGGCCCAAAGTGCCCCCCGACTCTGTGAACCGCCCACCGCTTCGACGCAGGCCTCCGCCGCGCCCAGATCGACCAGAGCCCTCACCGCCACGTGCGGCACAAGAATGGCAGAATTGGGGATTGCATGCGGGCCTTCTTTGCCAGAGAGCCCCGAGACGAGGGATTGCTTGGTGTCGGAAACAATGAACTGCACCGTGCCCCCCTGCGAGGTCGAGGCCAACCCCCCGGTGGCCCGGAAGCGAGCCGCGCCCTTGGGAACATCAAACACGATCATGGAATCGGCATGGGTTCCGAGTCCATCGGGCGCGGCCTTGCCATCGCGCGTCTTGAGCGCTCCGCCAGTGGCACTCTTGCCAAATCCGATCTTACCCCAGCCACTCTTGGCGGACTTCCACTTGAGCGAGGAGAGCTTCACTTCCTTGCCTGCTGCATTCACGAAGACCGGCTTGAACCACGCGGCGTGATCATTACCGGTGCCGTTTCCGCCATCCGCGACGATCAGGTAGAGCTCCTTGAACTTCGAAACATCGACCTCAATCTTGACCGAACCTTTCGTGCCGATCGTCTTGCTTTGGAAGGCCGGCGGCTTTGCGTTTGCGGCAACTTCGCCACCTCCGGGGGGATTTGCGATCGCCAACAAGGCCTGGGCTGCAGACTTGTCGCCGAGGCGGCCCAGTCCCACGGCCGCCGCAACCTGCACTCGTGGATTCTTGTCCTTCAGCGCCGCGACAAACATCTCCTTGGTCACTCCAGCGAGCTGACTCTTGCGATCGGTCATCGCCCGCAGGGCCCACTCCTTCACGGTCGGATCAGTAGCGAGCTTGGCGAGACCCGCATTCGCCTTGGCACCCGCCATCTGCTTGTAGGTGAAGATAGCCGCCACTCGCGACCCAAGCGCAACCTTCTTGTCGGCCGCAACTGCCGCGACGCCATGGGCTGCAGCGGGACGATTCAAGAGCTCTTGAGAGGCCGCTCCGCGGGTGGTGGCACTCGGAGAGTGCAGCAAGGCAACCAAGACCTGGTCGCTCATCTTGGAAGGACTGGCAAACTTCCGGTAGCGCCACCCCTTCGGCACATAGCGCTGCACGAATCCCTTCTTCGGATTTCCCGAGTAACCAGCTCCGTCCCACGCCGCTCCATACAGCCGCCCCGAGGCATCGACATCGACATCCGAAATCTGGGCCAACTTGATGAAGTTCTCCGGCACTTGGGTAAAGCTCGCTCCGTCGGGAGTGACCCGGTGAATGATCAATTGGCTGCGTCCCCAATCGCACATCATGGGCACGTTGTTGAACTTGTCCGGCCACCCGGGTTCCTGCATGTAGAGCGACCCCGTTCCGGATCCCCCTCCGAGATCCTGCAAGGCGGGAATGATCTCGTCGGTGAAGTTCTTGAAGAGAACCGGGTATCCGTACTCGCCCGACTGAATGTGGTGAATGAAACGAATGTTCCAGCCGCCACCATCATTGGTGTTGCCACGGGTGTAGATGTTCATCAAGGGATCGATGGCGACATCGTAGATGTTGCGCAGCCCGTGGGTGTAGACCTCCATTTCGGAGCCATCTGGCCGCACACGCACCACCCCGCCGCCCAGCATCGTGAGCTCGGTTCCATCCGTCCCCTTCGCACCGTGAATTCCGAAGTCGCCAATCGCGATATAGATCCATCCATCGATGCCCATCCGAATCCCGTTGGTGGTGTGATCCGCGCCCCGGTCTTGGTTGTGCTTGGGCGGACTGATATTGGAAATCAAGATCCTGGGCTTCCCGTCAGCCACTCCATCCCAATTCTTATCCTCCAGCACGGAGAGATGCATCGCTTCCAGTTTGCCCGTGCTCTTGGGAATGACGGTGTGCAGGACCCAGAGTTTCGTCCCCATCGAAATGAGCCCGCGGGGATTATCGATCTCAGCATAAACCGTGTGCTGCTCGGGCTTGCCATCACCATCCGCATCGACCAACCGGACGATCTTCCCCTTCCCAGGCCCCTTCCCGAGCGATCCCAGCATATCGACCCCAACAAACACCTCTCCGGTCGGCGCCGTGCACAGGCAAGCGGGACAAGGCGTGATCTCAGGTCCCGAGAACCTGAGAGACTCAAGCTCCGGAGGAGTCTGGGCGGAGACGGAAAGCGGTAGCACCAGGATGGCGACCATCACAGCGGTAGGGATCGTGAAGCGACGAGAGGTCATGGGAGGGTTCATTCTTTGTTCGGATCGGGAAAACTACGACGCACACTACCGTCCTGAATGGGCCATTCTTACCAGCGGATTACTCTCCGTGGAGCGAGTCGGGACCTTCATTCGGAGTCCGGATCACTTCAGACGCCCGGTCACCCAGAGCAATCCCCGGGAAACCATGTCGAGATAGGTTTCAGCGGACATCGTTTCATTGTGATGACCCAGGGTGGTTCCGAACACGCGCCCTTTGCCATAGGTATTGATCCACACGCAATCGTGAAACTTCTTCCCCCCGTCAATCGTTCCTTTGGCGAGCACGGTGGCAGTAGGCCACACTTTATCGATGTGATAGAGTTCTCCTTGCGGCGTGGTCCACTTTCCCGGAAAGCTTTTCATGATGGCGTGATCCTTGGCGAGGTTGCTCACCTCAATGGGAGACTTGGCTCCGTGGCGCGGCGAAGTCACGCCCAACACTGCAGGCCAGTGCTTGGTCTCGCCCGGAATCTTCCAGTGGTAGGAATGCATGGAGCAGTGAATGACAACCGCCGCCTTGCCTTCATGGTGAACTTTGGAAAGCCCTTCCACAAAGTTGCCATCCGTCTCGTGAGCATGACACAGGTTGTAGACAATCACGTCGTAGCCATCAGCCCATCCCTTCTCACTCAACTTCTCTTTGGTCTGCTTGGCATCGCCCATGAAGACATCCCACTCCACGGCAGCACGCTTGCTGATCCCTTCCGTCAGAATGGTCTTCTGCTTCTTGTAATCATGGTAGCCCCCGCCGGTCACGAGCAGAGCCTTGAGTGCTTTCTTGCCGCCCTGCGTTTTGACAGTTTCCTTCTCGGCCGATCCAATCCCTCCGAAAAAAACAAAGAGGCTCAAGGTCAGGATCGGAAACGACAGGAGAAGGGTCCTTCTGGGCAAACGCATGCCAACCCTCTAGGCCTTGCCCGCACCCCGATCAAGCTTGATTCCCGGAACGGCGGGCTCGGGAGCTTCAATGCTCTGGCCCCCTGCTTCCCAGTCCGCCATGAAGGCCGCCAATCCCTTCTCGGTCAGGGGATGCTCAACCAACTTGGGAAACACTTCCGGCGGCAGGGTCACCACGTCAGCACCAGCCAGCGCTACCGCCTTCACGTGATTCGGCGTGCGCACCGACGCACAGAGAATCTCGGTCTGCAGCGCGTCGTAGTTGTCATAGATCGCGCGAATCTCGTGAATCAATTCGAGCCCATCGATATTGAGGTCATCGAGTCGGCCGACAAACGGAGAGACGAAGGTGGCACCCGCCTTGGCGGCCATGAGTGCTTGGTTGGCAGAGAAGCAGAGCGTCACATTCACCATCAATCCGTGGGAGGCGGTCAAGACCTTGCACGCCTTGAGTCCGTCCCAGGTGAGCGGCAATTTGATTGCCACGTTGGGTGCCACAGATCCGAGAATGAGCCCCTCGCGAATCATCTCATCCGTTGAAGTCGCGGCCACTTCCGCGCTGACTGGGCCTTCCACCGCCGCGCAGATTTCGCCGATCAATTCCAGGATGGGCCGTCCCGATTTTGCAACGAAGGTCGGATTGGTGGTCACTCCATCAATGAGGCCCGTGGCAGCCATCTCGCGGATATCTTCCACGTTGGCAGAATCGACAAAGAATTTCATGCGCGACGGACTGTGCAGAGCACGCTCCCAAGATGCAAGCCCTGCGCGCGAGCGCCCACCCCTTCCGACAGGCAGGCAGGCAGGACCATCATCGCCCGCCCTTCTTTTGCTTCTTCTTTGAGCTGGGTTTCTTTTTAGGTGTGGGCGCCTTCTTGGAATCCGACTGGGGCTCGGGCTGCGTCCTCCACTCTGGATCCTTCAAGCGGCGATCAAACCTGAAGGGCTTCTTCGCATCGGTGGTGACCTCCACCTGCACCGGCGGAAAGACGGCGTTCACCACGTCGAGTTGCACATGTGTGATGTTCGGTGCCCAGTGCCCCTTCTTCACGTACCACTTGTGCCCATCGGCATGCAAATAGAGGATCGGCCTCTTGTATTCCCCCGCCGCGTCCTGGAAGGATTTGAGAAACTCGGGCGCTTCCTTCTCCGCAGAGGCCTGCGCGAAGATGACCGCCGCTCGCGAATGCTCCCGATGGGCGCGAAATCGACTGGTCACCCAGCGTGCGTTCTCCGCATGGCGCCTCTTCCACTCCGCCTTGTCATGAACCAGTCCGCCCACGTGATTGATCCCGATAAAGAGCACTCCGTTCAACGTGAACGAAAAGTTCTCCGGTCTCTCCTTCTGCCGGGCCACGGTGGTGCCGTGAGGCATCTCCCACTTCTCGTCGAAGCTCATGAAATGCTTGGTCCAGTAGGCCCAGTGCCGATCGGGATCAGTCTGGTCATTCCATTCGTTGTCGCCGGGAACAATGAAGGTCGGAATCTCGTTTCCATTCCCGAGCAATCCCGCGACTTTCGCATACTGGGACTCCGGCCAGTCCTTGTTCTTTCCGGTAACGATATCCCCGCAATGAATGAGAAAGGAACTGCTACCCGTCTCATTTTCCAATCGAACAAATCGTGCCAGCGCCACCTCTGCTTCCACGGTGTAGGGTCCGCATCCCATAGCCGTGAACACCACGGAGGCGGGCTCAGCCTGAGCAGCGGAAAATCCTGCAAGAGCGACAAGAATTGGGAATGGTCGAAGCAGATTCATTGCACGTCTCTACGGGACCCTGACCCGAACTCTTCCGAAGAGAGTGACCGGACCTGCCCTCTTCTCGGGTTTTTCCATCCCCGGCCCTACCCATTCCACGAATGGAAATCTTGCTCCCGTCTACCAGGTCACTAGAGATTTCGAATACGAAGAGAACGTCGGCCGTGTCCTCGTTGCGCGGGACTTCGAACACGATCCCGCCGCCCTCATTTTGTCTCGGACTGACGCAGCGTGCGTAATCGCGATCTGAGGCCGCGCTGCAATTTCAGCCAGTCTCCCGGGGTCGTTTCCGCAGCCACCGTCGACGCAATCTCCTCGAACTCCCCACCCACGGGCACTTCCTTGGAATTTGGCGGAATAACCCCCAGCATCTTGGGCAGCATCTCGGCACTCAAGCCCGGCGGCGGAGCGCTGGAATCGGGCACCCCTTGGGGAGCTGGTCGCTCAAAGTGAACTCCACAGAGAATCACCACTCCAACGCCTCTCTCTCCAAACGGTCACTGAATGATCGCAGTCGATTCATCAAAGTAGCATGCCAAGACCGTGAGCTTCGCTCCGCCCGATCACTTGCACTCCCCACTCGTGAACAACAAATTGTTCCTCCCCGAGTGCATGCGAGGAAAGGACCAGGCGCGCGGAGAGACACAAGCAGAGAACTGGCATCATGAGAAGATCGGCGACCCCTGAGAGAGCCCCGAATCCGCAGATCCTTGTCAGATTTTACAATTGCGACTTGGGGTTGGATTCCGCGGGGCATCGCCCCAGTCGGCCGCCGATCCCGACGAAATGAATTAGGTTCTTCCCCACGGACCAACCTTTCGAATCGTTGGCGAAGCGCCTTCCCTGACAACAAAACTCTCCGTCGGCGGGGCGTTCTGGAGAAATTCAACACCCTATCTAAGCCTGCCCGTCCTCCAGCACTCCCCGGACCACCTTGGCCTCTTCAACCCCAGTGAGACGCGCATTGAGGCCCTGGAACTTATAGCTGAAGCGCTCGTGGTCGATTCCCAGACAGTGGAGAATGGTGGCATTCATGTCATTGATGTGCACCGGATCACTGGCGATATTGTAACAAAAATCGTCGGTAGCTCCGTGTACGTGTCCACCCTTCACCCCGCCGCCCGCCATCCAGATGCTGAAACAGCGTCCGTGGTGATCGCGACCGTTGCCGAGTCCCCCTTGCGCGTATGAGGTGCGCCCGAATTCCCCGCCCCAAATGACGAGCGTCTCCTCCAAGAGCCCGCGTTGCTCAAGATCCTGCACGAGAGCCGCCGAGCCCTGATCGGTGTCCTTACACTGCGCCCCAAGATGCGATTTGAGACTGCCATGTTGATCCCAACCCCGATGGAACAATTGCACAAAACGCACGTCTCGCTCTGCCAGGCGCCGCGCAAGCAGACAGTTGTAGGCAAAGGTCCCCGGTTGCCGGGCGCTCTCGCCGTAGAGCTTGAAGGTGCTTTCGGGCTCCTCGGAGAGGTCGACGATTTCCGGAGCTGCCACCTGCATGCGGAAGGCCATCTCATACTGCGCAATGCGGGTCTCAATCTCGGGGTCAGCAAAGCGCGCATAGCTTCCCTTGTTCAGAATCGCGAGGTCATCCAGCATCTCTCGCCGGGTGGCGCGATCAAGCCCCGGTGGATCATTGAGATAAAGCAGGGGATCTCCGCTGCTCCGCATGAGCACTCCCTGATGGCGCGAGGGGAGGAATCCGCTTCCCCACAATCGTGAAAAAATCGGTTGTCCTGGGTTCTTGCCGTTCCCCTGCGAAAGCATCACCACATAGGCGGGCATGTCTGAGTTCGCACTCCCCAATCCGTAGCTCGCCCACGAACCCACACTCGGCCGCCCGGGAATCTGCGATCCCGTATTGATCAGAGTGATCCCAGGATCGTGATTGATGGCCTCCGTATGCATCGAGTTCACCACCGTGATCTTGTCCACAATCGATGCGGTGTGTGGCACCAGATCAGACATCCAGGTCCCGCACTCGCCACGCTGCTTCATGGGCGAGATCGGCCCGCTGACGAGAAACTTGGACTGTCCCGAGGTCATCCCAGTGAGGCGCTGCCCCCCGCGGATACTGTCCGGGAGTTCAGTCCCATGATGTTTCCCAATCGCGGCCGAGTAGTCAAAAAGGTCGATGTGGGATGGCCCACCAGATTGAAAAAGGTAGATCACTCGCTTGGCCTTGCCGATGAAGTGAGGGAGGTCTCCCCGCCCTTCGTTTCCGGCCCCTCTGGCCACGCCATTCAGCAACGAGGTGGCCGCCAGAGCCCCCAGCCCAATCCCCGATTGCCCGAGGAACCCCCGACGCGAAATCGCGTCGCCCAATGCATGTCCGCTTGCTCCACTCATTGTCTGGTCACCGCCTCGTCCATGTTCAGCAAGGTGCTTGCAACCAATGTCCAAGCCGCCAAATCCACGACCTTTACGTCACCGGCAAGCTGCCGCTCTCCCACCGACAACAACGCCTTCGCGTCACGCGGCCGGGTCTCGAAGGAGCGCGCATAGCGAGCATGGGCCAGACTCAGCACCTTGAGCTCAGTGCGAGTCGGACTCCGTCCCAGCACCCGGGTCACACCCAGCGCAACACCCCTCTTCGCGTTCCCCGCCCCGGCCATGATCTCACCAAGGGCGCGGGCCGCCTCCAGGAATTGTGGGTCGTTCTGCAGCACCAGGGCCTGCAGCGGAGTGTTGGTGTTCAACCGTCGAACCGAGCAGATCTCGCGGCTGGGAGCGTCGAAAATCGCCATGGTGGGAGGAGGCGAGGTCCGCTTCCACGCGGTGTAGATGCTCCTCCGATGGTTCGCCCGGCCGCGCCCCGGAAGATACTTCTGCGAGGTGAATCCCGCCGGATAGCCGTAGTGGCTCACCTCGGCCCACAATCCATCCGGCTGGTAGGGATGCACGCTCGGGCCACCGAGATCCCGATTGAGCAGTCCACTGGCCGCCAGCGCGCTGTCGCGCACAAATTCAGCAGCCAATCGATAACGCGGGGCCCGGGCAAGAAGTCGGTTGTAGGGATCCCTCTCCAGCAACTCCGGAGTGACAGCCGACGATTGCTGATAGGTTTCCGACATCACCATCTTTTTCAGGAGACGCCGCAAATCCCACCCGCTCTTCACGAAATCCGCAGCCAACCAGTCCAGAAGCTCCGGGTGCGACGGATACTCGCCCTGCGCTCCGAAATCCTCCGCCGTCTTCACCAATCCCGCACCGAACATCATCTGCCAGTAGCGGTTCACGATTACACGCGAAGCCAGCGGATGCTGGGGGTCGACCAGCCACCTCGCCAAGTCCAGTCGCGTCTTCGCCTTCCCCTGCGCTCCAGAAAGCGGCGGCAACATCGCCGGTCCTCCCGCCTTCACTTCCTCGCCGTGCTGATCGTAGGCGCCCCGCACCAGAATATGAGTCTTGCGCGACTTGTAGTCCATCACCATCACGGTCGCGCGACCATTCTCCGCCGTCTTACGAATCACACGCTCCTCCAGATTCAGCTGGTTGCGATAGATCTTGAACCGACTCGACTTCCCCGCAAACGCCTCGTTGATCGTCTTCCACTGCGCCGAGCTGCGCTGCCCCCGCTCGGTGCGCAAGGCGAGATTGAGCGCACCGTTGCTCTGCCCCTTCCCCTTACTCGCTCCTCCAGCGAGGATGTCGCCCCAGGGGCCTCTACCGGCCTCCGCGATCACGGCCGCAGGTTTCCACGCGGCCTTCCCATCGACTCGCGCCTGCCACGACTTGTCACTGCCAAGGTGGGATATCTTCCCATCCACCGATTTGATTGCCAGGCTCAGAATGAGTCCCGCTGGACTGGCGGCCTCATTCACCCCCCGCACCTCGATCCGATTGGTTCCCTTCTTCAACTGCGTGACCGAAAAGACCTTGGGTCTGGTCCAGTCCTCAGTCTCACCAACCGCCTGGCCATTGATCTCGACATGACATTCGTTGTCACAGGTGACCCACAATTTCGCCGCCTTGACCTCGGAGTTCAGCGCAAACTCCTTTCGAAATTCCGCGCTCGCTGAAGTCTGGTCGGCAGACGCCCAAATCCAGGCCGGCTTCTTCTTGGGAAAGAGATTCAAATCGACGCTCGTTGCCCTCGGAGTGATCGGCCCAAGCGTCGCCAGGGTCGCCCTTTCCCACTCATCACGGAGCGCCGACATTGCAGGCTCCGGCGTGACCCGCATTTGCTGAAGCTCCGCCAAGCGAAGGCCCACATCCAGCTTCACGCGCTCGGCAGAACAGATCGGCGAACTCGCTTCGATGAGCGGGCCGGTATTGGCATTGGTTGCCCCGCCCCCCGGCTCGCTGGAGGTATTGAAGAAGGCAAAGAACTGGTAGTACTCCCGCTGGGTGAGCGGATCGTACTTGTGATCGTGGCACTGGGCGCACTTCATGGTGAGCCCCATGAACACGGTCGCCACAGTATCAACCTTATCCGCAGTGTAGGTCACGCGATACTCTTCAGCGATTGTTCCGCCTTCGTGAGTATTCATGCTGTTGCGCAAAAATCCGGTTGCCACCCTCTGCTGCTCAGTCGCCTTCGGAAGAAGATCGCCGGCAATCTGCTCCACCGCAAACTCATCAAACGGTTTGTTGTGGAGAAAGGAGTGAATGACCCAGTCCCGCCAGATCCACATGTCACGGTGATCATCGATCGAATAGCCATTGGTGTCCGCATAGCGCGCCCCATCGAGCCAGTCCACCGCGAGGCGTTCAGCCGCAGCGGGTGACTTGAGCGAACGATCGACCACTTTCTCGAAGGCCTCGGAGTCGGTGTTCTTCGTAAAAGCCGCCATCTCCTCAGGAGTCGGTGGAAGACCGGTGAGATCCTGGCTGACTCTGCGCAGTAAGGTGGACCGATCCGCTCTCTTGGACGGCTTCAACCCCGCTTGCTCGAGACCGGCACGCACAAATGAATCGATCGAGCCTCCCTCTTTGGCTGCAATCGGCTGGAAGGCCCAATGTCCCTCGTAGTTCGCACCTTCATCGATCCATCGTCCCAACAATTCGATCTCGGCTTTTGACAACCGGTGATTCGAATCGAGTGGAGGCATCCGATCATCGGGATCGTTCGCACTGATGCGGAGCCAGAGTTCGCTTTCCTGGCGCTTCCCATCAACGATGGCGTGACGATCCCCGGCTTTTCCCAGGGCAACCTTGGCCGGACCGGGAGCATGCAACTGCAAGCCCGCTTTGACCTTTTTCTCGTCAGGCCCGTGACAGGAAAAACAATTGTCCGAGAGGATCGGACGGATATCGCGATTAAAGCGAACATCCTCTCCATTCCCAAAATGGGAAAGTCCGAACAAAAGGCATCCTGCGAGGCGGAGAGACATCAGCCGCCTATCTACTTTGCTGCACCCTTCACCGGGTTAGGTTTGGATGGCACGCCCTTCTCAGGAACTTCCACTCCGGAGGTCCATGAAATTGCGTTGAGGATCAGGGTTCGCCAGTTGTCTTCGTCCCAAGTGGCGTGATAGTGCGCCCCGGTCGTTCCAAAGCCGCGCCCCTTTCCATCGGGCCGCTCGTAGGCCCAGCCGATATGTTGGATCTCTCCGGCAGCCATTGCCTTGCGGACATGTGGATTGTTGGAGTGTGGGCCGTCACCTCGCTTCATGGTTTCCTGGGGCGGATGAGCCGAGAGAATCGGAATCACACCCTTCATGTCCTTTTGGAAGCGCATGTGGAAATACCATTCGTCTTTTTGCACGAACGGCTTGCACCCTCGCGTAATGGGATGCTTGGGCAATTTTTCGATCACCGCCTGCCAGTGCGGATTGACCGACCAGTGCGTTTCAAAATAGCCACCCATACCTTTCAGCATGAGATCCCCTGCGCGCCCTTTGGGCACCTCAACGCCATAGTGCAGACAAACCAACCCGACCCCACGTTTGATCAATTTTTCGAACTGGTCGAGATTCTTCATCACGAGGTGCCCGCCGCCACCGTTGCAAAAGATCACAATGCAATCGGCCCCCTCAAAGGCTTCGGGGTCCTTGGGCCAGCCAGTGTATTCGGCGGTCTCGAATCCAAGCCCGCTCTCTTCCAGTGCTTTCGCGAGGAGGGCATTTCCTCCGATGTGCGCGTGAGTGCTACCGCTCTTCCCGCCATCTGCAAGAAAGACGACCCTCTTTTTGTCAGCAAAGGTCGTCGAAGTCAGCGACCCGAAAATTGCCAGGATCACAAAAAGGTGAAGCGGGTGTTTCATGATGCCCTGAGGCTCACTAATCCAACTTTGAATGACAAGAGGTGAATGCGTTGATTATCCGTTTGTGTGACACCAGGATCGGCTCTCTAATTCGAATTCAACGCCTGACCCTTGTCATCCAATGAAACCTCTCGCCTTCTCACTCGCACTTCTCGCTCCTGTTTCATTCCTCAGTGCCGCACCGCGCGCGCTTCCCGAGGGCACCCTTCCTGCTGATAGCCGCCTCGCCGACCTCAAGGATCTCAACGGATATTTCCCATTCACCCCACCGAAGACGAAGGAGGATTGGGCCACGCGCTCGAACAAGATCCGCCATGCGCTCAAGGTTTCGGCGGGACTCTTTCCGGAACCCGATCGCACTCCCCTCAATCCGGTCATTCACGGGATGATCGACGGCGGCGACTTCACGGTCGAAAAAGTCTACTTCGAAACTCGACCCGGGTATCTTCTTACCGGCAACCTCTATCGCCCGAAGAACGCCAAGGTCAAGGGACCCGGCGTGCTTTGTCCCCATGGTCACTGGAACGAAGCGCGCTTCTTCGATGCCGGGGAAGGCAACGCCAAGCAACTCATCAAGGACGGCGCGGAAGCAAACATGGAAAGTGCGCGCAATCATATCCAGTCACGTTGTGTTGGCCTCGCGCGACTCGGTTGCACGGTCCTGCAGTATGACATGATCGGCTACTGCGACAACGATCAGATCTCCTACGAACTCGGGCACCGCTTCGCCAAGCAGCGGAAACACATGATCTCGGAGAAGAATTGGGGACTCTACAGCCCGCAAGCGGAGTCCCACCTGCAAAGCATCATGATGCTGCAGACTTGGAATTCCATGCGTGCAATCGACTTTCTGCAAAGCCTTCCCGAGGTGGATCCCAAGCGCATCGCGGTGACGGGAGCGAGTGGTGGCGGCACCCAGACCTTTGCAATCTCAGCCCTCGACCCCCGGGTCGCGGTCTCCATGCCCGCGGTGATGGTCTCCACCGCCATGCAGGGTGGCTGCACCTGCGAAAACTCAACCTTGATGCGCGTCGACAATGGCAACATTGCCTTCGCGGCTCTCTTCGCGCCCAAGCCGCTTGCTCTCACCGCAGCAAACGACTGGACCAAGGAGATGTCCACCAAGGGCTTCCCCGAACTCAAAAAGACCTACGCGCTGCTAGGAGTTCCGGACAAGGTCATGCTGCATGATCGCACCGAGTTCGGACACAACTACAACCTCCCCTCACGCCAGGCCATGTACCGCTGGTTCAACAATCATCTCGGACTTGGAGCAAAGAATCCGGAACAAGAGCGCCCACACAAGCGCCTCACCGGAAAGGAACTCACTGTTTTTGACGAGCAGCACCTCAAGCCGGAAGGCGGCGAGGACTTCGAGCGGGGCCTTCTTGCCGCCCTCACCAAAGATTCCGCCCGCAAGATTGCCGCCAATCCCAAGCTTGCCATGGCGGGCTGGGACACCCTCCTCGATTCGAACCTCGATCAGGCCGGAACAGCAGAATGGCAACTCGTCAGCAAGAAGGATCGCGGCAGCTATCTCGAGATGCCCGGCCTCCACAACAACAAAACCCACAAGGAGCAGGTTCCTGTGATCTGGCTCTACCCGAAGGAAAACTGGAACAAGCGCGCCACCATCTTCCTGACCGCAAGCGGCAAAGCCGGCCTCTACGACCACAAGGGTGAACCCCGCGCTGAAGTGAAAGCCCTCCTCAAGGGCGGAAGCGCAGTGTGCGGCCTCGACCTGTTCATGCAGGGCGAATTTCTCAAGGACGGCAAGGCGATCACCGAGACCCGGCGGGTGAAGAACAAGCGCGAAGCCGCCTGTTACACCTACGGCTACAACCGGCCGCTCTTTGTGAAACGCCTTCACGACGTGGTGAGCACAATCAAGCTCATCAAGACTGATCAACACGGGGCCGAGAAGATCGATCTCGTTGGACTGAAGGGCGCGGGGCACTGGGCCGCCGCCGCCAATTACGCCGTCGGCAAAGCCCTCGACCGGGTCGCGATCGAGACTGGCGGATTCAAATTCATCAAGGTGATGGACATTCGCGACCCCGACCTGATGCCCGGTGCCGCAAAGTACGGCGACATCGACGCTCTCCTCGACCTCGCGCCCACCAGGGCCTGGAATGTGGATGAAAAAGGACTTCCCGGCTGGTTGAAGTAGTGCCCGCCTTCACTTCACCATCGCCTCACTGCTCGCGATCATTTTCCGCTCATCGGTCACCTCGATGCACCATGCTGTTGCATGTTCCGGTGGAGCCGGCCCCGACACGACATTTCCCTTCACGGCCAGAGGCTGAGTGGTCCACTTCCGCTCCCTGTTCTTCGGATGCGGCTCGGTTGTGAAGTGCAGCCGCGCTTCCACGATCTTGGTCGAGGAAGTCACCTTGGCACTCACCACCCCTTCTTTGACTTCGGGACGAGCCACTGCGTGCATCGGTGCTCCGCCCTTGAGATACTGATCCGCAAAGACGAAGAACTCCTTGAAGTTGAAGATGTGGCCATGCCTCATGCCGAGCTGAATGCTGTAGTTCTTCTCCGTCTGGACGAGCGCACAAGTCTTGGCATAGCTATCCATCGGATAGGCAAAATCGTTCGTGCCATTGAGAAACGCGACCGGCATGCGCGCAGATCCAAGGTAGCTGGACGGATCCCAGAGCTTGTTCCATTTGTCGGACTGCTTGGCGGTCATCTTCCCGAACTCCGAGCTCTTCCAGGCACTGTTCTCCCGCAGAAATCCACATCCGTAGACCGGCATCGCAAACCTGAATCGCGAATCCACCCCGGCCACGATGCAGGTGAGATAGCCGCCCCAGCTAATTCCCGTCACGCCGACCCGTTCAATGTCGACACCCTCAAAACTCCGAATCAAGGAATGGGCAAGGAGGACATTGCTCACCGCGTGGTAAGACCACTGTTCTTCCTTCGGTTCATCGATGGTGGCAAACTTCTGCGCATGCCCCTGGTCCGGCCCGCCATCCGCCAAGGTCTTTCGACCGATCCCCTTCCCCGCCAGATCCATCGCGATCGCCGCGTAACCGCGTTTCGCCCACAGCTCAACCCACGCCGGAAAGGCTTGCCCACCACCGCCGTGCACGAGTACGAGCGCCGGGTAATTTCCTGACTTGCCAGGCTTCACCCCGTAGTCAGCAGGTGAGGCATAGCAGGCAAAAACCCGAGTTGGCTCCCCGCGATAAAGCAGCCCCCGATAGAAGAGCGACTTGAGGGGTTTGTCATTCTCCACCCACTCAAACTCGGGCGCCTCTGAGAGCGCTGGGACATCCCACGGAGTCCACTCGGGAAGAGGTGCAGGTTGTGCGCTGAAGACTTGGGAGCAACAAAGAAGAAAGAAAAGCAGTGCCCGACAGGTCATGCCGTGGATTACACGTCTAGATCCCCCCTCCGGTCAACGCCAAGCGAAGAAACACCCTTCAACCGTCAACAACATTCAGTCCGGAGCCCTCAATCCGTTTGCCACGAATCGAATGTTACTCATTAGGGCAGGACCAGCGGCCCCCAGGATGGACGAAGATCCAATGCATTCCTCTCCTCATTTCTTAACCGACTATCTCCCCAATCACCTTGCCGAAGACATCGGTCAATCTCACGTTCCGGCTATTATGGCGGAAAGTAAGCTCTTCATGATCCATTCCGAGAAGATGAAGAATGGTGGCATGAACGTCATGGACGTGCGTGGCGTTCTTCACTGCATGCATTCCCAGTTCGTCGGTCGCTCCATGACTGAGGCCTCCTTTCAGGCCCCCGCCAGCCATCCAGAGTGTGAACCCCTTGTGATGATGGCCGCGACCGATCCTCTTCTCGCGATTGGCTTCTTCAAACGGCGTGCGCCCAAACTCGGTTGCCCAGACCACAAGCGTCTCATCGAGCATGCCGCGCGATTTCAAATCGAGAATGAGGGCGGTGATTCCCTGATCGGTACGAGCCGCGTTGTCGCGGTGATTCCCGATCAACCCACCACGGTTGCCATGGGCATCCCACTTGCGTCCCGTCGCTCCGTCGAGAATCTCCACGAAGCGAACCCCCGATTCAACGAGCCGCCGCGCGGTGAGACAGTGTTGCGAAAACTGGTTTTCACCGTAAAGGGTCCTCATGCTCTTCGGCTCACGGCTCAGATCAAACACCTGGGTCGCTGAGGCCTGCATCTTGAAGGCCATTTCGAATGCTTCGATGCGCCCAGTGAGTTCCGGCTGGGTCGGGTGCTGATCTCGATGCAATCGGTTCAGCTTGTCGAGGGTAGCAAGCCGCCCGGCCTGCCTGTCGGAGCTGAACTCCTTGCGCGGGGTCAAATAGGGAAAGGGCGATTTACCCTCCTCCACTCTTGCGATCGCAGCCTGGTGCCGCCCCGGGAGCATCCCCTGTTGAAACACTCCGTCGCCCGCGGTGCAGATCCCATCCTTCATCACCACGTAGGCGGGCAGCTCGCTATTCTCGCTTCCCAGTCCGTAGGTGACCCACGATCCCAGGCTGGGGAATCCAGGGCGTTGATGCCCCGTGTGCCAGATCGTTTCTCCGACCGAGTGGATTGCGGAATCGGTGTGCACGGCTTTAAGAAAGGTGATTTCATCCACCACTTCAGCGAGTCGCGGATAGATCTCGCTCACCCATGCTCCACATTGCCCGTGCTGTTTGAACTCAAAGACCGAGGGCAGGATGCGACAGCCCTCAAGCGTTTTTTCCGGATTGAACCCCTTCAGCTCATCCTTGGTGAACACCTCCGACGCGGTCTTGCCCGCCAACTTCTTCAGAGCCGGCTTGTAGTCGAACGTTTCCAGGTGACTCGCCCCGCCACACATGAAGAGCAGGATCACATTCTTGGCACGCGGCTTGAAGTGAGCAGGCTGCTGAGGAAGTGCACCCCGTGAATCGGACGAAAGCAGCGAGTTCAGCGCGATGCTCCCAAGGCTCAACTGGCCAAGGAAGTGACGACGATCCCTGTTCGACTCAGTTGACATAGATAAACTCATTCAATCCCAGCAGGAGGTGCGAATATTCAACGAGCGTACCCTCGCCTCCCATCGCGAGGAACTCCAAACCAATTGCGCGTTCCTCCGGGAAAGGCGGCCTTGAAAGCAGAAGGAGATACGCGCGATGGACTTGCTTGGCGGAATCCTCCCCCACTTCGCGTTTCACCCTTTCCGCGAACTTCTCTGCCAGCGTCCACCCAAGCGGCGCATTGAGCGCAAAGAGTGCTCCCTCGGGCGCCGCTCCGGTGCTTCGCGCTCCCACACTGCGCTCGGTATCCGGCGGATCAAAGAGACTCAAGGTCGGATGCTTGGCCGATCGATGAACCTGTAGATAGATCGAGCGTCTCCAACTGCGAGGATCGTCCTGCACCTCTTTCTTGAAGTCGCCAATCGAGATACTCGGCCCATACATTTCGTTGCCCAACACGCCCGCAACGCTCAACAAGTGATCTCGAATCGCTTCAGACTCGAGCCTCTGAGGCCGCCGGTGCCAAAGCAGGGCATTGTCGGCATCAATCTGAAGAGGCGCCGTATCCGTCGTCCCGGATTGGCGATAGACCGCACTCGACATGATCAGCCGATGAATCGGCTTCAGCTTCCATCCTCCAGCAATGAACTGCCTCGCCAGATGGTCCAGCAACCTGGGATGGCTGGGAAGAGATCCCAACTTGCCGAAGTCGTTCGACGTCTTCACGAGACCCCGGCCGAAATGATGATGCCAGAGACGATTGACGATCACGCGAGCAAGCAACTGCCCCGCACCATCGTTCTCATCGGTCAACCAGTAACCGAGCGCCTCCAACTCACTGCGCGACTCCACCCGCCAGTGCTTGTCCCCCTTCTTCATCAAGACCTTGAGAAACCCCGGATCCACCGCCTTCCCAGGAGTTGACCAACTTCCCTTGATCAAGACCCGGGGCTCCGTGATCGCGAGGGCAATCTTCTTGGCCGAAGCCTTCGGCGCTTCCTTGAACTGATCAAAAAAGAAGGCCGTGAACTGATAGTATTCCTCCGTCGACATTGGATCGACCGGATGATCATGACAACGCGCACAGCCAAAGGTGAGCCCGAGGAAGGCGGTCCCCGTCGTGGAGACCATGTCATCGAGACGATGGAACTGCTTGTCGTTCGGATCTGAATTATTCTGCAGCCGCGTTCCGAGATGGATGAACTGCCGCAACGCATCATAGTCACCACCCTTTGCCTCAGCCCCGTCCGGCCCGCTGATTTGGTAGCGAACGAAACGATCAAAGGGCAAATCATTATTGAGAGCATGGATCACGGAATCCCTGAAGCGCCACGCATCCTTGCGCACCTTGTCTTCGTTCACCGTGAGCACCCCATCGCTCTCCCCAAATCGAACCACATCCAACCAGTGCCGTCCCCAGCGTTCACCATAATGCGGACTGGCAAGCAAGCGCGTGACGAGTTCCTCGTAGGCCTTGGGACTCTTGTTGGAGACAAATTGCTCGATTTCCTCAACCGTCGGAGGCAATCCGGTCAATCCAACTGTCGCCCGCCGAATCAGCATGTAGCGATTAGCCTCCGCTTGCGGACTGAGATTGTGAGCATCAAGTCTGGCGAGAATGAAACGATCCACTGAGGTCTTCACCCAATCCTCATTCTTCACCTCTGGCGCCTCGCCAGAGACCAAGGGCCCCAAACTCCAAAGCTCGGGCTCCGCCAAAGCCAGACTGCAAGCCACCAACCCACAAATCGCTCCCAGGTAGTGATGATCATTCCTCAAGACTACATAAAACTAGCGCTTCCCCTTGG
>JAPKFB010000002.1 GCA_028821775.1 Roseibacillus sp.
GCCTCCGATGCAGGTGCTGGAAAAGTTGACCGGGTTGGAGAGGATCAATCCTGCGGGCAGGGAGTCGGTAAAGGAGATCCCGTTCGCCGGCGTGGTGGAAGCACTGTTGTCGATGGTGAAGGTCAGGGTGCCAATCTGCCCGGCATTGATGCTGAGGGGGGCAAAGGCCTTGCTGAAGAGGGGAGGAGGATTGACAGTGAGGGTCGCAGAGGCGCTGCCGCTGTTGCCGAGCGAAGAGATGAGCTCCCCGGTAGAGTTCAGGTAGGCTCCTGGATCGTTGGCGGTGACATTGACGGTGACGGTGCAACTGTTCCCCGCTGCCACCGTGCCGCCGGTGTAGCTGATCGTTCCGGTTCCGCTCTGAGCGGTGAGGGTGCCTCCGGTGCAGGTGGTGGCGGCACCGGACGGGGTGGCGATGACGGTGCCGGCCGGAAGAACGTCGGTGAAATCGATCGCGGTGGCGTCGAGGGAGCTCGCGTTGTTGTTGATGGTGAAGGTCAGAGTGCTTAGGCTCCCACTCGCAATCGAATCGGGAGAGAAACTCTGGGTGAAGTTGGGCGGGATGGGTTGGATCAGGAGGGTGTCGGTGGCGGGAAAGCCAATCAGCATCGATTGGTCTTGGAGTAATTCGGTGGTGAGTCGGCTGGTGGTGTTGAGGTAGGTGCCGATCGGGGTTGCGATCGGAACGCGCACCTCGACACTGAAGGTGCAGGATTCTCCAGGCCCAAGCGACCCGCCCGAGAGGGTGAGAAGGTTGGTGCCGGTGAGTTCGGAATTGAGACCGCAGACGGGAACGGTGATTTCCGGGACAATGACTTCGATATCGTCAAACCACACTTGCGTGATTTCGGCTGCATTGCCCGAGCTGCTGTTATAGGCCCCAAGGACGATGGTGTGATCTCCGAGTCCGAGGGCGACGTTGAAGGTGGCGAATTGCCAGCCGGTATCGGAGTCGATGCCACCATTGCCATCGCCGGTGAAGCGGGAGAGTGAGCTTTCGGGGCCTGCGCCATAGCGGATTCCATCGATGGTCAGGATCGCCTCTCCATACTCGTTGTTGTCGTATTCCGAATCGAACAAGAGACGATAGCGGAGATTGACGGTCGCGGTCGCCGCTTCGGTGAGAGTGAAGGTGCGGGTGAATCCGCCTGAACTCTCGGGGTTGAAGAAGTTGGCGAGGAATCCTTTCCCTCCAGCCGTGACCGTGATGGCTCCGCCGGTGTTGCCGCCTGCGGGATCAACGGATCCATTCGAAGTGCCCGGGTCATTCGAGTCAAAGATGTCGTCCACGTAGGTAAATCCGCCCACCGCTGATTGGGAGGCGGGCACGAGTTGGAGATCCATCCCGACGTCGCTGCTTTCCAGCGTGTTCTGGTGGACTTCGACCGCGATGGTGTTGGTCCCTTCGACGAGAATGCCGGACAGGCTGGGAGAGCCCGAGGCATAGGCGACCTCATCGCCGAGACCGGACAAGGTGGTTGTGATGACTGGACCGGTCGGCATGCTGGGGGTGCGAAAGACCTCTACGCCATTGACATAGATGATGGCGCCATCATCGATGAGGTATTCGAGAAGCCAGTCGGTTTCGGCTGCTTGGGCGGCGGTGACCTCAAATTCGTTGCGGAAGAGATAGGTGGTGGTGAGGTTTTGCAAATTGGGGGCGTTGTCGATTCCTCCCAGGATGTTTGGCGTGCCGAGGGGGAACCCATCGATGACGTCGCCTTGCAGAGGAGCGTTGGCGGAACCCCACGGACCGATGGTCGAAGTGGTGACCTCGAAGGCCTCGGAGTTCCAGGCGTTGCCACTCCCGTCGACAGGATAGTCCTGCGAGAGACCGTTCTCATTTTCGATGCGATCGAGATAGTCCCAGACACCGCTGATGATGGGAGCTGAGCCACCGCCGTTGAAGGCCGCATTCACAATGGTGCCTCCGAGGACCGGGATCTCGGAGGCGGCCAGTCCGGGGAGGGTGGCATTGAGATCGTCGGTAAAGCTGATGTCCGAGTAGGTCTCGCTCTGGCTGTTGTTGGTGATGGTGAATTCCAAAGTGCCGGTGCC
The DNA here is from genome assembly GCA_028821775.1 of Roseibacillus sp. Taxonomy (GTDB): domain Bacteria; phylum Verrucomicrobiota; class Verrucomicrobiia; order Verrucomicrobiales; family Akkermansiaceae; genus Roseibacillus_B. The sequence continues at coordinate 2,059 of JAPKFB010000002.1, forward strand.
GCCGGGAGCGACGGGATCATCGGTGAATTCCTTGCTGAAGGAGAGGTTGGCCACTTCGTTGGGAGCAAGGACCTCAAGGACCGCGCAGGCGAATCCGCCGGAGACCGTCTCGCCCCCTGCGCTGTTGGAAGTGAGGTTGCCGGAGATGCTGAGGTTTTGACCGGCAGTGACACCAACAACATCGAGGGTGAGGGTGCAGGATTGCCCAGCGAGGAGAGTTGGGTTCGGGGTGTCGGGATTGAAGATGATTTCCTGGGTGCCCGGGACGGCCGTCAGTTGAACGTCGGGGCAACTGGAGGTGAGGTTGGAGGGGTTGGCGATGACGATGCCGGCTGGCAGCATGTCGGTGAAGGTGAGATTGGCGGCATCCTCGAGGCCCTGGTTCTCGATGGTGTAGGTAAGAGTCGTGGTGCCTCCCAGGGGAACCAGGTTGGGGAAAAATCTTTTGGTGAATCCGAGCACCGGTCCCTGTGCAGGAGCCCCGAGGGTGTCGGTGGCAGGGCCACTGTTTCCCAGGCTTGAGCTCAGGTCGCCGGTTGTCAGAACGAAGGGGCCGGGGCCCGACATGGTGAGGGTGACCTCCACGCGACAGATCGTTCCAGCGGCTACTTGTCCTCCAGAGAGAGAAATCGAGGTGCCTCCATCAACTGCGCTCAAAGTGCCGCCGCAGTCGGAAATCGGATTGGCTGGGGCTGCGAGCGTAACCCCATTGGGTAATTGGAGAGTGAAGGTGAGCTCTGTGGAGGGCGATTTGTTGGCGCTATTATCGATCGTGAAGGAGAGCGCCGTACAGCTTCCGGCACCCATTTCAGCGGGGGAGAGGCTCATTCCAAACGCGGGCGGGGAATTGAGGCCCGCGAACGCGGCTGAGGCGGCCATCACAGCACTGCAAATGAGCGGAGCGAGGATCCGGGAGAAGGGACATCTAAGGACGTGGCAGGCGAGGACGGTGCGGGCGTTCATTGGCTGGACAGAGGTAGCGCGGGATGAGCGTTGGAATTCAGAGCGCGGTAGAGGTGAACAAATTCTCAGGGGAGAACTTTAGGATGACAACGCTCAAGTATGCGTGAAATTCCCCGTCGAGACCGCAAACTACCACAGTTTTTCCGAGTTTTTCAGGAGTTGCGGGAAGCGAGAACCGGGTCTCTCCAAGCATTTTGATCAGGCTGAGAGAGGTTGGAGGCACGGAATTGATAAACCCGACTTGAAGAAGTTCGCATTTTGGAGAACATTAAAGTCCGCTCTGCGCTCCCCCGAGTCCTCCGCTTGGCAAAGGCAGCTCCCCTCAATCCTATGAATCATTTGAGCAGATCAAGGCCTCGCTCGTTGCGCCGGGCGGGTTTCACGATCCTGGAACTCCTCGTCGTGGTCGCAGTCATTCTGATTCTTGCGGCCTTGAGTTTCCAGGTGATGAAGAGCATCTACCAGAAGGCCAATCTCGCGCGCGCGACTGGGAAAATCAGTGATCTTGGTGCCGCCTTTGTGGGATATACCGCCGACAGCGGCGGGCTCCTTCCGATGGAGAACTTTTCCGGTTCGGGCGATGGGTGGGACGCAGCGGAAGATCCCGCTGCGCAGGAGGTTTGGTACAATGCTCTACCTGCGAGTATGGGGTCGCGTTCGGTTGGTGAAATCGGCGCGGCCAATCAACCGGAGGCCTTCTACGACGATTCCTATCCGATCTTCGTTCCGGGCGCCCCCTATCCGGCCGGCGAGAAGAAATACAAGAAACCGATGTATGCGATCGGGATGAACAGCCGATTGCAGCGGACTGATGATGAATCAGGCATCAAGGAGCGAGGCACCTTGGTGTCGATTCAGGTTCCCATTAATACCGTTGTTTTTCTCGAGCGGGGAATGCCGAAGGACAAGAAAATTGTCGGATCACAGGCCAACTTCACGGCCACGCCGAAGGCGAGCCCGAAGGCATTTGCGGGGCGTCACAATCAGAAGGGGCTCCTTCTCTTTGCCGATGGTCACGTTGAGGTTCGTTCGGTCTTGGATTTACTCACTCCCGGAGGAGAGGTCATCATTCAGGAAGGCATCATCTGGACCCGCGATCCCTTGGACAATCCGAACTAGGTTGCGATGCTCCGGGCATGGTGCCGCATCACTACCGAACGCATTCCCGCCACCTAGAATGCGATGCTGGCATGAAGGGTCACCCTCATTCGAGGGTCGGAATTTTCCTGCTCTCGGTTTTGCTGGTGATCAACTCGCCAGCAGCGATCACGGTCAACGGGATTGCGGATCAGGAGATCGAGAACGATCAGGCTTCCTTCACCGTTCCCAGTGGAGCGGCTTCACGATTGTTGCACAACTCAATGGCACGCCCGTCGTTCTCGACAGCGCGCGGAGGACCTCGGAGCGCGGATTGATCAACTGGATTCCCTCTCCGCCATCGCGTTGGCGCCCCACGCATTTGTAAGCATGGGAATGCAGGTCGTCACCCCGTCCGCCCTGCCCCTGGGTTCGAAATTCCGCTCATGGTGCGGCTCTTCGATCCGGGATCTGATCGCGGACTGCGCCTCAATGGGAGGGTGGAGGTGCCCGGGGTGACCCGCCCGCTTTTGCTCACCCCAGGGGAGTCCGATCCACGCAAGTTCTTCCGCTTGGCCCGGTAGGCGATGGTGGTGTTCGAAGGACGGATCCCCCGCGAGATGCGAGTTGACGGTTTTAGTTCCCGGGCTGAGGCTATGGGATCAATGCTGAAGATCGCAAGCATGATGAAACGAGGACGCGCAGTGATTCTCGCGCTGGGTTTGGTCGCGCAGGCTGGAGCGGAACCCGTGATGGTGGGCGCCTGCAAGGTGCAGGTCACCCCCAGAGAGCCCGTTGTCTTGGCCGGCTATGGAGCACGCATCAGGGAGTGGGAAGGAATTGATACCCAACTTTGGACCCGGGCGCTGGTGATCGGAGAGAAGGATCCGGTCGCGATTGTTGTCCTCGATAACTGCGGTGTTCCGGGCGCGATCAAGGCGCGACTTGTGAAGCGATTGGCGGAGCATGGCATCGGAGCAGAGCGGCTGGTGGTGGCTGCTACGCATACCCACAATGCGCCCAACCTCATTGGCTATGCTCCGGTGCTCTGGGCGGGTCGCACCACCGTGGAGCAGGATGAACGCATGGGGCGCTATACCGACTTCGCGGTGACGCAGATGGCTCTCGCGGTCACGACCGCGTTGAAGAAGCGTGAGCCGATGCACCTGGAGTGGGCGCAAGGGCGGGCGACCTTTGGGGGGAATCGACGCGTCCTTCGTGAGGGCAAGTGGGCTGGTTTTGGATTTCAACGCGACAAGCCGGTCGATCACAGCCTGCCGGTCCTTGCTGCCCGCGATGAGAGTGGTGAGGTGCGGGTCCTGTGGGCAAACTACGCGTGCCATTGCACGACAGTCGGATCGCGCAATCACGTCGGTGGGGATTGGGCGGGCTATGCCAATCGCTCGATGGAAAGAGCATTCCCCGCCGCGACGGCACTCATGACAATCGGGTGTGGGGCCGATATTGGTCCGCAACCGAGTGGCAACCTGCAGATTGCGGAGGAGCACGGAGAGACGATTGGGGCCGAAGTGCGGCGCTTATTGGCTGGAGAGATGAAGAAACTGAAGAGCGGTCCCGCCGTCACGGGCAAGTCGGTGAAACTGCCTCTTGTTGAGAGCAAGCCTCGCAAACACTGGGAGGAACTGCGAGTCAAGGGTGGTTTTGAGGGCCAACTCGCGCTCGCCATGCTCAAGAAACTGGATGCTGGCGGGAACGTTCCCTCCCAGGTGGACTATCCCGTCACGAGTTGGACGTTTGGGAGCGATCTTGCGATGGTGTTTCTCCCGGGGGAGGTGGTGGTCGATTACGCGGTGCGCTTGAATCGTGAACTCGCCTGGCCGCGGCTCTGGATCACGGCCTGGTCAAATGACATGCCGGGATATATTCCGTCCAAGCGGGTCCTCGAGGAAGGGGGCTACGAAGCGGAGTTTTCGCAGGTCTACTACCAGTTGCCTGGGCGCTACCGAGCAGAGATTGAAGAGGTGGTTATTGGTGCGGTGCGTGAGGTGGTGGGCGAAGCTTATGTGGCGCCTGCAGATCAGGAAGGAGCGCCCTTTCATCGCTTGCCCAGTGGGGAGGAGGTGGCCTTCAGGCGACTGGCAAACTGGGCCGCGGGCGCCAAAAGCACGACCGAGAGACAATTCCTTCGAGAGCTCAGCGGCCATGCCCGCGTTGCCGGGCCTGCGATCAGCAGAGTGATGAAGCATGAGGGGGAAGAAGCCAGATGGTTTAATTTTGCGGGAGACCAGGTGGAGCGCATGTTCATTCGCCAGGAGAGGACGGGAGCAGAGTTGGGATGGAAGAGTCCGGTGCTCCATGCGCTGCCGTCCCAACCGCTGGTCCTTTGCTTCACGGGAGGAGTGGGTTGGCGGTCGCAGCCGCAGCGCAAGGGGTTTGCCCTCACTGTGAATGGGCAAGAGAGTCTCGTATTCGGGGTCTCCTCCAAGCCCGCGAGATGGGTCTCGAAGGATGGAGAGATCGAACTCTGGTACCTGCCGACATGGACGTCGAATGAAGATTCGGGAGGGTTCTTCTTCATCGTGATCGGGGAATCGTTCGTCGCTCCGAAGGAGAAAATCAATTTTTCAGTGCGCTCTCTCGGTGAAGGATCGAAGCGCTGGTTTGCGATCGACTCAAAGCAGGAAATTGGAGAGAAGTTGGTCAAGTTCAATGCCGCTTTGAAGTCCTCCTCGCGAATGCCATGAAGAAACTGTTGTGCTCCCTGATCCTGTCCTCGATCCAGGTGGTCTGGGCTGGAGAAAATGCCGCGCCTTCGTCGCATTTCGTTTTTGACGATAATTTTGAAGGCGACATCATCATCAACGAAGTGCGGGTGCCGAAAGGTGGGGAGGCTCTTTACACCTACTACGAAACCATGGGATGGCGGGGGAAGGCCGCAGGCTACTGTGGGCTCCAGGCTCACCCCAAGGCCCACAACTTCATCTTTTCGATTTGGGATCACAAGAGTCACACTGCACCGATCAAGGCTGTGCATCGAGGACCGGACACGCAGACGGAGAAGTTCGGAGGAGAAGGCACTGGTCTCAAGTCCTGGAACTTCGAATTGGGGTGGCAGACGGACACCTGGTATAGCCTGGTGTCGCGTTGTTGGCCGGTGGGAGAGCACATGTATTACGGGTTCTGGTCCCGCTCGGGAGCGACCGAGGAGTGGACTCACCTCGTGACGATGGATGTCGCGGTCAAGGATGCCTACTTCAATGGAGGAACCGACTCATTCATCGAGGACTGGCTGGAGACCGGAAAGAACAAGCGCGTGACCAACCTGCGGGGTGGATGGAAGCGCAGACGTGATCGCTCATGGTATCCCTTTGGGGGCGGGCGCTACTCGGTGAATTCCTGGGATCTGGTGAAGGGGAAGCGTTCGTTTCACTACAACACGAACTGGAATGGGGGGGTCTCTAAAGATTCCACCGGTGAGTTCTATTTCATGGCTGCGGGTGGGGCGGAAACAAAGCCCACCAGCACGAATCCCTCGAAGCATGGGATCAAGCGCACAGAGACGGAACCGAGCTATGCCCCGCTCGGGATCAAATCCCTCCGGGCCCGCCTGGCCGAGGGGAACAAAGTGATGGTGGAGTGGGAAAACGATCCCACCGGTCTTCCACAGTTTGGTTGCGAGATCGTGGTCTATGAACGGCCGCGAACGGGAATGGAGCGGGTAGTGGCTACCGAGTCCTTGGGCGCTCATCAACGTAGGGCGAAGATCCAGTTGTCGGTAAAGAGATCTGAGGGATGCCATTTCGCGGTGAAAATCAGGGTGCGAGACATCCTGGATCGTGACCTGCAGATCAAAGAGGCAGTCGTGAGCGAGATCGGGGAGTGATCTGGTGGTTTCCGGTCGTATGACTGGTGGGTAGAATGGTGAGGGGAAGCCCATGGAAGGGCCTGCTTGGAGAGCCAAGGGAGAAATCAGTCCCATTCGGTGACCTTCTCGAATAACCTCGCCTCCTGCGACCGTATTTGAAGAATCGCAAGACACTCGAATACCATGAAAATCATCACCACCCTCGCCCTCGCCACTGTTCTTTGCAACACCTCGCTCCACGCGGACCATCACGAGCTGCCCAAGGCCGGCAAGGATGGCTGGATCACCCTCTTCAACGGAAAGGATCTTACCGGATGGGACGGAAATCCCGAAGTGTGGAGCGTGGTCGATGGCTACATCTCCGGCAAGATCGACAAACTCGTGGGCGGGAACACCTTCCTCGTCTACAAGCATCCCCTCGCCAACTACGTCCTCGAGGCGGAATGGATTCTCGTTGATGGCAAGGGCAACAGCGGCATCCAATATCGTTCCAAGCAATCTGTGCGGGGTGAGAACAAGTGGGTCGTGAAAGGTTACCAGGCCGACATCGGGAACGGTTGGTTCGGCAAGTTGTATGAGGAAGGGGGACGAGGGCTCCTCGTCGGGAAGTACAAGAACACCCCTGAGATCAAGAAAGAGAATGGCTGGAATACTTATAAAATCACCGCCAACGGGACGAAGCTCTCGCAGGAGATCAACGGGGTCGTGACGATTGAGCTCGACGACAAGGATCCCAAGAAGGCCGCCAAGGAGGGAATCATTGCTCTGCAGTACCACTCACCCGGTGGCTTCGAAGTGCGCTACCGCAAGATTCGGATCAAGCTCCTGAAGAAGAAGTAGGGCCAGAGTCTCCTCGGGAGACTGGATCTCAACACCCTGCTGGGTTGAATGGAGCAAGGATAAGATGGGGTGGAGTGGCTTTGCGGGCGAGCAATTCGCCGGTGGCCCGGGGCTGCCTGAGGCTGGCAGGGAAATCCCCTTGCATGGGCCGGCGACATTTGCATAGTTCCGCTCAGCCCCCCCTTTGCGGATTGCAAGTCGACTTGCCGCAGCCCCCCAGTGACCGGTTCGAGTCGTTGGTTCATCCGTGACCCGATCAATTACGGATGGAGTGATGACTGGGCTTGGTGATTTTGGGAGGGTTTTGGTGAATTTTGCAAAACAAGCAAGGGAGGTGATGACGCTACAACCAGCGATCAGAGGATTTTCGACCAGAACAGGCCCACCAGACGATGACATTAGACGTAAAACAGATCAGCGAACGAGTGGAGCGAGAGAGCGAAGTGCTTTCTCGAATCCGGAGTGAAGCCCACAAGGTGATCGTGGGGCAGGATGCCTTGCTCGACCGGCTGCTCATGGCCCTCATGTGCAACCAGCACGTCCTCATCGAAGGGGTTCCCGGGTTAGCCAAGACGCTCGCGGTGACCACGATCGCGAAGATGATTCAGGCTAGTTTTCGGCGGATTCAGTTTACTCCCGACCTTCTCCCCGCGGACGTGGTGGGAACCATGATCTACAATCCCAAGACGGGAGACTTCAGCATCAAGAAGGGACCAGTCTTCTCGAACATCATTCTCGCGGACGAGATCAACCGCGCGCCGGCCAAGGTGCAGAGTGCCCTGCTCGAAGCGATGCAGGAACGCCAGGTCACGATCGGCGATGAGACCTTTCTGCTCGATGATCCCTTTCTCGTGCTCGCCACGCAGAACCCGGTCGAGCAGGAGGGGACCTATCCACTGCCGGAAGCCCAGGTGGATCGCTTCATGATGAAGCTCAAGGTGACCTATCCAAGCAAGACGGAGGAACGTGAAATTCTCAAGCGGATGGCCCGCACGAAACCAAACCTGAACGTCGATGGCGTCATCACGCCGGAGGATGTCCTCCGCCTGCGCGAACTCACCGACGAGATTTTCATGGATGAGAAGATTGAGGAATACATCGTGGATCTAATCGAGGCGACCCGGAATCCGGAGTCCTATGGATTGAAGATTCGCGATCTCATTCGTTATGGCGCTTCGCCGCGGGCGACGATCTTTCTCACGATGGCGTCGCGGGCCAATGCCCTGATCGAAGGGCGGGGTTATGTCACGCCGCAGGACGTGAAGACGATCGCACCCGATGTGTTGCGTCACCGCGTGATCCTAACCTACGAAGCGGAAGCGGAGGAGAAGACCTCGGAGGACATCATCGAAGAGATCCTGGCCAACGTGCCGGTGCCTTAAGCCCCCGTCCCTCGTGGTGAAGCCATGATTTCCCCGGAGCTAGCCAAGAAGATCCGGTATATCCAGATCTATACCAGCAAGGCGGTCAATGACCTCCTGGCCGGGGAGTATCATAGTGTCTTCAAGGGGCAGGGGATGGAGTTTGAGGAGGTGCGCGAGTACCAAATCGGCGACGAAGTGCGCTCGATCGATTGGAATGTGACCGCGCGCATGGGAGAGCCCTATGTGAAGCGCTTCCGCGAAGAGCGCGAGTTGACGGTTCTCTTTGCCGTGGATCTCTCGGCCTCCGGCGAGTTTGGTAGCACCGACAAGTTGAAGAACGAGGTGGCGGCCGAGATTTGCGCCCTCCTTGCCTTTTCCGCGATCAAGAACAACGACAAGGTCGGACTGATTGTGTTCACGAATACGGTGGAGCTCTTTGTTCCCCCTGCCAAGGGGACCTCGCATGTCCTGCGGCTCATTCGTGATTTGCTGGGCTTCAAGCCGCGGCAGGCGCGCACGGATATCACGGCCGCGGTCGAGTTCCTCGGGAAGGTTGCCCAGAAGAAAGCGGTTGTCTTCCTGGTTTCCGATTTCCTGGAGACCGGCTTTGAGCGGGCCCTGCGCACCATCGGCAAACGCCACGATCTGATTGCAGTTTCGATCGCAGATCCGGTGGAATTGAAGATGCCCAATGTGGGTCTCGTCGAGTTGGAAGACGCCGAGACCGGGGAACTCATTCAGATCGATACCGGAAGCGCGGCCTTTCGGAAGAACTATGAAGGCATCGGAGCAGAGCGCACCGGCCAGCTCAAGGATCTCTTCCGGGGGATGGATATTGATCAGATTGAGATTTTGACCGGGCGCGACTATGTCCGGGACCTGGTGAGGTTTTTCCGCACCCGTGAACGTCGAACCCAACATTGATCCCTGGTTCTCAACCCATTTTTATCATGAGCGAAGATAGCGATAAAAAACTCGATTTCTCTCTGCCTGCGCGGGCACCCACTCCGTCCCCGAATAGCGGCCGCTCCAATCTTGTGTTGTTCCTCCTCCTCATTCTAGTGGGAGGGAACCTCTATCTGACTTGGAGACGTCCCGAGGCCTCCCCTCAGGGAGCGGGGAAGGATGGAGGTCTTGCGACGGAGGAGTTGAAGCAGTTGGCGCTCAAGATGGAGAAGCAGGGTCTCAGCAGGGCTGCGGCCGGAGCTTGGAAGGAGTATCTCGCAAGCGCTGAGAAGGAGACCGAGCCCTCTGCAATCTGGTATCGCATCGGCACCCTCTATCAAGCGGCTGATGAACACGAGTTGGCTTTGGCGGCTTTCTATCGTTCCGAGAGCCTGGGAGGTAAGGAGGAACTGGCTTCCGAGACCGGTCGCAAGGTGCAGGATTCGTTGGAGGCCCTCGGCAAGTTTGCGGCCTTGAAACATGAACTCACTGAACGAGTAGGGCTGAATGAGAATGCTGGCGAGCAAAGTGGGGAAGTGCTCGCCGAGATTGGCGCCCAGAAGATCACGCGCATGGACCTCGATCGCCAGATTGAAGCACTCATTGAGAATCGGCTTGGGATGATGGCGGGTCAGCTCACTCCCGAGCAGCGCAAGCAACAGAAGGCAGCCATGCTCCAGCAGTTTTCAGGAGACCAACAGCGATTGCAGTTTCTCAACAGCTACATCGTGCAGGAGATCCTTTATCGCAAGGCGCGGGCCTTGAAGCTGACCGAGAATCCGAGCGTCCGGGCCCAATTGCGCGAGGCCGAGCGCAGCCTGCTGGCGCGGCAGGTGATGGACTCCGAGATGAAGCGCAAAATCCTCATCAGTGAGACCGACGTGGCGGGATTCTTTGCCATGAAGAAGGAGGACTATTTTGAACCTGCGCGGGCGGCCTTGAGCCACATCGTGGTCGCAGACGAGGAGACCGCGAAGCAAGTGATCGCGCGCATCCTGGCGGGGGAAGAGTTTGCGGAGTTGGCCCGGGAGTTGTCGACCGATGCCGCGACCAAGGACAAGGGCGGAGAAATCGCAGGGCACGTGGTGAGCGGTCGCGCGATTCCCGGAATCAAGGTGGAAGCTGCGGCCCTGGTTCCGTTGTTTACGGTGAAGGAAGGGGACATCCTCGGCAGCCCGCTGATAGGGGAGACGGGCTCTCACGTTTTCCAGTTGCGCAAACTGACTCCCGGGCGGCAGCAGTCGCTTGAGGAAGTGCGTTCGCAGATTCACGCGCAACTGCGCCGCGACAAGGAACGGGAAGTTCAAGCCCAGCTTCTGGAGAGTCTGCGAGAGGAGTACGATGTCGTGATTCACCGCGATGCCTTTGCCGCCCCGGCCCCCAAGGAATGATATTGCGATCCAACAGCGTCACTCGATTGACGAAGAGAGCATCCAGCGCTCTTTTCGCGGTCCTCCTGGCCCTGGTGCTTGCTGGTTGTGGCAAGGAGGAGGACGGAGAGGAAGAGAAGGCGCTGCCCGAAGGGGCCTTGGAGAAAGTCTACGAACGTGGACCGCTCAAAGTGGTGCTCACCCTGGACAACCCGACGCCTACAATCGCTGACCAAATCACCTTCGTGATGGAGATGGCGGTGAGTGAAGATTACGAAGTGACTCCGCCGAAGTTTGGCGAGAAGTTGGAAGAGTTTGGAATCTCGGATTTCACGGAAGCGCAACCCAAGTTGGACGATCATGGAGTGGTGCGCTCGTCGCGCACCTACTTGCTCGAGCCATTCCTTTCGGGTGATTACGTCATCCCGGCGATGACCTTTCGCTTCAGGAAGGCGGATGATTCCGAGGAGAAGGGGCACGAGTTGGAGACCGAGGAGATCGTGGTGGTGGTGAGTTCGTTGCTCCCCGAGGAGGCGGACGATCTCGAGATTCATGAGATCGAACCCCCGGCCGAGTTGGCAAAGCCGACTTCGCACTGGCTGTGGCCGTTGTTGGGCGGCGGCCTCGCGGTGATTCTTGCCGTGCTCTTCATGGTGTTCTGGCCCCGGCGCAAGAACGGTCTGCCCAAGGGCGTGCGAATTCCTGCCCACGAGATCGCCTTTGCCGCCCTGGAAAAACTGGTCGCCGACGACCTCGCCGAGAAAGGCGAACTCAAGCACTTCTATCAGCGCATTTCCGACATCCTGCGCCACTATATAGAGAATCGTTTTGGGCTCCAGGCTCCTGATCGAACCACCGAGGAGTTTCTCCATGAATTGCGTTCAGGGGGCGGTCTTGATGAATTCCATCAGCCCTTGCTGGGACGCTTCCTGCAACATTGTGACCTGGTGAAGTTCGCCGAGCATCAACCGAGTCGGGACGATATTCAGGAAACCTTCGACTCGTGTAAGAACTTCATCCTCGAAACCAAGGAAAGTGCCCTGGCACCTGCTCGACCATGACCTTCGACGCGCCCCTCGCTTTTCTCCTGCTGCTCCTGATCCCGTTCCTGGTCTGGGTGCGGGGGTTTGCAGCGGGTGGTAGGCGGCGCGCTTCGATCCGGTTCTCCTCGACCCGTGGTGCGGCGCGAGCGGGTCGCTCGTGGCGTCAGAAGTTGTCCGTTCTCCCGCTCTTGTTGCGCGTCATTGCGATTGCTCTTGTGGTGACGGCGCTCGCCCGGCCACAGAAGGGACTTGAGCAAGTGCGTGATTCGAATGAGGGGATCGCGATCGAGATGGTGGTCGATCGCTCGGGAAGTATGGAGCAGCAGATGGTGTTCGACGGCCAACGGATGAACCGCCTGGAGGTGGTCAAGAAGGTCTTCGCGCAGTTCGTGCTGGGCAACGGAGAGAAACTCAAGGGCAGGCCCAATGACCTGATCGGTCTGGTGTCCTTCGCGCACTATCCCGAATCGACCTGTCCGCTGACTCTGGCGCACGGCACTCTGCCTCGCTTCATCGAAACCGTGCAGTTGCCGCGCACGCGTGACGAGGATGGCACCGCGATCGGAGATGCCATTGCCCTTGCGGCCGCACACTTGGAGAAGGCGGAGGATGAGATGAAGAGGCAGTCTCCGGATCGCGCCGACAGCTATGAACTCAAGAGCAAGGTCATGATCTTGCTCACCGACGGAGAGCAGACCAGGGGGGAACGCACTCCGGCGGAGGGTGCCGCGCTGGCCAAAGAGTGGGGCATCAAGATCTACACCATCGCGGTGGGAGGAGAAGCGATCACCAGACAGAACACAATTCTCGGTGCCTTTTTTCAGGCGGGGAGAGGCCGGGGCGCGGACACGGGAACCTTGAAATCGATCGCCAATGAGACCGGAGGCAAGTTCTACGAGGCGCAGAACGCCAGTGCTCTGACCGCCATTTACGAGGAAATCGACGAACTGGAACGGAGCAAGATCCAGTCCCTCCGTTTCATGGATTACAAGGAGCTCTTTCTGCCCTTTGCCCTCGCGGCCCTGGTGGTGACCGTCATTGAAGTGCTCCTGAGTTGCACCCTCTTCCGAAAGATTCCGTGAACGCCATTCGCTTCCAGAACATTGTTGCCCTTCACTGGCTTTGGATTTTGCCGGTGATGGTAGGCTTTTATGTTTTTGCCGGAGCGCGGCGGCGGGCAGCGTTGGCGGCTTTCATCGATGCGGGGATTATTGATCGCATCAAGATTTCAGTAAGTCCGGTCCGTCGTCGCTGGAAGGCGGTTCTGGTGCTTTTGGCGCTGGCAGCGATCGTGGTTGGAATGACGCGCCCGGGCTGGAATCCGAGCGCCAAGAAGGTGGAGCGGCGGGGACGTGATGTGATTTTTCTTCTCGATGTGTCGAAGAGCATGCTTGCGGAGGATCTTGCGCCCAGTCGGCTCGAGCGCGCCAAGTTGGCGATTGTGGACTGCGTCGAGAAGCTGGATGGCGATCGGGTGGGCCTGGTGGTTTTTGCAGGGAGCTCACAGGTGAAGTGTCCACTGACTCTGGACTACGGGTTCTTTCGGCTGATGCTGGAGGATGTGGATACGGAGAGCATTACCAAGGGCGGAACGTTGATTGGGGATGCCTTGCGGAAAGTGTTGGGAACGCGTCCAGCGATCGAGGAGGCTGCCATGGAGCGCGCGAGGACGCCGGATGGAATCTTCGACGATCAGATCAAGGAATACAAGGACGTCATTCTCATCACGGATGGCGAAGATCATGATAGCTTTCCGGTGGAAGCGGCGGAGGAGGCTGGCGAACGCGGGGTTCGGCTGATTGCGATTGGCCTGGGGGACGAGAACGAAGGGCGGCGCATTCCGATCACGGATAGGGCCGGTCGCAAGACCTTCATGAAGCACCAGGGCCAGGAAGTCTGGTCCCGACTCGATGCGGACACCCTGCGAAAAATGGTGAATGCGACCGAGGGCGGACGTTACCTCAACGTTTCGACGGGGACCTTCGACCTGGGAGAAATCTACACCACCCTGGTGGCCTCGGCGGCCAAAAAGGACCTGGAATCGATGAGTGTTGAGCGATACGAAGAGCGCTTTCAAATTTTCCTGGTCCTTGCACTGACCTGTCTTTCCTTGAATTTTGTGCTATCAGATCGAAGCAAGCAGCGCGCATGACTCCCCCAAACGCACTCCGAACAATTACACTGGCAGCGATCTTCCTGGTCACCTTGACGGGAGCGCTTCTGGCTGAACCGGCGCATCAGCTGGTGGCGCGAGGGAACGAGGCGTTCTCGGCTGGAGACTATGAGAAGGCATTATCCCTTTACGAGGAGGCCTCCGTTGAGCTTCCGGAGTCGGCGCAAGTCTACTTCAATCGGGGCGCGGTTCTCTACAAGCAGGAGAATTACGAGAAGGCGATTGAGGAGTTCAAGGATGCCGCGCTCAAGAGCGTGGAACCCGGTCTGACCTCACGAGCCAAGTACAACCTCGGGAACTGCGCCTTTCGTCAGGCACAGCGTCAGCGGGATAGCGATTTGAAGGAGGCGGTCGAGAAGTGCCAGGAAAGTATCGCCTTCTACCGGGAGGCCCGTGACCTCGATCCTGAGTACAAGAAGGCGGCGGAGAATATCGAGATCGTGCGCCTCTACCTGAAGGTTCTTTTCGACGAGCAGAAGAAGAAGGAGGAACAGAATGACAAGGAGCAGGAGGACAACCTGGTGGCGAAGTTGAAGAAACTCCTGAAGCGGCAACTTGAGCTCAGGGATGAGAATGAGGAGTTGGCTGAGAAGACGCCCAACGGAAGCGATCCGGCGGCAGCGCAGGGATGGCAGGAATCATTGAAGGAATTGAGTGCGGAGCAGGGCAACTTGCACGATGATACCAGTGGCGTGCTGGAAGAAATAGGGCAAACCAAATCCGGGATGGAGCAACAGGCCGCGCAGGCGGGACAGAATCCTGCTTCGCCCCCTCAACCGCAGGATCCGCAACAACCGCCTCCGCCTTCCAAGGAGCAACTCGAAGAGATGGTCAAGAAATTGGCCGCCGCAGAACAGCACGTGACCAACGCTCTCTCGAATGAGCGAGGAGCCGCTGATCAGTTGGCCGCCTTTGCGCGAAAATCGGCGGCGCGGAATCAGGAACAAGCGGCCAAACACATTGAAGCCGCGATCGAGTCCTTAGCGAGTCCTGAGGACGAGCAGCAGCAGAAGCAGGAAGGCGACCAGGACCAGGAGCAGAACCAAGACGATCAGGAAAAGAAGGAGGGCGAGGACTCGAAAGACGGGGACGAGAGCCAGGAAAAGCAGGACGAGGAGAAAAAAGAGAAGGAAGGCGAGGAGGAGAAGAACGAGGAGCAGGAAGAGTCCAGGGAGGGCGATCCGAAAGCGGAGGAGGAACGGCGGGAGAGGGCTCGCATGGAGCAGGTCGATGACATTTTGAACGAAGCGAAGAAGAATCAGAAACGTCTGCCGGTGAGGCCCGGACAGCTCGTGCCGGTAGATCGCGATTGGTGATGGGCACGTTGGAGCGATGCGGGCAAATCTGGATTGCAGGGCTCTGCTTGGCCATGCTGGCGAGTAGCGTACAGGGCGCGACGGTCACGGCCCGCGCGGCCTTGAGTGCAAACTCGGTCTATGTCGGCGAACCCTTCGTGCTGCAGATTCAGATTTCAGGGGGTGAGAATCCAGAGCGACCTGATCTCTCCAAATTGGATGGTTTCAGCGCCGTGTTCACCCGGGGAATCCCTAGCTCCAGCCATGTCACCCAGATTATCGATGGTCGGGTTTATCAGAACAAACAGCTTGGCTATAAGTTGAACTATGAGTTGCGGGCCACGAGGGACGGGCGCCTTGCCATTCCGCCCATCGAAGTGAAAGTGGACGGGCAGACCGTCCGCACTCAGCGTCTTCTCGTTCAGGCGCAGAATCCGTCCGAGACAGAAAATTTCAAACTGCGTCTCAGTCTCTCGAAGGAGCAGGCCTATGTCGGGGAGCAGGTGGTTCTGGAGGCCGTATTTTACTACCAGAGCTCACGTGAGATCGACGGGACCCGGGGGTTGGATCTTTCGATTCCAATCGAGTCCTCGGATGCCTTCTCGGTCTATGATTTGGATAGCGGTCAGAACGGCAAACGAGAGAGCCTGGATGGCAAGTCATTCAACACCTCGCGGGTGCGCAAAGTGATCGTTCCCAAACAGGCCGGGAGTTTTCCGGTGGACCCCGCGACCCTTTCCTTTCGCGGGGCCGATGGCTATGAGATGGTGCGCGATTCCTTTCGCGGCACAGTGCGACGCCCGAAATATCGGCAGTATGCGATCCCTTCCAATCGTCTCCCGTTTACCGTGCTCCCGCTCCCCAGGGAAGGGCAGCCTGCGAATTTTGATGGGCACATCGGGGAGTTTGCGCTGAGCGTGCAAGCTTCGTCCTCGGAGGTGAAAGTGGGAGATCCCATCACGCTGAACATTGCCCTGAGTGGTCCATCCTTTCTGGATTCGGTCGAACTGCCGGACCTCAACAAGCAGGAAAGTCTCACCAGGGACTTCAAAGTACCGAGCGAAATCGAAGAGGGAACCGTCAATGGTGCCTTCAAGGTGTTTACGCAAACCGTGCGCGCTCTGCGAGACGACGTGACGGCGATTCCGCCCATCGAACTGGTCTATTTTGATACCGCCAAGGGTGCTTATGGCGTGGCGAGATCGCATCCCATTCCACTCGTGGTGCGCCCGACCAAGACCGTGACCGCGGGAGACGCGGAAGGCCTCGGTCCGCTTGGAGCTGCGCAGACGGAAGTTCAGGCCTTGCTCCAGGGCATTGCACACAACTACAGCGGTTCGGAAGCATTGCGCAAACAGGTGCTTGGATTTAGCGGTCTCGCGTCCCCAGGGCGGCTCGCGCTCGTGGTCGGGCCTCCGCTGGCCTACGGCATTCTCTTTGTAGTGGTGGCGGCGGCGCGGCGGCGCCATGCCAATCCTGAGAGCATGCGAGCGCGGAAGGCCCTTGGTGGATTCAATCGGCACGTGACGCAGGCCTCCACCGCCGAAGAGTTGCTCGCGGTGCTGACTCGTTTTCTGGGCGACAAGCTTGCACTGACCTCGGATGCCCTGACCTTCCGCGATGTGAGGGACTGTCTCTCCGAGCGGGGAGTGGGCGAGGAATCCCTGGCGGAAACCAAGACGCTCTTTACGGCGGGAGAAGCGAGCCGCTTTGCGGGCGGAACGGGAGAAGACGAGGTTGGTCAGTTGCGCGAGCGCGCGATTACCCTGGTGAAGGAGTTGGAGAAGTCGCTGCGATGAAGATTTCCTGCTCTGTGCTGAGTTTGATTCTGGTGCTGGTGGGGCTTGCCTTACCGGTGCGGGCTGCGCTCGATGACGTGGAGGTAAGCGGCTTGTTCAAAGAGGGGAGCGATCTCTTCAAGGAAGCCAATGAGGTCTATGCTGCGGATGCGGGCCAGGCCGAGGACCTCTATGAGAAGGCCGCCCTGCGGTTTGAGCGGGTCGTGCGCGAGGGAGGGATCGAGAATGGAAAACTTTACTACAATATTGGCAACGCCTACTTCCGGGCCGGCGACCTGGGACGCTCGATCCTGAACTTCCGCAAAGCGGAGCAGTTCAATCCCAACGATCCCAATGTGCAGCAGAACCTCGCCTATGCGCGTTCTCAGCGCAAAGACGAGTTGGCGGAGAAGGGGAAGACCAAGATGATGCACACCCTGATGTTCTGGCACTATGATTTTTCCTTTGAGCAGCGCTTCACGCTCTTTGCGGGGTGTTTCGCTTTGCTTTGGATTGCGGTTGGAGTGCGACTATTTGCACCGCGACCCTTCCTGAAGTGGATCATCGGTCTTGCCGGTCTCGCTTCGGCAGTGCTTGGGATTTCGCTGGTGGTCGAATCGCTCGCGATCAAGAACGAGCGTCCTGGAGTCGTGCTCGCGGAGGAGGTTACCGCTCGCAAGGGCGACAGTGAATCCTACGAAGCGAGCTTCCAGGAACCCTTGCATGCCGGGGCCGAGTTTGTCCTCGTGGAGGAGCGCAAGAACTGGATGCAGGTGGAGCTTCCAGACGGCAGAACGTGCTGGCTCCCCTCAGGTGCAGTGGCGATGGTCAGGTAGGGCAATCCTTGATCGGAAAGTTCCTGAACCTGGCCAATGGGCCTCAACCGTCCCAACCCACTAGCCACTTGCTGGCGCGGGGACACTCCCTCACATTCCAGGTGCTCGAGGAATCAATCAAGGGTCCAAATCCTCCTGTAAATCCGGAATGACAACGAAGGTCTGGTTGCGACCTCAAAACTCCCGTCGGCCTGCAGCCTCCGGATGAGATGAGCTAGTCGATCAGACTGAATCCGGATGGGCGGTGGACGAGAACGGGCTTAACACCAGGGCGTTCCCGCTAGTCCCTGCGTCGGTGCTTGTTGAACCACTGGTAAAGCTCTGGCGTCGCGTAGGCAGCGGACCAGCAATTGTGGCCGACGTGTTTCATGCTGGTGAAGCGAACTCTCTTTCCGCCGGCCATTTCAATGGCTTCCACCATGTCGACCGAGTGCTGGTAGGGGACCGCGTCATCCTGCGTGCCGTGGAAGACCCAGATGGGGAGATCCTTGAGTTTTTTGCCATCGGCCGGATTGCCTTTTCCGCACACCGGGGCGACCGCTGCGAATCGTTGGGGATGATCGGCGGCGAGTTTCCATGATCCGTATCCTCCCATGCTGAGACCGGTGAGATAGATGCGCGAGGGATCGACAGGATACTTCTCGATGATGTGGTCGAGGAGATTGAGCACGCCGGCTTGCTGATCGTCGGCGGTCCAGCGTGTGCTTGCCGGGCATTGTGGTGAGATCAGGAGGTAGGGCAGGTCATCTCCGCGTTTTGCCATGCGGGGCGGTCCCCACTTGGCGACGATGCTGAGAGGACCACGACTTTCACCGCGCCCGTGGAGGAAGAGGATGAGCGGCCACTTCCTGTCCGTCTCTCCATCAAAGCCCTTCGGGAGATAGAAAAGATAGGGGACCGTCTGCTGGTCGGAAATCTTATGGGTGAGTTCCACTTGCACACCGGGGGCCGGGTTCTCGCCCTTGAGAGTGGGCCCGGAGAGGAGGGCGATCGTGAGAATGAGAGTGAAGATTTGTTTCATGGCTTCCGAGGGTGGCAGGGAATACGAATTGCTATGGGCATTGCTGTCAGATCAAAAAGATCAGCGAATGCTCTTGCTAATCTTCCGATCGTGCGTATGTATCCGCCGCGCGACCTGCGGGTCGAGCAACCGAATCGATTGCTGATTCGGTCCCTTTTCCGGTCTTCGTCGATGAGAGAATGGTTCTGGGTCCCTGTTAACCCCCTCATCGAGACCCGCCCAGGCACCCATCGGGAAGCCGGGCCCCAGACTAACATGAATCCGACCTCGTTCGAGGCGCTGCAACTTGCTGCGCCCATCCAGCGTGCGCTACGTGAGCGCAATTACCAGACTCTGACTCCGATCCAGGCGCAGGCCATACCGCCGTTGCTGGAAGGTCGAGATCTACTCGGCTGTGCCCAAACGGGCACCGGGAAGACCGCCGCCTTCTCGTTGCCGATCCTGAATGAGCTCTTCGAAAATCCTCGCGAATTGCGTCCGCGTTCGTCGCGTGCTTTGGTGCTCACTCCCACTCGCGAGCTTGCCAACCAAGTGGGGGAAAGCCTGCGCACCTATGGTCAGCACCTGCGCAACCGTCACGCCCTGGTTTACGGTGGAGTGGGGCAGCGACCACAGGTCAATGCCATGCGTAATGGGGTCGACATTCTGGTCGCCTGTCCCGGTCGGTTGCTCGACCTTGTGGGCCAAGGACACATCGATCTCTCCCACGTGGAGTTCTTCGTGCTCGATGAAGTCGATCGCATGTTGGACATGGGATTTCAGCGGGACGTGACGCGGATCGTCGACCTCCTGCCGCAGGATCGGCAATCGCTCTTCTTCTCGGCCACCCTCTCCAAGCCGATTGTCAATCTCGCTCACACCATTCTCTACGATCCGGTGACGATCAGGATCGAGCCGGAGCGGACGACCGCGGAAGAGGTCGAGCAGGAAGTGTGTTTCATCGAACGCGGTGACAAGCGCTCTCTTCTCGTGCAGCGACTGAGAGCCCAGAAGGATGGGGAACTCGCGATCGTATTTTCACGAACCAAGCACGGATCCGACAAGCTGGCGCGCCACCTCAAGCAGGCTGACATCGGAGCGGAGGCGATTCATGGAAATCGTTCTCAGGCTCAGCGTGATCGGACCCTGAATCGGTTTCGTAGCGGGCGCCTGCCTGTCCTGGTCGCTACGGACGTGGCCGCCCGCGGGGTGGATGTGAAGGATGTGACCCTGGTCGTGAATTTCGATCTTCCCAATGAGGCCGAAGCCTACGTTCACCGCATCGGACGGACTGGTCGGGCTGGTGCCACCGGGAATGCGGTCTCGTTTTGCTCTCCCGAGGAGCGCGAATTTCTGCGTGACATTGAGAAGCTCATTCAACAGAGCATTCCTGTCTGGGATGATCACCAGTGGCACATTGCCTCCCTGGCGGAACGCCATGCGCAGGGAAGAAGCGTAAGCACAGAACGGGGCGCGAAGAAGAAGGTGTCGCGAGGAAACCGCCGTCCGCAAGGTCGCAACGGTCGCAGGCGCAGGCCACGTCGCCCGGCGAATGCGTAGCGCGGCCCGCTTACGATTTGAAGGCCAATTCCAGCTGGCCTTCTGCATCGAAGGTCAGCGGAAGGCGGTCAGGGTCGACCTCGCAGCTTGAGGTTGCAGAGAGTGTCTCCGCGAGGTCCGCGCTGACATAGAGGGTCTCGAGATGCAAGGTGTTGGGGATGAAGATCCATCCGGACTCGCCGTAGCGTTCCCTCATGCGGGCGATCACCTCCCGGTCGTCGCGCAAGGTGCAGGGAATGGCCATGCGCCGCATTTCGCCAGTCGTGAAGACGTTGGTGAAGGTCTTTTGCTCATCCATCGCGTCCCGCGCCCGGCGAGTGGTAAAGTCGGCGAGGCCGATCCCGATTGCGTTGCCCTGGGAGGATTCCGCGAGGTTGAGGACGGCGATGGTTTTGATGCGCGGACGATCGAGGTCTTCAAAATCGATGATGCCGCGGTAACCGATCACGTTGGTGTCCATCCCGGTCCCGCTGAAGGTCTTGCTGATTTCATGGACGACCAGGACGTTGAGGTCGTCGACGGGCAGGGTGGGGAAGTAGTGGCGTTGCCGTGCGAGGAGGCTGGGTTCACACTCCAGGATTTCGGCGGGATGCAGGGCGTGAAGCTCCGCGGTCCGGTCGAATCCGTCCTCGAGGATGGCAAGACCGGCAAAGATTTTCCCCGAGTTGATTACGCACGATCCCATCTCAAAGAGCATGTCCTTCATGGTGGCGGTGGGGGCCGCGTGAAAGGTCTCCGCTGATTTGATTTTTCCCATCCCGACCACCATCATCTTGGTAAGCCCACTTTGCACCGGGCCCGAGAAGCAGGTGTGGAGCTTGATGCGATTGAGAACGAGGACGCCCTCTGATTCAAAGCAGTGGCGATCCATCCAGACTTCGCCGGTTTCCACCTGTCCGACGTTCACGACTTCCATGCTGGAACGAATTTCCATGCCGGTGGCTTCCTCGGTGAGGCCGAGGGATTCGATCATGGCCCTTTGTCCTTCGGCAGTGGCGCCGTTGTGGGATCCCATGCAAGGGGTGAGAAAGGGCGTCGCTCCGTGATTGCGCAGCCAGTCACCGGCCGCTTTCGTGATCGTCGCGAGGTGGTCGATGCCGCGGCTGCCGGCGGTGATGGCGATATCTCCCTGAGGGGGCTCGATGCCCAGCGCATCCAGCTGTCGATGCACTTCCTTCTCCACCTCTCGGAGTGGATGGGAGACGAGGCGTTGATGAACGCGATGAACGAGCATGGCAAAGAGTGGGAGACCCTAGGCTACCCTAGCGTGATTCGCAGAGTGCGGCGAGAGCAATGCCGCAGGAAGGAATTTGACGGGTTTCCGCTCTGAACCTACCGTTGCTCGATGGAGGGAACCCCACTGGCTCGCCGATTGCTGGCTACCGCGCTGTTCGCACTGATCGCAGCAACGCCTTCCATTCTGGCTCAGCGAAGCCTCGCGGAAATCTCCAAAAGTGGAATCAAGTCGGAGGGAGATCTCAAGTTCAAGCCTGCCCAATGGGATGTCAGGGCGCGAACGGGAACTGGAGCACAGTTCGGGCTGCGCATCGTCAGTTCTCCCCCGGACTTTGAGGCCCGGATCCTCTTGCGGCCCGAGACCAAAAATCCACAGCCCTTCGCGCGGGTGATTTCGAAGTCGGGAAAGTGGTATGTCGAGGAGTATGGGGGGCTCAAGGGCATCTACCTTCCCTGGCAGGCTCCCTTCTCGTTTGAAGTGGTCGCTCTCCTCCTCAGCGAATGCCGTCCCTCTGGCTACGTCCTCGAAGATGGGCATCGCTACGGGGAGACTCGGAATCGAGTGACGACCGTGCGCGCGCCCCTGAAGGCAGGACAGCGTGCCATGGCGGAAGCCTTTCTCCAGGAGACCGAGGCATCCGGGGTGGTGCCCGCCGGCGAGTTGAAGCGCAACCTCGCAGCCATCAAACAGCGGCTCAAAGAGGGCAATGTCTTCAAGGTCGATGCCCGGACGGGACTGCTGCGGGGGCTGAGCCTCGGGAATGTCGAGATTGTGTATGGCAGGGTCGAGTGGCTGAGCAGGAAGCCCGAGATCTCCCTGCTGGCTCATCTGCCGGATTTCAGTGCGCCGTTTCCGAAGGACCGCGAGAATCTGATCATGATTGGACGCGCGGGGGCTTGGCGGCCGGGGCTGCCACACATGGATGCAGGAGGGCACCTGCTCAACCTGA
Organism: Roseibacillus sp.; assembly: GCA_028821775.1. Classification (GTDB taxonomy): domain Bacteria; phylum Verrucomicrobiota; class Verrucomicrobiia; order Verrucomicrobiales; family Akkermansiaceae; genus Roseibacillus_B. The sequence goes on from JAPKFB010000002.1 coordinate 24,315, forward strand.
AGAACGGAAAACTCCTGCGGATTCCCTTTGTCGGTTCCTCCTGCATGCCGGGGTGCTTTGTGGCCGAGCGCTCCAAGGTCGCGGTGACCGCGCGCGAGACGAGTGGTGCGGGGGTGGGGCTCTACCTCATTCACCTGGACAGTGGCAAGAGTGAGCGCTTGGGAGGAAAATCCTTTGCGACCGGCCAGTGCCAGGGGCCCGTGCTCTCGCCGGATGGCAAGTCATTGGCTGTGACGCACTCGCACAGCATTCTCATGCGACAGCTTTATCTGCTCGATCTTGCCGGGGGGAAGCCTCGGGCGATCGGGAGGCCTCGCGATGCCAGTGGCTTCTCGTGGATCGGGGATGGAAGCGGCTTGATCGGGATCACCAGGCAGCGCAGAACCGGCGTTCCGGAGGGAGTTCCGGAATATCGCATGACACGCTTTGGGCTCGATGGCAGCGTGAGGGATCTTAGGGAGGATGTCGGGAACTTCGCCCTCGTGGTGGGAGAGAAGGGAGACCGCATTCTGTTTCAGGAGAAGGGCGACAGTTGGCACACCTGTGACTTGAATGGGGGCGATGTGGAAATGGTGGGCAAGGGGCTGAGCAGGTTGGACTTTCCCAGTGCCAGTCCAGACGGCAAGCGAGTCATCATGATCGAGCATGATGAGAAGGAGCGGACCTGTCCGGTAGTGGTCGATCTTGCGACGGGAGAAGTGAAGAAGGCGAAGGCAGAAGAGGGACGGTGGGTTCTGCCGGTCTGGAGGTGAGAAGTGATCCCGCTTTCTGCGAGACGACGGGCGAGCAGGCAGCCCGGCCAGCAGGTCGTGCGACCGCCCAGTCAGCGAAGTTCTCATTGCAACATCGGGGATGATGGCGTTGTATTAAATTTCTAAACCTGACTATCATGAAACTGCCCAAACTTCTCACTCTCGCGGCGTCCCTGGCGATGATTTCCAGCAGCGCCATCGCGCAACTTTGGACCGATCCCCAGGGCGAGAACTTACCCCTCGATTTCAAGATACAAGGCGAGTACGCCGACGAGGAGATGGGTGCCCAGGTCATTGCTCTGGGAAAGGGTGAATTTCACGCGGTGCTGTATCCCGGCGGGCTCCCCGGCGCGGGTTGGGATGGCAAAAACAAGATCCTCATGGACGGGAGGCTGAAGGGCGAGAAGGCCAGCTTTCTTCCGGCCGCGGGCAAGAAAAAGTACATGGCGAAGAGTGCTGCGGAATTCAGCGCCACCAGCAAGTTTCCGCCCACCGGCAACCTGCCTTACTTGGGAAACATTCAGGATGGCGTGTTCAGTGTGAAGGCGAGCAAGGGGAAGACCTTCTCCTTGAAGCGGACCATCCGGCAAAGTCCCACCCTTGGGGGGCAGCCGCCTAAGGGCGCGATCGTCCTTTTCGATGGGAGCGAGAAAAGCCTCGCGAACTGGCAGGGAGGACGGGTCGACAAGAAGACCGGACTCCTCAATACTGACGGACGTGACATCAAGACCAAGGAGAAGTTTCTCAACTACAACATGCACTTGGAATTCATGCTTCCCTTCAAGCCCGATGCCCGAAGCCAGGGACGGGGGAACAGCGGATTCTATCAGGTCGACCTGTACGAAATGCAGATCCTCGACTCGTTTGGCCTCATGGGGCTCAACAACGAATGCGGGGGTATCTATCAGAAAGCCAACTCCATGGTGAACATGTGCCTGCCTCCCCTACAGTGGCAGGCCTACGATGTGGAGTTCAGCTCGGCCGTGATGAATGATGGCAAGAAAGTCAAGAATGCCACTCTTACGGCCAAGCTCAACGGGGTCCTCATCCACAACAAGCTGGAGATCAACGGAAAGACCGGCGGCTCCCGCAACGAGCCCGAAGGGACCCCCGGGGTGATCAAGTTGCAAGGGCACGGCAACCCGCTGCAGTTCCGCAACGTGTGGATCATGCCGAAGAAGTAGGGCCTGCCCAGGGTCCATTGTGCTCTTGCGCCTGAGGTTCAGGTTGTGCGCGATCGTAGTTTTTCGCCCAATGATAAAGAAAAGAATATAAAGGGACAGACACTTTATAGAGGAAGCGGATTGCAGGTGGAGGGTTTTGCGGGTGGTGGATCTGCAGTTCGTGTTGAAGAAGAAGGAAAAGGAGCAGTTTGTGCATCTGATGCGACTCTATGAGGCGTTTTTTTCGCGCGTCTCTCGCTACTCTACAGCGAGCTCTACGTCGATGAGGTGCGGGAGCAGATCCGGCTTCGCAAAAAGGCGAAGGACTGGGAAGGTGTGGACGAGGTGAAGGAGAAGTATCTTTACCGCAGGGGGGACCTCTCGGAGTTCATGAAGACGCTCAAGCAGCGCTTTACACAGTGGTTTAATACACGCCATGGCAGACGAGGAACGCTCTGGGAAGATCGGTTCAAGAGTGTGATCGTGCAGGATGGCTATGCCGCTCGCGTGATGGCGGCCTACATTGATCTGAATCCAGTACGGGCGGGGATCGTGAAGAAGCCGGAGGAATACCGCTGGTGCAGCTATGCAGAGCCTTTGGCGGGGAAAGACGCTGCCCGTCAGGGGATTGGGCGCGTGATGAGTGAGTTTCAAAAGCTCGGAGGCAGATGGCGCCCGAGTCGTTCATGGCGGCAACTGATTGCAAGCTGTCGCGCGATTCTGTTCAGCGATGGAAAGGAGCAGATTCGGGAGAATGCACTCACGCACGAAGTGGTGCCCGCAAGATCCGTGGATGCGAGACTGAATTGCGAGCACTGCGAGATCTCCGGAGTGGAGTTGAATGATCAGGCCCCACCCGGTAAGACTGCTTGCCAGCAATCAGTGAAGCAGGACTCCTGCACCTCCCTTTTGCCGTGCTGATCCTCATCGCCCGGGACGATTCGCCGCACCACAAGTTGTGATCCCTCCAGATTGGGGACGTTCGTGCCCTCGGGACATTCGGATGAGTTGTCCATTTGAACGGGGAAATCGTGCGGGAGCCTTTCCCGTCGATTTTGTAAAGTTCGCCGTAGAGGTTGACGATCAGGCACGTATAGTGTCGGCAGCCCCCCCGTGATGTCCCGGTTTATTGTCTTTCCCCCAACTGTCCTCGTAGCCCTTTTGCTTCCTCTGCTCGCTGCGGTGAGTGTGGGGGAGTCGTTGAAGCCGGAGGATTTGAAGTTTTTTGAGACCAGGATTCGTCCGCTCCTTTCGGAGAATTGTTACAAGTGTCACGCCGAGAATTCGAAGAAGATCAAGGGCGGGCTTTTGTTGGATCGCAAGGCGGGATGGATGAAAGGTGGCGATAGCGGCGAGGTCATCGTGCCGGGAAAACCGGACGAAAGTCTGCTTATCGAGATGGTGGAGCGCAACCCGGAAGTGGAAGCGATGCCTCCGAAGACGGCCCTGAAGCCGGAGCAAGTGGTGGACTTGAGGGAGTGGGTGAAACGCGGTGCACCCGATCCGCGCACGGAAGCACTCGATCCGGACACGGAAGCATTCGGGGTGAAGACGTTCGATTTGGAGGAGCGGAAAAAATGGTGGTCGCTGCAGCCGGTGGCGAAGGTGAAGGTGCCGAGAGTAAAGGCGCAAGAGTGGCCCGCCAACGAGGTGGACCATTTCATTCTGGCGGAGCTGGAAGAGCGGAAGTGGGACCCGGCTCCGCGGGCGAGGAAGGAGCATCTCTTGCGTCGCGTTGCGCTTTCCTTGACGGGCTTGGCTCCGACCGAGGAGGAGTTGAGGGCGTTTCTCGCGGACGAGTCAGCGGATGCCTATGTGAAGGTGGTCGATGGGTTGCTGGACTCTCCGCGATTTGGAGAACGTTGGGCGAGGCACTGGATGGACGTGGTGCGCTTTGCGGAGACCAAGGCCTTTGAGGCCGACTACACGATGCCCTATGTGGATCGCTTTCGCGACTATCTCATCCGCGCCTTCAATGACGATGTGCCCTTTGATCAGTTTGTCCTGGAGGCCTTGGCGGGTGATCGGTTGGAGATTCCGCGCCTGCATAAGGAGACTGGATCCAACGAGTCGGTGGCGGGATTGGGGTATCTCTATCTCAACGATGGACAGCATGGGCCCCCGGACATTCACAGCGATGAGGCGCGTATTTTTGATAGCATGATCAAGGTGACGGGCACGGCCTTCCAAGGGCTCACCGTGAATTGCGCAAAGTGCCACGACCACAAATTCGATGCCATCACGGCGGCAGACTACTATTCTTTCTACGGGATGTTGCGCAGTTCGCGCTTGCACTACGCAAACACCGCGCCGCCCGTTAAGAAGGCCGAGGTGAGCGGACGCTTGAAGATCGCGAAGAGGGAGTTGATGACGGCGGTCTTTGCGGCTGTGGAATCTGAGGCGGAACAGTTGCCTAAGGTGTTCGCCGTGATCAAGGCGCTGGAGGGAAGTCCTGGTCACCACGAGCGACTGAAAGCCCTGCGCGCTCCGCTGAAGAAAGGGGAAAAGCAGGACGCGCGGGAGACTGCTTTCCGCAAGGCGAGCGAAGGGGAGTTGGCCGAGTTGGTCGAGAGGGCAGGCGTTGAGGTTGGGCTCACGATGAAGTGGTACGGCTGGATGCACGACAAGGACGTTGCTCCGGAATTGGCGGTGCTCAAGAGCGTGCTGAGGGGAGGGAAGGCGAATGATCTGAAGAATCAGGCCAACCGGGAAGAGCGCTCGAATGAGGCATTTAACTTTGGGTTGAATGGGAACTCGTTTGGGGAGTGGATCGCCTCGGGACCGGGCTTCCAGGTGGCGGACAACGATGGCTATGTGCCGGCCATGAGCGGTGATCAGGTGGTGCGCGCTGCGATTGGAACGGGCGCCGCGACCGGGGTCCTGTCGTCGCGGTTGGAGGGCGTGATTCGATCGCCGGACTTCATCCTGGATGGGGGCACGGTAGACTTGTGGGTGCGCGGTCGGCAGGCGGCGGTGAAACTGGTGGTCCGGAATTACGAGTTGGCCGGGAAGGGGCCCACGACCGGACGACTGCGGGTGGGAGTGAACTCGGATCGCTGGAAGAAGATCAGTTTTGGGACGCACCTCTGGAAGGGGGAGCCGGCTTACCTTGAGATTCAGCATCAGGGCGCGGGGATGGTTTGCATGGGGCGCAACGGTCGTTCGCCTGCGCCGGCCGAGGATGCATGGGTCGCAGTGGCTTGCGGAAGGTTGCCACAGTGGGGCAAGGTCTGGCTTGGGGCGGCAGCAGGGGAAGACCGGGGGCAGGACGTGAGTCAGATCATTGCGGCCATGGCGGCGGGTGGGCGAAAGGGATTACTGTCCCCAGCCCAACGCGAAGTGTTGGGAGCCTTGTTGCAGTCGGGGTTGATGCAGCCTGACCTCCAACGTCACAGCGGGATCAAAGGGAAGCTGGAATCCTTTCGGCGGATTGCGGCTGAATTGCCGGCCCCCGTCTACGTGCGCAGCGTGGTGGATGGCGTGCCGACTGATCAACCCATCTTTGTGCGCGGCGATCATAAGAACATCAGCAAGAGTGCGAATCCGCGTCACTTTCTCGACGGCCTGGATGGTGAGCAGCTGGTCGATGGAGGAAGCGGTCGCCTGGCATGGGCGCAGAAGGTGGCGAGCCCTGACAATCCGCTCACCGCACGGGTGCGGGTGAATCGGATTTGGTCGCGCATCTTTGGGACGGGGCTCCATGCCTCGGTGGACGACTTCGGAAAGATGGGGGGGGAGCCGACCCATCCGGAGCTCCTTGACTATCTCGCGCGGGACTTTGTCGCGAACGATTGGTCGACCAAGAAGCTGGTGCGGAAACTGGTGCTCTCGAGCACCTTCAGAATGAGTTCGACGCCCGGTCCCGGGATGGCGACGGCGGATCCGAAGAATGAATATCTGCAGCACATGCCGGTTGGGCGCATGGATGCGGAGTCGATTCGGGATCACATTCTGGCCTGCAGTGGCCAACTCAAGCGCGATGAGATGTATGGTCCGAGCATTCCAGTAAACATCGATGATCAGCCCAATAGCCGTGCCAAGCCGAGCAGCGGGCCGGTCGATGGAAAGGGCAGACGTTCGATCTACCTGGAGATGCGGCGCAACTATCTCTCCTCCTTCCTGCGGGTCTTTGACTTGCCAAATGCCACCGAGCCCACCGGGAAGCGCAACTCCACCAATGTGCCGGCGCAGTCACTGGCGCTCATGAATGATCGTTTCGTGCACGAACAATCGGTGGCGTGGGCCCAGCGCGTTCTGGGGCGGAAGGGGACCACGGAGGAGCGATTGGGCATGCTTCACGAACAGGCCTTTGGCCGAGAGGCGACCGAAGCCGAGCTCGAGTGGGGGAGGAAGGCGCTGAAGGAGCTGGGTCCGGAAGACTCCGCAGAAGCTTGGGCCGCATTGTGTCACCTCATGATCAACCGAAAGGAATTTATTTATGTCTTCTGATTTTGTTCCGCCCATGACGCGGCGTCACTTCATGAATCGAGGGGCGATGGGATTTGGAAGCCTGGCGCTGGCAGGGGTGATGCAACAGGAGCGCGCAAGCGCGACTCCGTGGAGTCCGAAGGCGACCCACTTTGCGCCCAAGGCGACGAGTGTGATCTTCCTCTACATGGATGGCGGAGTCTCGCAGGTCGACAGCTTCGATCCGAAGCCGCTCCTGGCGAAGGAGAACGGGCAGAAGCCCAAGTTCAAGGTCGATGCCACGGTCTTCAACAACAACGGGAATATTCTCAAGAGTCCGTGGGAGTTCAAAAACTACGGTGAGAGTGGGCTTCCGGTGAGTGATCTCTTTCCCCATATCGGATCGTGTGCAGATGAGATGGCGGTGATCCGTTCCATGACGGCCTTCTCTCCCAATCATCCGAACGCAAACTACGCGCTGCACAGCGGGCACATCCTTTCCGGTCGGCCGAGCATGGGGGCGTGGGCTTCCTATGGCTTGGGAACGGAGGCCGAGAACCTGCCAAGCTACGTTGTGATTCACGGGGGACAGGTTCCCTCGGGTGGGATGCAGATGTTTGGGAGTGGCTTTCTACCCTCGACCCATGAGCCCTCGACCTTCCTGACGTCTGCGCCGGTCCTGGCCAACATTGTGCCGCGTGAGAAGGAGTTGTCCTATCAGCGGAAGAAGTTGCAGCTGCTGGCTGAAATCGATGGGAGCCTGGCCGAGGAAGCGACTCACGCGGAGGCGATTCAGTCGGCGATTTCGAACTATGAGATGGCGTTTAAGATGCAGATGGCAGTGCCGGATGTTGCGGATGTCTCCAAGGAATCCGATGCCACCAAGAAGGCCTACGGCTTGGAAGCGGGTTATAAGAATACGCGGATTTATGGAGCCCAGTGCTTGATGGCGCGGCGTCTGGTGGAGCGTGGGGTGCGCTTCGTCGAATTGACGATCAATCCGGGGAATGGAGATCGGTGGGATCAACATGGCGGTCTCAAGGGCGGGCATGGGAAGAACGCGATGGCGGTGGATCAGCCGATCGGAGCCTTGATCAAGGATCTCAAGTCCCGCGGGCTCCTGGAGTCCACTCTGCTGGTATTTTCCGGTGAGTTTGGACGCACCCCCTTTGCCCAGGGACGGGACGGGCGGGATCACAATCCGCAGGGTTTCAGCCTCTGGATGGCCGGTGGTGGAATCAAGGGGGGCACGATCTACGGTGCGACTGACGAGTATGGGTACCGAGTGGTGCAGAACAAGCTCACGGTGCACGACGTCCATGCCAACATGCTGCATCTGTTAGGGATGGACCACAAGAGATTGACCTATCGCTATGGCGGCCGGGACGTGCGCCTGACGGATGTCCATGGCGAGTTGGTGCCCGAGATCCTGGCGTAGTGGAGGGGGTCGTTGCAAGGAGGCGCCAGCGAGGCGAGAAGGGGATGGGCAAGGAGGCCCGGGTGGGCGCTTGAAGAAGCCGGTCCCGGAGGACTACTTGGGGACTGGGAAGGAGATTCGCAGAACGGGAAGGATCTGCTGGTCTGTATCGACGAGCACTTCGCTGAGTTGGTGGGAGGTCTTCTTCGCGCTCAATTTTTCTGCGGCCGCCTTGACGAGATCGGCATTTTTCTGGCGCTTTGCGATGCGGGCCGCGGCCCGTTGCTCGGGAGTGCTGGGGGGGGTGCGCGGGGCGATGTTTTTCTTGGGGGCCAGTTGCTTCCGGAGTTGCGCGATTCGGGATGAGATCTCGGGATCGTCACTCTGAAACTCATCCAACAACTTCAAGACATCGGCGCCCATTTTGCGCATCTCCCTGCTCGCCGCGTCGCGCACCTTGAATGTTTGATCGCCGAGTTTGGGGATCAGCTTGGTGAGGCGGGCCTTGAGTTCTTTCGTTTGAGCATTCCGGGTCTTCTCCAGTTGCGCATCCGGTGAATCCTCGCCCTGATTGTTTTCGGCGAGATCGACCTTGGGCTTGGCCTTGGGGGCTGGGCGCTTGGCCGCCGGAGTCTCGGGAATGGCTTCTCCGGGGGGCAGAGTGAGGGCGGTCTCGAGCACGGCGTTGAGCACGGATTTGTAGCGTCCCCACTCATCGAGAACAACGAGTCGCCCGCCCCCCTTCACGAAGGCGACGAGTTCCTTCACGGAAAGGGCATCGGGAGCAGCAGCCACTCGGCTGGAGTTCTGCATGAGAATGATCACGTTGGGTGGGCGCTCTGACCTCAGGAGGCGGGTGATGACGCCCGGGGCCTGCGGGTGATGCTGATAGATCGCGTGCTCTCCGCGGAGCTTGGAGAGATCAGCCATGCTCATGGTTTTTTTTGAGGCCGGGGGGACCCCGACGAGTGCGCCGCGCACCTCCTTGAGGCCATCTTCGGCCCAATCGAGGGCGGACCATGCCATTGCGCCATAGCGCACCAATTTGGACGGGTTCTCGGATCCGAGCGGAGAGGCCCAATCCCAATCGTCGTCGCCTGCGAAGAGGAATCGACCGCCAATGGGATCTGCTTCATCCGCGTGAATAGGGACCGCCATGAGGGCCGTGGTCACCGCCGCCATGAGGGCGAGGGCCCGCTCCACTCGCTTCTCGCGCCTCGCTGGCGACCACGAAGGCGCGTAGTTTTTCAGGGGATGGGTTTTCACCGGTCTCCCCAACCGCTAGCAGGTTCCCGGAAAGGGAGCAAGGAGGCGATTCAGCCCGGAATGATGCTAGTTCGGGCTCTCTTTCCGCGTTACTTTTTGGGTATGAATATGTCTTTGCGTGCCTTTGCCTTCACCGTCTTGTTGGTTTCTGGGGGAGTGTTGATGGGAGCTGAGAAGAAAATTCTCTTTCTGGCGGGGAAGGACAGCCACGGATGGGGCACCCACCAGCATTTTGGTGGCACCATGGTTCTCTCGGCGGGGATGAAGAGGGGAGGAGTGCCGGTGGAGATCGAAGTGGTACGCGAGTGGCCGAGTGATGAATTGTTGAGCAAGCAAGACGCCCTGGTGATTTATTCCGACGGCTGGGGCCGTCATCCCGCGAACGGCAACCTGGCGTCCTTGAAGAAATTCATGGATGGAGGGGGAGGGCTCACGGTCATTCACTGGGCGACGGGGCTGGGCAGCCCGGAGGACGGGAACAAGGCCAAGGATCAGAGAGGCGATCCGGTGCGACGGCAATGGCGCAACCTGGTGGGCGCGGATTTTGAGCCGTGGCACTCGGTGAGTCGATTCTGGGATGCGAGTTTCGAGACGTTGCCGGTGCACGAAGTGACCCGTGGGGTGCGCCCCTTTGTGGTTCACGACGAGTGCTACTTTCACCTGCGTTGCGACGATCCCGAGCACAAGCATGTCACTCCGCTGCATGGAGCGCTCCCGCCGGTGAGCATCATCGATCCTGGCCGTTCGATGGACAGTGGCAGTGCCTCGGCGGTGGAGGCGGTGACCAAGGGAGAATTGCAATACTGTGCCTGGGGATTTGAGCGGCCGGAGGGTGGACGCACCTTTGGCTACACGGGAGGCCATACCCACTGGAATTGGGGACGGGATGAGCTGCGCATGCTGATCCTGAATGGGATCTATTGGACGGCGGGGGGGGAAGTTCCCGCCAATGGGATTCACTCGCGCCGCCCCCGGTCGGAGGACATGTTGGAGCATCTGAAGGGGAACCCGGGCTGGACGCCGAAGGCACTTCAGATTGCGCTCGATCGCGCGGGGACAGGCGAGTTGATCAAGTGGAATCAATATCGAGGAGGGCCCCTTCCATTCGGAAAAGCGAAGGCCAAGCCCGGGGGCGGAGGACCGGGATTGATTGTGGAAGGGGAGAGCATGAAAGTGCTGAAGGGTGCGGGGCGGCCCCGCTCACAGAAGATGTCGGGCTTTGGGCTGGATGTCTGGAGTGCGAACGCACAGCTCTGGTGGACCGACGCCAAGCCCGGTGATGTTCTTGAGCTGGAACTCAAGGTGGCCAAAGCGGGTGAATATGAACTGCATCTCGCGGGGACCAAGGCGGTGGACTACGCGATTCAATCGTTTGCGGTGAATGGTGTGACGCTCGGGAAGCCGATTGATTTTTTCCAACCCACGGGAGTTTCGCACACCGAGGATCTCAAGCTGGGCGCCGCGACCCTGCAGGCTGGCGCAAACCGCTTCTCGGTGAAGATCGAAGGAGCCCACCCCAAGGCCCTGAAGGGACACATGGTTGGCATCGATTACCTGCGCCTGATCGAGGTGAAAGGACGAGCGAGCCTCTTTGATGGGAAGACGTTGCAAGGATGGGAGGGCAGCAAGAAGTGGTGGAGGGTGCAGGAGGGAGCGCTGGTGGGCACCATTCCTGCGGGGCAGAAACTGGGTCACAACGAGTTTCTCTGGTGGGCGGGAGAGGGGCATGATTTTGAGCTCAGAATGCGCGGTCGGGTGAGCGGTGATCCCTCTGCAAACAGCGGGGTGCAGATTCGTTCGCAGCGGCGCGAGGACGGTCACGCTGCGGGCTACCAGGCAGACTTCGATGATGGAGCCGTGTGGCTGGGTCGCATCTACGACGAGCATGGCCGGGGGTTGCTGGTCGAGCGTGGGGCCAGGGTGGTCATCGACGAGGGTGGTCAGCGCGAAGCGACGATCTTTCGGAAGGCGGAGGAGTATCGCGCGCTCGTGAAGAAGGGAGAGTGGAACGACTATCTCATCCGGGCAGTGGGTCCACGGATTCAGACCTGGATCAATGGCACGCTGGCGTCGGAATTGGTGGATCATCAGCTCGGGCAGCATGACTACTCGGGGCGAATCGCGATTCAACTGCACTCGGGTCCCGGACCGGCGAAGGTGGAATTCAAGGATCTGGAGTTGCTCGATCTCGGCAAGACCGCACCGCCGAAGTCGCTGGCGGTGGGGGGCGTGAAGCGCGTCGGGATCGTGCCCGAGGAGAAGAATCTTGGATTTGAAGAGGGAACCTTGCGGGGATGGGCGGTGGAGGGCGACGTTTGGGCGGGAGGACCGGTGAAGGGCGATACCGTCACGCCGCGACGGCCCGGGCAGTCCAGCAATCATGATGGTGAGTTCTGGGTAGGGGGCTACGAGCGGACCCACGCAGATGACGGTCAGGGCGTGCTCACCTCCCAGCCATTCAAGGTGACGCACCCGTGGGGAAGTTTCCTGGTTGGCGGTGGCCCGGGGGCCGCGACCCGAGTTGAGTTAGTGGGGGTGGAGAGTGGCAAGGTGATCTTCAGTGCACGTGGCAAGCAGTTGGAGACCATGCACGTGGCGGAGGCGAATTTGCGGAAGCACCTGGGCAAGTCGATTCATGTGCGGGTGATTGACGAGTCGTCGGGGCCGTGGGGGCACGTCAACTACGACGACTTTCGCTTTCATGAGAAGAAGCCGGGAAGACAAGTTGCGCCCTCGGTGAAAGGTGGGGACCGCAATCCGTTACTGAGTCATCTGGTTCCGAATCCGGGTCAGCATGAGAACCAGACCGTGGCGGGAATGCGGGTCCCGGAAGGCTTTGAAGTGGATCTCATCGCGCAGGAGCCGGAATTGACCCAGCCCATCGCCTTCACCTTTGATGAGCGCGGACGAATCTGGGTGGTGGAGGCGCACAGCTATCCGCAGCGGCAGCCGAAAGGGCAGGGCCGGGATCGGATTGTGATATTTGAAGACGCCGATGCCAACGGATCCTTCGAGAAGCGGACCGTGTTCGCCCGGGGGCTGAATCTGGTCAGCGGGATCGAAGTGGGTTTTGGCGGCGTGTGGGTGGGAGCGGCTCCGGAGCTCTTGTTCATTCCCGACAAGGATCGGAATGACGTGCCGGATCGCGATGCAGTCGTTTTGTTAGATGGCTGGGGATTGCAGGATACCCACGAAACTCTGAATAGCTTTACCTGGGGGCCGGACGGGTGGCTCTATGGAAATCAGGGGGTGTTCTGTCACTCTCTGATTGGGAAGCCGGGTGCGGAGCAAAACACCCGGACCGAGATGCGGGCCGGGGTGTGGCGTTATCATCCGACCAAGGATGAGTTTGAAGTGTTCTCGCACGGTTGCAGCAACCAGTGGGGAATCGACTTCAATGAGCGCGGGCACATGTTTCTCACCCATTGTCGCAGCGCGTGGGGTGGCGGGCCGACCACCTACGTGGTGAAAAACGGGCACTATTGGAATCAGTCGAATTCCGCCCACGCTCCGTTTGTGGCGGCGGGAAAAGCGGGTTGGAATCCGGACGGCGGACAGGCCTTGCGCAACTTCCTACCTTCCTCTGCGCGCTACGGGCACGGGGAGGGTGGGGCGGGGGATGACGGATCGCGCGCACTCTATGGCGGCCACTCCCATGTGGGGACCATGATTTATCTGGGCGACAACTGGCCGGACAAGTATCGTGATCAGCTCTTCACGCACAACCTTCACGGTCGGCAGATGAACCGGCAGATCAACACGCGGAGTGGCTCCGGGTACGAGACGGTGCATGCTGGCTACGATCAACTTTCGGTGGCGGACACCCGGTTCATGGGAGTGGAGTTGAAGTATGGTCCGGATGGCGCGGTTTACATGATCGACTGGCAGGACCAGCAGCATTGCCACAACACGCGAGATGATATTTGGGATCGCAGCGATGGCGGAATGTATCGCATGGCGTGGGCCGAGACTTGGAAGCCGGTGGCAGTGGATTTGCACCAAGCGCAGACCGGAGTGCTGGTGGAGAACTTGTTTCACCGAAACGAATGGTATTCGCGCACTGCGCGTCGGGTGTTGCAGGAGCGCGGTGATCGGGATGCCGTTTCGCTTCTTGAGGCGGCGTTGCGGACGAGGACCGATCCTCTTCAGATCTTGCGGGCGATGTGGGCCTTGCACTCCCTGGGTGCAACGATCCCGCTTTCACTTTTGACCGTTGATGACGAGGCGGTCCGGGCTTGGGCCATTCAGTTGCTGGTGGACGGGCAAGCACTTCCTTCGGCGATGTTGGTGCGGTTTTGCCGGGATGAGTCGTCGCCGATGGTCCGACTGGCGCTGGCTTCGGCGCTGCCGCAGCTGGGAAAAGGTGCGCGTTGGGAGGCTGCGGAAGCCTTGGCGGCACGGGGCGAGGATGAGGGGGATGTCTATCTGCCCAAGATGATTTGGTTTGGGATTGCTCCGCTCGCTCTGGAGGATCCCGCGCGCCTTGTAGCGATGGCGCAGGCAACCGAGCTCAGGGTGTTGGCGGATTCAATTGTCTGGTTCCTGGCGCGAGATGGGAAGGGACGGGATGAGTTGGTGAAGCATCTTCTGCGGGCCCCCGAGGCAAGACTCTCTCGTCATCTCAATCTCCTCGCGGCGACCATCCCGGCGGTCACCCAGATCAATGCACCTCAGGGGTGGGCCGGATTGGTCGGGAAACGTCGCAATGAGAGCAACGCCCCGGCCCTCGACCGGTTGGGGGCGATCTTTGGAGATCAGGAAATCGCGAAGCGGATGGCCAAGGTGCTTGCTGACCAGGGTGTATCCCTGGTAGAGCGCAAGGCGGCCTTTGCCTTCCTGTCGGGTCGGCGGGATCTCGATCTGTCGAGCCTCCATCTCGCTCTTCTTGAAGAGGAGGCCTTCCGTTCCGAAGTCATTCCTTTGCTGGGGCGTTACAACGACAAGCGGGTGGCCAAGGCGTTGCTTGAGCGCTTGGAGCAATGGACGGGAGGCGATCGGCTCGCGGCGCTCAATGCCCTCTGCGTGCAACCAGAGTTGGCCAAGGCGCATCTGAAACGGCTCAAGAAGTTGGATTCGAAGACGAAGAGTGGGCTGACCTCGCTTCACCTTCGGCAGATGCGCAGCCTGGGCGACCAGGAGGTGAACATGCTCCTTGATGATCTGTGGGGGCCGGTGAGGGACCGGAGCGCTGACATCAAGGTATCGATGGAAAAATACCGGAAGCTGATTTCGGGGGCTGGGCGAAGCGACCGGAAGGCGGGCAAGGAGGTCTTTGGGAAAGTGTGCAGCGTGTGTCATGTCCGCGACGGGGCGGGCGGGAAGTATGGGCCTGACCTCACGGGGTCGTGGCGGAATGGGAGGGATTACTTCCTCGAAAGCATTGTCGATCCGAATGCGGTCATCGGAGAGAACTTTCAGCTCAATATCGTCACCAGAAAGGACGGTCCTCCGGTTTCGGGAATGCCGGTGGGAGAAACCGCTGAGGTGCTCACGATTCAGACTCTCACGGAGTCAGTGGCCATTCCCAAGAATTCGATCACGTCGCGGGAGGTTCTCGACCAGAGCATCATGCCGGTGGGACTTCTTGATACCCTGCCAGAGCAGGAAGTGGTGGATTTGCTGAAGTATCTCACCGCGGAGTGAGTAGTAAGCACGTCTGTGGATTGTCGCGCAGATTTGATATTGTGAATCCAACTCCAAGACTCTCACTTATGAGCATGCGCCCCCTCGTCTTGTTGCTTCTTTGCAGCGCACTTTGCCACGGGCAGCACGATTGGCAGAAGCCGAAGCCTCCAATCGCCAAGGCCAAGTTGGATCAGATCATTGGCTCCCTCACAAGGAAGGAGCCCTCCAGGAAAGTGCGAATCCTGTGGGTGTGGGGCTTTGATGCTCACCACAAACCCGGGGCCCACGACTACCTGCGGGTCCGTGATCTGATGGGTGGCTTGCTTCGGAAGGTGCCCAAGGTGTCGGTGGAAGCGGTGTTTGAATTTCCGACTGCGGAGCAATTCAAGCGAGCGGATCTCGTCGCGATGTATTTGCATTTGCCGCAGCTCACGGCCGGGCAGTACGGTAATTTCAAGGCTTACATCGATCGCGGGGGCGGAGTGGTGGCCCTGCACGAGACGGCCATCATCCGGCCGGCCTCGGAAGGAAAGAAGCTGGCACAGTGCCTCGGGATGGCTTGGGACGAAGGGCGATCGCAGTGGGGAGCCATCTTCGAAGAGATCTCGATTGTGAATCAGCACCCGATTTTCAAAGGCTTTCCGAGCAAGCTTCGCATCGTGGACGAGTTTTACTGGGGGTTGAATCAGCTTGAGCAGGCCAAAATTCTGGGGACAGTGAGAACTGGTCCTCCGAGGGGGAGTCGGGGGCCGATCGCGGAAGACGCTCTTTCCAAGAAGACCTCGCCCATGTTCTGGACCTTGGAGTCTGGAAAGGGACGGGTATTCGGGACCACGACCGGGCATAATACGTTTTCCTACTACGACCCCGAGTTTCGCCTCATTTTGTTTCGCGCCATGGCATGGGCGCTGAGGGAGAAGCCGGATCCTTTCATGCCGTTGGTTTTCGACGGGATCACCGACGAGGGTGGGATGGTTGGGACTACGGATCCGATGAGGGACTGGCTGGGGAAACTGCGCAAGTCGCCGCCGAAGTGAGACGAGGGTTTCTCCTGCCGCGCGGGGTGACCCACGAGACCGGCGAGAGGGTGTCATCCTCCTTGAAAAATTGTGTCAACCAAGTGAACGAGAATACTGCGCGAGACGTATCCTAGGGCATCTCCCCTATGGATCGCCGGAAGAATGCCCTCGCTTCTCAATCTGAACTTGAAGAAGGACGGTGTTCCGCAGACGGGCGCGATTGCCGGGCTGGTGTGATGAGAAATCTCCTGACTCCAGTCCTGTGTGGGATGATCACGGTTGCGGGTGCGGCCGAGAAGGCGGTGGTCGCGACCAACCTGACCGAGTTTGAGAAGCAGGTGCAGCCCTTCCTCGCCGCGCACTGTGTGAAGTGCCATGGGACGAAAAGGCAGAAGGCGGATTTTTTCCTGCACGACATGGACGGGGCGGTGACCGGTGGAAAGGATATCATGCGGTGGGAGAAGATTCTCGAGATGCTGAGCCTGCGGGACATGCCGCCCGACGATGAGGAGCAGCCACGAAAACTCGCGGGCTATCGCAAGCGGCTTGGCGAGTATGTCGCGCCGGTGCCCAGCGCAAAGCCGGTCGATTCGCGAGGGGTTCTGGAGGGAAGCGGTGAGGCAAGGTTGGACGGGCCGGTGGAAGATGCCCTCGATCGGGTTCATCGCCTGGCGGAATCGGAGCGCGTGCGCCAGTCCTTCGGACGGCACGCCTTTCGCTACCGGATGGGGCGCAACGAGATCTTTGATGATTCTCCAACCCTGATGGCGGCCGACGCGGCCTACCGGAAGGGTGGGGGGAGCTTCCAGGAACTGTTGGGGGCCCTCCTGACCTCGGATTCCTTTTTGTATCGACGTTGAGAGTTGGGTTTTACAGGAATGGGCCGGGATCTCCACGCAGGGACATAAGTTCAGGAAAGAAATGACAAGACAACGACTTCATCTCCCGAGGCGACGGTTCCTCAAGGGCATGTCCGTGATGGCCTTGGCGCTGACTCCCTTCTTTCGGCACATGGAGGCTCACGCTGCAGGCGATGCTGCTGCGCTGCCCAAACGCTTTGTCTTTGTGGTGCGCGGAAACGGATTGCGGCCCTATGGGGTTGTTCCGAAGGGGCTCGAAGAATTTGGCGCAGACGGCTTCAAGGCGGAGAAACTCATTGATGAGCCGTTGGGCGATCATGCCTTGAGTGAGAGCATGGTGTCCCTCGAGCCCTTCAAGGATCAGCTCTCCATTGTGCAGGGGCTTTCGAGCAAAGTTTGCAAGGGGCCGCATGGCGGACACTACGGCGTCCTGGGGGCTTACACCTCGGGTGATCACGCGCCACCCCGCAGGGAAACCATCGACTACACCCTGGCCAGGAAGTTCCCGGGGATCTTTCCGCACCTCGCCTTCCACATCGGGACCAAGCCGGGCGAGTTGTTCCGCTATCTCGACATCTCCGCGATGGGTAAAAACACTCGAACGCCGGCCTATACCTCGGCCATGCTGGCCTACAAGGACATCTTTGGGACGGTGATGAAGGGAGCGGACGCCGAGGTTGAAACGAGGGCGAACGTGAACCTGATGGATTTTCTGGTCGATGATGTGAAGCGGGCGAAGAAGTCGCTGAACTCGGAGGAACGCGAAAAGCTCGATCACTATTTGCATGGCTTCGAGGCCCTGCGTGATCGGCAGGTGGTCCTGAAGGAGATGGGAGGGATCCTTGGGGAGCATGCGCCTCAACTCGAAGACAAGTATACTTCCGAGATTGAAACTCATCGATTGGAAGCCCACTTCGACCTCGCGGCGGCTTCTCTCATCACCGGACTGACCAACTCGGTGACCATTCGGGCGGACGAGTTGGACGTGCGTTATCAAGGGTTCGATCACAAACGGATGAAGGAGATCTCGCTGCACGAAATCGGCCATACTGCCGATGTGGAGGGAAAGGCTGACCGCTTCGACTCAAACTGGAAGGAAGGCAGGGAGATGCGTGGGAAAATTCGAACCTTCCAGATGGAGTTGCTGGCGGGACTGGCCGGGAAGCTCAAGGCCGTGCCCGAAGGCGACGGCACAATGCTGGACAACACCGTGATCGTCTTCCTGAGCGATGCCGGGAGTCAGCATCACACGGGCTACGAAAACATGCCTCTGCTGGTCCTGGGCAACATGAACAACCAGCTGAAGGGTGGCCGCTACCTGCACTACCCCGCCTACAACCAGCCCGGCCACCGCCTGCTTGCGAATCTACTCATGACCGTCCTGCACGGCGCAGGATTGCCGAGCGATCATTATGGGGATCGCGATCTGGGACTCGGAGAGGAGATCGACCAGAGCGGTCCGCTGGCCGAGTTGCTGAGTTAAATTTTGAGACCTCACCTATTTATGAAAACGTTCTCCTTTCTATCCCTCCTTGCCTCGCTCGCTGTTGCCTCCTCCGCTGTCGCGGAGACTGAGAAGCCGAACATCCTGTTCATCCTGATCGATGACATGGGATGGATGGACCTTAGTTGTCAGGGGAACAAGTTCGTGCACACTCCCAACATCGACAAGTTGGCGACGCAGGGAATGCGGTTCACGGATGCCTACGCGTCGGCACCCGTTTGTTCGCCCACGCGGGCTGCCCTCATGACGGGGCATTCGCCTGCGCGGTTGCAGATCACAAATCATCTGCCGCATCAGGACCGTTTCACGCCCAAGGAGTCGGAGCTCCTACCGGCGGAGATGCGCGATCATCTTCCGCTCGAGTGCACCACGATTGCAGAGAGATTGCGCGATGAGGCGGGCTACGCGACGGCCTTCATTGGGAAGTGGCATCTCTATAAAGGGAAGGAGAAGCAGTTCGCGGCCCACGCGCAGGGATTTGACCTCAATATTGGGGGGTGCTCAAACGGAGGGCCTCCGACCTTCTTTGATCCTTATGGAATCGACTTTCTGGAGGATCGGAAGAAGGGAGAATACCTGCCGGATCGACTGGCGGACGAGACAATCTCCTTCATGCGGGAGCAGAACGCAAAGAAGAAGCCGTTCTATATCGCGCTCTTCAACTACACGGTGCACTGGCCGATGGAAGCTCCGGAGGAGTTTGTGGCGAAGTACAAGGATCGCCCGATGAAAGGCTACAATCACAAAGTGTATCCGGCCATGCTGGAGACGATGGACCTGGCGATTGCGCGGGTGCTGGCGGAACTCGACAAGCTCAAGATCACGAAGGAGACCTTTGTGGTCTTTACTTCGGACAACGGCCCGTATGGTGGGGTGGGTGACGCGCGGCCACTGCGGGCGGACAAGGGGCATCTCTATGAAGGCGGTATCCGAGTGCCGCTGATCGTGCGTTGGCCGGGCAAGATCAAGGCGGAGGTGGTGAGCAAGGAGCCGGTGATCCTGACGGATTTTTATCCGACCTTGCTCGAAGTGGCCGGGTTGAAGCCGAAGGCGGACTATCCGGGTGATGGCGAGAGTTTGCTGCCGCACCTGATGGGCGAAGGGAAGCTCAAGCGCGAGGCCATCTTCTGGCATTATCCGAACTTTGCGTTCCACCAGGACAATCGGCTGGGGAGCGCGATCCGGATGGGAGACCACAAGCTGCTTGAGTTCTTCGATGACAACTCGGTGGAACTCTACAACCTGCGCAATGATCTCGGGGAGAAGAATGATCTGGCGGCTGCGAAGCCGGAGCTGGCGAAGGAGATGCGCATGCGATTGCACGCATGGCGCAAGACGAATGAGGCCAAGATGCCCATCCCGCGGAAGTAGACAAGGCAACGCATTTGAGATCGATGAAGCCGCTGCTGGGAATATTCCTGATTGTAATCTCCCTGAGCGCATACGCGCAGAAGGTGAGTCCTGACAAACCCTATCCGACCTTTGCGGTGGGACCGACAGGGATCTATGCCTCGATCGAGAAAGGATTGGTGGTCACCGTGCAGTCGGTGAAGGAGGGTTCGCCAGCGGCCACCACGAAGCTGAAGGCGGGCGATGTGCTGCTCTCGGCGGGCGGGCGCTCCCTTGCGGTTGATGATCCGCGCGTCCCCCTGGGGGAGTCGATCGGCTTGGCAGAGGCTGGGGACGGGATGGTGGAATTTGAATTAATGGGTGGGCAAAATGCAACCGTGAAGATTCCGCCGCTGGGGGCCTACCGGGTGAGCTGGCCGAAGGATTGCCCGAAGTCGCGCGCGATTATTGCGAGGACCGCCGAATTCATCGAGGCGGCACAGCAGCCGGATGGTTCCTACCAGTTCGGCAAGCGCCCGGTTGGGAACAGCCTGCAAGGATGCCTGGCCAGTCTCTTTCTTCTGTCCACCGGAGAAGCGAAGTATCTGCCCAAGGTGGCGCGCCATGTCTTGCCCCTGGCGAAGCTGGCGGAGACGCGGAAGAATGCCGGCGGGCACATCAACTGGCAGTTGGGCTACCAGGGAATTCTTCTCAGCGAGTACTACCTGCGCACCGGGGATCAACAGGTCCTGGCGGGATTGCAGGAGCTTTGCAATTGGTGCGTCGACAATCAGGCGGCGGGTGGTTGGGGGCACGGAGCGTCGGTGGTCCCGGGCTACGTGCAGAGCGGCTTGATGAATCATGCTGGGATTCCGGTGCTCATCACGCTGATCATCGCGCAGGAGTGTGGAGTGAAGGTGGACCAGGACGCGTATGCGCGGGCGGTCGCCCTGATGTATCGCATGGCCGGGCATGGGTGCATTGCTTATGGCGATCATCGGAGCGAGCTGTGGTGGTCGAACACCAACGGGCGCAATGCGATGGTGTCGTGTGCCTTTGCGCTCCTGAACGATATTCCGCGCTTCCGGGCGGCCTCCGAGCACCTCGCGCTGCTGGTCACCGATTCTTATTTTCAGCCCGAGTTTGGGCACACCGGGGGCGGGTTCAATGTGATGTGGCGTGGGATGGCATCGGTACATGCGCCTGAGGGTAAGGCCTCGCACTATCGCAGACAGATGAAGACCCTCGCGTGGTACTACGATCTTTGTCGGCAGCCGGGCGGGGGCTTTTCGATGCTACCAACTCCTCCGGACAACTCGCGCTACTCGGGATTGGAGTGGGGGACTGGAGGGATGGGATTAACCTATACCGCTCCGTTGAGGAAACTGCGGATCACCGGTGCGCCCAGGACGAAGTTCAGCGTGAAGGCGGCGCCGCCGGCCTTCGAGTGGGGGGTTGATGCTGATCTCGCCTTTCTACGCACGAGTGGAGCCAAGGGGTTTGAGAAGGAACTCGCTCCCCCGCATGAAGTCTACGCCTTGCTACTGAAGGAGCGGAAGGCGGAGTCGACGGTAGGCTTCTGTGCGCTACACCTCGGGCATTACAGTCCGCTGGTGCGGACCTGGGCTGCCCGGCGGCTGAGTGAGCTCAACAATGAGGAAGCCATTGCAGCCTTGGCAAAGGCGGTTGAGCACCGCGATCCTCGAGTAAGACGAGCGGTCTATGATGCGATCTCGGGTTATGACAATTGGGGGCGGCCCATGAAGGGGAAGATCGATCCGATGGTCGTCTCCGAAAAATTTCTACCCGCGATTCTCAAGACGCTCACCGATGCGACGTCGGCATGGTGGGAGCTTGATGGGGCTCTCTTTGCCTTGGGACGAGCTGAACCGGCGGATATTCGCAAGCAACTTCCGCTCGTCGAGAAGTTCGCGAAGCATCATGATTGGTACCTCCGGGAGGGCGCATTCTGGGCGATCGTGGGGCTGCACAAGACGATCACGGGAGCGGAATTCAACCTGATGTCGAAGATCTATCGGGAATCCCGCCATGTCTACGAACGCTCGTCCTACGATGCTGGATTCCGCGTCATCCTGAAGAGCGATCGAGCGGCCTTCGATCGCGCAACGATGATGGAGGCGATCAAAATGCTGGGCGAAACGACGCACAAACCGGAGGTGGTTCTCGGCTACGGGACGGGAGGAATTCACGAGGCGGCTCACCGCACCATGATGATCCTCAAGCACTTCGATCCGGACGTCTACAAGCTCATGATTGGTGATTTTGTGGCCTATCTTGCCATCTGGGAGCCCTACTATCAGCACAGCATCTGGCTCATCACGGGCAGCAAATGGCAACCGGGGGCTCTCAAGGTCCTGGAAGGGCTGGGGGCCGAAGGAAAGCCGATGGTGCGGAGCTTGAAAGCGATTCAACAGAAGTTCAAGAGCTTCGATCGGAAGCGAATTGGCGGGGCGGGGAAAGATCTTGAGCAACAGATCGACGATGCGGTCCGTATGTGGGAAAGCAAACATGGCCCAGCCAACTAAAACGCAACCAACAAACAAACTGCCTCACTCCACCTCATGAAAAAACAATTTATTCTCGGGGCTCTCTCCGCAGCAGCCGCGACCGGATTGGCCGCAGCGGAGGACATTGTCAAAGTGTTCGTCCTGGCGGGTCAATCAAACATGGAAGGCAAGGCCACCAATGAACTGATGGAGCATCAGGCTACCGATGACAAAACAAAGAAGCTGTTCGCGCATCTGCGCAAGGACGGAAAGTGGATTGAGCGCGATGATGTTTCGATCAAGTATCTTAATCGGCATGGAGCCTTGACGATCGGTTACGGGTCGCCCAAGCGGACCGGGGTAGAGCTCGAGTTTGGCAACACGTTGGGGAATCACTACAAGGAGCCGGTCCTCTTGATCAAGGCGGCCTGGGGCGGTCACTCGCTCGTGAAGTTGTTCCGCTCACCCTCGGCCGGCCTGCCTGCGGAGGAGAAGCTGCAAGCGGATCTCAAGAAGGCCCAGGAGCAAACCAGGAAGAAGAATGAGAAGAACGGAACGAACGATCCGTTGCCGACCATGGACGACATCAGGAAGCCGTATGGCAGTTCGTATCGCAATATGTTGGCGGAAGTGAAGGAGACCTTCGACAACTACGAGACGCTCTTTCCTCAACTCAAAGGGAAGAAGCTGGAAATTGCAGGGTTTGTCTGGTTCCAGGGATGGAACGACATGTATGGCGGAGCCGAGTTGGAGTACGCGTCCAACATGAAGCACTTCATCAAGGACGTGCGGAAGGATCTTAAGGCGCCCAAGATGCCCTTCGTGATTGGAGTGATGGGGCAGAATCAATCAGAGCCAGCCACGGGCGCGATGCTTGCGGTTCAGGAAGCGCAACTCTCGATGGAGAAGGTTCCCGAATTCAAAGGCAATGTGCGTGCGGTAAGGACCGACGTCCTGGTGGATAAAGCGGCGGAGGCCATCTATCCGAAATGGCGGGACAACTTTGAAGAGTGGAAGTTGACCGGCTCAGACTTTGGCTACCACTACATGGGGAGCGCGATCTGGTTTAACCGGATGGGCAAGGCGTTCGGGGCCGCGATGGAGGAGATGTTGGCGAAGTAGTCTTCAGGGACAGATGCCCGGAGAGCCGGGAGAGGGATCTCGGATTTGAGTTTGGCGGCTAGGTCGCAGGGAGGGTTCCCCCGCGGGGCTGCTTGCGAGGCGATGGAGCCGTTTTAGTGATCGGAAGCGGTTGCACTGTCCGCCGATTGGGGGAGGGGCGGGATGGCCACTTTTTTGCCATTGAGCATGGTGCCGATCCAAGTGTGGCGGACGAAGTGCCGGTAGAGGAGGAGCAGGATGCCGTAGGTGACCGCGCACACCGCAAGGAATTTGAGGAAGCTCGGAAGAGGCCAGGGCATGATGATGATCTGGAGGCCGAGGACGAGGGGAAGGTGTGCGAGATAGATCCAGTAGGATGCGTCGGAGAGGTAGCGGATGCGAGTGCTGAGGGAGGAGAAGAATCGGCGGAAAAATCCGAGGGAGCCGTAAATCATGAGCCAAGCATAGAGGGTCAGGGAGAGGCTGAGAAGCAATTGGGCGTGAGGGATATTGTCGGGTCGATCTAGGAAGAGGTGAAGTCCGAGGCAGAGGGGCGGTATGGAAAAGAGGAAGCACAGCGGCCACCAGCGTCCCGCTTTCTCTTCGAAAGCAGTGCGTCCGAAACTGAGCGCTCCGAAGCCGAAGAAAATGGCATAGTAGAGCAACTTGGGTGGCCAGGGAAGGATTCCCATGGCAGTGTCAGGGCCGAAACTCTGGCGCATGAAGAACTGGGGGAGAGCGGTCAAGGGGATGAGCCACAGCCAGCAGATGGGGGAGGAAATCAACCAAGCGGGCGGGCCTCTCCAGTGGAGTTTGCCGGCGATCCAGGCGACGAAGACGAAGCCTGTCACAAGCCAAAGGAGGTAGTAGAGAAACCAGAGGTGCAGGAACAAGGGGATTAGGGCTCCGAACTGGTAAAGCCGGTAGAGGCCCCCGGCCCATGGGGGGATCCCCAGAAGAGCGGCGTTGGTCCGGGCGCCCTTGCTTGCGAGGAGGCTGATCAGTTCGGCGCGGCCGGTCGTGATCTCTTCCTGGTCGACTTCGAACTGCGCCATGTCGGCGGTCGCTTGCACGATCCACCAATGAGCGGCGGCGCTGTCGAGCGGAGTGTTGCCCTCGAGGGAGACCGCGTTCACATCCGCCCCATGGGCGAGGAGGAGTTGGGCTGATTGGGATCGGCCGAGCAAGGCGGCGGCATGCAGGGGGGTGTTGCCTTTGCCGTCCCGGGTGTTGACGTAGGCTCCGTGACGGATGAGGAGCGCGGCGCATTCCTGCTGCCCGAGGAGAGACGCCCAGGTCAGGGCGGTGAGGCCGTCCTTGTCCTTGAGGTCGGGCGCGAGGCCGCGTTCGAGATGTTGCCGGAGGACTTCCGTATTTCCGGTCCTGGCTGCGCCCCAGATTGTGATCGTGCTCGTTCCGGCGGACGGCTCAAGGACTGCGCTCAGGTGACGGTCTTCGAGGTCCTTCTTGGCAGATCCCCCGAGCAGGGAGACCACGATGGTGAGTGGCACAAACACCAACCAAGCGACCACCATGGGGAGCAGGATCCGTTTGACCCGGTGGTTGATCAAGGGGCCCAGCCCGCGCCGGCGCCAGAGCATGGTGGTGAAGTAGCCGCTGATGAGGAAGAAGAGAGCCATCCGAAATCCGTGGATGGCATGCTGGGCGATTCCGTAGGCTTGATGTTGATGAAGGTCCTGGGCGGGCCAAATGGGAGTGTCGGAATAGGCGAGGAGGGCGTGCAGGACAAGGCCGAGCATCATCGCGAAGGCCCGCAGGGCATCGAGGTGATAGTAGCGAGTGGGCGGGGCCGCGATCATGGAAGGCGGTCACTTTGTGGGGGAATTGAATCGCGAATCAATTGCCAATGTCGACGAATGTTGGGGCAGAGAGCGCGCTGCGAGAAAGAGTTCGTCCTCCCGGATTAGTTGAGTTAGTGATTCCGTGATGAATCTACTTGCGCTCAAATGTGCTCTGTTGCTCTGGGTCGTGCTGCTCGGAGTCCCATGCACCCTGGTGGCGGGCGAAGCGGAGGAGGGATACAAGACGGAGAAGGATATTTTGTATCGCGATGGGAAGTCGCCGGGGTGGGACCAGTACATGAAAGAGCGCTGCAAGCTTGATCTCTACTATCCAACCGAGAAGAAACAATTTGCGACCGTGGTTTGGTTTCATGGTGGGGGACTGCGCGGCGGCAACAAGACCGTGCCCCGGCAACTGAAGAAGCAGGGCCTGGCGGTGGTGGCGGTGAACTACCGACTTTTTCCGAACGTGAAGTGCCCGGCCTACCTTGAGGATGCCGCCGCTGCGGTGGCGTGGACCTTCAGGAACATCGGGCGCTATGGGGGAGATCCGAGTTTGATTTTTGTGTCAGGACATTCGGCGGGCGGTTATCTCACCAGCATGATCGGCTTGGACAAGAGCTACTTGGCGAAGCACGATCTCGATGCCAACAAGATCGCGGGGCTGCTGCCATACAGCGGGCATACCATTACCCATTTTACGCCTCGCGAAGAGCGCGGAATACCTGGTGAGCAGGCGATCATCGACAAGTATGCGCCGCTCTTTCATGTGCGGGCCGATGCTCCCCCGTTGGTGTTGATCACTGGCGGGCGCGAGTTGGAATTGCTTGGACGCTACGAAGAGAACGCCTACCTGTGGCGCATGATGAAGGTGGCGAAGCATACGAAGTGCGAACTCCATGAGTTGGATGGATTCAACCATGGCGAGATGGCGGGCCCTGCGCACGCGATCCTCTTGAAGCACATTCGGCGAGTCCTGAAGGAGCGGTCATCCCATTAGGGGACTGCTCATGAGGGAGGCAATTCCTTGTCGCTGCCGCCCGCGGGCGATAGGGTTCACCTTGTGAAAGTTCTACCCCATTTTGTCTCGATTCTCGTGGTGGGTTTCGCTGCTCCCCTCCTTGCGGACGACGGATTCAAATCGATCTTTGATGGGAAGACGCTCGCCGGTTGGAAGTGTCGACCCGAGAGTCAGGCCGGGAATTGGAAAGTGGGGGATGGCAAGATCGTGGGAACCGGCCGTGGGAGGGAGTCCTACCTCATGTTCAAGGATGAGCTCGGCGATTTTGAGATGAAATTCAGCTATCGCCTGCTGACGGAAGGCAACACCGGGCTGGAGGTTCGGAGTCGACCGGTGAAGGGAAAAGCGAGTCGCCTGCACGGATACCACGCGGACATCGGTCACGTTGGAATTGGCGACAAGGTTTTGGGGGCGTGGGATTTTCATGAGGACAACCGGGGCGACTATCTCGCTCGGAGAGGGGAGCGGGTCACAATTGGGAAGGACGGCAAGATGGTGCGAGTGCCCCTCGCCGGTGCGATGGAAGTGAGTGATGTGAAGAAGGGCGAGTGGAATGAGGTGCATGTCTACGCGCAGGGAAAGCGACTGTGGTTTTCGATCAATGGCAAGATCGCCTCGGAGGTGATCGATAACGAGATCGCCAAGCGGCTCGAGCGCGGATTTGTCGGCTTTCAGCTCCACGGAGGCGACAGGATGGTGGTGGAGTTCAAGGAGATTGGCTTGAAGCGGGGACGCCGTGAGCCGGCCAGGGAGGATCGTGCGTCTGGGTCTGCGGCGCATGGGAGCTTCGAGCTTCGCAAGGAGGACGTGGTGGCATTTGTGGGGGGCACCGATTTGGTGAACATGCAGAAGGACGGACGCCTGGAGGCGGCCATGACGCAGCGATGGAAGGATGCCGCGCCGAAGTTCCGCGACTTTGCGTGGGATGGCGACACGGTCTACTTTCAGAGTGCGGAGCGTCAGCGCTGGAGGCAGGAGGCCTTTGGTAAGTGGAATGATCAGCTCAAACGCGAGAAGGTCACGGTCCTGATTGTGCAGTTTGGCAAGATGGAATCCCTGGATGGGGCGGAGAAGGTGGATCAGTTCACCGAAGCCTATGGCAAGTTGCTCGAGACCATTTCGGTCGAGGACCGGCGGGTGGTTCTCTTGGAACCCTCGCCCTTCCAGTGGGGTGGTGCGGCGGAACGATCGGCTTGGCCTGCCTACGCTGCGGCAGTGAAGGCGCTGGCCCGGAAGGGTGGGATTCCCTTCGTGGCTGGAGATCCCAAAGATGCTCCTGCTGCGTTCATCAGAGGGTTGACGGGAGAGGCGGAACCGAGGGGCGCGGCCTTTGCCCAACTGAGGGCAACGGTGAGCGAGAAGCACCGCCTCTGGGCGGAATACTGGCGGCCCGCAAACTGGAAATGCATCTTTGGCGACGACCGCAAACGAGTCTTTTCGAAGGCCGCACACGGCTTGCCCTCCATTCAAGAAGAGTGGGCGACCTATCCCGGGTTGATCAAGAAGGCGGAGGACGCGATCCGAATGGGTAAACCGTGGACCGCGCCTTTGCCGCCAGAGCTCACCGGATCCGGGGAAGCAGACATCAGGATGGAACTCGAATCGTTTGAGTTGTTGGATGGCTTTGAAGTGAATCTCTTTGCCGACGAGCGGCATGGGGTGCGCAATCCGCTCTCAATTCGTTGGGACGCGAGTGGGCGGATGTATGTGGCCTGTTCGGATGTCTATCCTCAGGTCGAACCGGGAGTGCGAGGCTACGACAAGATCATCGCCCTTCGCGACGTGAACCATGATGGCCGGGCGGATGAATCGAAGGTCTTCGCAGCGGGACTGACCATTCCGACCGGGATGGAAGTGGGGCCGGATCGGGTGTATGTCGGGCAGGGGACCGACTTGTTGACCTTGCGCGACACCACCGGGGATGGGGTGGCCGACGAACGTATTGTGCTCTTGACGGGCTTTGGGAATGGAGACTCCCACCAGACGAGCAACTGTTTTGTGTGGAGTCCGGGGGGGGAGCTATGGTGGTGCCAGGGTGATGGGATCTCCTCCCGAGTGGAGACGCCCTTCGGTGTGTCCTCGTTGTTCCAAGCCGGGGTTTACCGATTGCGGCCGAACGAACTTCGACTGGACCCCCTGCTCGATGACTTCATGGGCCCGGGGAATCCCTGGGGCATTGCCTTTGATGACTTTGGGCAGTCCTTTGTGATCGATGGCGCAGGCGGGGTCTCCTATCTGACCCCGGCGTCTATTCCTGCGAAACGTCGTCTGCGCTTGCCGCGGATTGGGAATCCTGGCGGCTACTGTGGAATTGATTGCCTCGGGGCGAGTAACTTGCCCGCTGAAATGCAAGGCCAGTTCGTGATTGGGGACTACAAGAAGAACCAGGTCAGTTGTTTCGCAACGAGGGAAGAGGGTGCCGGATTCAAACTCGATTGGAAGAAGCCGCTCCTGCGTTCCAAGCATCGCAACTTCCGCCCCATCGATGTGAAAGTGGGACCGGATGGTGCGATCTACGTGGTGGATTGGTACAATCCCATCACCTGTCACCAGGATGATTTTTACCGGCACCCGGAACGTGACAAGACGCATGGCCGAATTTGGAGAATCAGCGCGAAGAAGGGCAGCGTGAAGCCGCCGATGTTGGTAGGGGCATCGATCCCGGACTTGTTGGATGCGCTCAGCTCGCCCGAGCGCTGGACCCGGCTCAAGGCCAAGCAGGTGCTGGTGGGACGGGATGCGGACAAGGTTGCGGCGGCAACCCTAAAGTGGAGCGAGGGGCGGCAGGGATCGGGCGCGAGTCGGGATCTCCTCGAAGCGGTGGCTCTGTTAGAGTGGATCGAGAAGCCGGACTTGCTGGTCCTGAAGCGGGTGTTGGATTCGTCGGATCATCGGGCGCGGGCCTATGGCACGCGAGTGTTGGGACGTTGGGGGCCTCTCCTGCCCGGTGCCCATGAGATTTTGCTCAGAATGGCGCGCGACTCACACCCCCTGGTACGGATGGAGGCTGTCTTGGCGAGCGTGGAGATTCCGGATGCGCGCGCGGTGCTGATTTCGGCGGTGGCCGCAGAATCGGAGCGGGATCGTTGGATCGACTATGCCTTTTCGCAGGCGGTGTATCATATGAGAGGGAAGTGGCTGCCAGCCTTTCGCGAGGGCAAGCTCAGTTTCGCGGGGAGTGAACGCGGGTTGGCTGCGGTCCTGGGGGCCTCGGGCTCGAAGGGCGTGCTCGATGAAATCCGCAAGCTGGTTCGTTCGGAAACCCTGCGGGGAAAAACCTACCAGGCGTTGGCCCACGCTCTGATCGCGGTGGGCGACGAAGGTGACTTGCGGGTGGTTCTCGATGGAGAGCGACCAGGAGCAGCCCTGCTGCGGAGTATGAAGAACCGGGGGCGGCCGAAGTTCGATCTCATCCCCCCGCTTGGCCGGGCCCTGCTGCATCCCGAGGTGGAGTCCCGAGTGGCAGCAGTTGAGCTCGCAGCTCATTGGCGGGTGAAAGAGCTCTACAATATGGTCTTGAAGATGGCACGGGATGGCGGCGGCGAGGAGAAACTGCGGGTTGCGGCCACGCGGGCCTTGGGATCACTGGGGAACAAGGAGACCGTCGAGTTACTCAAAGAGATGGCTGGAACGAGAGGGGACATCCGGCCAGAGGCGGTAGCGGCGATCTTGGATCTCGATCCTGGCGAAGCGGTGCGCGGGGCCGCAACCATTCTGCGTGGGGCTACGGATGTGAACGTGATCGCTGCCATTCTGGGAGACTTCGCGACTCATGAAGGAGCGCCTGCTTTTTTGGCGAAGGAATTGGCGAAGAAGAAGGTGGATCCCGCGCAAGGGGAGCGACTTCGACGGGCCTGGGTGGGGACTGGATTTGTGGACGACAAACTCGGAGGCACGCTGGATCGTTTGGCGGGGGTCGCAGCGAGCGAATTCGAATTCAGCGCTGGCAAGGTCAGCGCCTTCGTGGTGGCAGGGAGAATGGGCGACCAAGCGAGGGGAGAGATCCTGTTCAGATCATCGCAGGCCGGATGTGCCGCCTGTCACAAGGTGGGCAAGGAAGGCGGAGTCATTGGGCCGGACTTGAGTGCGGTGGGAACCGGCTTGTTGCCTGAGCGTATTGTGACGGAAGTGCTCTGGCCGCGCCAGCACGTGAAGGAAGGCTATGCCCTGAGTCGGGTGGTGACCAAGAAGGGGCAGGTTTTCCAAGGTTACCTACAGGCAAGTCGCGAGGAGAAGCGGCTCCTGCTCCGTGACTTTGCAAGCAGTGAGATGCATGAAATTGCGACGGAGAGGGTGAGCAAACGAGAGGAGATCGGAAGTCTCATGCCGCCGACCGCGCAGGATTTTTCGACGGAGGAGTTGGCGGATCTGTTTGCCTATCTCTTCTCCTTGGATGGATTTCAGTAGGAGGATGCAGTCGCTGCGAGCAAGGGGTGATGTTGAGGGTGGCGATGATGGGAGGGGTGCTCAGGACGTGCCCCGCCAGCAAGCGAGGAAGGTCATCTCAGCTGGGGAGTCGGATCGCTTGGAGAGGAGGTCGTTCGCAGCCGAGGTCCACGAGGCATCGAGAATCAGGCAATTATTGGGTCCAAAGAGGAATTGAGCGCTGCAATTGGCAAGATCCCACTTGCAGGGCCATGAGATGGGCGCTACGGGGGGGTGAGCGAGAACCGATGACCTGGGAATAATGCGCCCTGCCGGTGCTCTTACCAAGACAACCAAGAAAGGATACAATGAAGAACACTTTGAAAAATGCTATGGCTGGATTGACTTTTGGGGCGTTGGCTCTGAGTGCTCAAGCCAACGACAAGGTCCAGCTTGAGGGCGCGCAAATCGGAGTCTGGACGATGGACTTTGACGCCGCGAGCAAGCTGGCAACCGAAAAGAAGATGCCCATGATACTTAACTTCACGGGATCCGACTGGTGTGGATGGTGCAAACTGATGGACAAGAATGTCTTCGCAGAGGCGGAGTGGAAGAAATATGCGGCTGAGAATGTGGTGCTCGTGACCCTTGATTTTCCCAAGGACAAGACGATCGTCCCGGAGAAGTTTGTGGAGCGGAACGAGAAGCTTCAGGCAAAGTTCGAGGTGCGCGGTTTCCCAACCTACGTGGTGTTGGACAGCGATGGTGAGACCAAGCTTGGTCAACTCGGAGCAGGACGGGACAAGACGCCGACATCCTTTGTGGAGGAGTTCAAAGGGGTCTCCCGCCTCAGTGCTTCCAACATCGCGACCTATGCCAAGGCCAACCCGGAGAAGGCTGATGCCTACAAGGCTGCTATTGCGGAGTCGCGAGAAAGCAAGAAGGCGCTCCAAGAGTGGATCAAAACTGGTCCCAAGCAGAACGACGAAAACAACAAGAAATTCGCCGAGTTCAATGCCCGTATCAAGGCGGCGGAAGAGAAGATGAAAAGCTTCTAGAGAGGAATGAGGCGACCCGGCGCCGAGTTCGATGTCGCCGGGTAATCCGACCAACTCCCTCGCATCGCTCGCTCCTGATGAGGTGTGGAGTGAAAATCTATACTGTGCTCGAAAGGAACGGTGCTACCCCTTCCCAAGGCGGGTTTATCGCGTGCGCCAAACCAAGGTGAACTTCGAGCGCTCAAGAATCTTTTCCCGGAAAATGTAACCACCTTGCACGGCCCTCCGTCGGTCTTAGTATGAGGAGGGAGAGTATTTTCGGAGCACGCTATCAGTTTCTCCGTTCGCGACTCGCGGAGTTGAAAATTGAATTGAAATTGTTGCAGGAAATCAGCAAGAGACATGGGTTGATCTCCCGCGAAGAGGATGGATCCGGGCGCTCAGGATCAGACGGGAACCGGGAGGATCAGGGCGACTCTTCCTCGCAGGTGGGTGGTCGTCATTCGAGAGGCAGGGAGATGACTTGAGCATCTCGCCAGAAGCGAGCAGCGAGAGATATCATCCCTCTAGGGTGGGGACGATCTTTCTCGATGAGATTGGCGAACTGCCGGAAGATGCGCAGGACCAGTTGTTGCACGTTCTGGAGGAAGGGCAGGTTGATCGGGTGGGGGGACGAAATCCATTCCCGTCAATGTGCGCGAGCTTCACAACGTGATTGAAAGAGCGATGATTCACACCAGCGGTAAAATCCTCGTGATTGAGTCGCCTGCCGAGCAACAGGAGGTGCAACAGAAGCTGAGCAAGTTCGCGGAAGTGGTGAAGGAGTACATTATCGCAATTCTGGAACGGCTGAGTTGGAAAGGGCCTGAACTCAAGCATATAGCGAGGAACTCGAAGGGCGATGCGGCCCGATGGCTGAAATCAGATGCGGCATGGTGATAGATTTGGCAAATTGGCATCATTCTCCGAACCGTATTTTCGAGGGAAGTTAACCATCACATGCAGCGACAATGACAATAGTCAGGAAGAAGGCTTCGCAGAAGCTCGGACACGGAAAGAGATACTCCGATGAGGTGAAGGCCCGGGTGGGGGCTTTGTAATTCAGATCAATTCGAAAAAGGGTCACGGGGAAATTTTGGCTGCGGCCAGAAAATTTGGAGCATCGTCGCTCTCGATCAGCAATTGGGTCAAAGGGGAGAAGGGCAACGGAAGCGGAGCGTCCGGGAAGGCTGGCAGTCGGGGAGGAAGCGGTCGGGACAAGGTCCTGCACGAGTTCACGGCTCTCAACCAGACCATTGCCGAGCGGCGCCGGAAATTGGATATCCTCGAAGGCCGCTTCGAAGAGCTGAAGGCGACGCGGTAGTTTTGGGATGGGGCGGCTGGATGGAAAAGTAATCTGGCGGCGCTGAGGTCGTTGGTGGATCCGTGGGATCGCACGGAGGGGTGATCCCAAATTGTCTGGGTGAAATAATGGGCTTTGCGAAGCCTTATTAATAGGTCTTCATCCCCAGAGTATTCTATACCGACACTCATGAAAACGACCACCTCACGTTACTCCTTGGCAGCGCTTGCGTTTGCTGTCGTCTCTCTCGCGTCTCTCGACGCGGCGGACCAGAACAAAGCCTGGACGGATTCGGCAGTCGCCGAGAAAGAAGATCCCGATTTTTCGATTCAGGGCGAGTACGCCGTCGAGGGATTGGGTGCGCAAGTGATCGCACTTGGAAGTGGCCACTTCCAGGCCGTGCTTTATCAGGGCGGGTTGCCCGGAGCGGGCTGGGATGGCAAGAGCAAGAGCCTGCTGGACGGCAAGTTGGGGGACAAGAAATCGACTTTCGTTCCCGCTGCAGGAAAGAAACGCTACATGGCTGGGGGCGGAACCGAGTTCAGTGCCACGCTCAAGTTTCCACCGGAAGGGCACAAGTCCTACCGTGGAGAAATTTCCAGCGGAACATTCCGGGTGAAGGCGGAGAATGGGAAGAGTATTTCGCTGAAACGGATCGTGCGTCAGAGCCCCACGGTGGGAGCGAAGCCGCCGAAGGGCGCGGTCGTGCTCTTTGATGGAACCAGTGCAGATGGTTGGAAGAACGGGAAGGTGGTGAATGGGCTGCTCGCGGGAAGCAATGCGATGAGTTCCCAGAAGTTCAGAGATTGCACTATTCACGTCGAATTCCAGACTCCCTACAAGCCGCACGCCCGTTCACAGGGACGAGGGAACAGCGGGGTCTACTACATGGGCCGCTGGGAAACTCAAGTTCTGGATTCCTTCGGCCTGGAAGGCTTGATGAATGAATGCGGCGGCATCTACTCGATCGCCAAGTCGAAGGTCAACATGTGCCTGCCTCCTCTGACATGGCAGACCTATGACGTCGAATACACGCACGCCAAGTTCGACCAGGATGGCAAGCGGACCGCCTGGCCGCGCATGACGGTGAAGCTCAATGGAGTCCTCGTCCAGGAACACCAGGAAATGGGCAAGACCCACACCACCGCCGCTCCGGTGCACGGCCCGTTGAAGAACGATGAAGGTGGTCCGATCTTTCTGCAGAACCACGGAAATCCGGTCTTTTACCGGAACATCTGGGTGCTGCCGAAGAAGTAGAAGGTCGGAAGCTGGGGGCTGCTAGTCTTCGATGAAGATCTGGCAGCCGATGGCTTCGGTGACCGGAACCTCGATTTTTTTGCCAGCCAAGGTGGCGGTGAGGGCTGCATCCAGGTCCCGGGTGGTGGGCTCCGGACGGCGTTTGCCAAACGCGGTATAGGTGTCGTCGATTCGGCCGCGGTAGATGCAGCTGCCGTCACGAGTGATGGCGTGTACTTCAGGGGTCACCTTCGCCTTGTAGGCGCGTGCCAATTTCTGAGTGGGATCCAAAATGACTGGGCTGACGACATCGAAGTCCCTGGTGTGTTTTCTTGCGGCCTTGGGGGTGAGGTCGGGATCGGAGTGAATCTGATAGAAGCGCACGCCCTGCTTTTCAAACTTCTGCGCGAGTTTTCGTAGGGTGGGTTGGTAGAAGTTCGCGATGGGACAGTCGATGCTCACGTAGACATAGACCACGATCCTGTTGTCCTTCGCTGCCGCTGGGTTGTGCTTCTTGCCTGTGAGGTCGACGAGTCCGAAGTCGGGGAGTATTCTTGGTTCTGCGCTCCAAGCGGACGTGACGAGGAGGGAGCAGAGCGCCAGAGTATGAAAGGCGAGCATGATGGAGGGCGATACTTCTTAGCGTGCGCGTGAGCGAACGCGACCGCCCAGGATACCGTTGAGGTATTCCTGGAGCGCTGGTTGTTCTTCGGCATCGAGAACCCTGTCCTGATTCTTATCGAAGCGGGTCAAGATGCGGTTTCGCATCCGTTGGGGAATCTCGTCTTCCTGAACGAGGCCGTCCTTGTTACGGTCGTAGCCCTTCACGTTGAAGAACGTCTTGCGCGCCTGCTCGATCGCCTTGTTGGCACCGGAAAAGAGTTGCTGGCGTTGCGCTTTGGCGATGAGGTCACCTTGACTCTTGCCTTTCGGAACCACGGTGAGGGTCACACTGCCCATTTCATCGGTCGACTGACGTCCCCAGCGGACGCGTCGGGGCGGGCTGAAGGGGTTTTCCGGGTTTCCCGCGGAGTTGTCGTAGACGAGGCGGGTCTTGAGCACGGTCCCGGCAGGAAAATCGATGGGCTTCTCGAAGTGATAGCGATCCTGCCAATCGAGGTCCCAGTCGGAGATATTCAGGAGCACCATCTCTTTTTCTCCCGGGAGGGTGGCCGTCATCTTCATGTTGCGGCAGAGGTAATGAGCGTGTCCGCCCACCAGCACCGCCGTGACTGGCACGGGAATGGTGAAGCTGTCTTCCACGATATAGTTTTTCTCACCGGCCGGGATGTTGATGTTCTTGGTCGCTCCAAAGACGGGAGGAATCTGAATGGCCACGAGATTGTTGACCGGTGCCTTGTCAGCGAAGTAGAGGGCGAGCTCAGCTTGTTCAGTCTCCTTTTTTCCGGAGGGGTGGAAGTGAGTCTGCATGACAACGTCCGAGCCCTTGGGAAGGAACATCGCGAGGTCGCCGGGAAGCTTAGCGGGAGTGGCACCGGGGACGTGACCGCCGAGTCCGCCTGAGCCGTTGAAGGCGGCAGAGGGATCTGCTTCGCGCAAAAAGCCCATGCCGCTGATGCCCGCTTTGCCATCGCTGCCATCCCGCTTGCGGGCCTGGCCGTCGGTATCGATGAAGAAGAGAGCGTGGTGCACTGCGGACTTGGCTTTGGGTCGGAGCTCCACGGCCTTGACCCATTTATCCTCCGAGAGTTGGAGCGGAAAGACGAAGGAGCGATAGATGTCTTTTCCTTCCGCGGGGATGTCGAACTGGCCACTCATGGTCACCACCAGGTCGGGCTCTCCAAGATACCATCCGCTGGGATACTCCGGCGATTTTGGCGTCTTCCCGGGATCGCCCTCTGGTGCGCCGTCTTCGACCCAGGCGCTGAAGAGCTTGATTTCCTTCTCACTCAAGCGCCGATCGTTGGCAAAATGGATGTTGGTGTTCACCGGTTTCCACGGGGGCATGTAGCGATCGAGGAGGACCTCTTCGATTGTGCGGGAGCGCTTCTTCACATCGCGGTAGGTGATGAGCGAAAAAGGGCCGGACTGTTCCGGGCGGTGACAGCCGGTGCAGTTCTGGTGCACGAGAGGGGCGATGTGCTCATTGAAAGTGACTTTGGCTGCGAGGGGCGTAGCCAGGGCGAGCAGGAGGAGGGGTGCGAGATGTTTGGTCATGAGGTCCGAGTTCAGAAGAACTAGCAAAGAAACCCCACGGTGGCGATGAGGTTGTGCGCGGATACAGTCTGATACGAGTGAGGGGGATGTTCCTCGGGCTCCCTGATCGGGGGAGGGTGCAACGATGGATCCTGGCCTTGTGCGCAGAGTCGCCCTCTGGTCCCCGAAGAGTTGATTGTCTTGAACGATCGTAAAAATAAGACACACTGCGTGCCCCTGTTCATCCTTCACCCTGTATGAATCGAGTTGTTTGTTCAGCCCTTGTGCTGATGTCCCTGTCTGCTTTCGGGGCAGATGGTCTGTTAGGCTACTATCGTCAGCCTGCCCTGCGTGGTGACACCCTGGTGTTTCACTCGGAGGGCGACCTGTGGTCGGTTTCGGCATCGGGCGGCACGGCCCAGCGCTTGACGACTCATCTCGAGCGCGAACGGTTCCCGGTCCTCTCGCCGGATGGAAGCAAGATTGCCTTCACGGCTTCCTATGACGGTCCCGACGAGATTTACATCATGCCGAGCACGGGTGGGAAGCCGGAGCGGGTGACCTATGAAGGTGTCAGTGGGAGCCGCGGACCACGACCGGTTTCCTGGAAGTCGGCGAGCGAGCTCATATACGCGACGTGGTACTACGCGCGAAGGGACGCTCACCAACTGGCGATTGTTGATCTCGAAGACGGGAAGAAAAACGTCATTCCCCTGGAACAGGCGAGCGATGGTCAATTCGGGCCAAGGGGAGAGACGCTCTACTTCACGCGCCTGCCTCGGCAACGAAGTTTTGCCAAACGTTACCAGGGAGGGCTCATTGAAAATCTATGGAGCTACCGGCCAGGTGACCAGGAAGCTGTTCCCCTCACCGCTGATTACGAGGGGACGAGCCGCAATCCCATGGTGTGGAACAAGCGACTCTACTTCGCGACAGATCGGGATGGGACGATGAATCTCTGGTCGATGACCCTGCAGGGGAAGGATCTGAGACCGCATACGAAGTTTTCCGGTTGGGATGTGCTCTCTCCGGCCATGGATGAAGGGAGAATCGTCTTTCAGAACCAGGCCGATCTCTGGATCTACCACCTACGAAAGGATCGCGCAGAGAAATTGGACATCCGCGTGGCCTCTGATTTTGATCAGACCCGAGAGCGGTGGGTGGGCAATGCGCTGGACTACCTGAAGAGCTACTCGCTGTCGGACGATGGGAAAAAGATAGCGTTCACCGTGCGGGGTCACGGATTTGTGGTTCCGGTAAAACCCGGACGAGTGGTTCGCATTCCACAGAAAGCGGCGAGCCGTTCGCGGGACCTGCGATTTCTGCCCCAGTCCAACGACGTGATCTTCCGGTCTGATCAGAGTGGGGAAGTGGAGTTCTGGCGCCACGCTGCCAATGGGCTGGGCGAGTCCACCCAGGTTACCCGGAAGGGTACGACGATGCGTCACAGCGGTATTCCGTCTCCGGATGGCAAGCTCCTCGCGCACACGGATCGCAATCAAGTGCTCTGGCTGCGGGATCTGGCTTCGGGGAAAGAGCGCGAAGTGGCCCGTTCAGCGGAGGGGAACGAGTGGGATTACATCGATCTTGCCTGGTCGCCGGACAGTCGATGGGTTGCCTTTGTTGATCTTGCGGCGAATCAGACCCAGCGTATCTTTCTCTATGATACCAAGGGGCAGGCTGCGCCGGTCCCGATCACCACAGACCGCCTGGACAGCTACAGTCCGACCTTTGGATCTTCGGGCAAGTGGCTCTATTTCCTCTCGGACCGCACCTTTCGTTCGGTGCAGGGATCTCCCTGGGGCGCGCGACAGCCGGAGGCCCTCCTGGATAAGACCACGGGGATTTTCATGCTCGATTTGGTGGGCGGGCAACGATCGTCCTACCAGGTCTACGATGAGCTCAATCCCCCTCCGAAGACCACCAGTAGCAAGTCTTCGAGTGCTCCGACCAAAGAGAAGAAGCCGGTCGAGGTGAAATTGGAGGGCCTGGAGCACCGGCTCCATGTTGCGCCGGTGGAGGCGAGCAACTATCGCTCTCTATCGGTCGCGAAGGGCAACCTCTACTGCCTCTATTCGCCCTTGCAGCTTGGGCGCGACTGGCACTTCGTGACCATTCCAATCACGCGCGACCGTGGTCTCCAGAAGTGGACTACGGTGGTGAGCGACGTGCGGGGATTCGAGATTTCGGGGGATGGGACCACATGCCTGGTGCGAAAGGGGAATGACTTTCATGTCTTTCCGGCGAACGGGAAAGTGCCTTCAAGTTTCAGCAAATCGAAAGTGAGTCTTTCTGGACTGGCGATCAATGTGAATCCGACCGATGAGTGGCGGCAGATGTTTGTGGATGCCTGGCGGATGCACCGGGACTATTTCTACGATCCGGAAATGCATCAGGTGAACTGGGAGGGGGCGCGGCGGAAACACGAAGCATTGCTTCCGCGGGTGACCAGTCGCTGGGAACTCGACGATCTCATTGGACAAATGGTGGGTGAGCTTTCCGCGATGCACACGGATATCTGGGCAGGGGATGTTAGGGATGCAACCGATGGCTCGAGCCTGGGCTGCCTCGGCGCGCAATTGTCTCGGGGGGAAGAGGGCTATCGTATCGATCACATTTACGAGACGGATCCGGACTATCCCACTGAGCTCGCGCCGCTCTTAAAGGGGGGAGTCGGACTGGAGGTCGGAGACGTGATTTTGTCTCTTGATGGGGTGAAGGCGCTCTCAGTTCCCGACCTTGGCATCTTGCTGAAAAACAAGGCCGGGCGGAAGGTGTTGCTCGAGTCCCGACGAATCGGAGTGGCCGGATCGAAGAAGGCCATCGTGGTGCCCTTGAGTGTGAATGGATTCCGAAACTTGAAGACGAGTCATTGGGAATACACGAGGCGACTGGAAATCGAGGAGAAGGGTGAGGGGGAAATCGGATATTTTCACATGCGTGCGATGTCTGCCTCGAACTACGCGGAGTTCGTGAAGGGCTACTATCCGGTCTTCAATCGCAAGGGACTGGTGATCGATATGCGGCAGAACTATGGGGGCAGCATCGACAGCTGGATTCTTGGTCGGCTCAATCGCAAGCGCTGGATGTATTGGAAGACGCGGACCGGACGTCCGAGCGCGAACATGCAGTATGCCTTCAATGGTCACATGGTGGTCCTCATCGATGCCTACACGATTTCGGATGGCGAAGCGTTCTCGGAAGGATTTCGCCGGCTTGGCTTGGGTCCCTTGATCGGGACCAAGACGTGGGGGGGAGGGATCTGGCTTCGCGGCGCGACCCGCCTGGTGGATGGCGGCATGGCGCGGAGTCCCGAGACTGGAGTGTATGCTCCGTCGCGAAACTGGATCATCGAAGGGACCGGGGTCAAGCCGGATATCCGGGTTGATAACTTGCCGCATCAGGCCTTTCTCGGAAAGGACGCCCAGTTGGAGGCGGCCATTGCCTACCTTCGAAAGAAGATCAAGGAGGACCCGCCGAGCAATCCCGAGGCTCCCAATCGGCCGGACAAATCGTTTCGCTATCCGGTGCCAAAGAAGTGATCCTGCCTCCTTCCGCGAGGAGGTAAGCCGGAGTAGAGATGGAAAGCTGTTGGGTTCCTACACCGCGCAAGAGCTAATCGGAGACTTCAAGAAAGGATTCCGTGCCGATCCTTGGTTTCCGAGGTGGATCCGGCGCGATGAGGAAGCCGGGTCCGGGATTGACCCAGCCGCCATCATGAGATCGAGAGGGACAACGAGGGGTTGGCTCGATCCCCCGGCAGGGGACCAGTAATTGAGCTGGTGGGGTGCTTGTTCTCGACCTCCCGCGCACGAGCGGACTAAGTTCTTTGTAATTCCATGCGCACATTTTTTGATTCCCCGATCGCTCTCTGGGATGGTCTGGAGGGCCTGACGCAGCTTGCCGATGATGAGAAGGACGGGTGGCAATGGGCCATCGTCGGGGGGGCGCTCTTGCTCGGGTTTTTGCTGAGCCTGCTCATGGCCCGCACCATCTTTGCCACGGGAACGCGTTGCCGTGGCGCCTGTGAGCGCTTTTTCAAACCGACCAGGGAGTTCGGTGGGGTTCCCTTGAGCGGGGCGCTCCTTCTGTGGATCGCCTACGTCTGTGGACAGAACGAATTCGGGGGTAATCGAGAAGTGCTGCATACCGCGGCGTTGCTCGCGACTGGTTTCGCCGTCTACCGACTGGCGGTTGCGCTCTCGAAGGGTCAATGGGTGCCGCGCATGATCGGTATCGCGGCCTTGATCACGGTCGGGTTGAATCTTGTGGGCGTTCTCGATTCTTTTCTCTTCTCGCTGCAGAATTACCATTTGCCGCTGGGCGATCTGCGCATCAATCCGTGGGCGATTTTTTCCGGAGTGTTGGCGCTCTTCCTCCTCCTTTGGCTGGCCAATCTCTCCTCGCGATTTCTGGATGCGGGGCTTCATGCCCAGGGGGGCATTCCCGGATCCATGCGGGTGCTGATTGGCAAGCTTGCCCGATTTATATTCTATGTTGCTGCTGTTCTCATCGCGCTCAAGATCGGCGGATTCAATCTTGGGGCGCTCACGGTGTTTTCCGGGGCGTTGGGCCTGGGCCTCGGTTTCGGTCTGCAGAAGGTGGTTTCGAACCTGGTGAGTGGCGTCATCATCCTGCTCGATAAATCGATCAAGCCAGGCGACGTGATCGAGATTGAGAATGCCTACGGATCTATCAATTCGCTGAGAACGCGCTATGTCTCGGTGATCACGCGGGATCGCAAGGAACACCTCATTCCCAACGAGGATTTCATCACCAGTCCCGTGATCAACTGGTCGTTTACGGGGAAAGAAATCCGCCTTCGGGCGGACGTGGGCGTCGCTTACGGGACGGATCTGCGGAAGGCGATTGCTCTTTGTGTGGAGGCCGCCGAGGCCGAAGAGCGTGTGCTGGGGAAGCCCGAGGCCAAGTGTCTCCTGCTGGGTTTTGGAGATTCGTCAATTGATTTACAGCTGCGGTTCTGGATCAACGATGCGCACAATGGAGTAAGCAACATCAAGTCGGAGGTCTTGCTTGGAGTGTGGGATCGTTTTGAGGAAGCAGGGATCGAGATTCCCTTCCCGCAGGTGGACCTCAATGTTAAGTCTGATCAGATCAAGCATTTTTAAGGATCGCTTGGGAAGGGGGGCGAGGTCCGGAATTCGAGCCTGGAAAAGAGTCCACGCTCAACTGCTGATGGGCTTCGTGATCCAGGTCGTGACCTGCGCATTGCCCTGATTCTCGGATTTTGTGACTCCTCCTCCATGAAACCCGCCCTCCTGACCCCGAATCAGTATGCCGATTTATCGATTTGACCGAGGCTTGCAGCGGTCCCTGGGCTGGGGTCTTTTTTTTCCCGGAAGCAGACACCCCGGGATGAATCGCGCAAGTGAAAATCCTGCGGTCCAGCAGGGCAGAATGGAAAGCCATGGGTGTCCCCATCACCGGAATCGCCAACGATCCCGATCTCACTTCCTTGATCCAGGCCTTCGATATCAAGAAGGTGATCGCGAAAATCGGGAAGAGGTGAGGCGGCCCGAGAAGCCTTAAAGTCGGTAGGCCGCCGCGCAGGTCTCGTGAAGGATGGCGGCCTGCTCGTGGGCGCTCAATTCGGCAACGTAGTTGCGCATGGAGGTAGCCCAATCGAGATAAGAGTCGATGCGGAGCAAACAAACTGGCCAGTCCGTGCCGAAGGAGAGTCTCTTTGCGCCGAAGATCTCCAGCGTTTCATAGAGGTAGTTTCTGAGGGTCACCTCGTCGATGGTGTCGTTGGTAACCTCGGTCACCATTCCGCTGATCTTGACCGCGCATATGTTTTCGCGCTCTGCGAGGGCGGTCATGCCGCTCTGCCACTCCTTCTCAATGCGTCCGTTGTGGATGACCGGTTTGGCGATGTGGTCGATGACGAACAGTTGGTTTGGATGGCGATCGACGAACTCGATGGTGGGGGAAAGATGCTTCTGGAAGATGAGGATGTCGTAGATGAGGTCGAAGCCCTTCAGCTTTGCGATGCCCTTGTTGAATTCATCGCCGAGGATGAAGTTGTCGTCAGGTTCGTCCTGCACCACGTGGCGCACGGCCTTGAATTTGCGATGCTGGGAAAGGCGTTCGAGGTGTTCGCCCACGTTATCTTCGGCCAGGGGGACCCAACCCACCACGCCCTTGATGCGGTCGGTTTCGTCGGCGAGGGAGAGGAGCCAGTCGGACTCCTCCAAGGTCTGCCGGGCTTGCACGGCGATCGTTCCTGTCACACCGGCCGCATCGGTGTTGGCGATGAGTTCAGGAATGAGATAGTCCTGCGCGAGGGCGCTTTCGGGCGGAATCCAAGGATACTGTTCCGGGTTGTAGTTCCAGAGGTGGTGATGGGAATCGAGCATCGGGAGGAGTGTTCAACGAACGGCAATCAGGGTCCAGTAATCAGACCGGCAAGGAGGCAAGAGAGAGGGCGGATCCCGGGAGATTCGCCCTTGAAAGAGGGAGGGGGTGAGCAGAGCGCAAGCGTTAAGCCAGGAACAAGGGCACCATGTGGCGGGCGTAGATGTTCTCGCAGACGTTCTTCCCGATCACATCGCGGTTGGCCTTGAGGGCGTCGAGGTAGGTGTCACCGAGTTGAGCGGCAACTTTGAAGCCGACGTGGAGGAGTTGGCGGAAGTGTTGGTTGTAGCCCGCATTGCCCTGGTCGTGGCGGAGGGCGGCGGTGTATTGCTCGCTGGTCCAGCCCTTGACTTCTTCCGCGCTGGGCAGCTTGGAGTCGTCGACATCGATGACGGTGGCGTAGGGTTTGCAGAGGGCATCCTTCTTCTCAAGAGCGGTGGCGTAGATCTGCTTGGCAAGGTCGAGGGCGTCGCCTCCCGCTTCGGCGAGACCGATGAGTTCCTCGAGCCAGGTGGTGCCGGCGGTCTTGATGTGGAGGCCGGCGCCGGTGCGGGCGAGTGCACGCTTGATGGGCTCGTAGATGGAGAACTTGTCTGAGCCGGAGTGGACGCTGAGTTTGAGAGTGTCGGGGAGGCCGTAGGCCTTGACGGCGTGCGCGAGGACCGCGAGGTCGTCGTTGAATTCCTGTTCGAATTGCGCGAGGTCACCGACATAGTCGACGCCCTTGTTGAAGCGGCCGGTGAACTTGGGCGCGATGGTTTGGATCGGGAAGCCCTGATCGGAAATGGCGGCGAGGATGATGAGCATCTCGGGCGGAGTCTGCGGGTCGTCGGTCTCGTCCATGGAGACTTCTGCAATGAAATCCTCGGTGCCTCTGCTCTCCGCGATGTGGCGATAGATCCTGCTGGCCAGTTCGGTGGCCTTGAGAAACTGGTTGGCGGTCTTGGCGACGTCTTCGCGAGTGATCTCAAGAGGGGCCCTGATGCCCTCGATCGCGATGGTGCCGATCAGTTCGGGATGTTTATCGATGAAGGCGTCGATTTCGGCGGGCTCGGCGGGAGTGCCGATGTCGTCCGCGACGTCGATGGTGTAGAAGTCGCAGTGGGGAAGGTAGCGGTCGACGGTGTCGAGATTGATGTGATCGGCGTCGAGAAGGTAGTTCGAGTCCCATCCGAGGTTGGCGACGGCGGCATCGGCGGCGGCGCGGGTGCCCGCGGGCTCGGAGCCGACGATGAGGTGCTCACGGTTGGACTTGTTCCAGACTGGAGTGACCTGGACGCCCTGCTCGGCGAGTTGCTGGAAGGCACGGAGTTGCGCTTCGGCTTGATGGGCGAAACGATCGCCGACGCCGAAGGTGAATTTATCGATGGTTTTCATGGGAGGAAGATTGCAGGTGCGAGGAGTGAAGTTGAAGACGGGAGATCGGCTGCCGAAGCCTAGTTGTTCTCCGGAAGACCCTCGGCATGTCCGAGGTTCTTGACCGGTTCGAAGATTTTGAGAACTTCGGCGAGGAGGTCCGCGGGGATTGGCTTGGCGAGCCACTCGGCCCACTTGCGGATGTTGTCGGGATTCGCGGAGCCGGCCACGCAGGTGGCAATGTCCTGGTGGGCGCAAGAAAACTGGAGCGCGAGTTGGGCGATGTCGA
The DNA here is from genome assembly GCA_028821775.1 of Roseibacillus sp. Lineage (GTDB taxonomy): Bacteria > Verrucomicrobiota > Verrucomicrobiia > Verrucomicrobiales > Akkermansiaceae > Roseibacillus_B. Next base: position 68,206 of record JAPKFB010000002.1, read on the forward strand.
CGCCCTGGTCGTCGCAGAGTTTGGCCGCAGCGCGGGCGGCGGCTTTGACCTCCGCGGGCTCCTTGAGCCACTCCGGGAGGGGGGCGTTGGTGAGGAGGCGGGCGGAAAAGGGGCCCGCGGTCATGACACCGATCTTCTTCTCCAAGAGACGAGGGAGGAGGCTGTCGGCGAGAGTGGTGTTCTGGAGGGTGTACTGGTTGTAGGAGAGGATGCAGTCGAGGTCGTCCTGAGCATGATCAAGGACGGTATGGAATGACTTCGTCGGATAGCAGGAGAATCCCACGGCGCGGACGAGGCCCTTCTGCTTGAGCTCCAGAGCGGCCGGGATGGTTTCCTCCCAAATCTGGGGGAGATCGACAAATTCGACGTCGTGGAGGAGGATAACGTCGAGATGATCAGTGCCCAGGCGGTGGAGGGAGACGTGGACGCTTTCCTCGACACGCTTGGCGGAAAAATCGAAATGAGTGAGCGAATAGCGCCCGAGTTTGGATCCCAGGAGATAGGAATCGCGGGGCACATCGCGGAGAGCAATGCCGAGCAGGACCTCTGACATTCCGCGTCCGTAGAAGGGCGAGGTGTCGATGAAGTTGATGCCGAGGTCGAGGGCGACCCGGACGGATTCCAGGGCATCCTCGAGGCGGACTTTACGGAATTCCTGACCGAGGGAGGATGCGCCGAAGCCGAGGATGGGAAGGTCGATTCCGGTATTGCCGAGAGGTCTGGTCTGCATGGTCGGAGAGGGGAAGGGAAAGCACCAACGCCTAGGAGGTGAGCTCCTGGAAGGCTTTGATGGTTTGGGCGGCAGCGGTCTCGGGGCTGGGGAGGGGGAAAATCTCGGCGGAGAGATAGCCGTCGTAGTTGGTCTCCCTGAGCGCGGTGATGACGGAGCTCATCTCGGTGTGCCCGAAGCCGATGGCCTGGCGATTGGAATCGGCGAAGTGAACATGTCCCACTTTGGCTCCGGCGGCGCGGATGGCCTCGCCGAGGTCGAGCTCTTCGATGTTCATGTGGAAGAGGTCTGCGAGGAGGACCGTGTGGTCGAGATTGTGACTGGCCAGATACTGGGCGGCAGGAGCGAGGTGGTTGAACTGGTTGGTCTCGTAGCGATTGAGCGGTTCGTAGATGAAGTTGACTCCGTGGCGACCGGCGCGTTCATTGCATGCTTGGAGGGCTTCGGTGAGCCAGGCGAGCGATTGCTCCTGGCTGATCTCGCCACCCCACTTACCCTGCATCGACCCGAGGATCGCCGGCGCTCCGAGTTGGCCACCGAAGTCGATCATGGAGAGGACGAAGTCGAGGGCCTCCGCGCGCTTGGCGGGGTCGCCATCGGTGAGGGAAAGTCCGTGTTGGACCATCCCGGCTCCGGTTCCCACCGCGGCGATGTCGAGGGTGTGCGCGGCGGCCATGGACTTGATCTTGGCGACATCGATGAAGTGGGGACCTGGCAGGAACAGTTCCACGGCGTCAAATCCGAGCGAGGCGGCCAGGGCGAAACTATCGGGGAGAGCCTGATGGAAGACGAAGGGGCCGGCCGATGCTTCCGGAACTTGAGCGAGAGTGATGGCGGATTTCATGGGTCAGAGGAGCGGAGAGACCGGCTCTGCCGCGATTTTGAAAGCGGGAGAGGTGCGGTTTGAGGGCTTGGCAGTCAAGGTATTTCCCTCTTGGAGAGTGGGGCACGGCATAATCGATGATAAGGCTCGGAGGCGAGGCCGTAATGTCGGTGGTAGTTTGGCAAACCTGATGAGGAGATCGACAATAACTGGCCTGACCGCCGCGGTGCTCCTCGGGATGAGTGGCGTGGTGACGGGGCAATCAAAGGTCGAGCCCGGGGTGGCGAAGGAGTTCCGGGAAGAGATTGAGCCTCTCCTGCAAGACTACTGTTTTGATTGCCACGGGGACGGATCCCACAAGGGCGATCTCTCGATGGACAAGTTCAAAGATCTCTCGAGCCATTTGAACGATCACGAGCATTGGTTTCGGGTGTGGCAAAACGTGCGCACTCAACTCATGCCTCCCGCGGATGAGGAATTTCAGCCCAATCTGGCGGAGAGGAAGCTGCTTACGGGGTGGATCGAGAAGCAGGTCTTCAAATTGGATCCCAAGAACCCCGATCCCGGGCGGGTGACCATCCGGCGGCTGAATCGCGCGGAGTACCGGAACACGGTCCTGGATGTGGTGGGGGTCAGCTTCAATGTGAATGACAATTTCCCGCCGGACGACACTGGTTTTGGATTTGATACGGTGGGGGATGCGCTTTCGCTCTCGCCGTTGTTGTTGGAAAAGTATCTTGCGGCCTCGGAGGAGATCGCCGCCCAGGCCCTACCGACTGGTGCGGGGAAGCCGAAGCCGATCGTGATTGACCCCGGGAATTTTCGGGAGCGGGGAAACAACACGCAGAGTGCCCGCTTCATGGAGGCGGACCAGGATCATACCGTGGGTGCCGACCGGAAATTCGAGGCGGACGGAAGGTATGCCTATGAAGTGAGCTATGAGGTTCGGAGTGAGGGAGGGCGGCCGAGAGGACAGACCGCCACCTGGCGCATCCTGGTCGATGGCAAGGAATTGCACAAAGTGGGAGTGCATTCGGACCGAGGGGATCGTGGGACGTTCAAGGGCGAGTTGGACCTGCCGAAGGGGGACCATCAATTTGAGTTTCACATCGAGCCCGGTGAGCAGGGCGAAGGATCGGGGGTGACGGGAGTGCGGGTGGCGGAGGTCAAACTGACGCGCGATGCCACGAGCAATTGGGAACTCTATCCGGAGAGCTATCGGAAGATCTTCATCAAGGGATTTCCTCCGCAAGGGGAGAAGGAACAGGCGGGCTACATGCGTGAGATCGTGGAAAACTTTGCGACCCTGGTGTTTCGTCGGCCGGCGGAGAAAGGCACGGTGGACCGATTGACTGCCCTTGCGCTCAAGAGGGCGAAGGAGAAGGACCGGAAGTTTGTGGACGGGGTGAAGTTCGCGGTCACCGCCGCGCTCACCTCCCCGCGGTTTTTGTTTCGCAGTGAAGTGCAGGCCGAGCCCGACAACCCGGGGAGGGTCGTTGCGGTGGATGAGTTCGCCCTGGCGTCGCGCCTGTCCTATTTCCTGTGGAGTTCTGCTCCCGACGTGGAGCTCTATGAGCACGCCAAGGAGGGGACTTTGCGCGCGAATCTGCGAGCGCAAGTGGATCGCATGATCTCTGACGAGAAGGCCGAACGCATGGTGGCCAACTTTGTGGGGCAGTGGTTGCGGGCACGGGACTTGCGAGGATTGAGCATTGATGTCCGTCGGATCTTGCACGAGCGAAACAAGCGCGAAGCGGAGCGTGTCTTCAACCAAGGCGTCCGGCATGACATGCGGATCGAGACCGAGATGTTCTTTCGACACATCCTTTTGGAAAACCGTCCCGTGCTCGAGTTGCTCAACGCGAGGTATTCCTTTCTCAACGAAAACCTGGCGCGTTTCTATCAGGTGCCCAGGGTGAAAGGGAGGGAATTCCGCAAGGTTGAATTTGGAGAAGAGTCGAAGGGGCGCGGGGGCATTCTCGGGCAGGGCACTTTCCTCATCGTGACCTCGAATCCCACGCGCACCTCGCCAGTGAAACGCGGGCTCTTTGTGCTGGATAACATTCTCGGAACGCCCTCTCCGCCAGCCCCTCCCGACGTGCCCGAACTGGCGCAGGCCAAGAGGGAGATCGAGAATGGCACGATGCGCCAGCTGATGGAGCTCCACCGTGGCAAGCCGCTCTGCAAGTCGTGCCATGCCCGGATGGATCCGATCGGCCTTGCGCTGGAGAATTTCAATGCAATCGGGCAATGGCGAGATCGGGAGGAGGGCCAGGAAATCGACACTGCGGGCAAGTTGGTGACCGGGGAGAGCTATGGCAGCGTGATGGAGCTCAAGGAAATCCTGGCGAGCTCCCGGAAGCAGGATTTCTACCGCTGCCTGACCGAGAAGATGCTGACCTATGCGCTGGGGCGAGGAGTGGAATATTATGACGCTCCGACCGTGGATTCGATCGTGGAGCGCTTGAACAAAAGCGGCGAAGGGATGAAGGAGCTTGTCTATGGAATTGTGGAGAGTGTGCCATTTCAAAAGCGGCGCGGTGACGGGAGCAGATTGGCAAAGTGACCCCGGTGCTCTTTCAGGATCGAGGTGACGGATGATCGCTTGTGGAATGAAGTGCTGGCGGCGTTCCCGAATCGTCGAGGATGGTCCAACCCACTGCCTTTCGGCGCCTTGTCAGCACTCCCTTCTCCTGCGCGTTGATCCCTCCATCCAACCCTGAGAGAACCATGGGGGGCTGGGCGGTAGCGGTCACCTCAAAGAAATGGGCTTGGCGCTTGAAAAACCGTCCCCCGATGGGTGTATAGTATTCTCAGATGAGCGAAGCTAAAATCGAGGTCGGCCGCCGGGCCTTTCTCCGTGGACTGGGCGCAAGGGTCGCACTCCCGGGGTTGAGTTCCCTCGGGATGGCCAAGGCGAGAGCAGGAGTGCGAGGAGTGACTGCGACGGGAGCTCCCTTGCGGATGGCATTTCTCTACATTCCGAACGGGGTCATCATGGACAAGTGGCGGCCGGAGGGGACAGGCAAGGACTTCAGCTTGAACAAGTCCATGAAGTCATTGGAGAAATTCAAAGGGAACCTTCAGATCATCAAGGGCTTCGAGCAGGCCAACGGCTGGGCGGGACCCGACGGTGCTGGGGATCACGCTCGCAGTGGCGCGACCTTTCTGACGGGCGCTCGTCCGAAGAAGACCGCGGGGTCGGACATCCGAGTGGGCATCTCCGTCGATCAGATGGCCGCGAACTATGTCGGATCGGAAACGCGATTTCCCTCCCTCGAGCTTTCCTGTGATGGGGTGCGCAAATCGGGGAACTGTGACTCGGGATATTCCTGCGCGTATCAGTATAATCTTTCCTGGCGATCTGCCACCCAGCCGATGACGCCGGAGTCCAATCCCCGTCTGGTCTTTGAACGACTCTTTGGGAGTGGGTCGGCGAACGAGCGACAGGAGTCCCTGGCCCGGCGCCGGACGGAGCAGCGGTCGATCCTTGATTTCGTTCTCGACGATGCCAAGGCGATGGAGAAAGGCCTTGGGAGGAATGATCAGCAGAAACTTGAGGAGTACATCACAGGGGTGCGTGAGATCGAGCAGCGCCTTCAAAAGGCGGAGAGTTTTGGTCCACCTCCGAAGCCCGGAGTGAAGGCTCCCGAAGGAGGAGTGCCCAACGACTATCAGGCGCACATCCGGCTGATGTTCGACATGCTGCTGCTGGCCTTCCAAACGGATCAGACCCGGATCTCCAGCTTTCTGCTTGCCCATGACGGAAGTAATCGCAACTTCCCCAGCGTGGGGGTGAGCGATGGGCATCATGGGATTTCCCATCACGGTCGCAAAGAGAGCAAAATGGCCAAGCTCGCCAAGATCGACACCTTCTACAGCCAGCAGCTCGCCTACTTTCTGGAGCAGATGTCCCGGACGGAGGACGTCGATGGAAAGTCGCTCCTGCACAACTCGATGATTGTGTGGGGAAGCGGGCTGTCCGATGCGGATCGTCACTCGCACAACGATCTGCCGATCATCCTCGCCGGTCAGGCTGGCGGAAAATTTGATTCAGGTCGCCATCTCGATTTGAAGACCGACCTCCCCTTGAACAATCTCTACATGCGCATGCTGCAGGAAGTTGGGGCGCCGGCAGGCCGGATCGGAGACTCAACAGGAGTACTCAAGGCTGTCTAGCAGGTGGTGCGAAGCGGCGATGGTCATGAGCGGGTGCCGTGCCCGGGACCGCCGGGCCCTGGGCGAAATTTTCGGTCGTGGGTAGTTTGCTGGCGCAATGAGAGATCCGTTAGTATAGTGGATTAAGGCTCTGAACGAATGAAGCTTTCGACGAAGCTCCTGCTTACCACCTGTGTCCCGCCAGCTCTGATCTGGGTGGTGGGTTTCCGTGTTGAGCAGGAGTCCGAGAAATACCTTCGCGCTGAGATTGACGCGGGAGCAATGGGACAGGTTCTGTCGGTGCAGGAAGCCATTGATCGCCTGCTGCGGGCACGGACCGCGAATTGGCAAGCCTATGGCCGGAGCCGCCATGTGGAGAGGGCCCTGCGAGGATCCAACGCCGAGTTTGCAGCGCTCGATGATCGAGAGGAAAGGATCTTGGAGTTCGACCAACTGTGGAAGGGGGATGATGAAATTGAGAAGAAAATCCTCGTGGATCAGTTGCTTGACGTGTCCCTTTCTTTCGATTTGAAGGTTACCCTGGAAAATCTGACCGAGGTCTCCGGGCACAAGATCTTTGGGGAGGTCTTCATCACCAATGAGTATGGGGGAAATGTGGCGCAAAGCGGGATGACTTCCGATTATCGCCAGGATGACGAAATCTGGTGGCAGCAGGCCAAGAAGAACGGGCGCTTCATTGGTGATGTCACCTTTGATGAGAGCGCAAAGATTTTTTCAATTGATCTTTGTCAACGGATCGAGGGCCGCGGGGGTGAGTTCCTCGGAGTGCTCAAGGCGGTGATGAGCCTGGAGGAGATCTTTGAGATTGTGGACTCGCATGCGGTGCGCGGTGGTCCCGATCGGAGGCTTGCCTTGCTCAATCGCAAGGGAGAACTCATTCGACTCTACAATCGCGATACCATGCCCCTTGCGGATGGGAGTCGCTACTTCGTAAAGTCAGAGGATGGGGTGGGATCCAAAGTCTGGAAGGACGAGGAAACGGGGCAGGATCGGCACTTATCCTGGGCCAAGCCACAGGAGGGGAGCATGGTGAAGAGCCTTGGGTGGATCGCGGTGCAAGTGGCGGAAGCCGATACGGTGTTGGCTCCGGTGTGGCAGTTGCGCAGGACCGTGATCCTGAGTTCGGTGATCGCCACTGCAATTGGGATCGCGGCGATGGGCTGGATTGTTTTTCCGGTCTCGCGGCGACTTGGGAAGATGGCCGATGCGACCAAGGAGATCGGACGAGGCAATCTTGGAATTCGGATTGGGGACCCCGGGTGGGATGAACTTTCCCAACTGAGTCGCGAGTTTGACCGGATGACCAGCCGCCTGGAGGGGGCGCGGGCGGAGTTGATGGTTGCGATGGAGCAGGCAGAGGATGCGAGCAAGGTCAAGGGAGATTTCCTGGCCAACATGAGCCACGAGATTCGCACGCCCATGAACGCGATTCTGGGGATGACTGAACTCACCTTGGGGACAGATCTTAGTGACGAGCAGCGTGACTACCAACTTTTGGTGGAGCAGTCTGCCGAGTCGCTCCTCTCGTTGCTGAATGACATCCTCGACTATTCGAAGATTGAATCAGGAAACCTGGAGCTGGAGTACCGCGATTTTGATCTTCGCGATTCGTTGGGAGACATCTTGCAAATGCTCTCTCCCCAGTCTGCGGACAAGGGATTGGAGTTGGCCTTCCGAGTGGAGCCGAAGGTGCCCGGCATCGTGGCGGGAGATCTGGGGCGACTGCGCCAGGTGATCGTGAACCTGGTGGGGAATGCAATCAAGTTCACCGAGGAAGGAGAGATTCTGGTCTCTGTTCTTGAAGGGAAGCGCCACGAGGGGAAGATCGAATTGCTCTTCAAGGTTCAGGATACCGGGATTGGAGTTCCCCTGGACCGGCAGGAATCGATCTTTGAAGTCTTTGCCCAGGCCGACAGTTCGACGACCAGGGAGTTTGGAGGGACCGGGCTGGGGCTCGCGATCTCGAAACGGATCGTCGAAAAAATGGACGGTAGAATCTGGATGGAGAGCATGGAAGGGGAGGGGAGTTCGTTCCAGTTTACGGGGCAGTTCGGGGTGACGGCAGAACCAGCCAGAGTGATGGAGTTCCCGGGCTCACTCCAGGGTCTTCCGGTGCTGGTGGTTGATGACAACGATACGAACCTCAAGATCGTGGGCGAGATGCTGCAGAGCTGGAACATGACGGGCATTCTCTGTTCCAATGGCGAGAGCGCGCTCGCTAAACTTTCGGAACTTGAGCGCGAAGGCGAGGAGGTGAAATTGATTCTCCTGGATCGCATGATGCCCGAGGTGGACGGTCTTCAGTTGGCGTTCCATATTCACGAGAGTCCCAAATGGGGGAACCTTCCGATCATTCTTCTCAGTTCCATGTGGGGAGCGGGCAAGGGCGGGGATTACGAGGAATTGGGCATCATGAAAGTTGTGAGCAAGCCGGTCAAACAGTCGATTCTGCTCGATGCCATCATGCACACGATGGGAATGGGGACGACTAGGAGAAAGAAAGTGCGCGAGAAGTTCGGCGAACGCCCCGGCGACGTACCCTCCATGAACGTCTTGCTGGCTGAGGATGGCAAAGTGAACCAAGTGGTTGCCGTTCGCTTGCTGGAGCGGCGGGGACATCACGTGACGGTGGTGGAGAACGGTCATGATGCGGTGGAGGCCGCGAGGGCAGTGGACTACGACGTGATTCTGATGGATATCCAGATGCCCGTCATGAGTGGCTACGAAGCTGCTCGTGCCATTCGCGATCGAGAGAAAGGGGCGGGCCAGCATGTCCCCTTGATCGCGATGACGGCGCACGCGATGCTTGGCGATCGAGAGGATTGTCTGGCCGCTGGGATGGATGACTACATCTCGAAGCCGATTGAATCGAGTGAGCTCTACAAGGTGGTGGAGAGATTTTTCCCGGCGAGCGAACCTGAGGCGGAGAGCCAAGTGAATCAAAGGGGGGGAGCGAACGAACGCAGCAACGGAACGAAACAGGATTCAGAGATCTTTGATTCTCAAAGCTTCCGGCTGCGCATCGAGGACGTGGACTTGATGAATGATTTGATCGAGATCTTTGAAGATGAGATGAAGCAGATGCTGGAGAGGGTCCAGGCCGCACACCAACGGGGAAGTGGCGAAGATCTTCATCGAGCGGCTCACAGTTTGAAGGGATTGCTGGGAAACTACTGCGCGGATCGAGCGCTGCAGAGTATCTCGAAGATCGACGAGCAAGCTCAGTCTGGATCCTTGGATGGTCTCACGGAGGCCGTAGAAAATCTTGCGCGGGAACTGGAGGAACTTGACCAGGCGATGGGGGATTTTCGCGACACGCTCCAAGAGCCCGAATCCGCATCGAAGATACCTTAGGGCGTGAGGATCTGTTCTTCAGCAGGAGGCTGAAGGGGGCGATCTGGGGGCGAGGAGGATCTTCTGCTCCGGGTGTCCTCGATCATCCAGGGTGCCAGGGATGGGAGAATGTGCTCAGCGCGCAAGAAGCAGTTTGGCCTGCGCACGGGCGGCCGCAAGGAATTGTTGGAAGGAGTGATCGAGCGACTGATAGTGAGCCATGAGATCGTCCGTTGATCGTCGAATGGGAGCAAGGCGAGGCGAACGCTCTGAGATGCGTTCGAAGGTCAGAGCCTGGCCTTCGAGGGTTCCATAGCTGGGGAACCAGTTTTCTTTGCGCATGAGGGGCAGACCGCGGGCCAGGTCGGGGCTCAGCCAGTCGCGATGTCTTTCGAGAGTGTTGTAGATCTCCTCGATGAAGGCGGGGAGGAGGTGATCGGAATACTGATTCCAGTGAATAGTGAGAAAGTGGTCGAAGAATACATCGATGACGATCCCGGCGAAACGTCGCGGTTCCTTCGCGAGAAACTCGCGGGCCTGTAAAAAGGACTCATGCTGATCGGTGAATCGGTCGAGGTGCCGATGCATCATGATCCCGTCGATGACCTAGGGAGGATAGTGGTCGGTGAGGGACTCCGTAGTGCCCTTCACGAAATCGCCGAGGAGATTTCCGATGCGCGAGGCGGCGGTGGCCCCTGCCAGGTAGAGATGGGCGAGATAGTTCACAGCGAGAGAACGATCTTTGCCGGTATTCGAAAGGTTGCAAACCCCCGCAGCATGGGTTCTCTTCCCCGCATATGGCAGATATGGTTTGGCTTAACGGGAAGCTGCAGCCGATAGCGGAAGCAGAAATTTCGCCCTTCGATCATGGCATTACGGTCGGGAACGGCGTTTTTGAGACGATGATCGCTTATGCTGGCGGGCCCGTGCCCTTCGCCTTTACCCGGCACTATCAACGCCTGGAGCGCTCGGCAGGGGCGATGGGGCTGGCGATTCGGCCGTTGGAGGAATTGTTGCAGGCCAGCATCGCGGTGGTGGAAGCAAACGAGCTGGTCGCTCAGCTCGCCCGCATACGCATCACGGTGACCGGGGGCCCCGCCCCGCTCGGAAGTGAGCGCGGAGACTCTCCGGAGACCACGCTGGTCGCCTCTGCCGCCGCGCCCGATCTGGGAGAAGCGGTGGATGTCTTGGTGGTGCCCTACACCCGCAATGAGCATGGCGCGCTCTCGGGTCTGAAGACGACTTCCTATGGCGAGAATGTGGTCGCTCTCTCCTACGCCAAGAAGCGAGCTTCTGGAGAAGCAATCTTTGCCAACACCAAGGGCGAGCTGTGCGAAGGAACGGGCTCGAATATTTTCATCGTCTTCGAGGGGGAACTCTTAACCCCTCCTCTGGAGGGAGGGTGCCTTGCGGGAGTGACGCGCGCACTGGTGATGGAACTTTGTGCCCAGGAAGGAATCGCAGTCACCCAAAGGGCTGTTCCTGTGAGCGCTCTTCATCAAGCCACGGAAGCATTTCTCACGGGGACGACCCGCGAAGTGCAGCCGATTCACAAGGTCGATGGCGTGGTCTTGAGTGAGGTTCCCGGCGAGATGACGGCGAAGTTGCGCGCGGCGTTTCGGAACCTGGTGGATGGCAAGGTTGATCCTTAACAGGGTTTTGATCTTCTGTGGGCATGACCGCGCCGAAGCCAGAGGAGATGCTGAGTGTCGCGGATTCGCAGGGAGAGATCTGGCATCCTCTACCACACTCGTTTCACTCCGTAGGCGTCGAAGATTTCGTTCCTGCTGACGAGAGTTGCGCTGTGCTCCAGCGCTTCCGCGATGAGCAGGCGATCGAAGGGATCGCGGTGGTAGTCGGGCAACCGGGCGGTGCGTTCAAGCGCTGCCCTGCTGAGAGGAAGAAGTTCGAAGCCAAGTGATTCCAGGGTGGCGTCGAAATCTTCTCCGAGACTGTAGGGAAGACGGAGCTTGCCGAGACCAACCTTCACCGCGAGCTCCCATGGCGTGACCGAGCTCACCATGGAATGGGACTCCAGACTCTCAATGAGACCAGCTGCTGTTTCGGAAAGTTGAGGTGCTCCTTCGAGGAACCAGACAACCGTACTGGAATCGAGCAAGAGTTTCATGGGTCTGTAAGGGTGAGGCTTCTTCCATCGCGAAGAGGTGAAGCGACGGGAGGCGATTCTGCGGGGGAGTCTCGGGGAACAGGAGGGTAGCGAATTCGCCCGTGGCTTGGCTCGCCCCCACCTCCCTCCCGACAAGGTCCGGACCCCGGGACGAATCCCGGGGCCCGGCAAGGCAGGGGTGTAAGGGTGGGCAGTTAAAGGGGTGGAACAGCTTTCCAGGGTAGAACAGTTGCAGAAAAGGAGTGAACAGGAATCGGGTGAAGGGGTGGAGCTAGGCGGGTAATGGTGGTCAGTTGAAAGGGGTAGGCGCTTAGAGCGGATCGTCGAAGTCATCCGCCATCCAAAAATTTGGTCCGCTGGCAGCGCCCCGTTGAGGCTGGGCGGGATCTGAAGTGGGAGGGCGGAGTTCCGCCACCGCGCGACCGTGCTTGGTGATCTGGAAAATTTCCCCCTCTGACATGATCTCCGCCACGATGGCGGAAAGTCTCGTTTTTGCTTCGAAAATCCCAATGCTTCTCACTGGAAAGACAAACTAGACTAACTAGTTTGTTTGGAAAAGAGAAAAATGGGAGAGGGTCACAAAAAATTGCATAGTGTTGATAGTGAGGGAGTTATTAATCAAGAGGGGGGGCGGGAAGCGGAATGCGAGCGCTGAGATGGGCACTATTGTCGGCGGCTCGGTAGGATATGGTGAAGCGGAACCGGCGAGGAGACCCCGAGAGGGCGGAAGGAGCCTACGGGCGAGGGCCTGCAGAGGTCCAAAGGTCTCAAGTTTCCGAGGCCCGCATCTCGTGTTCGAAGGGGCTCCGACGCGGGAGGAATGAGGTCCTCTGGAGGGAAGGGGCGGCTCGGGGGAAGAGTCTGCGCGCTGCGCTTGCGATGTGCCGTTACGGCTAAGGTCGCAGCGAGTAGTACTTCCGGTAGGCAGTCGGACTCATGTGCATCACGCTGGTAAATGCGCGCGTGAAGGAGGCGTGCTCATGGTAACCGAGGGACTCTGCGATCTCGCCGACACTCATTGGGGTGCTGAGCAAACGGTCGCAGGAGGCTGCAATCTTGGCGTGCAGGATAAAACGCTTGGGGGAGGTGCCGAGGTGACTGCGGAAGCGGCGTTCGAGGGTACTGATCGACATGCCGGCCTGGCGGGCGAGTTCGTCGACACTGAGAGTCTGCTCGACGTGGTCGTGGACGAAGTTGACGAGCTTGGAGAGGGCGCGGTAGGGGGCCGGGAGAGGGTGGCCTTCTCGTTGATCAAGGCGACGGGAGATTCCGGAAGTGCCCACGAGTTCGCCTTCGAGACTGAAGAGGGGAACCTTGGAAGTCATGCGCCACTCGATTCCGCCGGCGCGGCGCGTGACCAGTTCCATCTTGTTGAGGAGTGAATTCCCGGTTTCGAAAATTTGCTGATCGTCCTGCAGAAAAGTGCGCGCGATTTCGTCCGGGAAAATGTCGGTGTCAGTTTTACCCAGGAAGCTCTCGGGCTTGCGACGCACCAGTTCGCTGAAGGCACGGTTGACAAAAATGAAGCGACTTTGGCGATCTTTGATCCAGAATAACACATCGGGGAGCGCTTCAAAAAGCCCAAGAGCGATCTGCCCCGGGCGCAGGGTGCGGACAAACGATTCAAAGCCAGAATCAGGGGGGGGCACTGAGGCGGTGGATTCTTCGGGATGAGCGGCCATTGGGAAAGTGGTTCCTGCGGAGTTCAGTCAAGTGCGGCTGCTGGAAATCTCGCTCCATCCTGCAAAGGTGCAACGATTTTCAACAAAAGATCGCAGGATTTATTTCTGGTCGCGGAGAGGGTCCCTTTGTAGCGTCACGCCCCCAAGAACCCCTCGGTTCATGGTCTCAACTGCACTCCGCTCGTCATGTCAGATTACTTCCCAAACGTCCCAAAAATAAAATACGAAGGGCCGGATTCGGACAATCCGCTCGCATTCCGTCATTACAATCCCGACGAGGAGATCGCCGGGAAAAGTATGAAGGATCACCTGCGCTTCGGTGCCGCCTACTGGCATTGCATGCGCAATGGGCTGGGAGACCCCTTCGGAATGGGGACGGCCTTGATGCCTTGGGATGACGGTAGCGAATCGCTCGACAACGCGCTCAAGCGGATTCCGGTATTCTTCGAGTTCCTCGATAAGAACCAGATTGACTACTATTGCTTCCACGATCGGGACGTTTCGCCCGAAGGGGCGACTTGGGCGGAGACTCATTCGAATCTCGAGAAGGTTACCGAGGGACTCAAAGCCGCGCAGAAATCGAGTGGCAAGAAGCTCCTCTGGGGGACGGCCTGCCTCTTTGCCCATCCGCGCTATGCGCAAGGCGCGGCCACTTCGCCGAATGCCGATGTCTTTGCCTACGCGGCCAGCCAGGTAAAGCATGCCCTCGATGCCACCCACGAGCTGGGGGGAGCAGGCTACGTCTTCTGGGGCGGTCGGGAAGGCTACGCTTCCTTGATCAATACCGACATGAAGCGTGAGCTCGACCACCTCGCGCGCCTGCTGCACCTGGCGGTCGATTACGGGAAGAAGATCGGCTTTACCGGACAATTCTACATCGAGCCCAAGCCTCGTGAACCATCCACCCACCAGTATGACTCGGATGCCGCGGCTTGTCTCAACTTCCTGCGGGAATATGATTTGCTTGATCATCTGAAACTCAACCTGGAGACCAACCACGCCGAGCTGGCCGGTCACACGATGGAGCATGAGCTGGATGTGGCGGCGGCCGCGGGAGCGCTGGGATCGATCGATGCCAACCGGGGCGACACTCTCATTGGATGGGACACTGATCAGTTTCCAACCAATCTCTACCAGACCACCAACATCATGTTGCGGGTCTTGAAGTTGAATGATGGGCAGGGCCTGACCACGGGCGGGCTCAACTTCGACGCCAAGCGTCGTCGCGAGTCGCACCTTCCCGAGGATCTCTTCCATGCGCACGTCGGTGGGATGGATGCCTTTGCGCGCGGATTGAAAATCGCGGCCAAGATCATCGCGGATGGTCGCTTCGACGATTTTGTGAAGAAGCGCTATTCCACCTACGACAGCGGGATCGGAGCAGAGATTGAGGGCGGGTCAGCCAATTTCGATACTCTCGACGGTTACGCCCTCGGAATCGAGCCCCCGGTTCTTGAAAGCGGTCGCCAGGAGATGTTGGAGAACCTTCTCAACGACTACATTTAAGAGGTCGAAGGCAGGGGCGGGATCGCTGCCGCCTGGAAACAACCCTTTGAAGCCAGATCACCAGCGCGTCGAAACTTGCATGACGGCCATCCGGGAGCGCGCCGAGCGGCCGAGGCAATCGGAGACAGAGGCCTCATCAGCAGCCCTTGCCAGAACTCGTTCCTCGAATTAAAAAAGGCGCGGGAGAACCGGAAAACCCACAATCCAATTTCTCCCACGCCATTCAATAGTAACCGTGGTCACTGAACCATCAAGCGCCATGCCCATTGTCCTTGGTCTAGATTCTTCGACACAAAGTGTATCAGCGGTCGTTCTCGACACCGCTGCCGGAACGATCATTCACGAAGCCTCAGTGAGTTTTGGCGAGGATTTGCCGGACTATGGCCAGCCCTCGGGATTCATGCCCAATGGCGAAGATGGCGAGGTTCATTCGGATCCCCTGATGTGGCTCGATGGACTGGAGCTTCTCTTTACGCGCCTGGCAGAAAGTGACCTCGATTTGTCACAAATCAAAGCCATCGCGGGATCCGGGCAACAGCACGGCAGCGTTTACCTCGATCATGGTTTTGCGGACACGGTACAGAATCTGGATCCGTCCAAGACCCTCAAGTCGCAGGCGCTCTCGCATCTCACCCGCCAGAGCGCACCGATCTGGATGGACACCTCCACGAGCAACGAGTGCGCCGAGATCGCGAAGGCGATGGGGGGGGACGCCGAAGTGTGCAGGCGGAGCGGATCGATCGCGATCGAGCGATTCACGGGACCGCAGATTCGACGTTTCGCCAAGATGAGCTATGATAGCTGGGAGCTCACCGGAGTGATTCACTTGGTGAGTTCCTTCATGGCGTCGATCCTGGCCGGCCAGAGCGTCGCGATTGATCACGGTGACGGGGCGGGGATGAATTTACTGAACCTCGCGGCGGGCGATTGGGATCACGATCTCTTGGAGGCGACTGCTCCTGGATTGCGGGAGAAGCTTCCGCCCGTGCAACCGTCGGGCACGGTGGCGGGAAAGCTCTCCAACTATTTTGTCGAGAGGTTCGGTCTCTCGCCCGACTGCGAGGTGGTCCTCTTTTCCGGGGACAATCCATGCAGCCTCGTTGGGATGGGCGCCTCGAGGCCCGGCAAAGTGGTGATCAGCCTGGGGACCAGCGACACCCTCTTTGCGGCGATGCCCGAAGCGCGCACCGATCCCAGGGGATACGGTCACGCCTTTGGCAATCCGATGGGGGGCTTCATGAGCTTGATCTGTTTCCTGAATGGATCACTGGCGCGGGAGCGCGTGAAGGACGAGCTTGGATTGGATTGGTCGGACTTCGAGAAGGAAGCCCTGGCCGCAACTCCCGCGGGCAATGAAGGGCGCCTGATGTTGCCATTTTTTGGACCCGAGATTACCCCGCGAGTCGAGTCGAGGGACGCCGTCTATCTCGGCTGGCCGGAAGGAGCGCGCGATCCCGCCTCGGTGGTGCGCGCGGTGCTGGAGGGACAATTCCTGAACATGAAGGTGCACTCCCGCTGGCTCGGGGTGGATCCCGAAACGATTTATCTCACCGGGGGGGCCTCGCAGAACGATGGCATCGCCCAAACGGTCGCCAATGTCTTCGGCGTTCCGGTTTCGCGACTGACGGTGGCCGGCTCGGCCGCTCTGGGCGCGGCGATGCGTGCGGCCCACGCTGCCTGCGGAGTGGCGCTGGCCGAGCTCGAAAACGCCTATTGCCAGCCCGAAGCGGGCTCTACCGTGACTCCAGAAGACGGGGTTCGCGAAATTTTCGACGATTTGGAGCAAAAGTGGGTCTCAGCCTTGCACGACTCCTTTTCGGAAACTAATCACTAACCGTAAATCACTAGCACAGTACTCCGATGGCACGACCAGTAACACTCTTCACCGGCCAGTGGGCCGATCTCTCTCTCGCAGACCTTCTCCCCAAGGTGAAGGACATGGGCTATGACGGCGTGGAGCTCGCCTGTTGGGGCGACCAGTTCGACGTCCAGAAAGCCCTCAACGAAGACGGTTATGTGGAGGAACGCTGGGAGCTCCTTTCGCAGCACGGAATGGCTTGCTATGCGATCTCGAACCACTTGGTGGGACAGGCCATCTGCGACAACATCGATGAGCGTCACAAGGCGATTCTCTCGCCGGACGTTTGGGGCGATGGGGACCCGGAAGGAGTTCGTCAGCGCGCAGCGCAGGAGTTGATCGACACCGGCAAGGCTTGCCGCAAGTTCATCGACGCGGGGAAGGACTACATGTCCTCGAAACCGGCCGGTTCGGGCAAAGTGGTGGTGAATGGCTTTACCGGTTCCAGCATCTGGCACGCTCTCTACGCCTTCCCGCCGACTGATCAACATTACATCAACAAGGGATTCGAAGATTTCGGGAAGCGCTTCGGCCCCATCCTCGATGCCTTCGAAGCGGAGGATGTCTACTTCGGTCTTGAGGTGCACCCGACCGAGATTGCCTTCGACATTGCTTCCGCGGCCCGGGCCATTGAGGCGGTGGGCGGCCACAAGCGCTTCGGCTTCAACTACGACCCGAGTCACCTTGGTTACCAGGGCGTTGATTACGTGAAGTTCATTCGCGACTTCGCGGACCGCATCTTCCACGTGCACATGAAGGACGCGTGGTGGGGGCACGGGGACGGCTCGGTGGGAGTCTTCGGTGGACACACCGACTTCGGTGATGCGCGCCGCTTCTGGGACTTCCGCTCGGTGGGGCGCGGCGACACGGATTTCGAGGAGATCATCGTGGCGCTCAACGACATTCGTTACAACGGACCGCTCTCGGTCGAGTGGGAAGACGGCCGCATGGATCGCTTTCACGGTGCCACTGAGAGCTGCGCTTTCACCAAGGATCTCGATTTCGCTCCGAGCGACGTGATCTTCGACTCCGCCTTCGACAAGGAGAACCAGTAAACCCTTCGAACCATGGCAACCAAAGTAGGAGTGATCGGTGCGGGTGGGATGCTTCAATATCACGTGCCCGGCTTTCAACAGGGTGGGGGAGAAGTCATCGCCATCGCGGACGTCAACGAAGCAGCCGCGCAAGCCTCGGCCGACCACTGGTCGATCCCCAAGGTCTATGCGGACACGGCGGAATTTCTGAAATCAGACCTCGATGCCGTCAGCATCATCGTGCCGAACAAGTTTCACGCACCGCTGGCCATTCAAGCCCTGGAGGCCGGGAAGCACGTCTTCTGTGAAAAGCCGCCGGCGCTCAATGCGGCGGAAGTTGTCGAGATGAAGGCGGCGGCCGAAAAGGCCGGCAAGGTCCTCATGTTCAACTTCAACAATCGTGCCCGGCCGGAGTCGCAGGCAATGATGAAGTACATCGCGGATGGCACGGTGGGCACCCTCAACTCGGCCCAGTCGCAGTGGACTCGGCGCACCGGGATTCCCGGCTTCGGAGGATGGTTCACAACCAAGGCGCTCTCGGGCGGTGGCCCCGTGATTGACCTGCTGCACATGGTTGATCTTTCCCTCTACTTCATGGGTTATCCCGAACCGGCCCACGTGCTGGGCCAGACCTTCAACGACTTCATCACGGACCCTGGACACAAGGGACCGTGGGGCATTCCCGACAATGCGGAGGGCTCCACCGACGTGGAAGCGGCCGCGCACGGATTTGTCACCTTCAAGAGCGGACAGGTTCTCAGCATCCGCACCTCCTGGGCGGAGATGAACGAGCGCGAAGTAGTTTCGGTGGTCTTCCAGGGATCCAAAGCGGGGGGCAAAGTCGAGCGTCTCTTCGGGATCGATGGGCTTGACGAGACCGCGATCGACTCCTGTGAACTCTACGTGCAGGAAAATGGAAATTCGGTGAACCGCAGCATCATCACGGAGGCCTGTGAAGACATGGGCCGCACGGCTTCAGCGGCAAACTTTGTGGCCACCATCGAAGGGACCGCCCAGCCGCTCAACACCCCGGATGAGGCGCTCAAGTTGATGCAAATTATCGATGCGCTCTACCAATCTGCTGGTTCCGGGACGCCCGTTTCTCTCTAAATACTCTCCCTGATTACGACAATGGCTCTCAATAGAAAACTCCGCATGGGAATGGTTGGCGGTGGGCGCGGTGCGTTCATCGGCGCAGTGCACCGCATGGCGGCCAACCTCGACGGCAAGATCGAACTGGTGGCGGGTGCATTTTCGTCCGACCCGGAAAAATCCAGGCTCTCGGGCGAAGACTTTTTTCTCGATCCGGAGCGGGTCTACGGCTCCTACGAGGAGATGGCCGAGAAGGAAGCAGGGAGGGAGGACAAGATCGATTTTGTGACCATCGTGGTGCAGAACCACCTTCACGTTCCGGTGGCCAAGATCTTCCTCGCGGCCGGCATCAATGTGATCTGCGACAAGCCGCTGGCCTTTGATCTCGCGCAGGCCAAGGAGCTCAAGGAAATCGTGGAGAAGAGCGGCAAGGTCTTTTGCCTCACCCACAATTACACGGGCTACCCGATGGTGAAGGAGGCCCGGCGCATGGTGCAGGACGGCGAGCTGGGCCGGCTCCTCAAGATTGTGGCCGAGTATCCCCAAGGCTACGCGGTAGGAGACGTCGAGGGGGACGGCCAGGGAAAAATTTCCAACTGGCGCGCCGACCCGAAAGTGGCGGGAGCCTCCAACTGCATGGGCGACATCGGAACCCATGCCCACAACCTCGTGCGCTACATTTGTGGGGTCGAGATTGAAGAGCTGGCCGCCGAGTTGACCGCCTTCATTCCCGGGCGCGAGCTTGACGACGATGGCAATTGCCTGGTGCGTTTCGAGGGGGGCATCAAGGGCCTCATCTACGCCTCGCAAATTTCCAACGGAGACGAGAACAATCTCAATATCCGGGCCTACGGGACCAAGGCGTCCATCGAGTGGCGGCAGGAAGATCCCAACGAGCTGATTGTAAAATACGCCAATGCTCCGCGGAAAACCTACCGGCGTGGCAACGACTACCTCGGAGAAGCGGCGGCCGCGAACTCGCGCACTCCCTTTGCCCATCCGGAAGGCTTCATTGAAGCCTTTGCGAATGTCTATCTCGCGGCAGCGCAGGCGATCAGCGACAACGTTGAAGGGAATGATCCTCCGGAAGGTGGCTACGATCACCCCACCGTCGATGATGGGGTAGCCGGCATGGCCTTCATCCAGGCCTGTGTGGAGTCTTCCGCGAATAACGCGGCCTGGACCAAGATGCAGGGATAGGCCGCCTCTGGAGGGTAATTTCCTCCGCGCAGAGCTCGGACAGCGGGACGGATTGCTCCCCCGAGCAGGGACGGATTGTCGCTTTGGCGGTTCCTGCTCGACAGCACGACCTGGGTGCTGGTCTACAAGGGAGAGGCGAGTGCGGAGCCGTTGGACCCCTTCGCCTTGAACGCGAGCATGGTGGGGATCGTCAATTCTGTTCCTCAGAATCGCACTGTGTTGCTGAAGGGTCTCGATGGCTATTTTGCGGACGCCGGATTTCACACCATGGAAGTGCTCCACCAGACCCCCTTTGGCGTGGATTTTTTAGGGGCTCAGCCTCTGATGATCATAAACGTCATTAGTGTGAGGGGGGCTCCCTAGTCGTCGGATTAAGGACGTCGGGCCGCTTGGATACGCGCTTTGTCTCGGTCGTGGTTGCGCCCCTGCGAGGAAGAGTGCGCTGGTGTCGAGAGATCCCGTCGGGAATCCGATGATCAGGCTCGTCTTCGACAATTCCTGGTTGTCCATTGAATGATTGTCTCGTTCTCGCGCGTTCCATAGGCTCCACTTCACACATATGAAAAAGCGAATCTCACTCATTCTTCCGATGGCGCTGGCCGCTGCGATGGTTCCCTTCGCGATTGGTCAGAAGGACAACCCTGGCAAGAACGCCGATAAGATTGCGCCCAGCCTGCCCAAGGAGGCCTTCGCCAAGCCCAAGAAGGAGCGCAAGCTCCTCGTCTTCTCGGTCACCAATGGATTCCGGCACGGCTCCATCGCGACCGGCAAAACCGCCATGAAGATGCTCGGTGAAAAGACCGGTGCGTTTGAAGCGATCGTGAGTGACGACCTCGCAAACTTCGAATCAGACAAGATCAACCAGTTCGACACCATTCTCTTTCTGAACACCACCGGCGATCCCTTCTTCGACAAGAAGATCGACAAGGCCGAGGCCAAGGCCAAGTCGGAGCGTCTGCAGAAGAACCTGCAGGACTTCGTGAAAGGCGGAAAAGGATTCGCGGGCTTCCACTCCGCGACCGATACCCTCAAGCCGGGCGGCGGACACACCCCGGAATACAGCAAGATGATCAACGGCGCCTTTGACGGCCATCCCTGGGGAGGAGGAACTCCGGTGAGCATCGCGGTCGAGAAAGGCGCCGAGAAGCATCCGATCGTCGCTCACCTCAACGGCAAGAACATGGACTTCAAGGAAGAGATCTACCAACTGCGTGATCCCTATGACTCCAGCAAGGTGCAGATGCTCCTGCGTCTCGATCTCGACCGGAGCCAGAAGAAGAACATCAAGCGCGCCGACAAGGACTACGGAGTCTCCTGGGTCCGCAAGTGGGGCAAAGGCCGCGTCTTTTACTGCTCGCTCGGACACAACGACGCGATCTACTGGCATCCCGACGTGCTGAAAGTCTACCTCGGGGGACTCCAGTACGCCTTGGGGGACTTCGATGTTCCCTCCAAGTAGGGAAGTCGCCTGACGAAAGTCGGAAATTACCAGCACGGACGAACATTTCAGCCCATGGCTTCGGCCATGGGCCCTTTTTGTGGATGGGAAATTGGGCAAGCCCCCGTTTGGGGGATGATGGAAGGGATTACGCGGCTCGCCTTCTCTTCCGGTGGTAGACTGGGTGGGTGGTGCCGCTGCGCAGCGCAACGGTGAGCTCCGGCTGGTGGACTCGCTGGTGGCCGAATCCCGTCTGCTTTGGCCAGGAGTTACCTTCAAGTGCAGGTCGTCAGCGTGGTCCTGCTGGGCAAACGAAAGAATGACGATCCCGAGCCCTCATTCTGGGCGACCGATCGGGAGGGAATTACTGAGATGGAGCGGGTGGGGCGAAGGTTGGGAGAGATGAAGGGCCGGAGGTGGGAACCCGCGTTCATCGGGGAGGAATAACCCACCACTTATTCACAATTTGATTCCGGGGAGGACGGTTTTATGAGTGAAGAATCAAATAGGAGTTGCCACTTTTGGGAGGGGCGATTATTCCGGCGGCGCTCCGATAAATCCCTACAGGGCGCCAAACAAAATGCGCTTGTGAAAACTTTCACAAACTGCTACTTCCCTTCCGTAGCCTAAGCCGATGGCCAATTTTTTCCCTCGTTGGACTAACGTTCTACCGCTCAAGATAGCGATCTGCCTCGGCTTCGCAGGAGCCGGAGTGGTGGTCGGGTTCGCCTATTATGCGACGCCCAAAGCGCAGCGGGTGGGATATCAGCCTGCGCAGCCAATCGCCTACGATCACGCCCTGCATGTCGGGCAGCTCGGGCTAGATTGCCGCTACTGCCACAGCTTTGTGGAGCACTCGGGGCAGGCCAATATTCCCTCCGCCAACACCTGTTGGAATTGCCACCAGCACGTGCGCAAGGACAGCGCGAAGCTCGCTCCACTGCGCCGGGCTTACGACAAGGACTTTGCAGGCTACGATGGGGAACCTCTCAAGTGGGTGCGGGTCCACAAGAATCCCGACTACGTCTTCTTCAACCACTCTGCGCACGTGAATCGCGGGGTTTCCTGTGTTTCGTGTCACGGCAAGGTGAACGAGATGGAAGTGGTCTTCCAAGCGAAGAGCCACTCGATGGGCTTCTGTCTCGATTGCCACCGCAGTCCAGAAAATCACCTCCGCCCGCTGGAAGAGGTCTTCAATCTCGATTACGACGCGGAAAAATATCTGACGGAGAACGAAATTCTCGATGCCTCTGGCAACCGCATCAGCACCCAGAAGGATCTCGGCAAGTTCCTGAAGGCCCACTGGAACATTCAGTCCAAGGACAGCTGTTCTACCTGCCACCGCTAAGAGCATGAGCAAACGCATCTGGCAACATCCGGACATTCCCGTTGAAGAGACGGAGATTACCTCGTGGCGGAGTGTGGGCGAGTTGGAGAAGAGTCCTGCCTTCCAGGAGCATCTCGAACGCGAATTCCCCAAGGGCTCCGGCCATTTGAGCGAGGAAGAGCGCGAAAGTTCGCGCCGCGGATTTCTCAAGCTCATGGGGGCCTCTTCGGCCCTGAGCGGGCTGGC
This sequence comes from Roseibacillus sp., assembly GCA_028821775.1. Taxonomy (GTDB): domain Bacteria; phylum Verrucomicrobiota; class Verrucomicrobiia; order Verrucomicrobiales; family Akkermansiaceae; genus Roseibacillus_B. The sequence continues at coordinate 90,782 of JAPKFB010000002.1, forward strand.
CTTGGTTTCCTGCCGTCGCCCCGAGTCCTACATCGTCCCTTACAAGAAGGCCCCCGAGTGGGTCATCCCCGGCAAGCCGCTTTTCTATGCTTCGACCCGCCCCACCGCGGAAGGGGGAGTGCCTCTGGTGGTGACGACCTTCGAAGGCCGGCCGACCAAGCTCGAAACCAATCGGGAGCATCCCGATGGCGGGGCCAGCGATGCGCTGACCCAAGCTTCCGTTCTCAACCTCTACGATCCCAATCGCTCCCGGATCTTCCTGAACAAAGGGAAAAAGTCTTCGCGGAAGGCATTTTCGAAAGCATTGACCGGGATCGCGAAGGAGCCTGGCAAGATCGCGATTCTGGTGGGGGAGGACGACAGTCCGACCCGCAATCGACTGCGCGACGAGCTCAGGAGCGCCTACCCCGCGGCGAAGTTTTTCAGCTACGAAGCGTTGCGCGGCGCAGGCCGACGCACTGCCAACAACGCGGTCTTTGGAAGCGGGAGCGATGACGGGTGCGAAGTGACCGTCGACTTTGAAAAGGCCGACCGGATCCTCTCCCTCGACTGTGATTTCCTTGGTGTTGATCCGCACGGAAGCGCAGTAGAATTCTCGAAGCGACGCCAGGGTGGTGGTTCCGACTACAAGCACAACATCGCGGCGGATAAGATGAATCGCCTCTACATGGTCGAGACTGCCTTCAGTTTGACCGGAGGCATGGCCGATCACCGCCTGCGTTCCAAGCCGAGCGAGATTCTGCTGGTGGCGGTTGAGATCGCGCGCAAGATCGAGAATGCGGATCAGCTTTCGGCTGAGGCGAAAAAGGAGCTCAACGGGATCACGAAGAATTTCGAGATCCTCGACGGAGGCTACTTTTTCGGTGGCAACCCCAAGGATTTCTCTGCTTGGGTGAGCGAATGTGCCACTGACCTGCTGAAGAATGCGGGCAAGTCGCTTGTGCTGGCCGGAAGTCGTCACAACGAAGAATTGCAGCGTCTCGCAATCGCGATGAACAAAGCCCTCGAGGCCTACGGCGCCGGCGCTCCGCTCCAGGGAGTGCAGACCGGTCGCGAAGGCTACGGCACGCTTCAGGATTTTCAGGGCTTCGTCGGTTCGGATACCACGGTTTTCCTCCTTGGGCCCGCCAACCCGGTCTATGACACGCCGGGTGATGAGTTTGAGAAGGCGCTCGCGAGTGCCAAGCAAAGCATTCACCTCGGGCTGCGCACGGACGCCACGGCCAATGCCTGCACCTGGCATGTTCCGGCCGCTCACTACCTTGAGAGCTGGAGCGATGCCCGAAGCGCGACCGGAGTTTACTCCCTGCTACAGCCCATGATTTTGCCTCTCTACGATGGCGTTTCCGAGATCGAGCTCCTCTCGCAGCTGCTCACTTGGAAAGACGTGGACTGGGCCAAGGTCGCGAGTGGAGATGAGAAGGCTCCTCTCCTGATCAGTGGCGAAGGTCCCAAGGGCGCGGCCTCCCCGGCCTACAACGAAGTGCGCAGCACCTTCGCCGAAATCGGCGAGGAAGGGGACACGGCTTGGAAGGAAGCTCTAAAAAATGGTTTCCTGGCAGGCAGCGAATACGCCAGCGCCGATCCCGGCGAAGTGGGCGATGTCACGAAGCCTGCGGAAACAGAGGGCCTCGAAGTGAACTTTTTGGCGGACGCCTCGATCTGGGACGGTCGCTACATCGACAACGGCTGGCTGCAGGAAGCGCCGGATCCAATTTCGAAACTTTCCTGGGACAACGCGGCCCTCGTTTCGCCCAAGACGGCGAAGGAGCTGGGGGTCTACGACGCCATTCAAGAACTCGAGCCGGAGAGCAATTTCCCGATCGTGGGCAAGGTGAAGAATGCGCCCAAGCCCCTCATCGGCGAGGGCGGAAATGCCCGGGCTCCGATGGCGGAAATCACGACTTCGGCGGGCCGGATGCAGGTTCCCGTGCTGGTGGCCTTTGGGCACGCCGACGACTGCATTTCGATTGCGGTCGGTTACGGACAGGGTGCATCAGATGGGCGCGATGGTACGGTCGTTGCTCGCGAGAAGGATCCCTTCGCAGTGGTCGGACTGGTCGGGATCAATGCCGGGTTCAACGCCAACGCCATTCGAGGAGAGGGCTTCAGCGCCAAGGTCGAGAAGGTTGAGAAGCTCAAGGCGAAGTATCCAGTCGCACTCGTGCAGGAGCACAACGCGATGAACGGTCGTGCACTTGCGCGCGAGGTTTCCACCAACGAAGTCAATCACCACGGGCACCCAAGATCCTTCGAGAACCAGGTCAAGAACGTGGCCAAGCAAGGCCCGGTCGACTCCCACGCCCCGGAAAACATCTCCCTCTACAAGCGCAAGGGTTCGGCTTGGGAAGATGATGAGGACAAGCAGGCCGATCTCATCAGTGACAAGATTCACCAGTGGGGGATGGCGATTGACCTCAACACCTGTCTGGGTTGTAACGCCTGTCTGGTAGCCTGCCAGGCCGAGAACAACATTCCGATCGTCGGTAAGGAGCAGGTCGCGATGGGTCGCGAGATGCACTGGATCCGGATGGACCGCTACTTCGCCACTCCGACTTATGAGCGCGATAGTCACGGCGACGTTGCGAAGGAGAACGGCACCAAGAACAAGATCAAGGTGCCGGCCTGGGTGTTCGAAAACCCCGAGTTTGTCCCCCAGCCGGTGGCCTGCATGCATTGCGAAAATGCTCCCTGCGAAACAGTGTGCCCCGTGAATGCCACGGTGCATACCGAGGAGGGCCTGAACGCGATGGCCTACAACCGCTGTATCGGCACGCGCTACTGCGCCAACAACTGCCCCTACAAGGCGCGCCGTTTCAACTTTTTCGATTACAACAAGAACAACCCGCTCATCGACCACAACCTCTACAAGGGCCCGTTTGCGGAGGCCAAGGTGGGCGATGCGCCGCACTTGCAGCGCAACCCGAACGTCTCGGTTCGCATGCGCGGGGTGATGGAGAAGTGCACTTACTGTGTGCAACGTCTCGAAAGCGCCAAGATCAAGCAAAAGCAGATCGGCCGCCAGAAGACCCTCAAGGCGGGAGCCCATTCGACCGCGGTGGCCGTGAGTGCAGATGACCTGCGCATCAAGGTCGACTCGGTGCGCACCGCCTGTCAGGACGCCTGTCCAACGCAGGCAATCAGCTTTGGCAATATTCTCGACGTGAAAAAATCGCAGGTCTGGTGGGCCAAGAATACTGACCACCAGCAGAAAGACGGGAATTTCGCTCCCAATCCGCGCAACTATAGCGTCCTGCAATATGTCGGCACCGTGCCACGGACCACCTACCTGGCACGCGTGAAAAACCCCAACCAAGCCATGCCCGACGCGAAATATCGCGGGCTTGCTACCATCCACACGGCCTAACCCTGAGAACTCATGGCAGACGCCGCAACCAAGACCACGAGTGAGTCGTCCGCGCCGCGGGAAGTGAAGCTTCCTGTCCTCGAGCGCGAGAAGCTCATCCTCAACAAACGGTCCTACCACTGGATCACGGAGCGAGTGTGCGGCGTGGTCGAGAACAAGCAGCCTGCGATCTGGTGGGCCTTGTTCATCCCGGCTGTCATCATGGCGGTGGTCGGGGTGGGGGGCGGTCTCATCTACCTCATCACCACCGGAGTCGGAGTGTGGGGGAACACCAACCGCGTGATGTGGGGATGGCCGATCGTGAACTTCGTGTTCTGGATTGGAATCGGTCACGCCGGAACACTGATCTCGGCGATTCTTTTCCTGACCCGTCAGAATTGGCGGACGTCCATCAACCGCGCGGCGGAGGCCATGACGATTTTCGCGGTGATCTGCGCGGGCATCTTCCCGGCCTTCCACGTGGGACGGGTCTGGATGGCCTGGTATCTCGCGCCTATCCCGAACGCGAATGCGATCTGGCAGAATTTCAAGTCGCCGCTGCTCTGGGACGTCTTCGCAGTCTCGACCTACTTCTCCATCTCCCTGGTCTTCTGGTTCCTCGGAATGGTGCCGGACCTCGCGACCATTCGCGACCGGTGCAAGAACGGAGTGAAGAAGATGCTCTACGGTATCTTTTCTCTCGGATGGCGCGGCAGCAACCGCCACTGGAGCCACTACGAGATGGCTTACCTCCTCCTGGCCGCCCTTTCCACCCCGCTTGTGCTCTCGGTGCACTCGGTGGTGAGTTTCGACTTCGCAACCTCCATCGTGCCCGGTTGGCACACCACGATTTTCCCTCCCTATTTTGTGGCCGGTGCCGTCTTCGGCGGTTTTGCGATGGTGCTCACCATCATGATTCCGGCACGCCTCATTTATGGCCTGCAGGACATGATCACGATGAAGCACATCGACAACATGGCCAAGATCATCCTCCTGACGGGATCGATCGTGGGCTATGCCTACCTGATGGAGCTCTTCGTGGCCTTCTACTCGGGGGCCGAGTATGAAATGAAGGCCTTCACTTACCGCATCACCGGTCCCTACTGGTGGGCTTACGTCTGCATGATGAGCTGCAACGTCCTTTCTCCACAGCTCTTCTGGTTCAAGTGGTGCCGCGAAAACCTCTGGGTCGTGATGGGAGTCTGCATGTGTGTGAACGCCGGCATGTGGTTTGAGCGCTTCGTCATCATCGTGACCACCCTAGCGCGGGACTTCATGCCCGCCAACTGGAAGTATTACAACCAGAGCTGGGTCGACATAGGCCTCTTCCTCGGCACGATCGGCTTGTTTCTTTCGCTCTTCCTCCTCTTCCTGCGCTTCCTGCCCTGCATCAACATCGCAGAGGTCAAATGGGCCAAGGAAGAGAGCGACGTGCACCACGACGACAAGAAGGCTCATCCCGATCCGGGAGCGGTCGTGGAGCCCGCTTACCAGCACGAACTTGAGAAAGGAACTGCCGAAGTCTGATGAGTACAACCGTCAAACGCGTTTACGGCTACCTCGCCGAGTTTGAAAGCGCATCCTCCCTCTACAAGGCGTCTGAAAAAGTACGCGACGCGGGATTCCGCAAGTGGGATTGCTACACGCCCTATCCAGTCCACGGCTTGGACGATGCGATGGGAATCAAGCGCTCGATTCTTCCCTACTTTGTGTTCTTCGGAGGGCTGACCGGACTCGCGACCGCCTTCTTCCTCGCCTACATCACCCAGGTGGGAATCTACCCCACGGTGGTGCAGGGCAAGCCGGCCAACATCTTCACGGTGCCGGCCTTCTTCCCGATCATGTTTGAGCTCACCGTGCTCTTCTCGGGATTTACCACTTTGTTTGGTTTGTTGGGTCTCTGCCAACTCCCTCGCTGGAACCACCCGCTCTTTGCGAGCCGGCAGTTCCACCGGAGCACGGATGACGGGTTTTTCATCGCGATTGAAGCGCGTGACCCCAAGTTTTCGGCAGAAGGAACGAAGGGCTTCCTCGATGAAATCGGCGGCGCCAATATCGAATTGGTCGAAGACGACGGAAACTAGACTGACGATCCCATGAAGTTTTTCTTCCTCGCCTTCCTCGGAATGATCACCCTTGCCATCGGCATTCTGGGCTTCCGCGGAGATAAATTCAGCCAGACCCCGATCGAGATCTTCCCGGACATGGACCGACAGGATTTCCTGAAGGGGCAAAAGCCCAGCGACTTTTTCCACGATGGCATGGGAGCCCGCCTCCCGGTTGCCGGCACCGTTCCGCATTCCAGTGATGATGGCATTTTTCCGGTCGAGTTCAGCGAGGGCCGCACCGGTCACTACTACTCCGGGGCGATCAACGATTATTTCGCGACCGGGCTTCCCCTCGAGAAGCTCGGGCTGACGGGGGACTCTGCGGCTGATGAAATGCAGAGCCTTCTGCGGCGCGGGCAAGGACGCTTCGGAATTTATTGCGCCATCTGCCATGGTCATGGAGGTGATGGCACCGGCACGGTCAGTCGCTACATGGCCGCCAAGGTGGCCAACCTGCACGAGGCGCGCTTCGGAGCGGACCAGTATCCGGACGGCAAAGTCTATCACGTCATTACGCACGGACAGGGACTCATGAGCGGCTACGGCGCCAACATCCCGGTGCGTGATCGCTGGGCCATCGTCGCTTACCTGCGTGCCCTGCAGGAGTCGAAGAAGGCTCCTGCGGATGCGCCCGCCGCGCCTGAAAACACTGAAACGGCGGGAGGCGCCTCTAACTGATTACCGGTATGGGACACATGGTTACATCGGCAGACATTCCGGTCGACGGCGAGAAGATCGACGGGAACAAGCTTCAACGGATCCGGACCATCTGTGGTGGGATCATGGTCGGCGGGATCGCGATCAGTTTTCCGATCCTGATCGCCGGCATGTTCGTGTCGGATAAGGCGCAGGGTTCCTACGCCTATTCCTGGCTCTACGCCTTCTTCTTCTTCACCACCCTTTCGCTGGGCGGATGCTTCTGGACCCTCCTTCACAACGTCTCCAATTCGGGCTGGGGTGTTTCGGTACGCCGGGTGATGGAGAATGTGGGCTTCGTCTTTCCGTTCATGATCGTCTTTGCGATCCCGTTCCTCTTCCCGCAGGTGCAAGAGTTCCTCTACGAGTGGATGGCCGGTCATCGCAGCGTTCCGGACAACACGGCCCTTGAGGACCACCTTCACCACACCAATCACCTCCTCTACTTGAAGCGTTGGTTCCTCAACATCCCCTTCTGGTATGTGCGCTTCTTTGGCTACTTTGCCATCCTCGGGCTTGTTATCTATCGGCTGCGCAAACTCTCGATTGATCAGGACAATGATCCGAATCCCGGCACCAAGCGACTCATCCGGGCGCGGCGCGATTCCTCCTGGGGAGTGCCCGTCTTCGCCTTGGTGCTGACCTTCCTCTCCATCGACTTGGTGAAGACCCTCGACTACAAGTGGTTCTCCACCATGTGGGGGGTCTACATTTTCGCGGGCAGCGCGCTCAACTCGATGGCGGTCATCATCCTGGTCACGATCGCCCTGCGTCGCATGGGATACCTGAAGAACGTGGTGGGTCCGGAACATGATCACCTGATGGGTAAGCTCGCCTTCGCCTTCACCGTCTTCTGGGCCTACATCTCCTTCGACCAGTATTTCCTGATCTGGTACGCCAACATCACGGAAGAGACTCGTTACTTCATCCTGCGAAACACCGAAGGATGGAACTACGTCAGTCTCGTGCTGGTCTTTGGTCACTTTGTCGCCCCCTTCCTGCTCTTGATCCGCCAGGACCTGAAGCGCCGGAATGGCTACATGATCATTGTGGCCCTCTACCTCCTTGGCATGCACATGATCGATGTCTACCACATGATCATCCCGGAACGGGGACCCTCGGTCGGCCTGGTGGTGGACGGCAAACCGGAGCTCTGGCTCAACGGATCGTTCTTCGGCGACATCATCGCCTTCGTGATCGTGGGTGCCGGCTTCGTTTTCTTCCTTCTGCGAAACATCGCTTCGGCTGCGCTCTATCCGAACCGCGATCCGCGCATCCTTGAATCAGCCAACGTGCACAACTGATGGACTCGGCGAAAGACAATCCTCTCAAGCGATTTTCCAGCTTCTGGCTGGGGCTGATCATCTTTGCCTCCTTCGGGTTGCTGAGTCTCCTGCTTGGCCTGTGCTTCAAGAAGCCCATCAATAATGCCTACGATGAGCACAACGCGAATCGGCGTCAGGAAATCAGAACCGAAGTGGATGCCGCTCACGCGGGAGCCAGGAAGGCTGCCGTCAAGAGCTTCGAGAAGGTAGGAGCCACCTTGCTCGCCGCCACCGTGGGTGCAGTGGAGAAGCCTGAGTTCATTCTTCCCGGCTCCGCCATGGCGAAGGAGAAGGCGGCCGCCGGTAATACGGGCATCGAAGTGCCTGCTGACTTTCCCAAAGTCGCTGCCGACGCTCCGGTGGACCCGGCCATGATGGATGAAGGCAAGGTGCTCTATTCAACCTGTCTTGCCTGCCACGGTCCCGACGCGAACGGAGTTCTCAACCTCGGACCGCCCCTGGCGGGATCAGAATGGGTCGCGGGCCCGGTGGAGAACCTGATTGCAATCCAGTTGCGTGGAATGTTCGGACCGATCGAAGTGAAGGGGACGACCTACACCCCGGTCGCTCCCATGGCGCCGCTGGCCTTTCAGACCGATGATCAAATCGCGGCCGTGCTCACTTATGTCCGCAATAGTTTTGGGAACAAGGCTTCTCCGGTCACTGCCGAGCAGGTCAAAGCGATGCGGGGTGAGGTTGGCAAGCCGATGCTGAACCCGACTCAACTCCTTCCCCTCAAATAACCCAGAAGAGCGCTCATCCATGCCTACTGACGACATAGCGTTTCAAAAGGATTCCGAACTCCGGGCCAAGATCGACCGGTCGCTCCGGCATCCCGTGATGTTCTTCTTCGCAAGCGGTGCCACCTGGCTAGCGCTCTCCCTGCTCCTCGGATTCATCTCCTCCGCCAAGGCCCACTCGCCAACCTTCCTCGATGGCTGTGGTTTTCTGAGCTACGGTCGGGTCTATGCAGCGCACCTCAACTTGCTCGTCTACGGATGGGGCTGTCAGGCGGCTTTTGGTCTCGTGATCTGGCTCATGGCCCGCCTTTCCCGCAAGGAGTGCTCCGCAGTCGGGATCATCCTGACCGCTGGTCATGTCTGGAACTTCGGAGTGCTCGTCGGGTTTCTCGGGATCATCGCAGGATATGGCACCGGTAAGCCGTGGATGGAGTTTCCTGTCGCGGTCTGGCCCATGCTCCTGCTGAGTTACCTTTTCATCACGGTTTGGTCCTTTGTGCAGTTCCGCTGCAGTGAGGGTGGGAAGATCTACGTCGCGCAATGGTATCTCGTAGCCGCCCTTTTCTGGTTCCCCTGGATTTTCCTGACCGCTCACCTCTTCGTCTTCGTCTTCAACGGTCACCCGGTGATGGCGGCCGCCGTGAATGCCTGGTTCAAGTATGCCCTCATATTCCTCTTCTTCACTCCGGTGGCGCTCGGGACCGCTTACTACCTGGTTCCCAAAGTGACGGGGCGTCCAATCTACAGTTACGCGCTCGCCCTCTTCGGTTTTTGGGCCCTGGCTGTGATCGGTCCCTGGGCTGGGATGCAGCGACTGGCGGGTGCGCCCCTGCCACAGTTCATGCCCTACCTTGGTGCGGCGGCCACCATTCTCATTCTTATTCCCGCCCTCGCCGTTGGGGTCAACATCATCATGACCATTCGCGGTCACGAAGACGCCGTCTCCGCCAGTCCTTCTCTTCGATTCGCCTTGGGCGGGATTGTTTCCTTCCTGACCTTGGGAGTGCTTGGATTGGTTCTCAACACTCCGGGAACCTTGAAACTCACCCAGTTCAGCCTGACCGGTTATGGCTACGAGATTCTCGCCATTTACGGCTTCTTCAGCATGTGCGCCTTCGGGGGGATCTACTTTATCGTCCCACGCATCACCCGTCGGGAATGGCTCTCGCGCCGCTTCATCAGCTGGCACTTCTGGCTCACCGTCTATGGTGTGGGCACGGTGGTGGTTTGCTCGATCATGGGCGGACTTTTCCAAGGCCAGGCTCAGGAAGCCTATGGTAGCGCCTGGATGGATGCCGCAACGCGCAGCTACGCCTACAACATCGGCACCACGATTGCCTGGAGCTTCATTCTCTTCGGAAGTATCTTCTTTCTCCTGCATCTCCTCCTTATGTGGGCGCGCCTCGGTCGGCGCAGCCAACACCCGACACTCTTGAAGGTTGATGATCACCACGAAGCCTCCCCCCACGGGCCCGAAGGGGACCTCGACGAACTCCAATCCGCGGAAGCCTGATCCCCATGTCGTTCAAAGCATTCACGCTCGCATTGATGTTCAGCTTCGGAATCCCGTGGCTCATGATCATCGTGGTTCCGTTTTCCAAAATGCGGCATGTTGAGCCGATATACTTCACCGAAGAGGCCGATGGGAGAGACGACGTCTACGTCCCGCGCCGCGCCGGACGGATCGCCAATGGTGCGGCGATCTATGCTGCGAATGGTTGTTACATCTGTCACACCCAGTTGATTCGACCCAGCTTCGCAGGCTCTGAACTTGGGCGCCCCGGATGGGCCGGGTTCAAGGAGCAGGACGATGCGGGCATTCCTGTCGATACCCGTCGCGAAACAACTCCCTTCGACTATGTGGGCGAATCGTTTGCACAGATCGGCCTCATGCGGAACGGTCCCGACCTCAGCAATGTGGGCGGACGGATCGAGCGCTATGTCAAGGAGGACGATGCCGATGCCAAGACCCCGGAAAACTGGCTCTTCCTGCACCTTTACGACCCCCGCAAGAAGGTGAAGGCCTACTGGTCGACTTGTCCCTCCCAGGCACATCTTTTCACCACCAGGAACGTCTACGGCCAAGGAAGCCCGGATGCCGTGCCCGGCTTGGGTGGGGAGGGGGAGGAAGTCCTGCCCACCGACCAGGCGCTTGCCTTGGCAAGTTATCTCATCTCCATGAAGAAGGATGATGCAGTGCCCTACTCCATCAACTACAGACGCGACAAGAAGAAGGCCGAATAACCTGAACTGAATTTACCGATGGCCGATTCCAACCAACCTGCCGATTCCAAGCGACCCGATCTCGAGGAGAGCACCAACGTGGCTGAGACTCACGCTTCTCTCATCGAGGGTGGAGTTGCGCAGGCTCGCGAGAAGCGGATCAAGGAAACCGGAATGGAGCCGGTCTCCCTCTGGGTGATTTTGGCCAGCGCGATCGTGCTTCTGGTCGGTGGCTCCGTGATCGGGGCAGGCGGGAAACTCCTCGCCTACAGTCCGCATCCCCAAGGATATATCCGGGCCGATTTTCCGACTGGTGGGAATGATGGGCCGACCAGTGGCCCGATCTATGATGCCCTCTTCAAGCGTGGTCAGAAGCTCTTTGCAAAGTGCAGTGGGTGTCATGGATCCACTGGCGAGGGCAACGCCGGATTTCCTCCCCTGGCGGGCTCTGAGTGGGTGCAGGGAAATACCGAACGCTTTGCCATGATCGTTCTGAATGGCCTGAAGGATCCCATCACGGTGAAGGGCAACACCTATAATGGCAGCATGCCTTCCCAAGCTCCCCTGACTGCGACTGAACTTGCCGCCCTGATGACTTTTGTCCGCAACAATTTTGGCAACGCGATGGGCGACATCGTGACTCCCGAGCAGGCAGCGGCCGCCCTGGAAATCCAGAAGTCGCGTCCCGCTGGTCAGCAGATTACCGCTGATGAACTGAACGCCACCCACGACCAGATGCTGGAAGGCGATCCCATTGATCCCACCACGGTAGTGGATTTTGAGACTCTTGAGCCCGTGGAAGATCCCCCAGGAGTAAAATAAACCCTCAACCCTGAACGACGATGAGTGCAGAAGCGGCCGCAGATCACGGTGATCATGATCACCATGACGAACACCACCACGAACTTCCCTTCTACAAGAAGTACATCTGGTCGACGGATCACAAGGTGATCGGGATTCAGTATGGCATTACGGCCCTGCTCTTCCTCGCCTTAGGGTTCTATCTCATGATGGTGATGCGATGGAGCATCGCCTATCCTGAAGAGCCCCTTCCGAGTTGGATGAGCTGGGTTTTCAGTGATGAGTGGAAAGCGCGTTGGCTGCAGGACGGTCGCGTGACGGGGGATACCTACAACATGTTCGGGGCCATGCACGGAACGATCATGGTGTTCCTCGGGATTGTGCCCTTGGGATTTGCCGCTTTCGGAAACTTCGTCACTCCGCTCCAGATTGGGGCGGTCGACATGGCCTTTCCGCGTCTCAACATGATCAGTTACTGGTGCTATCTTGTCGGTGGCTTGATCATGGTCGGAAGCTTCTTCATGGAGTCCGGCGCGGCCAAGTCCGGATGGACGAACTACTCGCCTCTTGCAAACTTCGCGGATGGGCAAATTGTGAACCAGTTTCTGGCGGGGCAGACCCAGTGGCTGCTGGGCATGGTCTTCCTGATTTCCTCCTCGCTCCTCGGGGCGGTGAACTTCCTGACCACCATCATCAACCTGCGGGCCAAAGGCCTGACTTGGATGCGTCTGCCCTTTTTTGTCTGGGCCATGTTGGTGACCGGATTCCTCCTTCTCCTCGCCTTTCCTCCCCTTGAAGTTGCGGCCTTGATGCAGCTCATGGACCGGACCGTCGGTTCGAGTTTCTTCCTGCCCAGCGGCCTCTACACTTCGGGTGCGGGGATCATCGAAGCTTCTGGGGGTGGTAGTCCGCTTCTCTATCAGCACCTCTTCTGGTTCCTCGGACACCCCGAGGTGTATGTCCTCCTCCTTCCCGCAATCGCCTGCGTGGCGGAAGTGATTCCAGTCAACACTCGAAAGCCTCTGTGGGGATACAAGCCCATGGTCTGGTCGATTCTCATCCTTGGCTTCCTGAGTTTCGTGGTGTGGGCCCACCACATGTATCTCACCGGCATGGGACCGGTGGTTTCGACCTGGTTCCAGACCACCACCGTTCTCATCTCGGTGCCATCGGTCATCCTGCTGACTTCCATGGTGGTCTCGCTCTGGGGCGGCTCCATTCGATTCAATGTGCCCATGCTCTGGGCGTTGGCCTTCCTTCCCATGTTTGGAATTGGGGGGCTTACCGGATTGCCGCTGGCCTTCAACCTGGTCGATCTGCACCTGCACGACACCTATTACGTGATTGGGCACTTCCACTACGTGGTGGCTCCCGGAGTGCTCTTCGGCCTCTTTGCGGGAGTGTATCACTGGTATCCCAAGGTTACGGGCCGCCACCTGGACACGTTCCTGGGGCACCTCCACTTCTGGCCCTCGCTCATCTTCATGAACATGCTCTTCTTTCCCATGCTGGTGCAGGGAATGGCGGGCTTCCACCGTCGGTGGTACAATGGGGGAGACGCCTATCTCTCCAAGGCTGAGGACAGCGTCAACGTGTTCGGGAACACGGTGGCAGAGTGGATCTACCTCAACCCCGTCATGTCCTGGGGCGCCTGGCTGCTCGCCTTGTCGCAGATCCCGTTCGTCATCAACTTTATCGCATCCATCTGGGTCGGCAAAAAGATCAAGAACGACAATCCCTACGACGCGACCACCCTCGAATGGGCCACTCCCACGCCTCCACCGCACGGGAACTTCACTTTTGACATCGCGGTTTTCCGCGGTCCTTACGAATACAGCCGCGATGATCACGAAGGAGATTTCTTCCCGCAGTGGGAAGAGCCCAAGAGAGACAAACCGGCTGAGGTCCCCGTCGAAGAACCCACCCGCTAACGCCACTCCAATCGTAGAATCTCATGGAGATCCCCTATACCGTAACTGCCCGGAAGGATACCGGCCTCTTCAACGCGAAGGTTGGCATCTGGCTCTTCCTCGCTTCCGAAGTGATGCTCTTTGGGGGCCTCTTTTCGGGCTACGTTTTTTTGCGGATTTACGCAGACTATCCCTGGCCTGAGCGCGCCTTGCCGGTGTTGCCTGGTCTCATCAACACCTTCGTCCTGATCGGTTCTTCGGTCACCGTGGTCTTTGCCTGGGCGGCGCTCAAGATGCGACAATGGCGGCGCTTCCAGTTCTTCATGGCCATCACGATTGCCTGCGCGGGAATATTCATGGTCCTCAAGGGCCTCGAGTACAACGCCAAGTGGAATCACCAGGCGGTGCGCATGGATGACTTCACGATCGTGGAAGGGCACACCCACAAGGCGGTGATTGATGAGGATGGCCACTTTCACGAAGTCCATGAAGGAGACGATCCCCATGGCACGCCCTTCAAGGCGAACGCGGTGATCTTCAAGGCCGAGAGGGTGAGCTTCTCACTGGTCCGTGCCCACGAGTCCTGGATCGACTCGATGCTTTCCCAAGCCGAAGAGCGCCACTCGAAATTGGTGGCCCAGAAGCAGAAGGGAACGACCGGGATCTTCCTCTATGGAGCTCTCGTGGATTTCGAAGCGGATGCCGACAAGCGCAAGGCCGCCGAGGAAGATATCGTCAAGGAATACCAGACCGCCGAAAAGATCGCGCGGAAGATTGGGGAAAAATCGCTCTACATTCCGGACGGGACGCCACTGAGCTACGCCTTGCTGAAGAAGGCCCGCGAAATCTTCATCGCGGGGCGTGCCCACAACGCCGAGATCCGCACCGGGATTCTGAGGACCAAGTGGAAGGATGCTCACGCGAATCATCCCGACAAGGGCAACTGGGAGATCGCGGACGAGGCCAAAATTACTCCCGAGGACACCGCCGGACAGATTGTGAAGGTCCTCTCCACGCTGGCCTTCGAGATGGATCCTCCGGTTCCGCTGGTACTCAATCGCAGTTGGATCAAGCGGCCCATTCCGGCCAAGGCGGAGCAAGCAGAGCTGCGGGATGACACCACGCTCGCCGGGGCACTGCAGGACAGCCCACTGGCTCTCGCGGTCGATGCGGTGGATTTCCGCTGGATGGCTCAAAAGGCGGTCGAGGCCGACAAGGATCCCATGAAGGTCATTGAGAGCAGTTGGATTTTCTCGGACAAGAATGAACACGCCGCCGAATACAAGAAGCTTTGGAAGATGCACAAGAAGCGCATCGAGAAGCTCGAGGAGCACCTCGTCGAGAAATACAAGAGAGACAAGCTGGGTAATCCCAAGCGCGTTTCCACCGAGACCGAACGCTACCGGATGGGCTGGAAGGATTTACTGCAATACGCCAAGGCCGAGGAGGAAGGAGTCTTCCCTGGAGAGGAGAAGTTCGATGATCTTCGTCCAAGCATGACGGACGGGTTCACGGGACCGGATCACAAGAACGCGGATGTCAAGAGACTCCACGCCTTCCCCGAATTGAAGGTTCCCCACGAGAAGGTTGCCATGGCCTCGGCCTTCACCCCCAAGTGGAACACCTACTACGCGATCTACTTCACTCTCACCGGACTGCACGGACTGCACGTGATCGGCGGAGCACTCGTGTTGGGCTACTATCTCCTCTTCAGTAAGGGGCTCTACCGCCAAAATCCCGAGTGGCTTGCCAACCGGGTGGAAGTGGGCGGTCTCTTCTGGCACTTCGTTGATCTCGTCTGGATCTTCCTCTTTCCGATCCTCTACCTCATGTAATCACTGGTCATGGCTGACACACCCGAAGAAATCAAGAAAGCGCAGAAGAAGTATCTGCTCATTGGCCTGATTCTGTTTGCCTTCACCATTGTGACGGTGGCAGTGGCCACCGTCCCTGCACTCGATTTCGGCAAACACGGATTCGATACCTGGGATGCGATCATTGGTCTCTGCATCGCCTCCGTGAAGGCGACGCTCGTGGCTCTGATTTTCATGCACCTCAATCATGAGAAGAAGAGCATCTATCTGTTCATCGTGCTCGGTGTTCTCGGGGGGCTCTCCCTCATCGGGCTCACGGGCTGGGCATTCATCGATCCCATCGAGTATGGCACCGCCACCGAAGGGAATGGCTTTTTTAACCCGGAGATGGTAATCGAGGAGGAATAGATCATGTCCCTGCGCGGCTTCCATATCGTATTCGTTGCCCTGACGACCCTCTTGAGTGTCTTCATGGCGGCATGGGCGATTTTCTGGGCGCCTGCTGATGCAGAATTCCTGAAACCCTGCCTTATGATCTTGGGATTTGGCGGGTGCATCGTTTTCCCGATTTACGGGGTCTTCTTTTATCGCAAGGCCAAGAACCTGATCATCTAACAACCGCGCTCATGAACCACGAGATACTGCAACTTGCCTGCGCCACCTGCGCGAAGTCCTTCCAGGAGGGAGGAGGTGATGCTGCAGGGTGGTCCATCCTCTTCCTTCTGGCCATCATCGTGCCGGTGCTCGGAGCGACCGGGATCTGCATGGTGCGCATCGTGCGTCGCGAACGCGCGGCCCTGGATCCGAAGTACATGGACCAGTAATTCAAATACGTTTTCATACAATGCCAATGATGGATTTACTTTCGGCTGTCTGGGGTACCCCGGAGAACTTTTCGGAACACGGTGGCAGCGTGGATCACCTCATCGAAGTGGTGCATTGGTTCATGCTCGCACTCTTCGTGGGTTGGACCGGCTTCTTCCTGATTGCCTGCTGGGTTTTCTGGCAGCGTCGTCATCCCAAGGCCTCCTATAGCGGGGTTAAGAACCACGTGACCACTCACCTCGAGATCGGAGTGGCCATTTTTGAAGCGGTGCTTCTTCTGGGCTTTGCCTTCCCCTTGTGGGCGGAACGGACCGATCGATTTGAAACGATTCAAGCCCAGGACCCGGTGCGAGTGCGCGTGATTGGATACCAGTTTGGTTGGAACTATCACTATCCCGGGGCGGACGGAAAGTTCGGGCGCATCAACCGCCACCTCGTGAAAAGTGCCGGCGATCCCTGCATCGATCCCGAAGATCCCAACGGCTGGGATGATTTCACCTCCCCCATTCTCAAGGTGCCCGTCAAGGAGCCCTGCATCTTGCAGGTGACGTCCACCGATGTCATTCACGCCTACGCGATTGTACCCATGCGCATCCAGCAGGATGCCATTCCCGGAACCGACATTCCGATGTGGTTCAAGCCCCTCAAGGAGCTTGAGACCAGTGTGGTGTGCGCCCAGCTTTGTGGCGAAGGTCACGGCGATATGGTGGGCGTGATGGAAGTGATCAGCGGCAATTCGTATTCGTCCTGGTCCAAGGAGCAGAGCGCCGGCGCCCTCGAGCGCAATACGCCCAAGGACGAGCCTGAAGGAGAACCTGTGGCTGCGAAATAGGACGGGGATGTTCCTGTTTACGTCCTGTTTTCGAAGGGCCCTTCCCCGTGACCGGCCGACGGTCGCAAGCTGATTTGTCTGCGTGGGATGGAGCCTTGGTGCTCGCGAGCGAACCCATGTGGTCATCTACACCACGGACGGGATCGGTTCGCTCAGTCCGATCAAGGTTTGGACTCTTCCGGAGGTCGCGAAAACTCCGACCGTTTCGGACTAGCCCTGGTTTCCGTGGAAGCCCGAGAGGGGGATCTTCAGCCTTTCGGCGTCTCCTCCCGGGTCAGGATGCCCTTGCGGCCCGGGTTGCGAACGGCCTCGATGAGGAGAGTGGCGGCGGGTCCCCATTCCCGGGTGCCTGCTTCGTCGAGAGCGGAGTTGATGGCGAGTCCGCGTTGAAAGAGGATGGCGTAAGCGGACTTGATCTCCTGGCGCTCGTTGGGGCTGATCCCTGCGCGCCGCATGCCGACGGAGTTGAGTCCAGAGAGGCGATTTGTGTGCCGCAGAATGCAGTAGGGCGGCACATCCTTGGAAGCTCCCGTGAGTCCCTGCACCATCGCGTGGTCGCCAATCTTGATGAATTGGTGGAAGGCGGAAGCTCCCGCTATCACGATCGAGTTACCAACTTCCACGAAGCCACCGAAAAGGGCATTGTTGGCAATGATGTTCTTGTTCCCCAGCGTGACGTCGTGCCCGAGGTGGGCACCGGTCATGAGGTAGTTCTCATCGCCGATCCTGGTCTTGGCGCCGGCCTCGGTAGCACGATGAATGGTGACATATTCGCGAATTACGTTGCGGGATCCGATCTCGACCCCGGTTTCGGTGGCGGGATCGAAGGCCAAGTCCTGGGGATCGGCGCCCACAATGGATCCGTAGCCAATCTTATTATTCGTTCCCATCGTAACCGCCCCATGAATCCACACTTGGGCCCCGATCACAGAACCGGAACCAATCACGGCGGGACCATCAATGATCGCAAATGGCCCTATCGTGACGTCTTCAGCGATTTGGGCATCCGGAGAGATTTGCGCGGAGGAGTGAATGTCGGGCACGAAGGGAGTTTGATGAATATTGGAGGAAGCTCAATGGTGGGTTTGGAGCTTTTTCCAGCCCTTAGAGCAATCCTGCCTCCTTGAAGGAAAAGTAACCTTCATTCCGCACCGAGGGTTTGCCGATGATGAGATGATCGAGAAACGCCACCTGCATCAGGGTTGCAGCGGCGGCGACCCGCTTGGTCAGCTCGCGATCTGCTCTGCTGGGACTGGGGTCTCCGGAGGGATGGTTGTGAACGAGGAGAAATCCGTAGGCCTTATGCAGAACGACGGGGTGAAGAATGTCGCGAGGGTGCGCAACAGTTTCGTTGAGGCTTCCATCCGAGATGGTGTGATAACGGGTGGCGCGGAGACGCGTGTCGAGAAGGGCCAGTCGCAGGGATTCGTGATTGAGGAGACGCATCTGTGGCGCGAAGACACCGCAGGCTGCCTCCGGGCAGTCCAGCATGACCTGATCGGCTTGTTCACGGGCAACCCGCGAACCCACTTCGAAGGCTGCGGCCAATTGGGCAGCCTTGGCGAGCCCGAGCCCGTGTTCGCCAGCGAGCTGCGCAATTTCCAGGCTACCGAGCGCGGACAGTCCGCCGTAGTGGCAGAGGAGTCTCTGCCCCACTTCGATCGCGCTCTCACCCTTCACCCCAACGCGCAGGAAGATGGCCAGCAACTCCGCATCGCTGAGGGAGGAAGGCCCCAGCTGGGCCATCTTCTCGCGGGGGCGCTTCTGGTCGGGCAGGTCGTGAATGATCACAGCTCCACGAATAGCGAAGAGTGGTCGGATGAACAGTCTTTTCGGAAGGCACGCTGCAGCGAGGCGCTGAAGCGTGCCTTCGAAATCGGCGAAGGGAGAATGGCTGGGAGGCTTGTGAAGAATTTCACAAGCTCCCGGGCCCTTGGAGGAATGGAGGCTGTGACGCCTTGGAGGGGGAGCGAGAATTTTTGAGGGGCACGCTTGGTTGCTCCCGGGCACTCCAACGCCAATGGTTTGGCGAAGTAAAACATCTTGGACGATGAGCTCACCGCGTGGACTCAGTCCTTCGCGGCCTTGGGATCGAGCGCGTCGCGCAAGCCATCGCCGAGGAAGTTGAAGGCGAAGAGCGTGGAGGTGAAGAAGAGACCCGGGAGGATGAGGAGCATCGGTTGGGTCTCCATGAAATTGGCACCATCCTTGATCAGGACCCCCCAGGAGCTGTTGGGCGCCTTGATGCCGAGGCCCAGAAAGGAAAGAGTGGCCTCGTACATGATGAAGCCGGGGACGGTGAGGGTCACGTAGACAATGGAAGGGCCAAGCGTATTTGGAATGATGTGACGAAGGAGAATGCGCATGGGAGAGAGACCCAGGGAGCGGGCGGCCTGGGTGAATTCCTGCTGCTTCATGGAGAGGACTTGAGCGCGGGTAATTCGGGCGAGGGTGAGCCAACCGAGCGCGCTGATGGCGACCAGGAGAGGGACGACGTTTGAAATCCTGCGAATGGTCTTCTGAGTGGTTTGCTTTTCGATGTTGAGTTTTTCGATGATCCACGCGGACGCTTCTCCCGCCTTCGCGTCGAAGAGTTGTTGCAGCAGGATGATCAGGACCAGGAAGGGAATGGCGTAGAGGACATCCACAAGGCGCATCATGGTGGCGTCGATCCGGCCCCCGGTATAACCCGAGACGGCACCGTAGAGGATGCCGATACAGAACGCCACCGCGGTGGCGGTGAGACCGACCACGAGGGAGAGTTGGCCGCCATAGAGAATGCGGGAGAGAAGGTCCCGGCCCATCTGGTCGGTCCCCAACCAATGCGCCCCGCTGGAGGAGGAAAACTTGTTGTCAAGATTCTGGATGTTGGGATCGGCCATGAACCAGGCTGCGACGAAGCAGAGCAGGAGCATCAGGATGAGGAAGATCCCACTGCCGACCGCGACTTTGTTTTGTCGCAGGCGGTGCCAGGCATCCATCCAAAGGGAAGTGCCCCTGGCGAACTCGGGCTGAGGTTCACTTGATGTCATTACCTAGAGGGAATCGCGCAGGCGGGGGTTCATGAGAGCCTGAATGATATCAGAGACGAGGTTGAGAATGACGATGAGGAATCCGTAGTAGAGCACACAGCCGAGCAGGAGGAAGATGTCCCGATCGACCGTGCCATTGATGAAGTGCCGTCCCATCCCGGGAACCTGGAAGATCGTTTCCACCACGAAGGAACCGCTGATGAGACCCGCGAAGGCGGGGCCGAGGAAGGCGACGGTGGGGAGGAGTCCTCCCCGCAGGGTGTGGCGGCGAATGATGGTGAGAAAGGGCAGGCCTTTGGCGTAGGCGGTGCGCACGTAATCCTGGTTGAGGATTTCCAGCATGCCTCCGCGGGTGAGCCGGGCAAGGTAGGCTGCCGGGGCAAGGCCGAGGGTGAGGGCAGGGAGGAGAATATCCAGGGGGGTTTCCCAGCCGGCGACTTTGAGGGCGGGGACCTTCATGGCGATGAAGGTCTGCAGGAGGGGGCCCACGATGAAGGCCGCGACACAGATGCCGATCATGGCAAATCCCATACTGAAGTAATCGAACCAGGTGTTCTTCTTGACCGCCGAGAATACTCCCAGGGGGATGCCGATGACACAGGCGATGAACAAGGCGTTGAGC
This sequence comes from Roseibacillus sp., assembly GCA_028821775.1. Taxonomy (GTDB): domain Bacteria; phylum Verrucomicrobiota; class Verrucomicrobiia; order Verrucomicrobiales; family Akkermansiaceae; genus Roseibacillus_B. Next base: position 111,056 of record JAPKFB010000002.1, read on the forward strand.
CCCAGGATCACGGAAGGGGGAAAGGACTGCTTGAGGATGTAGGAAACTTCGCGGTTCTTCTTGGGGGAGATCCCGAGATCCTGGTTCACGATGAGGCGCTTCAGGTACATGGCGTACTGCAGCGGAACGGGCCGATCGAGGCCGAAGCGGGCCCGCTGTTCCTGGAGCGCTTCTTCCGACATTTTCTTTTCCTTCACAAAGGCATCGCCCGGCAAGGCGCTGATCAGAAAGAAGGAGATCGTGAGCAGGACGAAGAGGACAAGAAGGCCCTGGAGAAGGCGCTGGAAGATGAAGCGAAGCACGGGTTATTCGGTATTCGTTTCCAGCGAGATGAACTTGAAGGGGTGGTTGTTCAGGAGAAGAGGACTCCAGCCTTTCACCCGCTTGTCGATGATGTAGTTCGTGGTGTACCAATAAATGGGAATGGCGGGGATCTCGCTCATCAGGATCTCCTCCGCACTTTGGAGCACCTTCAGGCGTTCCCCGGCATCAGGAACGTGCTCGGAGTCCTTGAGAAGTTTCTCGAAGTCCTTGTCGAACCACCCGGTTCGGTTGTTGCCGCCTCCTTCGATCCACATGTCGAGAAAGGTGGTGGGGTCGAGGTAGTCGCCGATCCAACCGGCATCTGCGAGGTCGTAATCGAGATTGGTTTGCGCGACGAGGTAGGAAGTCCACTCCTTCTGTTCGATCTCAACCGAGATCCCCAGGTTCTGCGCCCACATGCCCTGGTAGGCTTCGGCGAGACGCTTGGCAACATCGCGATCGGTGGTGAGGAGTTTGAGGACCGGAAATTTCTTGGTGGTCCCGTCGTAGCCAGCCTCGACGAGGAGTTGTCTGGCCTTCTCCTTGTCGAACTCAACCGAGCGTGGGGTCTTGTAGTTCCCGAAGGGAGGCACCATGCCGTAGGTCGGTTGCTGGCCTCCGCGCAGGACGTTGTTGATCAGGGACTCCCGGTCGAGGGCCAAGGCGAGGGCCTTGCGGACCCGGACGTCCTTGAGAACTTCCCTGGTCACATTGCAGCGAATGAACTTGGTGCCGAGGTAGAGTTCGCTGCGAACCTCGTCGGGGTAGTTTTCGTTGGCGTAGGGGATGAGCTCGGGGGGAAGGGTGTAGGTGACGTGCATGAGCCCGTCGAAGAACATGCGCGACTCGGTGTAGGTGTTGTTGACGGGCAAGAAGCGAATGCCGTTGAGTTTCACCTGGGCGGCGTCCCAGTAGTGGGGATTGCGCTCGACCTCGATATGGTCGTTGATGCGCCAGGACTTGAGGGTGAAGGGGCCGTTGCTGATCAGTTTGCCAGGCATCGTCCAGCCGCTGTCGGGATCGGCGATGTCCCCCTCGTTCTCCCGCAGGATGACATGGCGGGGCACGGGGTACCAGGTGTAGTGCTTGGTGATTTCGGGCAGGAAGGGCAGGGAGCCGCGGAGGGTGATCTCGAGGGTGAAATCGTCCAGCGCCTTGACGCCTACTTCGTTGAAGTCCGTGGTTTTGGCTTTGTGGAAATCCTCCGCTCCCTTGATGTAGTAGAGCATCTCCGCGTATTCGGCTGCGAGCTTGGGAGTCAGCATGCGCTCGTAGGAAAAGAGAAAATCGAGGGTGGTGACCGGATTTCCGTCGGACCAGGTGCGGTCTTCGCCCAGGTGAAAGGTCCACACCGTAAAGTCGTCGTTGTGTTCCCAGCTCTTGGCGGCTCCTGGCAGGGCGGTGCCGTTTTCGCTGGGATGCTCGACGCAGAGTCCTTCGAAGAGGGCCCGAATGATGTTACTCTCAAGGACTCCCGAAACGAGTTGGGGGTCGAGGCCCTGGGGTTCGGAGGAATTGCCAAAGATCAGAATTCCCTTCTCGACCGCCTTGTCCGCGGTGGTCTGGTCGTCGCAGGAGACGAGAAACGCGCAGCCAAGGGCCAGGCTGAGAACTAGGAGGACGCGCATCGGTGGAGAAGTTGCGACAAATTGAGGGGATTGGCAGGTTTTTTTTCGGGAGCGACGGCAGAACTTTGCGTTGGTCTCACCCGCGGTGCGAGGGTGCAGATTGAAAACGGGGCCAAGGAGAGAGGCGGAAAGGAGCAGCGAGGGGCAGAGAGGGCGGGCGGAAGGCCAGTTCGAAATAGTTGGGCACGCCCATTGGTAGAAATGTTGCGGCAAATTGAGGGGATGCGCAGGATTTGTTTTGGGGAGGGGACGATGAATTTTCCGCGGGCTTGCTTCGTCTCATCTGGAAGCTAGAACTGTTGAACGACCTGACCTCTTTTCAGGCCTCATCGATGAAGGTATATTTTATCCGGCGTCTTCTCCTGGTTCCCCTCACGATGATTGGAGTGACGTTTCTGGGGTTCTCGATCACGCGCATCATGCCGGGAGGTCCCATTGAGCAGCAGATGCAGGAGGCCGCCAAGGCCAGCATGGATGGCGGGGGTGGAGCAGGAAAAGGGGGCGGGTCCCTGACTGACGAGCAACTGGAGGAGCTGGAGCGGGAGTACGGTTACGACAAGATTTTGCCCATCGCGTATCTGCAATGGCTGGGAGCGCTGCCCAGGGAGCGTCGGCATTCTCAAGAGGACTTCAAGAAGGGGGGGGAGGAACGGGTGGGTGATGCTGCGGTGGAGCACTATGAAACCGAAACGCTCGTGATCGTGGGAGATTCCGGACGACAGGCCAAGGTGGTGCGGGCCCAGGGGGAGCTCAAGCGGCCCATGAAACCGAAGGACGAGGAGGACCAAGAGGCCTCCGAGAAGTTTAAGAGTGAGTTGGCGGACTGGAAGGAGGCCATGAAGAAGTCCCTGGCGGAGCGGCACGAGGTGGTCTCCGCCACTTATTTGGATGACAACACCAAGGTCTCTAAAAGCGGGTGGAAGGTGCGCATCGAGACTCCGGAAGACTTGCAGGCCACCTGGTTGCGTCGGCATGAGGGCAAGAAAATCGAGGATGCGCGGGACAACTACGATGCCCGGGCGGTGATGTACAAGACGAAGTTTTCGGGGGTCATCCAAGGGGACTTTGGGCGCTCCACCGAGTTTGGAGAACCGGTCCTCACCCTGATCTGGCAGCGCATGCCCATCGCGGCCTACTTCGGCTTGCTCACGGCCCTCATCAGCTATGGAGTCTGTCTTCCCCTGGGGGTGCTCAAGGCGATCAAGCACCGCACTCCGATCGACAATCTGAGCTCGGTTCTGATCTTTGTGGGGTATTCCATTCCCGGTTTCGCCCTGGGTGCGGTCCTGGTCGTTTACCTTGGGGCCCGCACCCACATGTTTCCCCTGCTTGGATTGACCGGCCCCGAATTCGACACCTTGAGCAATTGGGGGAAGGTCAAGGATTTGGCGCACCATACGGTGTTGCCGCTCCTCTGTTACGTGGTGAGCAGCTTCGCATGGTTGACCATGATGATGAAAAACAACCTGATGGACAATCTGGCCGCCGACTACGTTCGGACCGCGGTGGCCAAGGGTGTTCGCTTCCGCACTGCGGTCTTTCGCCATGCCTTTCGCAACTCCTTCATTCCGATTGCGACCAGCCTGGGTCAGCTCATTACCATCTTTGTGACGGGGAGCATGCTCATTGAGGCGGTCTTTGACATCCAGGGATTCGGTCTCCTGCAGTTGATCGCGATTACGGGCAAGGATTCCTATGTTATCATGGGGACCCTGGTCTTCGCGTCCTTCCTCATGATCATGGGAAATATTCTTTCGGATCTCATCGTCGCGTTCGTCGATCCACGCGTGAAGTTCAACTAGGCGATGTTTAGAATTCTCGGCTTGGTATTCATCCTCGGCGCAGTGGGCGCGGTGGTGGGAGAATTCATGGGGCTCAAGCTGCCCACCGTGAGTTGGGGGTTTGAATTGAGCCGCAATGTGGAGTTTTTCCGCTTTCAAACCGAGGGAGGGTCAAGCTTTGGCGGGCTCATGTACTCCCTCGCGCAATGGCTCAACGAACGCGTCGGGCTCTCGAACGCCAATGGCTTGCTCTGGTTTGGCTGGTTGACGGCGGCCATGGCGCTTTGGTTCGGAGTCTACCTCCTGAAAACCTTTTGGCGCCCGGAATCGCTCACTCCGCTCACCCAGCGCCGGCTGGATCGTTTCAAGCAGATCAGGCGGGGATACTATTCCTTCCTGGCTCTGATCGGCCTCATGGTCCTTGCTTCCTTTGATCAGGTTCTGGTGGGGTCGGAGGCGATCATGGTGAGATACGAGGGTAAAACCTATTGGCCAGCACTGACGCAGAAGATCGAGAAGGGCGAGGAGTTCGGAGTGGAAGGAGACCTGGCCAAGGCGGCCCCGAAATACCGGGAGCTCAAGGAGCGCTTCAAGGAAGAAGGTTCGCCCAACAAGGTCTTCATGCCGCTGTGGCCCTACGGCGCCACCAACGACAACATCACGGCGCTGGCCTCCGAGTTGGAGACCCGGGACGACCTCGTATACGAGTCTTCCAAGACCTTGCGCTCCGGCCTGGGAACGAGGATTTATGATCAGCGCCATCCCGAGCAGGTTCACGTTCAGTACAAGTTTCGCGACGGGATCAAAACCGGGTCGGCCTTTGGTTGGAACCGCGATCGCAATCGGGTCTACGGTGCGACTTACGAGAAGGGAACGCTGGTGGCGGGATCGGAGAGTTGGAGCGGGGAGGGATCCCTCGAGGATTTTCTCAAGGCCACTCCGGAGACCCTCTACAACGTGGATCGGCCGCCCTCTTCCCCAGTCATGGGCACCGCGCCGCGCCACCCGCTGGGCACTAATTCCCAGGGCTACGATGTGATTTCCTACCTTTACGGAGGGCTCAAGGTGAACATCCAGGCGGCCTTGGTTTACATTCCGATCGTCTATTGTGTCGGCATCACGATCGGGCTCCTGATGGGATACTTCGGGGGAACCTTCGATATCGTGGTGCAGCGCCTGATCGAAATCCTCTCCAACATCCCCTTCCTCTTTCTGGTCATCATCGTGAGTGAGGCGGTGCCCGCGCAGTGGAAGGATCGCTTCGGTCTCTATGTCATTCTCGGGATTCTGGCGCTCTTTGGCTGGATTGGGATGACCTACTACATGCGCACCGCGGCCCTCAAGGAAAAGGCACGAGACTACATTGCGGCCAGCCGGGTGCTCGGGGCCTCGACGCCACGGATCCTCTTCCGGCACCTGCTGCCCAACTCGGTGGCCATCGTGGTGACCCTCGTGCCATTTTCGGTTTCAGGCCTGGTTCTTTCTCTGACGGCCTTGGATTACCTGGGCTTTGGCTTGCCGGAGAAGTACGCCACCTGGGGCAAGTTGTTGCAGGACGGATTGCACAATCTCTCCTCGCCCTGGCTGGTGAGTTCGGCCTTCGTGGCCCTGGTCGTTCTCCTGGTGCTGGTCACCTTTGTGGGAGAGGCCGTGCGAGAAGCCTTTGATCCCAAGAAATTCACCGTCTACCGCTGATGAAATCCTGCGCCATGATTCTGACGACGCTCCTGGCCATCCTGGTCTGCGGGTGTTCCCGTGAGGAGCAGCAGGCCGCTGGGGGCTTGGGGTTTGATGAGTTTGTGCCGATCTACAATGCCTACATTGAGAAGTGGTTGAAGGAGAAGAAATCGGAGGCCGAAGGAGACTTGGAGCAGGCTCGCGAGGCCATCGCTTCCGAGAACGATCCGACCAATCGCAAGCGACTCGAAGGCAAGGTGGGGGAGTCCAGCAAGCTGATTGCACGCTACGATTATCGGCTTGAGCTTGGGCCTTACTTCAATGTGAAGCCTTCCTCGGCCTTGCCGGACGGACTCGCCTGGCAGGATGGGTTGGAACAGCCCGATCTCGGTGATCCCGCCTGCAAGAAGGGTGGGATCTTTCGATACTATATCTCTAGTTTTCCTCCGACCCTGCGCCCCTTTGGTCCGAAAGCCAACAACTCCTTCCGCAGTGAACTCTACGACGACATGACCGTCAGCCTGATTGACCTTCATCGGGGCACAGGCGGGATCATGCCCGGAGTGGCCCGGGAGTGGGCGTTCAGTGAGGACAAGCGGACCATCTATTTCAAGATTCATGAGGACGCCACCTATGACGACGGGGTGGGAATCAGGGCCCTCGACTACCTGATCTCGGTCTACATCCGTGTCTCCAACAATGTCACCGCACCCTACTTCAAGCAGTATCTCCGGGAGCAGTTTGCCCAGTGGACGGTCTATGGGGACCACACCCTGGCAGTGACCACCCCGGAACCCAAGCCGCCCTTGGCGGCCATGTCGAACGTGCAGGGGATCGAGCCTGCCGCACCGCACTTCTACAATGAATATGGTCCGGACTACGAAGAGCGTTACCAGTGGCGAATCCCGCCCACCACCAGTGCCTACTTCGTGAAGCCGGAGGATGTCGTAAAGGGGGAATCGATCACCCTGACGCGGGTGAAGGACTGGTGGGCCAAGGACAAGAAATTTTACCGCTACCGTTACAACACGGACAAATTGCACTGGCGGATCGTGCGGGATCGCAACAAGGCATGGGAGCTTTTCCGGGCCGGGGAGCTGGACTTCACGCTCTTGTCCGGTCCGCGCAGTTGGTACGAGGACTCTGAGATTTCCGATGTCTTCGATGGCTATATTGAACGGCACTGGTGGTACAACCAGTTTCCCCGCCCGCCTTGGGGACTGTATTTGAACACCGCCAAACCACTCTTGAAGGAGCGCGACGTCCGCCTTGGTCTCGCTCATGCCATGAACTGGCAGAAGGTGATCGATGTCGTCTTCTGGGGAGACTACTCCAGACTTCCCGGATTTGTGGATGGCTATGGCGATCTCGTCAATTCCGAGGTGCAGGCCCGCAAGTTCTCGATCACCAAAGCCCGGGAGTATTTCGTGAAGGCCGGATTCACCGAGGAGGATGACAAGGGAATCCTGAAGCGTCCAGATGGCACCCGCCTCGAGATCACCCTCAACTACTCGCAAAACAATGAAGTGTTTCGCAACATCATGGCGATCCTCAAGGACGAGTCGATGGGGGCCGGAGTGGATCTCATTCTCAATGGCCTGGATCACTCGGTGAACTACAAGCATGAGATGGAGAAGAAGCACGAGATGGTGTGCAGTGCGTGGTCGGTGCAGCCACCCTACTTTTCCTTCTACGAGTATTTCCACTCCCGCAATGCCTACGATGAGAAGGGCAACTTGAAATTCGAAACCAACAACGTCTTCACCTACGCCGACGACCATATGGATGTCCTGACCGAAAACTATCGCCAGGCCGCCACGCGGGAGGAGAAGAAGAGCCTCGGGCTGGAAATCCAGCAGATTGTCCACGATGAGAGCCTCTTCATTCCCGGATGGTCCCGGGATTTTGAGCGAGTGGGCTGTTGGCGCTGGCTCCGTTGGCCGGACACCGAGCACACTCAATTCTGTCCCAAGATCGTCTCTTATCCTTACCAGAGTTACGTCTTCTGGGTGGATGAGGACATGCAACAGGAAACCTTGTCTGCGATAAAGTCCGGGAAAACCTTTCCGGAAGTGGAGAACCTGGTGGACGACTATCGCACGGTCAAGGGTGGTAGAAAGGCTCGAGGCGAGTGAACGATTTATTGCTTCAAGTTCGTGGTCTGGTGACCAGCTTCCAGACCGACGACGGCCAGGTGCGGGCGGTGGATGGAGTGTCCTTCGAGATCCCGAAAGGGAAGACGATCGGATTGGTGGGTGAGTCGGGCTGCGGAAAAACCGTGACTGCGATGTCCATTGTCGATCTCCTCCCCAAGCCGGCGGGCACGATCCAGGAAGGCGAAATTCTCTTTGGGGGAGAGGATTTGCGCAAAGTGGGGGACTCCCGTCTGCACGAAGTACGGGGCGGAGAGATCGGAGTCATTTTCCAGGAGCCGATGTCGGCCCTGAACCCGGTGCACCGCATTGGGAAGCAGTTGGTGGAAGCGATCGTCCTTCATAAGAAGGTCAACAAGAGGGACGCGCTGATTCGTGCGGTGGAGCTCCTCGAGAAGGTGGGAATCCCTTCCCCGGAGCGGCGGGTCATGGATTATCCCCACCAACTCTCCGGGGGCATGCGGCAGCGGGTGATGATTGCGATGGCGATATCCTGTGAACCGCAATTGTTGATTGCGGATGAGCCCACCACAGCCTTGGACGTGACGGTGCAGGCGCAGATTCTGGAGCTCATCGAATCGATGCAACGGGATCTCGGGATGGCGGTTCTGCTGATCACCCATGATCTGGGCGTGATCGCGGAAAACTGCGAGGAAGTGGTGGTGATGTATGCCGGTCGGGTGGTCGAGAAGGCCTCCGTCCTCGAGCTTTTTGCGAATCCCCTTCATGCCTATACCAAGGGTCTCTTGTCCTCGATTCCACGCCTGGAGTACAAGCGCAAAACGGAGTTGAAGACGATCGAAGGACAGGTCGCCGCGATCCGGGATTTTGTTCCGGGATGTCGATTTTGTCAGCGCATGGAGCGGGAGGGTGAGACCTTGGTAGAGCGTCCGGAGTTCAAGGAAGTCTCCCCTGATCACTGGGTCGAAACCTGTATGAGCTGTTACGCGGGCTAGGCAGAGAACTGGAAATTCGAGAACGATGGCGCAGAACGAACAAGAGGAACCCTTGCTGGAGGTGCACGACCTTCAGATGTACTTTCCGGTCCGGGGTGGGGTCATGTTCAAGAAGATTGGCGATGTGAAGGCGGTCGATGGAGTGTCCCTGAGCATTGGGCGTGGGGAATCCCTGGGGCTGGTCGGAGAGTCCGGATGTGGCAAGTCAACGGTTGGGAAATGCCTTGTGCGCCTGTTGAAGCCCACCGATGGCAAGGTGATCTTCAAGGAGATGGACATTACGGAGATGAGCCAGCGACGACTTCGTCCGCTCCGTCAGGATATCCAGATGGTTTTTCAGGATCCAGTGGAGTCCCTCGATGCGCGCCTTTCAGTGGGCGAGTTGATTGCGGAGCCCTTGCAGATTCATCGGGTGGGAAGTCGTTCTTCGCGCCGGGAACGAGTCTACGAATTGCTCGACCAGGTGCGCATGCCGCGCTCAGCAGTGGAGAAGTTTCCCTTTGAATTTTCGGGTGGCCAGCGGCAGCGGATTGGCATCGCGCGTTCGCTGGCGCTGAATCCGGAACTGCTCATTCTCGACGAACCGGTCTCGGCGCTTGACGTATCGGTCCAGAGCCAGGTCCTCAATTTGCTGGTCGAGTTGCAGCGGGAGCTGGGCCTGAGCTATCTATTCATTGCGCATGACCTCGCGGTGGTGAAGCACATCAGTGATCGGGTGGCGGTGATGTATCTTGGCAAGTTGGTCGAGGTTGCCGGAGCGGATGAGATCTATCACAATCCCCGGCATGCCTACACCAAGGCCTTGCTCTCCGCGGTTCCCATCCCGGATCCGACCGTCAAGCGGGAGAGAAAAGCCTTGGTAGGCGACGTGCCCTCCCCGATCGATCCCCCGGCCGGAAGTGCCTTTGGTCACCGGATCAGTCATCCCAAGTACGAAGAAAGTATCGGGATGGATCTGGGACTGGTTGAGATCGAACGCGATCACTGGGTGGCCAGGGATCCTTGTTGTTTGACGAGCGAGGATTGGGGGAGAGTTCGTATGTTATAGGGTTATTCACAGTTGTTGGCAGGGGGAAGGGACCCTTGCTCTTGCGAGAATTCGGGAATGCTCTCTTACTCCCGCCATGCGCATCGTTGTCGTAGGAAAGGGTGGTCGGGAGCACGCGTTGATTCGCTCGCTGAGCGAATCGCGGTCGCAGCCCGAGCTCTTCTGTTTTCCGGGGAGCGATGCGATTTCGGAGTTGGCGAAGCTGGTTGAGGTTGCGGACATGGCGGAGCTCATTGCGTGGATGGGAGCCAATGCGATTGATCTTTGCCTGGCGGGGGAGGAGAGCTATTTGCTCAAGGACGAAGGCTTGGCAAACCTGTGTGTGAAGAACGGGATTCCCTGTTGGGGACCGCCCAAGGACGCGGCGCAATTGGAAGGGAGCAAGGAGTTTGCCAAGCAGTTCATGGAGCGCCACGCGATTCCGACCGGTGCGGCGAGCGTGGTGGAGAGTGCCGAGGAGGCGCTGGAAGTGATTGGCGGAAACTACCCGACGGTGCTGAAGTTTGACGGGCTTGCTGCCGGCAAAGGGGTGGCGGTGTGCCCCGATGAGGCCAGCGCAGGAGAATTCCTTGATGAAGTCTTTGGCAAGAAGCGATTTGGAGAGGGAAGTATGCTGGTTGAGGAGTGCCTCGTGGGACCGGAGGTCTCCATCTTTGCGGCGGTGAGCGGTGGGGAGTCCCTCATTTTTACCCCGGCGCGTGACTACAAGTTGATCGGGGAAGGTGACACCGGTGCAAACACTGGCGGAATGGGTGCGGTGGCGAGTCGACAATTGCTCGATGGGAAACTCATGGAGCGCATTCAGAAGGACGTGATCGGACCGACGATCGATGGCTTGGAATCAGATGGGCTCGGCTATGTGGGCTTCCTGTATTTTGGACTGATGTTGACCTCGGAAGGCCCGAAGGTGATCGAGTACAACTGTCGCTTTGGTGATCCCGAGTGCCAGGCTGTGATGCCGCTGGTGTCGGGGGATTTTGCAGAGTTCTGCCTGGAAGGCGCGCGGGGAAGGTTGAAACCGGAATTGTTGAGCTTTGATGAAGGCTGGAGCGTCGGGGTGATCCTGGCCTCGGGCGGTTATCCCGCTTCCTCGCACAGTGGAGATGTCATCCGGGGACTGGACAAAGTGGAAGGGGCGCGGGTCTATCACGCGGGGACGCGGAAGAACGGGGACGGCCAGTGGGAGACGAATGGAGGGCGGGTCCTCGCGGTGGTGGCGGGGGGCGCAGACCGGGTGAGCGCGGTGGAGAAGGCACACGCAGAGGCGGCTAAGGTCGACTTTGACGGTGCGCAACGAAGAAATGATATCGGGCGGTTGAGTTTTTGAGCAACAGAAGGAGCTCGAGAAATGAGAGTCCGGAGCCGGAGAAGAGGAGCCGCGGGAATAACAGCTCGCGAGACTTGCCCGCAAAGACCCCTTAGGAGACTGTTGCTCCAGCTAGCAAACAAGCGCGCGAATATTCAACCGACTCATAACCTGCCAGAACCAGCCCATGAAAGTCATCCTGATTTACGGAAGCAAAAACGATAAGCCCTTCATGCAGCCTGCGCGCGATTATCTCGAGGCCGAGAAGCTGGAATACGTGGAGGAGGTTCTCTCCGCGCATCGCAATCTCTCCGAGTTGATCGAGTATCTGGGCAAGTTGGAGGAGAGTGGGGAGAAGGGCGTCATCCTTGCGATCGCGGGACTGGCAGCAGCCTTGCCGGGGGTGGTGGTGATGAAGACCTCCTTGCCGGTGATCGGAGTGCCGGTGCCGGGCGGTCCGCTCAACGGGATCGATGCCCTGCTCTCGATTTCGCAGTTGCCGGGAGGGGTTCCCGCAACCACGGTGGGTCTGCACAGCAAGGCACCGATGAATGCCGCGATGGCCGCGCATCGGATTCTCAAGCTGGCGGAAGGCTAACTACGAAAGACGAGAAGGAGGAACGACCGAGATGGCAGTGGTAATGAATGCAGCGGCAATTGGGGAGGCGGTAGCGACTCTCGTGGAGAAGATCTGTGCCACCGCTCGGCGGGAACGAGTTGCCATTGTGGGGATCCGAAGCCGGGGGGATGAAGTGGCGGAGCGGGTGTGTGCGGCCCTGAGCAAGGAGGGGATCGAGCACGACTACGGAATGATCGATATTTCTCTCTATCGCGACGACCTCTCGCACCTCGCCGAGAATCCCAAGCTGCAAAGCAGTGAGATCACCTTCCAGATGGATGGCGCGCACATCATCCTGATCGACGATGTGCTCTTCACAGGGCGAACGATTCGAGCGGCCCTGGACGCCCTGACTGACTACGGGCGCCCGGCCCGGATCCAATTGGCGATCCTGATCGACCGGGGGCATCGGGAGATCCCGATCCAGCCGGACTACGTGGGAGCGACCCTGGAGACCGCGCGCATGGACCACGTTCTGGTCCGGTTGAAAAATACTGATGGCGAAGACGCCGTGGAGCTGGTAACGAACTCGTAACGAATGGCCCGCAAGGACTTTCTCGATATCGCCTCGTTAACCCGGGAGGAGGTCGACCATTTGTTGGATCAAGCGACTCCCTTCAAGGAGCTCTTCACCCGCTCGGTAAAGAAAGTCCCTGCCCTGAAGGGAAAATCGGTCCTCACCCTCTTCTATGAGCCGAGCACCCGGACTCATTCCTCCTTCGAAGTGGCGGCCAAGCGTCTCTCCGCGGACGTGATCGATCTGGACGTTCCACACTCCTCGGCGGTGAAGGGGGAGACCGTGAAGGACACGGTGGATACCTTGCAGGCGATGCGGGCGGATTACATCGTGGTGCGGCACAAGATGTCCGGCCTGCCGCAGGCCATTGCGCGGCAAACCAAGGCGTCGGTGATCAATGCTGGTGACGGCGCCCATGCCCATCCGACCCAGGCCCTGCTGGATGCCTTTACCTTGAAGGAAGTGTTCCCCTCCCCGGCGGGAAAGAAAGTTCTCATTGTGGGAGACATTCTCCACAGCCGGGTGGCACGCTCGACGAGCAACCTCTTCTTGAAGCTGGGAGTGGAGGTTGGATTCCTGGGACCCGGCTCACTGGTGCCCAAGCTGGGACCGGCGGGGATCACGCGCTTCACTGACTTTGAGGAAGCACTCAAGTGGGGCCCCGATGTGGTTTACCTCCTGCGGGTGCAGATGGAGCGGCAGGATGTGCCGAGCTTTCCCGGTCTCCAGGAGTACCATCGGGTCTATGGAGTCACCCAGGAACGATTCAAGCAGATCCAGGGCGAGGGGACCTACATCATGCACCCCGGACCGGTGAATCGCGGAGTGGAACTTTGTCACGAAGTGATGGACTACGAACATAGTCTCATCAATCAGCAGGTCGAGAATGGGATCGCGGCGCGGATGGCTGTGCTCTATTGGCTCAAGCCGGGAACGAGCGAAGGAGAACCGCAACACGAGACAGATTAAGGACGATGAGTTTGTTGTTCAAAGGAGGGAAGATCGCGGCAGAGGAAGGTCCTCTGGTGCCGGGGGATGTCCTGGTTGTGGATGGAGTGATCACGGCGGTGGGGAAGAAGTTGGAGGCGCCGAAAGGGGTGCGGGTGGTGGACGTGACGGGCAGGATCGTGGCTCCGGCGATGTTTGATTCCCATGTGCATTTTCGAGAGCCGGGACAGGAACACAAGGAGGACCTCGCCCATGGTAGCGAGGCTGCGATCAATGGAGGAGTCACCGGGGTGGTGATGATGCCGAACACCAGTCCGGCGATTGATTCTGCGGGAGTGGTGCGGACCTTGTTGGACAAGGCTGCGGAGGTCTCGCGGATCCCGGTGTATACCTCGGGATGCATCACCAAGGGACGCGCGGGAACGGAGTTGGCGGGGATCGATGGCATGCGGAAGCTGGGAGTGACCATGCTCACCGACGATGGCGATCCGGTGGTGGATCCCGCTCTGCTCAAGAACGCGATGGAGTACGCGACACCCTTTGGGATGTTTTTTGCGAGCCACTGTGAAGTGCCCGAGCTCGCTGGTCCTCGCGCGCTCAACGAAGGCAAGGTGAGCTATGAACTGGGGATCAAGGGCAGCCCGGCCTGCAGTGAAGAGATTTGCATGGACCGCGATATCCGTCTGGCCCATGCGGCCGGCGCCCATGTGCACATTCAGCATGTCTCCTCTGCGCTCGGGATGGAGACCATCCGATGGTGGAAGGAGCGAGGAGTGCGTGTGACGGCGGAGGTCTCGCCCCATCACCTCATTTTCAACGAGGATGACATCGGGGATTACGATACTCACTACAAGATGAATCCCCCGTTGCGCACCGAGGAAGACAACGCCGCGCTCTTGGCAGGATTGAAAGAGGGCGTATTCGACCTGATCGCGACCGATCACGCCCCGCACAGTGAGTTTGAGAAATCACAGGACTTTGTGACCGCGCCCAATGGGATCACGGGGCTGGAGAGCGCCTTGGTTTCGCTCTTTGATCGCTTTGTGGTGCCTGGAGAGTTCGGATGGGATCTCCTTGTGAAGCGTTACTCGGCAGAACCGCGGCGTATGATGGGCTTGCCCGCGGTGCCGATCGAGGAAGGGAAACCGGCGGAATTGATCGTGTTCGATCCGGCGGGAGAGACGACCTTCACGCGGGAGTTCATGAAATCCAAGAGCGCGAATACGCCCTTTCTGGACCAGACGTTGAAAGGGAGCGTGGACTTAGTGTTGCTCGGGAACGAGATTCTCTTGGAGAGAGACTAGATCTGCACATTCGGCGCCCGCTCTGGGGCAAGGGCGCTGCGACCCCTTCCGGGGCCGGGGCCCAATCTTAACCTTGCGCCATTCCTGCTAAGAGGCTGCGGGGGTGACGAGGCGCAACCCGGCCCAGACGGCGAGGACGCCGAGGAGGACGGAGAGGACGATGTTCATGACCGCGATGAGGGGAAGGCCGTCGTTGATGGCTTCGAAGGTGTCGCGGCTGAAGGTGGAAAAGGTGGTGAAGCCGCCAAGGAAGCCGGTGACGAGAAGGGGGAAGACCCAGGCGGGATTCTTTTGGGCGAAGTATCCGAAGACGCAGCCGATGAGGAAGCAGCCAAGGAGATTGCAGGCGAGGATGCCGAGCGGAAATTTGTGAAGGCTGGTTTTGAGGGTGATCTTCTCGATTCCGGAGGAGAGGCCCCAGCGAGAGAGTGCGCCCAGGCCACCGCCAAGAAAAATGAGCAACGCGTTCACGAGAAGAGGGAGGAGGGATGGATCAAACTATCACGGGCCAAATTCCAGAGCTATTTCCAGGAGAGGGGTCCCAATGATCAGGAGTTGGAAGAGGATTGCCGGAGTTTGGTCAGAAAGCCGTATTTGGGCGAGAGGAGAAATGCGAACAGAAAGAGAGCTCCGAGGACGATCACGATCGCGGGGCCGGCCGAGACGTTGGTCCAGTAGGCGAGGAGGAGGGCGCTCACGGAGCCGAGAGCCCCGAGGATGCCGCCGCCCCAGAAGAGGAGGGGAGTGCGGTTGGTGAGGAGGGAGATGGTGGCGGCGGGGGCGACGAGGAGCCCGACGCTGAGGACGCAACCGACGGCTTGGAGGGAGGTCACCAGGGCGAGGATGAGGAGACCGAAGAGGAGGTAGTTCATGGCCCGGACCGGGACGCCCTGCGCAGCCGCGACATCTGACTCGAAAAGGGTGAGCAGAAGGGGGCGGAAGAAGATGTTAGAGAGGAGGAGGATGAGGCAGCCGATGCCGAAGGCGAGCCAGAGATCGGCGGAGCTCACGAGGCGGATGTCGCCAAAGAGCCAGTGTTCGAGCTCGCGGTTGCCCGTCTCGAGGAGGGGAAGGAGGGCCACTCCGAGGGCGAAGGCGGAGGTGTAAAGGATGGCGAGAGCAGTGCCTTGGGCGACGCGCGAAGATCGCGAAACCACGACCGAGCCGAGACCCACGAAGAGAGCGGCAGCGAGAGCGCCGATGAAGGCGTTGGCTTGGGTCAGGGCGCCCGTGACCAGGATGCCGAGGGCGATCCCGGGCAACATGGTGTGCGAAAGGGCGCTCACCGAAAGCGCGGTGCGACGGAGGACCACAAAGCCGCTGAAGAAGCCGTTGGTGAACCCGATCAGGAGTCCCGCGAGGAGCGCACGCTGAAAGAAGGGGTCTTGGAAGGGGGCGAGCATGGAGGCAGAGGCAGGAGGAGGAAGTTAGACCGCGAAGGCTTGCTGGATGGAATCAGGAGTGAGGACTTCGGTGGTGGGGCCAAAGCTCAGTTGGGAGCGGTTGAGCAGGAGGGTTTGGTTGAAGAGGGCGGGTGCGGAATCGAGATCGTGATGGGAAGAGATGATGAGGCGGCCTTCTTCGGAGAGATCGGAGAGGAGGGCGGCTAGGGACTCGGAAGCATTGTGGTCGAGGCCGGTGAAGGGTTCGTCGAAGAGAAGGACGTGTGCTTCCTGGGAGAGGGCCCGCGCAAGGAAGGCGCGCTGTTGTTGGCCCCCGGAGAGTTCGCAGATCTGGCGGTCGTGGAGGTCGGCGATGGCGAGGGTCTCGAGGGCGCGGTCGACCGCTTGGTCGTCGGCGGCACGGTAGCGTTTCCAAAGACCGAGGTGAGGGTAACGGCCCATCTCCACCAAACCGCGGACGGTGATGGGAAAGGACCAGTCGACTTCTTCGCGCTGGGGAAGGTAGGCAAATTCGCGTGACCACTTGTTGACCGCAGTGCCTCGCCATTGAATGGTGCCGGAGCGGCGTGGGACGAGCCCGGCGATTGCTTTGAGAAGGGTGGACTTGCCGGCTCCGTTGGGACCGATGAGAGCGACGCGATTGCCGCAGGAGGTAGCCAGGGCAATGTTCTCGAGCGCCGGGACCGCTCCGTAGGACACGCTGAGGTTCTCGATCACCAATTCGTGATGGTGATCATGATGCGCGCAGCCGTCGTGGGAGTGGGGAGGGGAAGTCAAGGGTGGGAAGGTGGGAAGGTGGGAAGGTGTCGCGGCCTCCGGATTAGTGGTGAGGGTTTGGCGAAGGTGGTGCGAAGCTCACTTCGATCGGGCGGGCTTCGTCTGGGTGGGAAGAGTCGTAGTGGTAGCTTGCGGAGGGGAGATGGTCGGGTTCGAGGTCGAGACGGAGGAACTTGTGCTCATGAGGGGAGACCCAGACGATTTTGAGGGTTGGGTTCCAGAGGTGGTCAACGATGGCGAGCTCGGCTTCGTGCTCAATGATGCGGCCCTCGACGGGGATCTCGATGACGCGGCCGGAAGGTTCGACGAATTGAAGGGATTCTGCCGGAGAGGAAAGCTTGACGGTGAGGAGGGTCGGAATGAGAGCGCTTGGGGAGGCCGGATCATCGGGTTCCGGGGATTCGGGAAGGAACTGACGGGCATTTCCGAGTACCACGGTCACGAGAACGCTTGTGAAGGACATCGCGATCACAAGAAAGAGAGCCCGTAGAATGGGATTTCCGCGCATGAGTGGTAGGGTAAGAAGGTTCGAGCTGCGCCTCGAGGCGGTCGAGACGGCAGGTCCCGAATGCGGTGGCGAGGACGTCCCGGTCCTTGGGCGGCAAGCTTAAGGGATTTGGCGCTTAATGCAACTAATTTGCGTTAGTTGAGAGGAGGCACCGAAGGGCAAGGAAGGCCTGCTTGAGAGGCTACGACTGGACGGCCGCGAGGAGGGCTGCGACCTTCCCGAAGTCCTTGAGGCCAGGTTCGGACTCGGCGCCGGACGCGATGTCGAGGGCGGCAGGTTGGACGGTGGCGAGCGCTTGGGCGGCATTGTGGGGAGTGATGCCCCCGGCGAGGATGATGCTGAGTCCTCCGAAAGTGCAGGAGTAGTCGTGGCAGAGTCCCCAATCGGTGGTCTCTCCGGTGCCGCCGTAGACCCCCGGGGCGTGGGCGTCGATGAGAATGGCGTTTGTTTCGAAATCGCCGGGAGGGGGAAGGGCGAGGACGGAATCGAGATCGGGCGGGATGCTGATTGCTTTGATGAAGGGGAGTTCCTGGAGGGCGAACTGGTGACAGTAAGCCTGATTCTCGTCGCCATGGAATTGCACGAGATCGAGCAGGTCGTTCTCTAACAGTTCGCGGGGCAACTCGGGGTCGGCATTGACGAAGACGCCGACGCGGAGGATGCGTCCCTTGAGGGCGGGGAGGAATTCCTGCGCCGTTTCGAGGGAGCAGTAGCGTTTGCTGGGCTCCCAGAAGTTCACCCCGAGGGCATGGACGCCGAGGTCGGCAAGATGAGCGGCGTCCGAGGGAGTGGTGACCCCGCAGATCTTGATGGAGGGAGAGGCGGGATTGAGAAAGTTGTCGAGGAGGGTGGTCACGGGGGAAGAGGCCCATTCTTCGCGCAGGGCTGCGAAGAGCAAGTCGCGAAGTGGGAGGAAGGAGCGGAAGGGGTGAAATGGGGCCGGGCGCGAATTTGAGGTGTGTGCGAAAGCCCGGCTGGTGGCAGGGTTGGAATCGATTAGGAAGAAAAATCGGGTGCTGCGAGCAGGGCAGCGAAAGGGAACTACGGCCCTTTTCCCGTCTCGCGGCGTCCTCGTCCGGCTCTGTGGGCTCGCCCGACGCTTTGCCAATCGGAAAAAGTGCTCGCGCCGCCATGCACCCGGGTTTTCGAACACCCCCAGAGGGGAGGAACTTGAATGGGCCAGATTTGAACTTCCGATTTTTCAATTCCGATTTACGAAAGGTCCGTGGATGTGATTCGGATTCGAGGAGCCCGGCAGCACAACTTGCGGAATGTCGATGTGGACATCCCGCGGGGGAAGCTTGTGGTGGTGACCGGATTGAGCGGGAGCGGGAAGTCGAGCCTGGCCTTTCACACCCTCTATGCGGAAGGGCAACGGCGCTATGTGGAGAGTCTCAGTACCTATGCGCGGCAGTTTCTTGATCAGCTGGACAAGCCGGAAGTGGATGCGATCGAGGGACTGAGTCCGGCCATTGCGATCGAACAGCGGGGGGCGGGAGCCAATCCTCGGTCGATCATTGCAACCGCGACCGAGATTCACGATTACCTGCGCATTCTCTATGCCGCGGCGGGGGTGCCCCATGATCCCAAGACGGGAGAGCGCCTCGAGCGGATGACCTCGGCCGATGTGGTGGCGACCCTGGGGAGCAGGGCGGAGGGCACGAAAGTGATCCTGCTGGCGCCGATCGATTCCGAGGCGGCTGGGGATGTGCCCGCCCTGCTGCGGGACTTGCAGCGTCAGGGTTTTGTGCGCTTGCGGGTGAATGGAGAGCTCCTGGAAGTTGAGGAGGCGGAGGAGCAGTGGCCTGAGGAGGTGGAGAGCCTGGAAGTGGTGGTGGATCGTCTCGTGATTCGGGATGGGGCGGAGAGCCGCCTCGCGGATTCGGTGGAGACGGCGCTACGCATTTGTGGAGCGGAGGCCAAGGCCTTGCTGCAGCTTCCGGAGGCCCCAGATTGGGCCGAGCTCTCTTTCCTCACAAGCTACCGCAATCCCAAGACCGGGTTCGAATTGCCGGAGCTGACCCCGCGACACTTTTCCTTCAACAGTCACTTTGGGGCCTGCGAGACATGTCACGGATTGGGCACGGAGTTGCTTTGTGACCCCGACCTGGTGGTGCCTGATGGGTCGAAAAGCCTGAACGAAAAGGCGATCAGGTTGTACAAGGGAGGAACGAAGCGGAAGAGCTGGTATGAGCGTCAAGTGGAGGCTGTGGCGGAGCACTTCGGAGTCTCGGGGGATCTTCCCTTTCGTGAACTGCCGGAGGAATTTCGCGAGGCCCTCTTCTATGGAACAGGCGGCATGAAGATTCCGATGCTGTGGGAGAAGGAAGGGCGCGAGATTCCGTGGGATCGCAAGTTCGAGGGGATTTGTCGCAATGTGGAACGGCTCTATCACGAAACGGAAAGTGAGTCCGTGAAGCGCAACATGGGTCGCTTCATGGGAGCGCGGACCTGCGAGGGATGTGGAGGAATGCGGCTGAAACCGGAATTTTTGGCGGTGAAGGTGTTCTCGGGAGGGAGTGCGGATGGGTTGGGGATTGATGAGTGTTGTGCGCTCCCGATTGAGGAGGCGGTGGTCTGGATGGAAGGGGTGCAGATGGCGGCGGATCGGGAAGACGCGATGCGGCCGGTGGCGGAGGAGATCCGCAAGAGACTGCGGTTCTTGAACGAGGTTGGCTTGGGATACCTCACTCTTGATCGTGGCAGTGCCACTCTGTCAGGGGGGGAGTTTCAGCGAATCCGGCTTGCGACGCAGCTCGGAGCCGGGCTCGCGGGGGTGATTTACGTGCTTGATGAGCCGAGCATCGGGCTCCATCCCGAAGACAACGCGCGCTTGATCGGCGCCTTGGAGCGTTTGCGAGATCTGGGAAACACCATCGTGGTAGTGGAGCACGACGAAGTGATGATTCGGGCGGCGGATTACCTGATCGAATTGGGACCCGGCGCTGGCGTGCATGGAGGGAGCCTGATCGCGGCGGGGACGGTGGAGGAGGTGATGGCTGTGGAGAACTCACCGACGGGACGCTGGCTTGCAGGCAGAGGGCAGGAGGCGGCGGTTGGAAATCAGGGTGCTTCCTTGCTGTGCAACTCCGGCGAGAAGATTGTGGTGAGAGGGGCGCGGGAACACAACTTGAAGGGCATTGAAGTTGTGTTTCCCTTGGGTCAATTGGTCTCGGTGACGGGGCCGAGCGGGAGTGGCAAGTCGACCCTGGTGGATGGGATTTTGCGAAAGGCGCTGGCGCGAACCCTGCACAAGGCGAAGGCGACTCCCGGTGCGCATGATGGCATCGATGGCATGGAGCACATCGCGAAGTTGGTGGTGGTTGATCAATCACCCCTCGGGCGATCGCCGCGATCGAATCCCGCGACCTACACCGGAGCCTTTGATCACATTCGAAAACTCTTTGCGCAGTTGCCGATGTCCCGACTGCGTGGCTATGCGGCCGGGCGATTCAGTTTCAACGTGAAGGGAGGGCGTTGCGAGAAGTGTCAGGGAGGGGGCGCGGTGCGCATCGACATGCACTTCCTGAACGATGTCTATGTGACCTGCGATTCGTGTGCGGGGCGGCGTTACAATCGGGAGACCCTGGAAGTGACCTACAAGGGGCAAAGCATCGCTGATGTCCTGAAGCTCACCGCGGAAGAGGGCGCGGAGTTGTTTGGAAAGGTTCCCAAGTTGAGTGCGCTGCTGAAGGCCCTCTGCGAAGTGGGGCTCGGTTACATTCGCTTGGGACAGGCGGCCAACACCCTGTCGGGAGGGGAGGCGCAACGAGTCAAGCTGGCGAGCGAGCTCGCGAAGACCTCGACCGAGTCGGTGCTCTACCTGTTGGATGAGCCGACGACCGGGCTCCATCACGATGATGTGCAGGTCTTGTTGCGGGTGCTCCTGCGTTTGCGAGATGCGGGACATTCGCTGGTTGTGATCGAGCACAACCTGGATGTGATTGCGGCCTCGGATTGGGTGATCGACCTTGGGCCCGGAGGGGGGAGTCACGGGGGAGAAGTGGTCGCGGCCGGATCACCCGAAGATTTGAGGTCGGAAGGAGCCTCCCTGACCGGAAAATGGCTTGCCAGAACGATATGAGGCATTGAGAACACGTAGGCTATCTGCTAGCCTTACTCACCTCCATGCGGAATTCCGGCACCCAAGCCATGAGAGAACCCACTTCGCGATGGCGCGACTTGCTCAGCGAATATGGGTCGAAGTTGTTGCTTTTTGCCCGCCAGCAGACGCGGCGGCAGGAGGATGCGGAGGATATTCTGCAGGAGGCCTTGGTGAAGCTTGCGAAGAAGGTCGATCAAAACACCTTCGTGGGTGGCCAGGAAGCCTGGATGCCGTTTCTATATACCCAGATTCGTCGGGAGGCGATCGACCTGGGGCGCCGCAATGACCGGCGAAAAAAGCGGGAAGACATCGTGGTGGAGGACGAGCAACGCCAGACCGGCGGAGAGGATGCTTGGTTCGAAAGTGCGGGCTACGATGAAGAGCGACGCGGAATGTTGGAGGACGCCCTCAAAGAGCTGCCCAAGAAATTTTCGGAGGTCATCGTGATGAAAGTCTGGGGTGGGCGCACTTTTGCCGGAATCGGCGAAATTTTGGGGATTTCAATGAACACGGTGGCTTCGCGGTATCGCTATGGAATTGAAGCCCTCCGCAAGCGACTGACCGGCGCCCGCATTCGCGGAGATCTTTAAACCAGACCAGCTGCTAGACCACCGCCAGGCAACGACCCATGGATTCAGACCTGAAAAGATTCGAAGCTGAGCTTGAGCGACTCTCCCCCAGGAGTCTGCCGGAAGGGCTGATCAGCCGGATGGAAGCAGCGATGGAAGGATGGGAAGAGGTCTCCGAGCAAGTTTCGGGAGAGATTAATAAGGTGGTTCCTTTTCCGCCGCGGATGGATGAGGAGGATGAGGAGGATCGGGAGGCGCACCGGGGAGGAAGCTGGTGGGCCGCCGCTGCCTGCGTGGCTCTCTTGGGTGCGGTGGCTGCGATGGTGATCACGGCCGATCTGGAGAGCAACAGCGCCGACCGGTCGGTGGCAACGGTGGTGAAGCCGGAAGCGGTGCGCTCCGTCGAGTTTGCGCCCCAGTCGGCGAAGCGAATGATTTTGGATGCATCAGATCAGAATGTGATCATGGGCAATGGTTCGCAGCCGATGCGCTTGATGCGTCTTAACTATGTTGATCGGGTGGTCTTCCGAAACGCCGCCGGCGAAGAGGTGCACCTCGAGGTTCCTTCGGTGAATTATCGTCTGGTTCCCGTTCCGACTGACTAGGATGTTCCGGCATCTCCAATGATATCCCTCACACCATTCAAGATCGACGATCCCGTCTAACAAGTGCGCGGGGCTCACCACAAAATTGAACAAACCCTGGTCAGGCTGGCGCTCTCCCGGCAGACAAATCAAATACCGCAAATGAAAGGTCCCGTTTTAAGTTCCCTGCTCCTTCTGATAGGCCTCTCCTCTCAACTGCCCGCGATCGAGCGCCCCAAGGCTCTCGATGATATCCGGCCAAATGAGCATGCCTCCCGGAGCCAGGTTCAAGAGCAAGGGAAAGGAGGGGCGCAGGTCCCAAACCGGCTTCCCGGTCAGGACGGGGATCTGGAGCCGGAAGCGATTCCTCAGGTCAAGCAAGCACCGCAGGCCTGGTTGGGTGTTTTGAGTGAGCCGATTGACGAGACATTGGGTGTGCACCTTGATCTCGAGAGTGGGGTTGTTCTCGACTACGTGGCACCCGACAGTCCGGCTGAAGCGGCCGGTCTTCTTCAACACGACATTGTGGTCAAGGTCGATGGGGAACCGGTTGGTGACCAGGATGAACTGCGGGAGGCCATCCAAACACACGATCCGGGAGTGGAAGTAACCTTGACGGTGGTGAGCAAGGGCGAAGAGGTTGAGCGGAAGGTGAAGTTGGGCGAGCGTCCGGCGGCTGTTCCGCAATTGCCCCGCGGCAAAGGGCCTGCCCGGGCCGAAGGAGGAGTTGAACTTCCTGGAGGCCTCAAATTTGAAGACCTGGAGAACTTACCTGAGCTGAAGGGTTTGAAGGATTTGCGAGGTGGGGCGGACATGCAGAAGCAGCTCGAAGGACACATGAAGCGCTTGGAAAAACAGCTGCAGGACATCAATCGCAAAGGCGGCGCGGGCATGAAGTTGAACTTCGACCTCTTCAAGGATCTGCAGAAACCTCAGAAGGGCGAGGCCTTCAATTTCAACTTCAAGTCCTCCAGCAGTTTCAAGTTTATCGACGACCAGGGGAGCGTGGAAATGAAGACCACCGATGGCGGGAAGGAAGTCGTGGTCCGTGATCTTGAAGGGGAGACTCTCTTTGAAGGGCCTTGGGACAATGAGCAGGACAAGGCGGCCGCTCCGCAAGACATTCGTGAGCGGGTCGAAGGAATGAACAAAGGAAAGCTGTTTCGCTTCCGCCTTGAGAACCTTCCCAACCCTGATCTGGAAATTCCGGAGGAAGCTGAGCCGGAACTGGAGTGAATCTCCATGGCGCCGAAGGCAAGTAAGACCCGGGCCGCGTGGTCCGGGTTTTTTGGTGATTGGTTGGGAGCTCTGGCCGCCGGAGGGGAGAGATGAAAAGTGACAGGCCTGGATGACCCTGCGTGCTGCGGGAGAACAGGGCGAGATCTTCCGCTCCTCACGGGGGAGGTGAACTTGGGACGAACCCGCAGATCCGGGGTGTCTGCGTTGCTCAACCCCGCGCCACGAGTTGCGACCCCTGCCCGGGTCGGGCCCCCACCCTGATCCTTGCGCCATTTGGTCTCGGGTGGGCTAGATCACCGCGAGGAGCGATTTCAGATAGTTCTCACCAACGAAATCCGGCGGCATGGCGTGAGCTTCGAGGCGGGTCGACTTCGGAAGGGCGTCGCGGACGGTGCGCTCGAATTCGTGATCAGCGAGTCGGCGGCAATTGGTGGTGCAGAGGAGCCACCCGTTGGGAGCGAGACAAGCGGCGGCAAGTTCGACGAGATGGCCGTAGTCTTCTTCGGCGCGGAAGACCTTGCCTTTGTCGTCGCGGGAGAAGGTGGGCGGATCGAGGACGATGCCGTTGAAGGTGCGGCCCTGGCGGGCGAAGCGTCGGAGCCAGTGAAAGGTGTCGCCCTTGCAGAAGTAATGACCATCCGGATTGATCTCATTGAGGTGCATATTGTCGCGAGCCCAATCGAGATAGGGCTGCGAGAGATCGAGGGTGGTGGTGATCGCTCCGCCCAAGGCGGCGCAGACGGAAAAGGCCCCGGTGTAGGCGAAGGTATTGAGGACGGAGTCTCCTGCCTGGGATCGTTGTCGCACTCGCTCACGATTGTCGCGCTGATCGAGGAAGATGCCCTGGGAGTAGCCGGCCTGAAAACTCACCTGATAGCGCACGCCGTGTTCAAGGATGGGGAAGGGCTCCCGCTGGGGCACTCCTGACAAATGGCGGGGCGATTCCCTTTCGTGTTGATCGAGGCGCTTCCAGTAGGTAGAGGCTCCGATTTTGGCAGCCCATTCTTTGAGATCCTGAGGAAGCTGTTCACCAACAATGGAAATGAGTCGGCGACCGGCAAAGAGGTCGATGTGAATCCCCGGTAGTTGATCGCCCACGCCGTCCACCAAGCGGAAGGCATCGGTGTCAGTAAGTTGGAGAGAGGCACGCCTTTGGGCCGATTTTTCAAGAAGTGATCCGAGGAGAGGCATTGCAAAGGGAATGCGAATTCATTACCATCCGGTACTTAATGAGCGAATGGAAAAGCCGTTTGGCAGATGCAGTGGGGGCTGGCGAGGTACTGGCGGAATCGAAGGAGAACATCGAGCTTCTTTTGAAGGGAACAAGTGACCCGGTGGCGGAGAGCGCGATCGCGGAGCTGGTCGAGGGGGGAGGGTGGGGAGAGATCAATGACCGATTTTATAAGACGCTGGCCTTTGGGACCGGGGGATTGCGGGGGCGCACGATTGGAAAGATCGTCACGAGAGCCGAGCAGGGACAGGGAGGGCCGAAGGATCGTCCCGAGTTTCCTTGTACGGGCACGGCCTCGATGAATTTCTACAACGTGAGCCGGGCGATCCAAGGGTTCATTGCCTATGTGAGGAAGTATGTTGCGGGGACGGGGGAATCTCGCAAGCCGATCTTCGTCTTTGCACAGGACACCCGACATTTCTCAGACGATTTTGCGCGGTATTGTGCGAAGGTGTGTGCGGAACTGGGATGCGATGCCTACCTCTTCGACGGTCCCCGCGCGACTCCTGAGCTCTCCTTTGCCTTGCGGGCCTTGCGGGCCGATGCGGGGGTGGTGCTTACCGCGAGCCACAACCCTTCACATGACAACGGCTTCAAGGCCTACTTCAATGATGGGGGGCAAATCGTGGAGCCCCACGCCGGCGGCATCATCGCGGAAGTGAATGCCCTGACCAGCGACAGCTATGAGGCCTTGCCGGAAGACCAGCAGGGCAAGGTGGAGGTCCTCGGGGTGGAGATGGACGATCAGTACAAGGCGAAACTTCAGAAGGTCCTCCTGCGACCTGACTTGTTGGAAGGCCGCTCCGCGAAGGTGGTCTACACCAACCTGCATGGAACGGGAGGATGGATTGTGGTTCCGATGTTGCGCGAGCTCGGGTTTGAGGCTCTGACCGTGCCGGAGCAGGATGAGCAGGACGGTCGCTTCCCGACGGTCGCCTCGCCAAATCCCGAGAATGCCTCGGCCTTGCAGATGGCGATCGATCTGGCCAAAGCGGAAGGAGCGGATGCCGCGATCGGGACTGATCCCGATTGCGATCGCATGGGGGTGGCGGTTCGCAACTCCGAGGGGGAGATGCAGTTGCTGACCGGCAACCAGATCGGGACCTTGATGGCATGGTATCGCATCAAGACCTTCTTTGAACAGGGAATCATCACCGAATCGAATCGCAGCCGCGCGACCTTGACGAAGACCTTCGTGACCACCGGATTTCAGACTGCGGTGGCGCAGCGCTTCGGGATCGGAGTGGTCAACACCCTGACCGGCTTCAAGTACATCGGAGAAAAGCTGCGAAAGTATGAGGAAGCGATTCCAGCCGACAAACGAGGCGATTATCGTTCCTTGAGCGAGGAGGAAACGCGGGCCCTGCGTCTGGAGTATTCGAAATTCTTCGTCTTTGGAGGAGAGGAGAGCTACGGCTATCTCGGATGTGACTTTGTGCGCGACAAGGACGGCAATGGCTCGGTGGTGATGTTTGCCGAGTTGGTGGCCTACGCTATGAGCGAAGGAAAAACGGTCGCTGACCTGTTGGATGATCTCTATCGCGAGTTCGGAGTCTACGCAGAGATGAATACCAACATCGTGCTCGAAGGGGCGGAAGGGGCGGCCAAGATTGCCGCCCTGACGGCCTCCTACTCAGAAAACCCGCCTACCGAAATTGACGGCTCGGCGGTGGTCAAGGTGCAGGACTTCAGCAAGGAGGACGTATATGATGAAGAAGGAGATCTCATTCCCAAGGCCGGGATGTTGGTGGTGTGTCTTGAAGACGGCCGGAGATTTGCGGTGCGGCCCTCAGGGACGGAGCCCAAGATCAAGTACTATCTCTTTGGGAAGGACGCCGCAGGAGCGCAAGATCTCGCGGCGAGCAAGGCGAAGGTGACCAGTACGCTGGAAGCCCTGTGGTCTTTCCTCGAGAGCGATGCGCAGAGGCGGATGGGCGAGTGATATGATACCAGCTCATTCTGCTCACTGGAGATGAGAGCCAAGAGGCCAGAAGAGGGAGACAGGAAATTCTTGGGCCCGAATCCCGGGCGCGCTTCAGATCCTCTTCCAGGTCGCAGCGTAGCCTCGGGTGTCGAGGTGGATGAAGGTCGGGTAGAGCCCGATTCCGCCGCGGAAGAATCTTTCGTTGCGGAGTTTCACGGCCATGTTGTAGGCCTTGCGCGCGGTGCAGAAATAGACGAGGTCGAGAGCCTGGTTGCGAGTGTGGTAGGAACCACGGACGGCACCCGGAACCACCGCGTTGTAATCCGGGGCGCGATAGCCTGAGGTAATGCGACAGAGGGGGAGTTCGAGGCGTTCCCGAATCTCGTCCGCGACTCGCAGAGTGGGCGCCAACTTCTCCCACATGCGCTCAGGGGGGAGGGAGTTTTCGACCCCGTTCACGATCCCGCGGTGGGGATCGATGATTTCCTGGGGAGAGAGGTGACGAAGTTCGAGGCTGCTGAGAAAGGCGAAGTAACGGTCCTCATGTTCGAGCGCGCGGTTGGGATGGAGCACCGCGGTCTCTGGTTCGCCGCCCGGGTCGATGAGGAGGGGTTCGGGGAGGAGGGGTTCGGGGAGGTCGGGATCGAGAATGGGTGGCTCCACGCTGACCATGCTCGGAGTGGGGGCAGGGCGTCGTCGCGGGACGCTCAAGAGCTTGCGACCAGTGAGGAGGCTGGTGGCAGCACCAAGGGCGAGGACAGAGCCAGATTGGATGAGTCGCCGTCGCTGCAGGATTGAGCGCGAGATATTCATGGAGAACAGGCAGAGGGCGGCGAGATTATTACGGAAAACTTAAGTAAATGAAAGCATCAATTTGGGGGATTTGACCTCCGCAGAAAATGCTAGTTTTGCAGCATATAGTGAAGGTTTTGCAAGCGGGAAGAGATCAGGCACACTAGGGTGGACGATGGGATTGATGCAGAGGATTTGGCCGGGTTTGTTGGCGCTATTGTCGGGAGCGATTCTGGCGCTTTGCTACGCCCCCTACAATTTGGCGATGATGGTGTGGCTTGGGCTGGTGCCCTTGATGGTAGCGCTGTGGCAGGGAGGTAGAATGCGGGCGGGAAGAATGCGGAGGGGGAAGCGGAGACGACTCGGGATTTATGGGTTTGGCCTTGGCTACCTGGCAGGGGTGGCTTTCTGGTTCATCAACTTGAAGTGGATCGCGGAAGTGGGAGTGGTCGGGTTGATTGCGATGGCTCTCTTTCTGGCGCTCTACTTTGCCTTCTGGGGTGCCTTCGCGGCGGGGGTGGGAAATCCGTGGTTGGACGGGGACGAGGAACAGGAGACCACTGCGAGTTCTCTTGATGAGAAGATCAAAGCGAAGACGAAGGGTAAGGGCGGGAAAGGTGGAGGATCGCTCCGGGAGTCGCGGCGAGTGCTGAAGTTCGCATTGGTGAATGCCTTTTGGTGGTGTGGATTGGAGTGGGTGCGAGGATGGTTCCTGACGGGATTTGGATGGAATGGATTGGGAGTGGCCTTTCATGATCAGCCGATCCTGGCGCAGAGTGCGGACTTGGTGGGAGTGACGGGCTTGTCCTTCCTGCCGGTTTTTGTGATGGCGGTGGTGGTACAGGTGGGGCGGGGATTGAATCGTGAAGTGAAGCGCGGGAAGATGCGCGCGCATTGGGACTTTGGCACCGCGATGACTTTTCTAACAATGTGCTTCCTGTATGGAATCTGGAAGCTGCACGGAGAGAAGCGGGGAGGGGTCTTACCGCTGAATGTGCTCATGGTTCAGCTCAATATTCCCCAGGTGGCGAGCCAGCGGATGTGGGCTCCGGAAGAGATTCACGCGGCTTTTGAAGAAGATACCCTGCGCGCGTTGGAAGAGCTGGGAGAACGCAGTGCGCAGCGGGTGAAGGAGGCTGCGGAGAGTGGGAGCAGTGACGCGGTGGTGCTGGATGTGCCTGACTGGGTGGTATGGCCCGAGTCGGCGTTGAGCGATTACCTGTTTTATACCGAGGAGGGGGAGCAGGGAGTCGGACTCACAACCCATACCAGTCTGGAGGCGGTGCGCCCGGCGGGACAGTTCACCATGATCTTCGGTCTGAACGAGTTGGAAGCGGAGCTCGCGGACAATCTGTACACGAGGAAGAAGGGCGGGAAGCACTTCAACTCCCTGCTCGCCCTCCCGCCCGGGGCCACCAAGTTTGAGACCTACCGCAAGCAGCACCTGGTCCTCTTTGGGGAGACCATTCCCTATCGGGAGCAGCTTGTCTTCTTGCAGAAGTTGTGGGAGATGTCGGCCGGGACGAGCTACGGCGGCTCTTTCAGTGCGGGTGAGCAGGAGGAACCGTTGCGCCTGCCCTTTGCGAGGAGCGAGAGCGGAGTCCTCGCCATCATCCCGACGATCTGTTTTGAGGACACCGTGCCACGGAAGATGCGCAAGTTCGTGCAGGCCGGTGGGCAGGTGATCGTAAACATCACCAACGACGGTTGGTTCAAGGAGAGCGAGGCGGCCGCCCAGCACTTTGCAAACGCCAAATTCCGCTCAATTGAATTCCGGCGGCCAACCATTCGTTGCGCCAACACCGGAGTGAGTGCGGTGGTGAGCGCGCATGGCACGGTCCTGGACAAGGAGAAGAATGAACAGCGGGTGCTGGTGGACGGCGAAGGCTCGCATCTCACGCGGGGGTGGCTCTACGCGACGGCCTACGTTCCGGTCGATGGTCCAATCACCTTGTATGCAAGATTCGGGGAGTGGTTTGCGATCCTGGGCTGTGCGGTGGGCCTGGGGTGGTGGGTGGCCAAGGGGCGCCGGGCCCGGCCTTCGAAGAAGACCGCAGATTCGGGAGCTGACAATTGAGCGGCGATAACGGATAACTTGAGCGCATGGCCGTCGGTGACGTCAGAGGAGTATTGCAGTACGTCCCGTTGTTTCGGGGGCGGACTTTTGCGGTGGTATTTGCGGCGGGGCTTCCCGAGTCGGCGGTGGCGGAAACCCTGCTCGATCTGAAGGCCTTGCAGGAAGTCGGAGTGCAGCTCGTGATCGGAGTCCTCGATGGAGGGTTGGGTGCCTTGGCCGATCGGGCGACCGAATTGGAGATCAAGTTTGCGCTGGTGCCGGCCGAGGGAGATGGAGCTGGGGCCGCTGCGATCCTGGAGCGTGGGCAAGCGGCCTTGATCAATTATGGAGCAGTCCCCCCGCTGGGAGCGGAGCTGGCGGAGCTTGGCCGGGTGGTGAAGGCTGCCAAGCTCATCGCGCTCGTGAATGGACCCGGAGTGGTAAGGGATGGGAAGCCCCTGCATGCGGTGGCCTGCTCGGCGGTTGAGGCCTTGCCGGGGGAGATTGAGGGGGCCGCGATGCTCGCGCAAGCGGCCGAGGTCTGTCGGGCCGGAGTAGCGCGAGTGCATATTCTGGACGGGCGGCGGCAGGGAGTCCTGGTCGATGAGCTCTTTTCCAACGAAGGGGTGGGCACGATGGTGCACACGGATAGCTATCGCGAAGTGCGCTCGCTGCGCGAAGATGATGTTCCCGAGTTGCTGGCCATGATTGGTCGCTCAGTGCGACGCGAGCATCTCGTGCCCCGGGATTTCGATGAGATCGTGCAACAGTCCGCCGATTTCATGGTGCTCTGTGTCGATGATAACGTGGTCGGTTGTGTAGCGCTTCATCGCTACGGATCGATCGGCGAGGTGGCTTGTCTCTACGTGAAGCAGTCGCACGAAGGCTCGGGTCATGGACGAGAGCTGGTGGGAGCGGCGGAAGAGAAGGCCAAGGGTGAGGGCTTGGCATCAATCTTCGTGCTGACGACCCGCGCGGCGGAGTTTTTTGAAAGCCAAGGCTATGGGCGAGTGACGATGGAGGCCATTCCGGAGGAGCGGCGCAGAAAGCTTGAAAACAGTGTTCGCGAGTCCGTGGTGCTCGCCAAGGAACTGGCTTGAGTGCAGTGGGTGCGGGGCAGCCCTCTAGAGTCTGTTCGAACACCCGACTGGCGGCGGGGTTGGAATCAATTCGGAAGAAACAGTCAGGCGCTGCGAGCAGCGCAGCGACAGGGAACCGCGGCCCTTTTCCCGTCTCGCTGCGTTTTCGTCAGGGCTGTGTGGGCTCGCCCATCACCACCCGCCGACGCCTTGCCAATCGGGAAAATTGCTCGCGCCGCCACTCACTCGGGTTTTCGAACAGACCCTAATTCATGAAAGGATCGCCGGGCGATTCCGCGATGATTTTATGGTAAGCGGAAAGGTGGCGCAGAGTTTCAGCCCAGAGAGTGTTGTCGTGGCTGCAGCCGAGAAGTTCCTGGGTGGGCTTGGCGGTGACCCAGGAATTTTTTCGGAGTTCTCCCTCGAGTTGTCCTTCCGACCAGCCGGAGTAGCCCACGAAGGCGCGCACCAGAGTGCCTGGATTTTGGGTATGTTTGACGGCATCCTTGGCCGAGATCCGGGTGGCAAAGCGAAGGCCTTTTTCCGCGTTCCACCAGAGGGCCGCGAAAGTCAGGTGTTGCCGGGCGAGCGGACCGCCGATGTGGACGTCGATTCGGGCGAGGGGAGCATACTCGTCCTCTTTGAGGAACTCGCCGACAAGGTGGCCGGCGGGATTGTTGAGGATCAGGCCATAGGCGCCCTCCTCGGAACTGTGCTCGGAGAGGAGAACAACGGAATGGTGAAAAATACCTTCGTTCAGGATCGGGTCGGCAATGAGGAGTTGGCCCTCAAGACGGATCTGGGATTCCTCCCTGGAATGGTCGTCGGCCATGGCGGGAGGGTGGCGCGAGTGCGTCGGGGCGTCAAGGGGAGAGGAGGGAGCAGGCGGGAAGGAGACCTTGCTCGAATTGGGAATGGGCTCAGGGCGGGAGGCAGGAGAGCATGATTGCGGGTCGCTCTTGCTCCATGGGGGCGGGGTGCTAGGGTCCGCCCGTGTTCGTTGATCAGACGAGAATTTACGCGAAAGCGGGAGATGGCGGAAACGGAGTGGTGAGCTTCCGGCGGGAGAAGTTTGTCCCCCGCGGAGGGCCGGATGGGGGCGATGGAGCCCAGGGCGGTGACGTGATCCTGCGGGTCAATCGGCATATTGATAACCTGAAGGTCTTTCACTACAACCCGCGCCTCATTGCCAAGGATGGTGGACATGGCCGGGCGTGGAAGCGCCACGGCAAGAACGGCAAGGTCGTCTACGGCGATGTTCCGCCCGGAACCTTGATCTACAAGTGTAGAGCGCGGACGGTCAGCGAGGCGGTGGCGATGGAGCGAAGCGAAGAGGGAGTGGATCTGGAACTCGTGGCGGACCTCACGGACGAGGATGAGGAGTTGCTGCTCCGCAAAGCCGGGACCGGCGGGAAGGGGAACTGGCACTTTCGGAGTTCCACCAATCGCACTCCGGAAGAGTTCACTCTCGGGACCGAAGGCGAAGAGGGGGTCTATTATCTTGAGCTCCGACGCATCGCAGATGCTGGGATGGTGGGCTTTCCGAATGCGGGCAAATCGACCCTGACGAGCAAGCTGAGCGCGGCGCATCCCAAGGTGGCCTCTTATCCGTTCACGACCTTGAACCCGATGGTGGGGGTGGTGGAGTTTGACGACTTCAAGCGGTGTACCGTAGCTGACATTCCGGGCCTGATCGAAGGAGCCCATGACAACCGCGGATTGGGCCACGAGTTTTTGCGGCACATCACGCGCTGCGGGTTGCTGTTGTTTGTGGTGGACATGGCGGGCAGCGAGTGCCGCGATCCGATCGAGGATGTCGAGACCCTGCGCAAAGAGATCAAGCTCTACGACGAAGATCTCTCCAAGTCAGATTGGATGGTGATTGCCAACAAGATGGATCTTGAGGGAGCGGAGGAGCACCTGGAAAAGTTCAGGCAGCGTTTTCCCAAGGTGGAGATCGTGCCCATCTCGGCCGAGCTGGAAGAGGGACTCGATGAGTTGAAGAAGATCTTGTGCGGGCGCGTGGGTTCCTGGCCGACGGAGTAGGTTGGAGGAGTGAGAGTGACGGAGACGGGTGGGCAGGAGTTGGTCTTTGTCTATGGCACCCTGCGGAAGGGGGCCTCGAATCACGAACGGATGGAGGGCGCGGAGTTGGTGGACGAAGGGTGGCTTCTGGGCCGACTCTATGCGATCGATTGGTTTCCCGGAATACTCCTCGATGAGGAGGGCATTCCCGTTCGGGGCGAGGTTTATGGAGTGAACCGGGACGGGCTGAGGGCGCTCGATGAGTTCGAAGGGGCGTCCTTCGAGCGAGTCAAGGCGATCGTGAATCTGAAGAGTGGAGAGGGGCGGGAAGTTTGGGTCTACCGGTTCCGGGGTGAGCTGAAGGGGAAGAAGGAATTGATCCCGGCGGATTGGCTGCACGCGCGAAGCGAGGAGCCATCGGCGGCCTTTTGCCTGCTCACCTTTGCGCTCATGCCCCTCACCCTTGGGTTTGGAGTCTTCTCTTGGTGGGCACCAGTTTCGGGACCGCGGGGGATCGAGATGCTGATGGAGATTCTTGGAGTGCTGGCTCCGCTGGCGCCCTTTGTGACGGCTCGGATGGGGATGAAGCGCCGGGAGAGTCTGGCGGAGGGGGCGGGATTGTGCGCAGCGATTGCCCTCCTCTTCTTTGGAACGGGATTGATCGTGCGCTACTTGCCGTTGGCCTTTGGAGTGTTTCCGAATTGAGTGGAAAGGGGGCCCTTGCCCCTGAATGAAATCGAGAACCTAGCAGGAATGGCGCCAGGATAAGGCTCTTCCCGATCCCGAGAGGAATCAAGTGAAGGCCTCTTGAACACTTCTGGGATCAGGTTGAGAGCATGTCGGAGCAGCGCCCCTCCGGGGTCGGGGAACTTAGCCAACTGGGGAAGCGAGAAAACTTCCCATCTGGGCAAAAAGCTCGGTCTGCTTGGCAGAGTGCTCGAGGAGATCGGGGGCGAGGGTGACGCGGCCGGGTTCGAACATCGTGATGGTACTGGAGCCGCCAAAGGCGAAGAAGCCCCGTTCGTCTCCGCGGGTCACGGGCTGACCGGGGGCGAAGGTTTGATTGATCGAGCCGACATTGGTGGCGCCTATTTCGAGTGTGAGAATAGTGCCCAAGCTTCTTGTTTCGAGGGTGGTGAGCACGCGCTTATTTTCCCAGAGGTAGCGGAGGTTCCGGCGCAGGGCGAGGGGGGAGACCGAAAAGAGGGGGCCGTTGAGAAGGCGCGATTCCCCTGGGGTCCCGGCGGCGGGAAAGTGGTAGCGGTGGTAGTCGACGGGGCAGAGGCGGGAGAGAACGAGGGTGCCCTGGGCAAAGCGCTGGGCGAGATCTGCCGAGCCCAGGAGGGTGGGAAGGTCAAAATGCTGCCCTTTTACGAAAACGGAGTTGATTTGAGAGACGTCCGGGAATCCGAGGTGCCTCCCGTCACAGGGAAAGATGAGATGATCGGGGTCAGGGTCGAAGGGGCGGGCCTCGGGTTTGAGTTTGCGGATGAAAAACTCATTGAAGCTCGCAAACGACTCCGGGGGATCTGCGAAATCGTCCGGATCGAGGCCATACTCCTCAATAAAAGGGGCCACCCGCACTTTGCTGGCGGGGTTGGCCATGCGGCGACCGTACCATCTGGAGAAGAAATGTCGTTTGATGAGGTGTCGCAGAATCGCGCCACAGGGGTTTTCGTAGGCAAGACGCAGCCAGCGCTCACCGTAGATCTGCTCGGTTTCGAGCGATCCGGTCATGCGGTTAAAATAGCGGACAGGCTCCACGGACCGACTTTGCCCCTTGCCTAGGGGGCAGCGCAAGATTACGGATCTCCCAGATGCGGCAAATCCCCCTCATGGTTCTCCTCCTCGCGTCTTTTCTGATGCCGGGATGCAAAAATATTCCGGCAGAAGTTGAGATCGATGAGACCCGGGAATTGAACTCGATGGACGAGCGGTCCCGATTGCACGCCTCGGGATGGCAGCGCTTTCGTCCCGGCGAGCGCCATTACGTCTATGAAGTGCCTGAAGGATGGCTCCGGCGGAAAAGCACCCAGATGCGCCAGGTGAACTTTGGATTTGGTCCCGAGGGACGAGGGGAAGTCTACGTGAGTGAGACTCGCGGAGATCTCACCCAGAACGTCAACCGGTGGCGTGGGCAGTTTGGGCTGGAGCCGATCTCGGTGGGGGAGATGAGTTCCCTTCCACGAGTCATGGCCCTCGGGGCGGAGTTGGCCCTGGTGGAGGCGAAGGGGACTTTTGGCCCCGGGATGGGAAAGGACTCGCGGCCGGATTACGGATTGCTGGGCGTGATTGGAGGAACCCGCGATGGGGTCATCACGATCAAGATGGTGGGACCGGCGGCGCTGGTGGAACAGGAGCGCGAGCACTTCCTGCAGTTTTGTCGGGGTTTGGCGCTGGGTGAATAACAGAATGTATTTTTAAGATGGCGGACGAAACTGAAAGCAAGCGCACGACTAGGAAGAAGAGTCTTGGGACCCGGATCGTCAATATCCTGGCGGGGTTTCATATTGCCTGCGTCTGTCTGCTTCTTCTTGGAATCCTGACCTGGCTCGGGACCTTGGAGCAGGCCGAGCACACCTTGCTCGCGACGACCAAGAAGTACTTCAGCTACGAGAATTTCTTCCTCTTTCCCGAATTCAACGAAAAGACGATTCCCATTCCCATTCCGAGCGGGTTCTGGGTTGGTCTGGTGTTCTTCTTCAACCTTCTCCTCGCAACGATCCTGAAGGTTCGGCGAGGAGTGAAACAGATTGGGGTTCTCATTTCCCATTGTGGGATGCTCCTGCTTCTCGTGGGTGCCTTCGTCACGCAGGTGAAATCAGAACGTGGAAACATGGCGATCGATGAGGGTGAGGTCAGCGATGTCGCTCAGCACTACACCGACCACGTGATCGAGGTCTCGGAAACAGACGAGGGCAAGGCCAGCAAAGTGCACATCATTGCGACCAAGTATCTCAAGGACCTCAAGCCGGAGATGGTGCGCCTGTTTCGCATGAAGTCGTTGCCCTTCGATGTCGAGGTCAACGATTACCACCAAAATGCGATGCCCTTGCCCGTCGAGACCCTCGATCAGGCGCAGTTGAGCGGAGTGGAGTTGCTCGATGGCTTTGTGCTCGATGGGCGCGAGCCCGATCAGAAGGAAGCGGAACGTGACTTGGCGGGTTGCCACGTGAGCATTCTCGACAAGGACGGCAAGAAGTTGGATCGCGTCCTGCTCAGCAGTGCCTGTGTCCATCCCGCCAGCTTTGAAGTTGGGGAACGGGTCTATACGATCACGATCCGCAAGGCGCTCTGGAAGATGCCCTTCGAGGTGCAGTTGGATAAGTTTACCCACGAGTTTCACCCCGGCACGCGGCGCCCGCGGGTTTTTCGAAGTGATATCACGCGGCTCGAGGAGGACGGCGAAACGGAGAAGGTGATCCGGATGAATCATCCCATGCGCCACAATGGCTACACCTTTTTCCAAGCCAGCTGGGGGCCTCAGGATGATCCCACCGCGACCAAGTTTTATTCAGTCTTTGAAGTAGTCAAGAATCCGGCGGACCACTGGCCCCTTGTTTCCTTGATCATCACAGGAATCGGCCTGCTCGTGCACTTTGTGATGAAGCTGGTATCGTTTATCACCAAACAGATGGAGAAAAATGTCAGAGCTTAGCGGATTGCAACCCAATCCAATTGGACGTTGGATTGCCTTTGGATTGATTCTGACCCTCTTGGGTGGGGTCTTCAGTCTTGCGGTCAAGACGATGCTTCCGGACAAGGAGTATCCCGAGATCAGTGAGTATGAGCCTTGGTCGGAGGAGGTCATCGAGACTGCGCGGGGACTTCCGATCCACGAGGGTGGGCGCGTGAAGCCCTTCGAGACCTACGCGGGATTCACCCTTCTGGGCATGCGTGGCGATCGCGGACTCCGGATCCTCGGGGAGGACGGGGAAATGATCAAGATTGGCCCGGTCGAATGGATGCTGGATGCCTTGTTCCGTCCGGAATTGGGCAAGCAGTTGCCGAGCTTCCGAGTGGATAATTCCGACGTGTTCGAAACGATCGGGATGGTAGGAAAGGAAAAACGGGATCGTTACAGCTACGCTGAGCTGGAGCCTCATCTCGAGCAACTCATCACCGTTTCGACCGAATTTCAGGAGTTGAAGGACCAAGGGACCGAGCTCAGTACCGTGCAGAAACAAACGGTCGAGCTGGCCTACAACATCCGGGTCTATGAGCAAATCCTGAGCTACTTTGATTTCGCGCGCTATGGAGTCGAGTTCCAGGGCTTCAGCGAAAGCGGCCAGGATGATCAAAAGCCGATGAGTGTCACCCTCTCGATGGCCCCCGTCCTTCAGCAGGCGATGAGCGATGTGCCCTCCCCGGATCAATTGCCCGCGCGCCTGAGCCATATTCTGCAACAGGTTCACTCCCTCGCCAACCGCTCGGCGCGGAGTCTCGTGATCTTTCCGCCGGGGGATGCAGAGAATGAGCAATGGAGAGCGGCCGGCAACCTGATTTTCGAAGTCATGGTCACCGGGGAGCATGAGAATCCCGCCCAGGCGATTGCGGATATCCAGGCCCTGGAATACCTGATGGCGACCACCATCAGTGAGGACAAGGGCGCCTTCCCGGTGGCGCTCAAGAAGCTCCAGGGCAATGTCGAGGAGAGGGCGCGGGCGCGCGGTGAATACCGGGCCGTGCCCTGGGAGTTGAGCTATAACGAGGCCAATTGGTTCTTCCGTGCCACCTTCCTGGCCTTTGTTCCGGCCTGCCTCTTTCTCGTCCTGAGCTGGCTCTCGCCCAAGAGCACCTTTGCGAGGGTGATGACCTGGCTGGTCTGGACGTTCTCGGTTGCGGGCTTGGCGGCGATCGTGGTGGGGACCGCTCAACGGGTGATCATCACCCAACGTCCCCCGGTGACGGGAC
Organism: Roseibacillus sp.; assembly: GCA_028821775.1. Classification (GTDB taxonomy): domain Bacteria; phylum Verrucomicrobiota; class Verrucomicrobiia; order Verrucomicrobiales; family Akkermansiaceae; genus Roseibacillus_B. The sequence goes on from JAPKFB010000002.1 coordinate 148,502, forward strand.
TCTACGACACCATTCCCTTCATCACCGCGGCCTTGATCATCGTGGCCATGATCGCGGAGCTGCTCACCCGGCGGCGGATCGCAATTGCGATCGCTCCCATTGTGGGCTTCACCGGGCTGGTGATTGCGCGACTTTTTGAATATGGCGATGCCAGCGATCCCAACGATCCGCTGCTCGCCGTCCTGCGCTCGAACTTCTGGCTCACCACGCACGTTCTCACCATTACCTTCGGCTACGCGGCAGGATTTTTGACCGCGGCCTTTGGGCTGGTTTACCTCTTCATGCGGATTCTGAAGCTGGACGGCGGGGACAAGTCCGTCCGTCGCTTCATCACGCGGATGACCTACGGTTGTGTCTGCTTTACCCTCTTCCTCTCCCTGGTCGGAACGGTCCTGGGTGGAATTTGGGCCAACTACTCCTGGGGACGCTTCTGGGGCTGGGATCCCAAGGAAAACGGGGCCTTGCTGATTGTGATCTGGATGCTCTTCATCCTGCACGCCCGCATGGGGGGCATCATCCGGGAGTGGGGAACCAACCTCTGCGCGATTTTTGGCGCGGTGGTCGTGACCTTCTCCTGGTGGCATGTGAACTTGCTTGGAGTCGGTTTGCACGCCTACGGATTTTCCGAGTCCCGCAAGTTGGCGGTCTTCATCTTCTACGGAATGATCGGGGTCGTGATCCTGGTCGGTTTTGGATTTGCGGTCTATGACCGGTTCAACAAGCAGGCGAAGCCGCAGCGCGCGGGCCCTGAACCGCCAGCGATTCCACCGGAGACGGTGGAAGCCTGACCGGAGGGAGAACCCGTCCTGGTGCATCGGCCGGGAAGTTAGGGGGCATTCGGCGCGAGGATCTCACTCCGAGTTCAAGGAGTGAGGAAGGGAGTTCGAGACCAGCGCCGGACGAACAACGCAGAAATCGGGGAACAGGTTCGCGCATGGTGGTTCAATCGGTCGAAGACCGCTGACTGATTCCCCCTAAGACCACTTTTCCGAATGCACCCTAACTTGTGGGTCGGGGTCCTATCCTGGCGGCCAGCCGAGTTGGCGTCCGGCGAGGATGTGGAGGTGCAGGTGAGGCACCGCTTCTCCTCCGTGGGATCCGTTATTGATCACGACCCGGAAGCCCGCATCCGCAAAACCTTCCTGTTCCGCAATGTGGCGGACCCTGGTCATGAGATGGCCGAGGAGGTCCTGATCTGCGGGCTCCGCTTCCCCGATCCGGACCACGAGTTTCTTGGGCACAAGCAGGAGATGAACGGGGGCTTGCGCCCTGATGTCGCGGAAGCAGAGGCATTGCTCGTCTTCGTAAACAATCTCGCCGGGGATCTCGCGGTCGGCGATTTTCTGGAAAATGGTTTTCTCGGGCATGAGTGGATCGAGGGTTCAATTTGGGATGAGTGATGCTTTCAGAGGATGGTGTTGGTGGGCGATCGAATTCTATCGTCCCTAGAAGCGACTAGCAGGAATGGCGCTAGATTAAGGCTCTTCGGTTCCGACCCCGGGAGGGATCAAGTCCCAGGCATCTCGAAAACTCCCGGAATCAGGTTGAGGGAAAATCAGAGGTTGCTGCGACCCCTCCGAGGGCGGGGAGTTGGGAAGTCGCCTCGATCCGGGGGGTCGCGATGCTCAACCCCGGGCCACGGGCTACGACCCCTGGGGGGCGGGACTAGAGATCGATCGTGAGGTGAATCCTTCGATGCTCCGGGATGGGCTGCTGCGCGAAGTTCTGCAGGAAGGCGAGGATCTCCTGGTGGAGGCGTTCGCAGGAACGGGTCCAGCGGTGGGCGCCGCGCAGAATTTGAGCGCTCTCGCGGAGCTCCGAAAAATGGAATTCCTCGGCCCCGCGGGCGCGGAGATCTTCAATTTCTTCCTGCAGGGTCTGGAAGAAGACCAACTCGAATCCGTTGCCGGCATCGCGGGCGGCCCGGGCGATCGAAACGGTGAGCGGTGGGGCGAGGGGGAGGAGATTATCCGCGATGGCATCGCAGCCGATGCGACGCAGCATACGCTTCATGCGTTCGAAGAGGTCTTCGATCGGAAGCAAGCGCCATGGGCACTTGTGCTCCAGGTAGTGCAGGACCCCATCGCGGATGTCGTCGATGAACGGAAAGTCTGCGCGGTCGCAGCACTTTGCCGCGCGTTGGAGCGCGATGTCGATCCAAGCAGTGTCATAGCCGGCGACCTGATGGCGACCGACTTTGAGGACTGGGAGTTTTCCGACGAGACAGATCATGATGGGTCTTGGACTATTCTTTGAAGAGACGGCGCTGCATGGGATCGCGCAGAGCATTGAGCTCGAGAGACTGAATTTCGCTGATGAACTCCCCGACGTTGTCGAATTGACGGTAGACCGAGACGTAGCGCACGTAGGCGACGGGATCGATTTCGTGGAGCTTGTCCATCACCTTGGCGCCAATGCTGTTGGAGGGGACTTCGGAAAGGTGGTCCTTGTGGAGCGCGGACAGGATTTCCTCCACCGCCCGGTCGAGGCGTTCCATGGAGACAGGCCGCTTTTCGCAGGCCTTGACCAGTCCGCGAAAGAGCTTCTCGCGGTTGATGGCCTCGCGGCTCCCGTCCTTTTTCACCACTCGGAGCTCGGTGCGCTCGATCTGCTCGTAGGTGGTGTAGCGGTAGCTGCAATCGAGGCATTCCCGACGGCGACGGATCGACGTCCCGTCTTTCGACATTCGGGAATCTACGACCTTGTCTTTGTGAGAACCGCACTGGATACACCTCATTGTCTGACCGATGAAAGCTGGATGCTACCCAAGATGTGGTAGGGGCAAAGCAAAAATGATACTCTATTTCGTGATGGACCGTAATTTCTACCGAACTACGGCGGAGTTTTAAAATTGGGGATAAATCCCATCCTTCCTAGCATTCGAGGCGTAAAAGAAGGTCCAGATTTGTGCACAGTGCTCCGGGAAGGCAGGAAAACGGCGAGCGGGTATAGTTTAGGAAGCTAATATAATTGGAGCGCAGGACCAGATTCCTCTGATTGGGGGATCGCGAGGGGACCTTGAAGGGAAGAAGTGGGGTCCGTGGCGGCGTCGAATGGGAACGTCCTCCGCTCCTATTTCAGGTGCTCGTTGTACCTGTCGAGGGCCAGCGTCTGGGCCTTCTGGCGCTTCTCGCGGTAGATGCCCGTTGTGCTTGATGCCCTTGACGGTGACGAGCTTCTTCACGTCCCCGTCCGCGGTAGTCGATGGTGACCACGAGGTAGCCGGCCTTCGCGCATGATGTCCGCTTTGCGGAAGCTGAGGTCGACGGGGAAGGAGGCGGGAGAGTGCTTGTCTTCGGCCAAGAGGGATGTGACGCGTCCGCCGGTGGGAGGAGCGCCCTCCGATCGGTCCCTGCATGGCAGAGAGTGCGACTTGGGAGACAGAGCTTGTCGCGGTGCTCCGTAGAGGCTAGACGCAACTCAGATCATGAAAAAGACCATCGCATTCGCAATTGCTGTTGCCCTGAGCCCCTTGGCTTTCGGCGAAGAAAACTCCCTCACCGACGCAGAGCAGAAAGACGGCTGGAAGCTCCTCTTTGACGGCAAGTCCGCCAAGGGGTGGAGTTCCTGGAAAACCAAGAAGCCTCTCAAGTTGGGCAAGTGGGCGATCAAGGAGGGGTCCTTGACCCTGAGCAAGGGTGGTGGCGACATCTACACCACCAAGGCCTATGAGAATTTTGAACTCAGCTTGGAGTGGAAGACGAAGGGAAATAGCGGGATCCTCATTCGCGTGAATCCGGCGGTCGCAGGTCCGATCTACAAGGTGGCCCCCGAGATGCAGATCGAGCGCTCGACCGGGAAGGGAAGCACCGATGCCGGGGGGCTCTACGCGCTCTATGATATCGAGTGCGAAGGAGATAAGAAGATCAACCCCAACGGATGGAACACCGTCAAGATTCGCCTCGTGAATGGTAAGGGGACGCACTGGTTCAATGGGGTCAAGATCAACGAATACGAGATCGGGAGCGCCGACTGGAAGAAGAAGGTGGCCGCGAGCAAGTTTGCGAAGTGGGAAGGCTTTGCCGAGACCAAGAAGGGACACCTCGGACTTCAGGATCACGGCGCGGAAGTAGCCTTCCGCAATGTGAAGATCAGAGTGATCAAGAAGTGACCACGGGACGCTGAGCAAGCGCCCGACCTGAATTTTCAAGCGCGGCCTGTCGAAAGATGAGCCGCGTTTCTATTCCTGTGAGGTCGCGGCGAGACCTCACTTTTGCTTGGACTGCCTGAGTGCGAATGCAGTCGTCTCCTAACTTTGCAGCGATTTGAGGAGTCCTTCGAGATACTTGAGGATGCCGCGCAATCCCTCGCGGTAGGGGGAGGGCTCGAGGGGCAGGAGAGAGCGTTCGCCGTCCTTGAGGAATTCGGCGGCGCAGTTGAGGGCGCGTTTGATGGCGCCTTCGTATTCCGCAATTCCGACCAGGACCGTGAGGTCGACCTCTTCCTGCTGGATGATGCGCTTCTGCAGATTCTGGCGCTGGATCTCTCCCGCGTCTTCCAACAGGTAAAGCATCGGGAGGGTCAACTTCCCTTTTTCCAAGTCGGTGCGGAGGGTCTTGCCGAATTGTTCCTCGGTGCCCACCAGGTCGAGGCAATCGTCGTAGATTTGATAGGCCGTGCCGAGCTTCATGCCAAACTCGTTCATGGCCGCCCGGGTGTCATCTGGAACCTGGGAGAGATAAGCGCTCAGGTCGGTCGCGGCGGCGAAGAGGGCGCCGGTCTTCATCTCAATGACGCGGAAGTATTCTTCCTTCGTGAGAGTGAGGTCGAAGCGACGCTGCGTTTGCAGGATCTCGCCTTGGCAGACGTCGCGCGAGGCGGTCGCGATGGCGCGTGAGAGCACGGGGGCATCGAACTCGGTCGAAAGCATGAGGGCGTGCGAAAAGAGGGCGTCCCCGAGGAGGACCGCCATGCCCTCGCCCCACTTGGAATTGGTGGTGGGCACCTTGCGGCGGGTGGTGGCGCCGTCGATGATGTCATCGTGCACCAGGGTGGCCATGTGGATCAGCTCGAGGATAGTGCCCAGCTTGAGGTGATCGGCATGGACTCCGCCGGTTGCGCCGCCCACCAAGATGGCGAGGGCGGGACGGATCCGTTTCCCGGCGGTGTTGCAGATATACGACATGTAGGGTTCCACCCCGGGATCGAAGTGCCGGACCTGATCGCGCAGGGAGGCTTCCACCTTCTCCAACTCGGGGGCAACGAGGACAAAGGGAAGATGCCGTGCATCGCTGGGCTCGATCTCGAGGTTCTTTGGCATGTCGGTGTCGTAGTTGAGCTTGTGAAATATTTCACAAGCCCCGCCAAGGTGCAATAGCTTTCCTCTATTTTCAGTAAATTCTGAAACTCCTTTCTAGTTGCACGCTCGAGGCGGGTGTCATTGCATCGTCGGCACCATGAAAGGAATCAAGTTCACCGTCCTGTTGGCGTCGTTCGCGATGGGAGGATTAGTCTACGGAATCGAAGTTGGCGAGAAGCCCAAGACGCCGCAATTGCCTGGAGTGCCCTTTGTGGTGCACGACGGCACCCGGCCCCAACCCGTCAAAGTGAAGAGTGGGGGGGCGGTTTCGGTGCAGGCCCCGGGTGATGCGAAAGTGCTCATTGGGGAGAAGAGCTCGGAGACCTGGAGTGGGAACTGGCCCATTGTGGATGGGGTCATGACGGTCGCCAAGGGATCGATCAACACGAAGGAAAAGTTTGGCACCTGCCAGTTGCATATGGAATTTCGGGTCCCGGCCGGGCGCAAAATTCATGGCCAGCATGGGGGAAATAGCGGGGTCTTCCTGATGGGGCTCTACGAAGTACAAGTCGGTGAGAGCCACACCAACGAAACCTATCCTGATGGGCAGACCGCGGCCCTCTACGGGCAGTCTCCCCCCCGCGTGAATCCTTCCACCCCGCAGGGGGAGTGGCAGAGCTTTGAAATCATCTTCGAAGCCCCCACCTACGTGGACGCCAAGTTGTCCGAGCCCGCGGTCATCACCGTGATTCACAACGGCGTGCTGGTGCACCACCGCAAGACCCTGCTCGGGCCGACCAAGCACAAGACCCTGGCGACCTACCCGGCCAAGCATCCCGCAAAGGCTTCGATCCAACTGCAGGATCATGGCGATCCGATTCAGTACCGCAACATCTGGGTCCGGGAGCTGGGGGATTACGATGCCGCGGCCAAGAAGTAAGGTTCCTGATAATTTCCCAAATCACTGAACAATTCGGTCCCGGTGGGACGCTCAACATCCCCCGGGGTCCGTCGTTTACACGGACACGAATTGATACAATAATTAGACCTAAATGTAATTGCTCAAAGTAGCATTACTGCACATTATCAGCCAATGCATATGAAACGCCTGAAGGTTTTCGCGCTGTTCGGAGTTCTGGGGGGATTTGCCCTCACGTCCTGTGGACAGGAACAAGAAGATGCCAACGCTCCTGCGGAAGGCGGTGGTGACAAGCAAATCGCAACCAAGGCCCCGGACGCCGGGGGCGATCCGGCGCCCGCTTCGGGTGGGTTGGGCGAGGAGGCCAAGGTCGCCGGGGGCGATCCGGCGCCTGCCCCGGGTGGGTTGGGCGAGGTGGCCAAGGTCACCGGCTTTGCCAAGTACCTGCCCAAGAGCACCCACGCCTATGTCGGGATTTTTGATGGCAAGGGCTTCGTGGACGAGATTCGCAAGTCGAAGCTCGTGAAATTCACCGAGGAACAGGCCGCTGGTGCGGGGGGATTTGATCTCGATGAGATCGAGGAGAACCCGGAAGTCGGCATGGTCCTCTCTCTCGTTTCGGAGGAGATTTTCCTGTCCATCGGAGACGATGCTCCGGAGCAGATTTCCAACCTGAGTGCCCTCAACGAATCGACCACCCGTCACTGGATGAAGTTCCTGGTCAAGATGGCTGATGCCCAGCTCACTGGTAAGGAACTCGACGGACCCGGAGGAGTGGGAACGCCGCAGATGATGATGCCCTTGATTGGGGGCTTGCTCGCCGACCCGGGCGCCGGAGTGGCAGCCCTCGAGAAAGCGGAGGTGCCGCCGGTCACGATTGGCTTCAAAGTGAGCGACGAGGATATGCGGGCCCAACTCGGAGAGATGGCGGCCCAGGGCCTCGCAGGATTGCTCGAGCAAATCGGACCGGATGGGGAAGACTTCGCGGAAGCGGTGGACGTGACCCGGGGTGAGACCACCTTTACCGGCCTCAAGATTGTCGGGAAGAAGGTCGCCGCTCTCATCACCGGTGACGTGAAGGAGAACATGGCGGAGGTCATGGACGCCGCCACGGTGGAAAACCTCATCAAGGTTCTCGAAACGAAGAACGTCGTGATCGCAGTGGGCATTCATGAGGACTACCTCGTTGGATTCGCCGGTTCCGACTTGGAAGATCTGCAGATCGCCGCCAGCCCGGCTGAGTCCGTGCTCGCCCGCCCGGAGATGAGCTTCATGAAGTCCTACGCGGACAAGAAGCTTCTCGGCGTGATGACCGTCTCGAAGGAGTTGCAGGATGGCGTTGCCAAGCACACCACCCTGCTGGGCAGTCTCGTGACCGGCCTGAAGGAAGGCCTTTCGGAGGCCAAGGGCTTCGGGGATACGCGCGACATCGAGGTGCTCCTCGGTCTCATCGCGGAACAGGAAAAGGCTCTCTTCGGCATGTATAGCTACCAGCCTGCGGGCATGGTGGCCTTCCTCGAGGAAGGGCTCAAGCTGGAGTCCTACGGCGGAGCCAACATGGCGGACTTCGATCTCGAGACCCCCCGCAAGTATGCCAGCGCGGGCATGGCGGACGACATCTTCCTCTTCATGAACTGGGTGCAGAACCGGAAGATGGCCGAGAAAGCGATGGAGTACATCGACAGCATCGGCGAGACGATCTACCTCGGCGCCAAACACGTCGCCAACATGGAACTGCCGGAAGGTGGGGACCTCGACGAGTTCAAGGAAGGCTTTGGCATGTTCGACGAGCAGATTCGGACGCACTTGCTCGAGTTGTGGATGTCCCTGCGAGGTGACCTGATGGGCGGCCTCGGGGACGAAGGTGCCGTGATCGTGGATCTCAAGGGTGAGCTGCCCACTGTGCCGGGACTCCCCCAACTGGTGGCGGACGAGGGCAAGGCGCCGCGCATCAGCCTCCTTGCTCCCGCCATCGATCCTACCAAGCTCGAGTCCTCCTGGAAGCGCATCAACAAGTCCATGCAGGGGATCCTCAAGGTGGTGAGCGAGATGACCGGGGAGAACATTCCGATGCAGAAGCCGATGAGCAGCGAGAAGAACGACCTGAAGACCTGGTTCTTCCCGTTCCCCTTCCAGACTGATGACTTCGTGCTCTCGGTCTCGGTCGACAAGAAGAACTTCTTCGCATCCACCTCGAAGGCCTTCGTGCAGGACCTCTCCGCCAAACTGGAGGGCGCGGAAGTCGATCCCACCCAGACGGGAGTCTACTTTAAGATGGATTTCACCCTCCTCATGGCCTACCTCAACGAGTGGCTCCAGCTCGTGGAGGACAATGCGGACGAGATCTTCGGCGAAGAGTCGCCGGCTGCAGAGGGTTTCAAGGAGCAGCTTCCGATGGGGAAGCAAATTCTGGGCGCCCTCGGCGAACTCAAGGGCATCCAGAGCCACCTCCGGAAGGAGGAGGGCGAGATCCGCTTCTCGGTGCATTTCAAGACGGGAGGCTAAGGCTCCTCGCTCCGTTTCTCCGAGCATATTTCAATGATATTCACGGGAGGGTAGCGAGGCTGCCCTCCCGTTCTTTTATGGGGGCAGGATCGGTTCCTTTCCGCTGGCCAATCCGCCGGATCGGCTTAAAGTTTGGCTATGGCTAAGCTAATCGTGCCGCAAGAGGGCGAGGCGGAGCTCGGCGTTACCCAGTCGGAGACGATGCAGCTGGCGCTGGAGCGCCAACGCAAGCGGGACACCGTCCAATCGCTCGTGAGTTCGCTCATTGTGGTGGGCATGATGGTGGCGGTGCTGGCCCTGATTGCGATCGTGTCGTGGCGGACGAGTTCCCCGGCGATGGTGACTTACCAGGCCGCCCCTCCTGAAATCGAGCCGGTCGATCGTCCGGAAGTGAATCAGCGGGCCCGCCCGAATCCTCCCGGTCAAAAGTCTTCGCGGGCCAAGGTCATTGCGGCCTCCGCACCCTCCCCGGTCTCCGTTCCGATTCCGGACAACCCGGTGCCCGAAGGTCCCTTCGGCATGTCGGATGAGATTGGAGAAGGATGGGGCGACAATGAAGGGGACGGAACTGGTGGCGGAGGAGCCTCCTTCTTTGGCAGTCAGCGCAAAGGAAAGCGCGTCGCTTACGTGGTCGACTTTTCAGGATCGATGGGCTCGACCGCAGAGGGGGGTGGTAGCTATGTGAACTCCCTCAAGAAAGAGCTCGCTACTTCGATTGAAGGACTCGGGAAGGGCATGTCCTTCAGTGTGATCTTTTTTTCCTCCCGCGCATGGAACATTGCGACGCCCGGTCCAGATTATGTCGGCAACGGATGGAACGGCCTCGGGGCGACTCCCCATACGAATTGGTATCCCGCGACCGACCGCATCAAGAAGCAGGTGATTGCCCAGATCAATGGCATGCCGGTGGATGGCGGAACGAGCTGGTATCCGGGTCTCAAGATGGCCCTCAGCATGACCCCCCATCCGAGCATCGTGTATCTCCTTTCCGACGGGGAGCCCCGCGATGGGGAAGATGTCCTTTTCAACATCAAGCAGCTCAATCCGAACGGGACCCCGATCGATACCATCGCCTTCGAGTTGCCCGGGACCCCGGCCGCCTTGCTCCTGGAAATCTCCCAAAACACCGGAGGCCGTTTCAGCATGGTCTACAAAGGGGTGCGCAAGTCCGGACGAGCTGCGGAAGCGCTCACCAATCCGAAGTACGATTGAGCAGGGAAGAGGGTCCGCTCCTGTCGGCTGCCCGTCACGAAGAGATCCTAAGACGGAAGCGACGCAGCCCTCGAAAACGCGTCGAGTTTCGCGAAGCCGCTGCGACCTACTCTTCCGCCTTTTCGAGTGCCCGCCCCAGCCCGGATTTCATCAAGGCTTCCACCACCGCGAGGTCCTGCGGGACCGTGATCTTGAGATTGGGAAGCGGGTTCTCGATGAGCTTGGAGGGCACTCCAATCGCGGCTGCGGCGGAGACGTCGTCAGTCACTTCGAGGCGTCGGGATTCGGCGACGGAGTAGGCGCGGCGCAGCATCTTGAAGCGGAAGGCCTGCGGGGTCTCCATGATCCAGAGCTCATCCCGCTCCACCGCGCTTCGGGTAAACTGATTGTCGTCGGCCTTCTTGAGGGTCTCGGTCACTCGCCGGGCAAGCGCGGCGGCTCCTTCGGCGCGGGCCACCTCGAGGCACTGATCGATCTGCGCGGGCTGGATCAGCGGGCGGGCGCCATCGTGCACCGCGACATGGGTCGGAGGGTTTGGAATTGCATCCAGACCACGAATGACCGAGAGGAAGCGATCCCGATCTCCGTCCGCGCGCAGCACTGGTTTGCTGGTGCCGAGTTCGAGGGCGGCAAAGCGTTCTTCATCGGTGACCACCACGATGCGGTCGATGGACTGGGCCTCGAGGAAGGCGTCAAGGCTCCACTGCAGGACGGGCTTGCCACAGAGGGGAGCGAGGAGCTTGTCGAAGCCCATCCGGCGGCCGCGACCGGCGGCGACAATGATGCCTGCAGCACTAGCACTCATCGGGGTGGACTTCAGGAGAGAGCCTGCATGACCGCCTGCGAGAGGGTCTTGCCATCGACCCGGCCGGCGGATTGTTCCTGCACGATTTTCATGACCTTGCCCATCTCGGCGCGGCTGCTGGCGCCGGTCTCGGCGATTGCGGCTTGCACCATGGCGCTCACTTCCTCTGGGGTGAGCGCGGCAGGCAGGTAGCGTTCGAGGATCGCGATCTCGGCGGATTCCTTCTCAGCAAGTTCGCTTCGTCCCCCCTTGCTGAACTGCTCCACCGAATCCTGGCGTTGCTTGATTTGCTTGCGGATGATGCTGACGGTCTGAGTCTCGTCGAGGACGGTATCGGCACCGCCCTGTCCGATCGCGGCATTCTTGAGCGCGCTTTTGACCGCTCGGAGAGTGCTGAGCGCGAGGGTGTCCTTGGCGCGCATGGCGTCCTTGAGGTCTTCGTTGAGTTGGTTTGCAAGTGCGGCCACGGAAGGAGGAAGGAGCTTCCGCCTGCAAGTTTCAAGGTTCAAGTTGATGGGGACGGGCTGCGGGCCGCGGAGGGACCCCCCATTCCTTTGGACGTGGGCGGTTCTCCTCCCGTCCTTCGGCTCGCTCCTTGCTTCCCGCCCGGGTGGCGCTAGCGTGCCCGCGTGCGCGCGGGGAGCCTCTATCTCATCTTTGTCGGCCTGCTCTTTTTGGGCGCCGGGAGCGCGTTTGCGTGGTTGATGTGGCGAAGCTTTGATCGGGCCTCCGATCAGCGGGAGTGGACCGAGGCGGAGTGCACGATCCTCGTTTCGCGGGTCGCCAAGCGCAAGATCGGGCAGGAGGTCAAGACCGAGTACCGTTTCACGGTCCTCTATGGATATGCCTTCGGCGGCCAAGCCCTCACTTCGGAACGCTACAGTTTGCGGGGCAGTCCCTGGAGCGGGGGAGCAGGGAGAGCGCAGGCGCTGGCAGACAAGTTTCCCGTCGGGGCGGAGAGCACGTGTTACGTGGATCCTGCCGATCCCTCCTTCGCGGTCATCAAGCGGGACTCCAAGGGCCCAGGCTACTCGCTCTGGTTTCCCCTTATCTTCGTGGTGGGAGGACTGGGAATCATTGGAGGTGGAGTGCGGACTTGGAAGAGAGGCGCGGTGAGTGGGGGAGGGGCGCAAGATTAAGAGAGGCCGCAGCTAGGAGTGCGGAGTTGAGCATAGCGACACTCCGGGATGTGAGTGCGGCAAGCTCCCGACCCCTCCACGATCGCAGAACGGGGAGGCGTCGAGTTTCACAAAACCGCGGCGAGCTCTTCCAGGGTCGGTTCAATTCTTCTCCAAGCCCCGGGGTGTCGTCGTCCGCTGCGCGCCCTCCTCAGCTTGAGGTCACCTTGACAAGGAAGCCCTTTTTGCGTGCTCCGGTGAGCATGGTGTGCAGGAGCCACATGGAGGCGGCGAGAAAGAGGACATTGAGTCCGAGCGCGGCGAGGATGGAAGGGGTTGGGAAGCCCCCGCCTTCAATGACACCGCGCATCCCTTCAAAGACGTGGGTGGACGGGAAGATCTGAGAGACGGACTGGAGCCAATCGGGGAGGGCGGAGACGGGGTAGAAGACCGCGGAGAAGGGTTGCACCATGAAGGGGATGGCCCAGGCCAGGGATTCGGCCCCGTGTCCGAAGCGGAGAATGAGGCTGACTGAAATGAGACCCATCGACCATCCGAAGAAGAGGAGATTCAGATAGAAGGGGATGAGGGCGAGCTCAAGTTGGAAGAGATTGAACTGATAGGCCACGATCGCGATGATCGAGAGGATTGCGCCGGTGAAGGCAACCCGGCAGAAGCCCACCAGGAACATGGCGCCGACATATTCCGAGGTGCGGACTGGGGCCGCAAAGATGTTGAGCAGGTTGCGGGTCCAGACGTCTTCGAGAAAGGAGATCGCGACTCCTTGCTGCGCACGAAAGAGGGCGTCCCAGAGAATAATGGCGCCGATCAGGTAGGTGATGGTGTGCGGAAAATCGCCCGAGGTTTGTGACTGGAGATACTTGGTGAGAAAGCCCCACACGAGGAGCTGCATGAAGGGCCAGAAGATCAACTCCACGATCCGCACCGGGTGACGGGTGTAGAGCCAGAAATAGCGCAGGGCGATGGAGCCGAGGACGCGGAAGTTCATGAAAGGGGAGGGGGCAGGGAGAGAATGAGACAGTCCGGTGGGGAGACAAGAAGAAGAATGGGCTCCCCGGGAGATCTTCCCGAGGGTCAGAATTGGCTAATCGCCCGCCATCCGGATGATCATCGCGCTCTTGAAAACCGGCGATCTTCAGAGGCGCCCTGGCCACCTTGGACGAACTGGAGATCGCGCTCGACGACCTGCCGGAAGGAGAAATGGCCAGCTACGCCGCCGCCTTGGCCACTCTCGACCGCGAGAATGAGGCCGAGGCGCTAATGGTCAACGTGAATTGGAGCAAACTCTCCCCCATCGAAGTCGCACTGTTGAAGGGACTCGCCGAGTAGCTTGTCGTGGAAAAAACTGCACATTTGCGCGTTGAGTAAACATTTTTTAAGCATTTCGCTCTGAAGGGCTGAGACTTGGCCTCGCATTAGGGTAAGAAGACCGGTCTTGTGAATAACGAGTTCAGTGATAAAAAAGGGCGCAGAAGATATCTTTTCCCAAGGGAATCTGTTCTTTAGGTAAGCTTTATAAGTTTGTTCTTTCAGTAGGCCCTATAACGAATAGAATTCCCCAGCCGGGATTTGGGAAGACTCAGGTCGCATTGTTCCGCATGATGATTATCCGCCTTCATTCGGCTCCTTCGTCGGGCTCAGTTTGGAACAGTCCCCCCTCTCGCAGGGCGGGATGGGCCCTCCTTCTCGCTGCGTCCGTCTTTCCTCAAGTCGCTTTTGCTCAGATCCTGGGCTCAGCGGGGAGTGACACCATCCAGCGCGAGCTCCTCCCCGGGGCGATCACCGAGGCATACGGTGGCGAGGGCTTCCTCTATGGACTGAGTGCCACCGGCATTTACGATTCCAATCTTTTCATCACGGAGGGCGACGAAGAGAGCGACTTCTCGGTTGCGGTTGCTCCCTGGCTCCTCTACAATTCCGCTCCCCCGGGGGGCGCGCACTACATTTTTACCGCTCGTTACGCTCCTTTTGCGCGCGCCTACCTCGATCACTCCGATCTCAACACCATCGATCATTTTGGCAGCGCCTCCCTCAGCTACCAGGGGGCCAAGGTCCATCTTGGTAGCGGAGTGAGCTACGCGCGCTTCACCCAACCCGATCGCTACGTAGGTGGAATCGTGGAGTCTACTTCCTTAGGAGTTTCGGTGAACGGGAGCTATGAACTCTCCCAGAAAACCTCCCTCGTGGCTACTTGGCAGGCCAACCTGACCGACTATGAGTCCGGCAGCTTATCCTCCTCCGATATCTTTAGCCTGCAAGTGACCGGCTACTGGCAGGCTACTCCCTTGTTGCGGGTCGGGCCCTCCATCCGGTCCTCCGAGACCGAGTCCGCGACCACCTCCAATCGTCAGGCCCTCGCCTTCCTCTTGAGCCTGGGCTACGACCTCCCCGGCAAGATTGATCTCTCCGCCCAGGGCGGGGTCGAGTTCGAAGACTATGAGCGCTTTGGGAGTGAGGTCCAACTCACTGGCAATCTTGCCGCCAATTATGCCTATGACGCCCTTTGGTCATTCCAGGTAAGCCTCAACTACCAGACCCTTCCCTCCCCCTCGGACCAGAACTACAGCATCGATGACCTGGGCTTCGGAGCCCGCGTGACCAGGAGATTGAGCAACGGGTCCCTCACCGCCGGGGCCGAGACCAATCTCTCCTCCTACAACGCGGTGGGCCCGGTTTCTGCTCGCCGGGGCGAGGAGAGCAATTACGGATTCTTCCTGCGACACCGCCTGCAACTCTTTGGGGATGATGTCAGTCTTGATACGTCCCTCCGCTTCTCCCAAAATTCCGGCCTCCAAGGCTGGTCCCGCCTCCTGCTCTCCTCCGGGGCGAGATACACCTTTTAAGTTAAGTCCATTCACTGCATCCGCCATGAAAAGGATATCATCGTTCTCGCGCCTCCTCGGAATAGTTCTGTCCCTCCTCGGTCTCGCCGCCTTGGCCCCAGCACAGGCCCCAGAGCAGGGCGACTATCGCCTCAAGCCCAATGATCAGATCAGCATGACGATCTTTGAGCATACGGATCTCCTCACTTCGGTCCAGCTCACCGCCTCCGGGGAAGCCTCCTTTCAGCTCATCGGCACCATCAAGCTCGGAGGAAAGACCTTGCGCGAAGCAGAGTCCCTCGTTGCGGCCGCTTACGATGCCGACTACTTGGTGGACCCGCGGGTCAGCATCAATTTGACCGTGGCCGCGATCGAGCAGATTTCGGTCACTGGGGCGGTTGCTAACCCCGGGTTGGTGGACATCCCGCCCAATGGGCAACTCGATTTGGTCGGCGCCATCACGGGGGTGGGCGATGTGACCTCCAATGCCGATGGAATGCGAATCGAACTCAAGCGCGGCGGTCAGGTCCTGCACTACAATCTGGACCAGTTGCGGGCCAAGGGAGCAGCCCAGGTTTTTCTCCAAGAAGGCGATCGGGTCGTTGTGCCTCTCAATCCCTTCGCGGGCAAATCAGTCACCGTGGTGGGAGAAATCGTCAAGGCGGGGGCGGTGAGCTTTCCCGCCAATGGCAAGCTCGCCCTCGCCACCGTGGTGGGGATCGCGGGCGGGTTGACCCCCAACGCCGATCCCGCGCGCATCAGCGTCAAGCGCGACGGAAAAATCTGGGGCCTGCAACTGGCGGCCCGCAACCAACTCCTCAAGCCGGGTGACGTCATTACCATTCCCAAGAGCCGTTTCGTGGGCAAGGTCGTCATCCTCATGGGGCAGGTCAAGACGGTCGGCGCGGTCCCCTTTACCCTCAATGGAAAGCTAGACATCCTTACCGCGATTGCCAACGCCGGCGGCTACGCTCCGCTCGCGAATAAGAAAAAAGTGACCGTCACCCGCCGCCAGGGAGGTCGAGCCCAGACTTGGAAGCTCAACCTCACGGACATGGCCAATGGCGAGGAGCCCCTCTTCCAACTCCTTCCCGGTGACACCATTATGGTCCCCGAACGCTCCTTCTAAGCTCCTCCCTCGCAACCCTCACTGCACCGTGTCTCGACAACAAACCGAACTCGTCAAACCGCTCCGGTTTAGCGAAGAACAATTCGACGCAGAGCCCCCTCCCGGGCAGGAACGCGGGGAGGGCATGCTTCACCTTGCGGACCTCCTTGCGCGCCTCCTCGGGCGCTGGCACTGGATCGCCCTCGGCCTCCTCCTCGGCTGCAGCATCGGCCTCTATCAGGTCTGGCGCGCGGTGCCCCGCTATGAGGCCACCGCCAAAGTGCTCGTGAAGGACAACAGTCTCAGTCTCACCGGCCAAAGGGAAGTCACCGATTTTGATCTTGGCAACAGCCAGGCCGTCCTCGAAACGGTCCGCACCGGGATGTTGACCTATCCGATCTGCGAAGCGGTCGCGGCCGCTCCCAAGGTGCGTGCCCTCAAACACTTGGTGCCCCCCAAACCCAAGCGGATTCCCTTCTTTTCAGGCTCGGGATCGGGTTCAGGGGAAGAGGGCGCGGCTGTCGCTGACCTCGCCCCTCCCGTTCCCCAATTGGCGAGCCTGATCCAGGAATGGCTCACTGTGAAGGCGCAGCCCAAATCGCGCATCCTCCACGTCACGGTGGCCCATCCCAGGGCCGAGATCGCCCAGGTCATCGCCAATGAGGTGGTCTATCACTACCAGAGTGAGCGCGAAGAAGCCCGCTCGAAGAGCAAGGGCGGCACTATCGCCCTCCTCGACACCGAGCGGGAGCGCCTCGAGGGAGACCTGCAAAAGTTCCAGGGCTTGTTCGCCAGCTATACCACGACTCTCAGTGCGGAAGGGTCCCTCGCGAAGGTGGAGAACGAGCTCGCCCTCCTCAAATTGAAATACCGCCACAAACATCCTCGCATGATCGAAGCGATGATCCGCCTGAATAATGCCAAGGAGAGCTTGCGCAATTTTCTCGGACGGGCGGTCCAGAATTCCTTTGATGAGGAGTATTGGAACAACCATCGGGTCCTCACCACCGACTTGGAGGACGAGCAGAACCTTCTGCAGGTCCGGGAGCTCCTCATCGCCCGCCGAGTGGTCCTCGAGGGCCAGATAGTCACCAAGACCACCGGGTTGAACACCTTGGCGCTCAATGAGGGGGCCAAGAAGGTCGACGAGAAGCAGCGGGGATCCGAAGTGACCATGCACGAAGTGGCCCGCAAACCGGCCCTCCCGACCTATCCTCGCAAGACCCGCATGATCCTCACGGCCGCGGCCTTAGGTCTCTTCGCGGGCCTCGGCCTCGCCTACCTCTTCCAAGCCCTCGACAACAAGTTTCACACCGTGGCCGATGCGGAATCCCAACTGAAGATCCCTGTCCTCGCCTCCGTGGTCGACCTCGACGAGGAAACGATGCGGGAAGACGGGGCAAAAGAAGGGGAGGAGGGGACCTTGACCCTTTGTGCCCCCGGGCGCGAAGACTGGGCTCCCTCCATGGTCTTCCGCAATGATGGGGCCAAGTCTCATTATGCCGAAATGTTCCGTGTCCTGCGCACCTCCATTTCCCTCCTCGGGCCCGCTTCCCAGCGCAAGATCACCATGATCACTTCTGCTCTCCCCAGCGAGGGGAAGACCCTCGTGGCGGCCAACCTCGCGGTCGCTCTCGCCCAACAGGGACAGCGCACTCTCCTGGTCGATTTCGATCTCCGCAAGCCTTCCACCCACAAGATGTTCGGGGTCTCCAAGTCCGCCAAACCGGGAATGGTCGATCTCCTCGCCGATAATGCCGGGCTCGAAGACGTTATGCACAGCAACTTCGGTCAGGAAAACCTCACCGTCATATTGTCCGGGGCCAAGGCCCCCAACCCCGGGGAGCTCCTCGAAGCCACTCGGCTCGAAGCCCTGCTCAAGACGTTCCGCGAGCACTTCGACCATATCGTGATCGATACCGCCCCTCTGCTCGCGGTTCCCGATTCCCGCATCATCGCTCCCCTCGTGGACAACCTGGCCCTGGTGGTCCGGGCCGAGTCCACTCCCCGCGGTGCGGTCAAGCGCGTCCTTCAGGTCCTCGACAGTGCCGGGGTCACTCCCGAGGGCATCATCTTCAACGGATTCCGCGAACGCCGCTCCTTCATGGGCAAGAATTACAGCTACGGCTATTACCGCTACAGCTACGGGAAATACAGCTACGGCAAGTACCAGTATGGCTCCTACGGAAGTGTCTACGGCGACGATGAGGAGGACGAGAAATCCTAAGAGACTCGCGTCCTCTACTCCTTTATTTTTCAAACCCACAGCACCATTTCGCTGCTTGATCTGCAGTGCAAAGCGAAAGCCGATTTCCTTGTCCTAACCC